>NZ_JBHVGV010000010.1:0-118215 GCF_042800555.1 Streptomyces sp. NPDC057617 | reverse complement strand
GGGGGGCCCGTCCATCTCCGTGTTCCCAACGGGCAACCCCCCGACCCCCAAAACAAAAAAAAAGCGGCTCCCTTCCCTGTCTCCCCCCCCCCCCGGGCCTCCGAGATGGGCGTCAGCGGTTGTTGGCACCGTTCCCGGACAGGATCGGGATGTCGTCCAGGATGTGCGACAGCGGCTCGTCGCCCTTGGCCTGGGTCGAGTTCTCGACACACTGCTGGTTCTGCGGCGACGACAGGACATTGATGTCCTGGACCGTGACCGGGATGGCGCCGATGAGAGAGCCCAGGTTGGCCTTGATCGGCAGACCGACGCAGGGCTTGTTCAGCGAGCCCTGGACCAGGCCGAGCTGCGGGCTCATGTCGCCCTTGGTGGAGGAGTTGCCGAAGGCCTGCTCGGCACCGTTGCCGCTGAACGACGTGGTGCCATGGTCGTCACCGATCGCCAGGGCCGGCGACACGGCCGCGGCGGACGCCCCGACGATCGTGGCCGCTACCGCGGCGGTTGCCCACAGCTTCTTCATGTAAATGCCTTTCCGGAAAGTCGGACCCCACCGGTGGAGTCCGATTGTTCAACCCGCCGATGGACGGAATGGTTGCGGCCGTTCCCTCGAACGGCGTATCGCATTAACAGCGAAAAAGACCGGACCGCCGCGGGATTTCAGCGACGGTCCGGCCGGCCGGCCGATTTCTCAGTGGTTGCCCGTGCCATTGCCGGACAGGATCGGGATGTTGTCCAGGATGTGCGACAGCGGCTCATCGCCCTTCGCCTGGGTGGAGTTCTCGACACACTGCTGGTTCTGCGGCGACGACAGGACATTGATGTCCTGGACCGAGACCGGGATGAGACCGATGAGAGAGCCGGCGTTCAGCTTGGCGGGCAGACCGATGCAAGGCTTGTTGAGCGAGCCCTGGATGAGCGCCATCTGCGGGCTCATGTGGCCGTACGTCGCCGAGTTGCCATAGGCCTGCCAGGCGTCGTTGCCGCTGAACGACGTGGTGCCATTGTCGTTGCCGACGGCCAATGCCTGCGGAGCGGCGGCGGCCGAAAAGCCGACGGCAGAGGCGGCGACAGCCGCACCGGCCATGACCTTCTTGATCATCACGATGAGTCCCCTTCTGACGGATGCCCCAAGACTGCGGAGCCCCCTGAGCAACTTCCCACCGTGTGTTTGGTTCTGGCGCTTCACCCCAATGGTCTATTACCGGTGATCAACTAGCCGATCGGGTGAAGCAGCGGAACCAAACCGCTGACGCGCGGTTGTCCAGGTCGCCCCACCTGCATTTCCTGAGAAAAGGAACCCATCGTGATCAAGAAGATTATGGCCGGCGCCGCCGTCGCCGCCTCCGTGGTCGGCATGTCGGCTGCGGCGGCGCCCACCGCGCTCGCCATCGGCGACGACCACGGCACCACGTCGTTCAGCGGCAACGGTGCCAAGCAGGCCTTCGGGAACTCCTCCACCCACGGCAAGATGAGCCCGCAGCTCGAACTGGTCCAGGGCTCGCTGAACAAGCTCTGCCTCGGTGTGCCCGTCAAGGTCAACGCCGGCTCTCTCATCGGCCTCATCCCGGTCACGGTCCAGGACGTCAATGTCCTGTCGTCGCCGCAGAACCAGCAGTGCGCGGAGAACTCCACCCAGGCCAAGGGCGACGAGCCGCTGTCGCACATCCTGGACGACATCCCGGTCCTGTCCGGGAACGGCACCGGCAACCACTGACCGGTACCGCCTGCCACCGCCCGGACGACGCTCCGGGCCGACGGGCCGGCCGGGGCGACGGTGCCCCGGCCGGCCCGTCCCTTATTCCCTGCGGACGCCCGCCGGGCAGAAACGAAAAAGCCCCGGAATCCCTTCGCGCGGCATTCGAGTGAACCAGCGAAAGCCATAAAACAGGACAGTTTCCTTGCCGCGCGCCTCATCGTTGGAGTTCCAGCAGCGGACGTGCGGGCCGAGAAATCGATGCCCGCGTGCCACGACAGTCGTGCGGACGAATTCGCCGCTGCGGAAAGGGCTCACGATGAAGTGCAAGAAGGCCGCAACCATCGTCGCAGGTCTGCTCATGACGATGGGCGCTGCCGCCCCGGCCATGGCCGACGCCGAGGCCGAAGCGGCCGCAGTCGGTTCCCCTGGCGTCCTCTCGGGCAATGCCATCCAGGTGCCCATTCACGTACCGATCAACCTGTGCGGCAACACCGTCGACATCCTCGCCCTGCTGAACCCGGCCTTCGGCAACACCTGCGTCAACGCCGACTGACGCTTCCCCGTCCGGTCCCGGAGCATGGGGTTCTCCCTGCTTCGGGACCGGTCTCAGTCGGTCCCGAAGTCACAGCAGGAGGAGAAAAGAGAAATGCGAGACCGCATCAGCAAGGGGCTGCTCACCGCCGCGGCGGCGTCGGGCGTGCTGGCCATCGGCGGTGGTTATGCCATCGCGGTGGAGGGCGACGTGGTGGCCGCCGGATCACCGGGAGTGCTGTCGGGCAACAGTGTTCAGGTACCCATCGAGGTCCCTGTCAACGTCTGCGGGAACACCGCGGATGTCGTCGGGGCGGGCAATCCCGCTTTCGGCAACGCCTGTGCCAACGGATCGGGCGCCGCGAGACATCCGGCCCCGCACGGGGCCCCGGCGCATGACCGGCACCCGGCGCCCGAGCACGGCGACGACCGTACGCCGCCGGGCGCCCACGCCCCGGACCACGCCCCCGGACGGGATTCCCACGAGGCTCAGGGCCCGCACGGCCAGGCCGGTCCGGGCGCCTCTCACGGTCTGCATGGCTCGCACGGCTCGTACGGCAAGCCCTCCGGCTCCAGTGCCAGTGCCATCGCGAAGGGGTCGCCGGGCGTGGGCTCGGGCAATGCCCTTCAGGCGCCCCTCGACGTCCCGGTGAACGCCTGCGGCAACTCGGCCAACCTGGTCGGTCTCCTCAACCCGGCCTTCGGCAACGGCTGCGCCAACAACCCGCCGCAGGCCGCCCACCACGAAGGCCCGGAGGGCCCCGGCGCCCACGAAGGCCCCGAGACCGAGGCGCCGCCCCAGAACCCCGAGGCGCCCGGCGGTCCCGAGGCTCCGGGCGGTCCCGAGACACCCCAGGCACCCGAGACCCCTGAGGGCTCCACGCCGCCCGACGGCCGGACCACAGAGCCGTCCGGGCCCTTCGGACCCGCCGCGCCTCCTGGAGACCGGACCACTCCGGGCTCGGCCACTCCGGGCTCGGCCACCCCCGCCGAGCACCCCGGCGCGGCCACCACCTCCGAGACCATCACGCTCGCGTCCACCGGCAGCGACACCAACCTGTTCGCCCTGGCGGCGATCAGCGCGGGTCTGCTGCTCGGGGGCGGGATCCTCTACCGGCGCGGCACCGCCGCCCGCCGCTGACCGAAGTAGCGCCCTCCGGCCGGGAGAATCACGGGGATTCTCCCGGCCGAGGCGTTTCCAAGTGAAACCGAGAGCTGACAGCTCGTCAGGAGAGCTGTGATTTCCCGGCCGTTGTCGGCTCCGGTGAGCGGTCCGCCCCGGACGCCTGCCGCTGCCGGACCGTACCGAGCGATCCGCCCACCGGGGCCTCGGCCACTGCGCCGCCTGCTCCGCCCCGGGCCCCGAGCCGCCGCCGTACCCCGTGCACCAGCCGCTCCGCCGTGTAGGCCGCTCCGTACACGAACCGCATCGACGGGCCGAACGACGGCGCGCTCAGCAGCCCGGCCAGGAACAGCCCGGGGTGCGAGGACTCGAAGAGCGGGCTCGCCTCGGGCGCGCTGCTGGGGCGGACCGTGGTGAGGGTGGCCCGCAGGCCGGAGTCGAGCACACCGAGCCGTTCGAGACCCGGGGTGAATCCGGTGGCCGCGATCACATGGTCCGTCTCGACGACCCGTACCCGGCCCGCGATGGAGACCAGTTCGAGCCGTACGCGCCCGTCGTCCACCGGGTCCGCGTTGGCCACGCTCTCGCCGAGACCCGCCTCCACCGCGGACTCGAAGCGCTCCCGCAGCCACCACGCGCCCGCCGGACCCAGTGCCGAGGTGAAGACGCGCGCCCGGGTCGCGGCGGGCAGCCGGCGGAAGAGGCCGGGCGACTCCGCGTACAGCCAGTTCTTCCAGCCGCAGCCCAGTCCGGTGTGCGGCTGACGGACCGTCTCCCTGAGGGGGCGGCGCAGGGGCGGCGGCAGGGTGTTCCAGTTCAACTGTCCCGACCGGGCGACCACCCTGACGGTGGTGCCCTGCTCGGCGAGGAGCGCGGCGGTCTCCAGGGCCGCCTGGCCCGCGCCGATGACGGTGACGTCCCGCCCCTTGAAGCGCGTCAGATCCGCGTGATGGCTGCTGTGCGAGACGTGCTCGGCGGTCAGCGCGAGCAGCGGCCCGGGGATGTCGATGAACGGCATCACACCGATCGCGAGCGCGACCGTACGGGCGAGGACGCTCTCGCCGTCCTCGGTGGAGAGCCGGAATCCGCCGGGGCAGGGCCGTACGGCCGTGATCATCCGCTCGTCGACCGGCGGGGCCGCGCGCTCCGCGAACCACAGCCCGTACGAGGCGAAGAAGCCGACCGGCAGCGGAACTCCGTGCCGGACCTCCACCCCCTGGGTCGCCGCGTAGTCGGCGAGGCCGAAGGCTCCTCTCGGGTCGGACAGATTCGACGCCCAGGGTTCGGACTTGAGGAACATCCCGGGCGGCATGTGGTCCCGCCAGGAGGCCATCGGCCTGCCGAACACCCGCAGATCGAGTCCGGCCGCCGCGGCGTGCGCGGCGATGGAGAGTCCATAGGGGCCTGCGCCCACCACTGCCAGGTCGTGCATCATGTGTCCCGCTCTCTGTGCCGGGGTCGGTAGCCGGGGGTCGGCCGGAGTGGTCAGTGTCGGAGTGATCAGTCGGGTCGGTCGGTTGGTCTGCGAGGCCGGTCTGCCGGGCCGGGCGGTCCGCGAGCCGGTCCTGCGTGGCGATCCGCGGGTACGGTCCGCCGCCCCGCGGCCGCGGGTCATCCGGACCCGTGCGGGACCGCGGCGCCCGGAGTGGTGGACTCCGGGCTGCGCCCGCGCGGCGGGCGGATCACCGGGCTCGTCCGCGGCAGCACCGGTTCGCGCTGCCCCGGCTCGCCCGTACGCCGCCCGCCCGCACCGCGCCCGAGCGCCCGCTCCAGGCCGCGCCCGAGCCCGCGCTGTCCCCGCCGTACCGCGTGCAGTCCCCAGGCGACGGCCATGGCGTACGCGGGCGAGGGATCGTCCGGCGCGAACCACGCCGTCTCCACGGACCCCGTCCTGCGGGATCCGTCCGCGCGGCCGGAGGGCAGGGCCGTGAGGGCGGACAGCAGCGCGTAGTTCTCCACCATGAACGTCCTGCCGTGCGCCGCGGTCTGCGCCGGGACGGTCCTGCCGGTCAGGTCGAGATGGAGCGCCCGTACGACATCGGTGCCCGCCCGGTCGGTGAAGAGCCGGAACTGCGCGCCGGGCCGGGGGTTGAAGTCCAGCAGGTGGTAGGCGCCGGTCGCGGTGTCACGGCGGAAGTCGAGATCGAGGATCCCCCGGTAGCCGAGCGCCGCGACCATCTGACGGGCCGTCCGCTCGACCGCCGGATTGGGCAGCCAGGTGCCCACCGCGGTCAGCCCCGCCCCGGCCGGCCAGGACCGGTCCTTGCGGCCCGCCGCCCCGACCAGGCACTCGCCGCCGCCCCCGCTGTATCCGTGGAAGAACCAGTCGAGGCCCCGGCCGTGCGGCAGGAACTCCTGGAGCAGCAGCCGGCTGCCCGCCTCGGCGCTCCGCCCGTACAGTTCGCCGGCCTCGCGCGCGGAGCGTACGAGCTGGGTGCTGCGCAGCCCGCCCGCCTCCGGAAGCAGCCACGGTCTGCTCCACTTCGCCACCACCGGCAGCCCCAGCGTCCGCGCGGCCGTCGCCGCCTCCGCCGCGCAGCCGGGGATCACCGTCCTCGGGTGGGCGATGCCCAGATCCCGGCAGATCCCCACCAGCTCCGCCTTGTCAGCGACCCGCTCGGGCAGTCCTGACGGCTGCTCAGGCAGCAGATAACGGCCGGTCAGACAGGTCTGCAGCCGTCCCACGGCGATCGCGCTCAGATCGTCCATGGGAATGAGCACCGCCGGGGTGCCGAGCCGGTCCGAGACACCTAGTAGCAGTCGCTGAATGTCCGCCAGATCCCGGCAGCCGTCGGGCCGTGGATGCGTATGGCGCAGATAGCGGGAGTGCCCCACGGGCCCGCGCGCCGCCTCGACCACCGCGTGCACCTCGATCCCGGCCCGGCCGAGGGACCGGACGGCGCCCAGCGTCCCGTGGTGGAACGGGTTCTGGTCGAGCCTCAGCAGTACGGCGGGAACGCGGGTGTCCAAGCTCGGCACGGTGGTGTGTCCTTCAATTCGATGGCCCAATGCGATGGCCCAAGCGGGGGATGAAAAGCACGGACGGACTACTGGAGTACCGGACCGGGTTCCCATTCGGCTTATTAGAAATACTTTTGAGCGAGCGTGACCATCCGTGGCCGCGGAAGTGGTCCCGACTCGCAAGGAGCGCGTACATGTTCCAACGACCCCGCCGCAGAAGGATGACGGTCGCGTGCCTGGGTGTGGTCACGGCCGCCCTCCTTTCCTCGGGCGCGGTACTGGCCGATCCTGACAGCCCGCCAGATCCGGACCGTACGGGCGGGCGCAAACCGCCGCAGGCGCCCTCGCCCGCGATGGGCGCCTATCTCGACTACGGCCCCAAAGGCATCGAGCGCATTCCCGCGCTCAAGAAATGGCTCGGCGGTGCGGATGTCCGCGTCGGGCACACCTATCTCCCCGGGGACCTGTGGTCCAACATCGAGGGCGCCCCGGATTTCCTGGAGCAGTGGGCCGAGTGGCGAAAGGCCAGGGACGACCGGCTGTTCGTACTCAACGTTCCCATGCTGGAGCGCAACGAGGACCATGTCAGGGACTCGGTCGTCCGCCGTGAGCTGTACAAAGGCGCGGCGGGCCGGTACGACGAGCATTTCAGCGCCTTGGCGCGACGGCTGGTCGGGCTCGGTGTTCCCGATACGGTGATCGTGCTGGGCTGGGAGATGAACGGGGCGACGTACACCCATCGCTGCGGGCCCGCCCCGGCGGCGTGGAAAATGTACTGGCGCCGCATTGTCACCACCATGCGCGCCGTGCCGGGCCAGAATTTCCGTTTCGATTTCGCCCCCAACCGCGGCCGCGACGCCGTTCCCTGGACCTCGTGTTATCCGGGCGACGATGTCGTCGACATCATCGGCATGGATTCGTACGACCAGCCGCCGGGCCGGACCTTCCGGGAACAGGTCGACGAACCGTACGGACTCCAGGACCATGTGGACTTCGCCGCCGCGCATGGAAAGGTGATCTCCTATCCGGAGTGGGGTCTCTTCCGCAATGGTGACAACCCCGAATACATGCGGGGCATGCTCCAGTGGATCGACACGTACAAGCCGCTCTACAACACCGTCACCGACTACTGTCCGCACGGCGTATGGCAGTGCGAGCAGAATCCCGAATCGTCGAAGGTGTACCGGTCCATGCTCTACGGCCGCGTGCCGGAACCGGCGCCGACACCCGCGCCGACACCCAGTCCGGCACCCACGCCCACTCCGACGCCGACCCCAGCGCCCACACCGGTACCGACATCGCCTTCGACACCGGCGCCCGGCCGGCCCGCCTGTACGCCGATGGACCTCGGCCCGTGGATCGAGAAATGGCTGGGCGGGAAGGTCTGCATCCCGCTGGACTGGTGGCGGCGGCTGGGCTCCTGAAGCGCGGCCGCCCCGGCGGCCTCATGCCTTTCGCAGCCGCTTGACCAGCGCGGCGGCCCTCCCCCGGGCCGCCGCGCGCCCGGTCAGCAGCAGCATCGAGGGCTCCAGATACGGCCGGCACAGCAGGAAGCGCCGGTTGTGAACGGTGTCCGGGCGCCAGTGGTGCTTGTACGGCTCGTTGCCGCGCAGCATGCTCAGCGCGGCGCGCCCGCTCCCGCTGATCCGGCGGGCCCCGCTCCGCAGCAGCATCGTGGCCACATCCACCTTCTTGGCGCGGAGGACCGGATCGGCCCCGTACAGATAGCCGCCCGCGAGCTGCCCCGACATCAGGGTCAGATCCGCGGCGACCACCTCCCCGCCGAGCAGGAACTCGGTGACCCGCGCGTCCCCGCACCCGGCCATCGCGCCGACCGCGCGGGTGAGGTGGTCCGCGAACCGGGCGGAGAGATGCTCGGGGGTGACCCCGCGGCCCTGCCACTGGCGCCGGTGCAGCTCCAGCAGCCGCGCGACCGCGACGGGGATCTCGCCCTCCGGCACCACCCGCTCCTCGATCCCGAGCGAGTCCAGCTTGCGCAGCTTCGCGCGGAAGCGCTGGGCGCGGGAGGAGGCGAGCCTGCCGAGCAGCTCGTCCATGGGGACGGCGGGCAGTTCCAGACAGAGCGAGTCGGCGAGCTGCCTGCGCGGCCCGTTCCAGCAGGAGTAGAGACGCTCCGCCGCGGCACCCGGCCGTACCTCGCGCAGATCGATCACCGCCGTACGGGCAGCGCCCTTGAGGGCCCTGGCCAGCGCGGACGCGGCGGCGTCGGGGCAGCCGTCGTCGAGCAGGACGTCGGAGAAGTCGGAGATGGTCCCGCCGAGCGGTACGAGGACCGGGACCGGACGGTGGACCAGCATCAGCGGCGCCGCCGCGACGAGCTGCCCCGCCCGGCGTACGAGCACGATCCGCAGCCGTCCCGGTGTGCCGTACGACTGCCACCAGGAGTGCAGCCAGGCGTGGCTCTGGAAGGGGGTGGCGGTACGGCACCGGCGGTGCAGCGCCTGCCAGGCGGGCCCGAGCGCGCCGAAGCGGCCGATGTCCCGGCACAGCTCGGTGGTGAAGGCAGGCCCCGAGACAAAAGCGCCGGACACGCCGGAAGCGCCGGAGGAGGCGGCGGGCGCGGTGGGAGTGGCGGAGACCAGCGGGGCGGAGGCCGCGCGGGACGGCTTGGGCGGCACAGGCGATGCGGGGGACGCGGGGGTCGGCCCGGCCGGTACGCCGGCCGGCTTGGGCGCCTTGGCCGGCACCGGGGATGCGGGGGGTACGGAGGGGCCCGGGCGGGCCGCGGTCGGGGTCGGGGACACGGCCGTTCCGGGCCTCGGTTCGGCGGCCATCAGACCGCCTCCGTCCGCGACTTGGACCCCGGCTGCGGCTCGGGTGCCGCCGCCGGGGCCGGCACCGTCGCGTGCACCTGCTGCCCGGTCCGCCGCCCCGGCCGTACCAGCAGCCCGAGCCCGCCGAGCAGCCCGCCCGCCCCGGCCCCCACCAGGGCCGCCAGCGGCGCGGACACCGAGACCGGGCTCATCGGCGCGACCGCCCGCGAGAACTGGATGACCCGTACGTTCGTACTGCTCTGCAGATGCGAGCCGTTGACGACCAGCGAGCGCGCCACCCCGTCCGCCATGTTCACCGCGGTCGACGCCTCGGGCGAGGTCGCCGTCACCGAGATCATCGGCGCGTCCGGCGAAGTCGCCGTCCGCACGCTCTCCTTGAGGGTCCGCGCCGACACCCCGGCCCAGACCGGCGCGTCCCCGAGCAGCGCCACATGCGAGGCGATCCGCCCGTACGCCGTCGCGAACCCGAGCGCCGCCGCCGGGTCCGCCTTCTCGGTCGGTACGACGAGGACATAGCTGGTCGCGGAGTACTCGGGGGTACGGAGCAGCCCGTACGCGCCCCCGGCCAGCGCCCCGGCCAGCGCCGTCGCCGGTACGACCGCCCAGACCGGCAGCGCCTTCAGCCTCGCCGCCACCGGGGTGCGCCGCGCGGCCCGGCGCCGCGGAGGACTCGACTGGTGCGACTCGTTCATGAGCAACTCACTTCTCGGGTGGAGGCCGTACCTCGGACGGCGTGCTCGTACACCGCCATCAACTGGTCGGCGCTGTGAGAGATGTCGTAGTGGCGCGCCGCCCGGGGCACGGGCAGCCGTTGCGGCGGTGCGCCCTCGAACCGCCGCAGTTCGGCGGCCAGTTCGGGTACGGAGCCGCTGATCTGCCGGGCTCCCGGCGCGTCTTCGGCAGGCAGGTCGTGGAGGGCGGGGCAGGTGACATGGAGCACCGGGAGACCGGCTGCGAGGGCCTCGACGACGGCGAGCCCGAAGGCCTCGTCGTAGGAGGTGGAGACGAAGACGTCCATGGCGGCGAGCAGGGAAGGCAGGTCGAGGCCCGAGGACCTGCCCGAATCTGATGCCTCGTCAGTTTTCACTTCCGGTGGCGGGTCCTCGCACGCACCGTGCAGCAGCACCCGCCCGGCCGCCCCCTGCTCCGCCGCGAGCCGCCGCAGCCGCTCCCGCTCGGGCCCGTCGCCGACCAGGAGCAGCCGCGCGTAAGGGAGTTCGGCGACGGCCCGTACGAGCGCGTCGAAGCGTTTGCTGCCGGTGAGCCGGCCGACACCGCCCACCACAAAGGCGTCCTGCGGCAGCCCGAGACGGCTCCGGGCGGCGCGGCGGGCGTCCTCGTCGTACGCGAAGCGCCCCACGTCGATGCCGTTGGGCACGACATGGATACGGTCGCGGCGCACCCCCCAGCGCTCCAGGCGGCGCGCGACGGTGGCGGAGACGGCGACCGTCGCGGTGCCCAGGCGCTCGCCCGCCAGATAGAGCGAGCGGGCGCTGGTGGAGAGCTGTCTGCCCTCGATCTGGACGGCGCCCAGGGAGTGTTCGGTGGCCACGATGGTCCGTACGCCCGCGAGCCGCGCGGCGAACCGCCCGTACAGACAGGCCCGGTAGAGATGCGTGTGCACCACGTCGTACCGCCCCTGCTTGACCAGTCTGGTCAGCCGTGGCAGCGCGCCGAGGTCCTTGTTCCCGGCCATGGCGAGGTCCGTGACGGGCACGCCGTCGGCGACGATGCCCTCGGCGACCGGGCCGGGGTTGGTCAGCGTGATGACCTCGCTGTCGGTCGGCAGTCTGCGGAGCAGGAGCCGGAGCTGCTGCTCGGCGCCGCCGATGCCGAGTCCGGTGATGATGTGCAGCACCTTCACCGGCCCGTCCCTCCGTCAGGTCCGGCCGGTGCGCCGGCGTACGCCGCGTAGTCCGCTGCCGGGACGGGCTCGCGGCGCCAGCGGTGCAGTCCGTGTTTGAGGCGCAGCCGCGGTCCGGTGTCCTTCTCGCCGACATGGACCCGGGGCAGGGCGAACATCCCGGTCAGCGGCCCGGGGCTGATGGCGCAGGCGTACGCGTAGCCGGCGGCCCGTACGGCACCGATCACCCGGGTGTCGACCGCGCCGTACGGATAGCAGAAGCCGGTCACCTCGGCGCCGGTGAGGGTACGGAGGATCTCCCTGCTCCGGGCGGTCTCGGCGGCGAGCAGGTCGTCGTCGGCCTTGGTGAGATCGGTGTGGCGCAGGCCGTGGGAGCCGATCTCCATGCCGGCCGCCTGGGCGGCGCGGATACCGGGCCCGGTGAGGAGGGGCTTGCTGGGGCCCGGCCTGTCCCACTCGTTCGTACCGCCGAGCCGGCCGGGCAGGACGAAGACCGTTGCAGTGAACCCGTACTTCCTGAGCAGCGGTACGGCGTGGTCCAGGAAGTCCGCGTACCCGTCGTCGAAGGTCAGCCCGACGAGTCCGGCGCCGCGGCCCTCGGCGCGTGCGCGCAGCAGCCGCTCCATGCCGACGCCGGTCAGTCCGCGCCGGCGCAGCCAGCCGAGCTGCCGTTCGAGACGGGCCGGGGAGACGGTCACCTGGTAGGGGTCGTCGGCCGTGTCGGCGACGGAGTGGTACATGGCTGTCCACAAGGGGCCTGGGGACTCCGTGTCAGCGGGCATGTGCGAGCTTTCGTGTGAGGGGGCGGACAAGAACGCGGGTGAGGGCGCGCAGGACGGTGTCGGTCCCGGGTGCCCCGAGGGCGCGGGCGATGACCAGGAACACCGCGGTGACGGCCGCGCAGGCCGCCGCGGTGCCCAGGACGGGCGAGGGGATCAGGACCGCGCAGAGCCAGCCGGAGCCGGTGGCCGCGGCGGCCGCGGAGCTGAGCTTGAGCAGTCCGCCGGTGACGGCCCGGAGGGCGACGGGCACGCTGTGGCGGCCGACGCCGTGCAGCATCAGGGCGGCGGTGAGGGTGATGCCGAGGGCGTTGGCCGCGGCGATGCCGAGCACGCCCCAGACCCGTACCAGCAGGGCGCCCGCGCCGGTGGTCAGCGCGAGGCCGGTGAGCATGGCGAGGGCGGGGAACCAGAGGGGGCGCGCGGCGGAGAAGTAGCAGCGCACCAGCGCCCCGACGAGGGTGTGGCCGAGCAGTCCGAGCGCGTACACCCGCATCACGGAGGCGGTCGCGGCCGTGTCGGCCGGGTCGAACGCGCCGCGCTGGAAAAGCACTTCGATGAGCTGCGGCGCGCAGGCGATGACCGTGGCGGCGCCGATCAGGACGACCGTCCCGGCCAGCGCGAGATCGCGCTCGACCCGGCGGCGCGCCCGGCCGGTCTCCCCTGCCGCCATGGCGCGGGCGACCACCGGGAAGGTGACCGTGCACAGCATCATGGAGAGCGTCATCGGGATCTGCGCGACCTTCTGCGCGTAGTTGAGATGCGAGATCGCGCCGGCGGGCAGCGGCGCCGCCAGGAACCGTTCGATGAGGACCTGCGACTGCCTGCTGAGCGCGAAGACGATCACGGGCGCGAGGAGCGCGAGCGCGACGGGCGGTCCGGTGCGCGTGGCCTTCGCCCCGCTGTCGCTCTGTCTCTGACGTTCTGTCAGTTTTCGCCAGAGCGAGGGCACTTGGACCAGCACCATCAGCACCCCGCCGAGCGCGACCCCGGCGGCGGCGGCCCGTACCCCCCACCGGTCCCCGGCCGCCAGCATCGTCGCGATGATGCCCGCGTTGTAGACGACGTAGATCACCGCGGGCGCCACAAAGCTGCCGTGCGCGCGCAGCGCCGCGCTGCAGTACCCGGCCATGCCGAAGGTCAGTGCGCAGGTGGCGGTGAGCCGGGTGCAGTCGACGGCGAGTCCCGGCTCGGGCAGCCCCGGCGCGAGGACCGCCACCACCCACGGCGCGGCGGCGATCAGCAGGGCGGCGCCCGCGCTGAGGGCGAGGAAGAGCCGGGGCAGGGTCGTACGGAGCAGCAGCCGTACGGGATCCTGCCCGGGCGGCGCGGATCCGGCGGCCCTGCGGGCCAGGGCCAGGCTGAAGGCCGGTACGAGGATCAGGGCCATGGCGTCCTCGATGAGGAGCGTGGCGGCCACCTCGGGCACGGTCCAGGCGACGAGGAAGGCATCGGTGTCGGGGCCCGCGCCGTACAGATGGGCGATGGTCTGGTCACGTACCAGACCGAGGAGCGCGCCGACGGCGGTCAGCAGGGCGGTCAGGAAGGCGGCCCTGGCCAGGAACCCTCCTGAGGAGGGGGCGTTGTGGCCGGCCTGCCGGGGCACCGTGGGCGGGCGTGGCGACTCACTCGTATGACTCGTACCGGTCACGCGGCGGCAGCCCCGCTCCCGGTCTCGCGGTTCCGCGCAGGATCCGGCCGGCCGTGGTCCGGGCTCAGCGCCCACCACGCGGCCAGCCCGAACATCACGGCCGTCAGTACGGTGGACGGGCCGCCGATGTCCGCGTACCCGAAGTCCACGAACTGCCAGACCAGCAGCCCTGTGACAACGAGCGCGCAGCCGCCGCCACCGCGTCCGTACCGTGGCAGCCGTCTCAGCGCGAGGACGAGCAGCGCGGCCCAGCTTCCGGCCAGGGCCATGATCCCGAGCAGCCCCTGCTCGCTGAGCACCAGCAGATACATGTTGTGCGGCGAGAGCAGTGGCTGCCGCTGGAAGCCGAGTCCGGCGCCCGCGGTGTCGCTGCCGGACGAGAGTCCCAGCGAGGCATGGCTGTCGCGGTGGGCGGGGAAGCCCTTCAGCCCGACGCCGGTGACCGGCCGCTCCCGCCACATGTCGGTGGCCGCGGCCCACATCGTGTACCGGTCGGCGACGGACTGGTCGGGCGCGTCGGTGACCCGGGTGATGCTGCTGAGACGCTCGCTGATCATCTGCGAGCCGATCCCGAGACCGCCGACGAGAACGACCCCGAGCGCCCCCGCGGCCAGCACGACCACCGCGGCCCTGCGCACCCCGGAGACGATGAGCTGGAGCAGGAGCGCGACGCCCGTGGCGATCCAGGCACCCCGGCTGAAGGACAGCGCGAGGGGTACGAGCAGCAGCCCGGCGCCGACGAGCGCGACCGTACGGCGCCGGGGGCCCGGTTTGCGTACGGGAGCCAGCGCGTACCCCACGCAGATGACCAGTCCGTACGCGACGACCGTGGCCATGCCCATCACATCGGTGGGCCCGAAGGTGCCGACGGCGCGGATGTTCTCGCCCATGTACGAGGCGCCGGTGCCGGTCAGATACTGCGTCACCCCGATCGAGCCCTCCACCAGCGCGAGCGCCACAACCGCCCCCGCGACCAGCCGGAAGTCCCGCCGGTCACGGATCAGCAGCAGCAGCGCGGCCGGTACGAGCACGAAGATCTGCAGATAGCGCGCCACCCCGGGCAGGGCCGCCGGAGCGTCGCCGGAGGTCAGCGCGGCGACGGTCACCCCCAGCACCGGAAGTCCCAGCACCAGCGCTGCGGTACGGGTCAGCGGCCGGGCCCGCTCGCGCGCCAGCCGTACGAGGCAGTACGCGACGAGCAGCGCCGAGGCCGCGTCGGCCACGCTGCCCGTACCGGCGGAGCCGTCCCCGGCGGGAGCCGCCGGTACGGCCACCAGCGCGACGACCGCCACGGCCGGCAGCACCGGCCCCGACCGGCGCACGGCACCGCGCAGCGCGCCCCGCCACCCGTCTGCGGCGCTGCCCGCCGCCCGGCCGTCCTGGCGCGGGCGGCGGGCGGCGGGCAGCAGGGCCCCGGCGGCGTCGGCGGTCATCAGCTTCCCGCCGGACGGACCAGGGAGACGGCGGTCCGCAGCAGGATGCAGACGTCCTGCCAGAGCGACCAGTGGTCGATGTAGTGGTTGTCGAAACGGGACCGGTCCTCGATGGAGGTGTCCCCGCGCAGCCCGTGGACCTGCGCCAGCCCTGTGATGCCGACGGGCATCCGGTGCCTGGCCGCGTAACCGGGGTGGGTCTTGCTGAAGTTGGCGACGAAGAAGGGGCGTTCGGGCCGGGGCCCGACCAGGCTCATGTCGCCGCGCAGGACGTTCCAGAGCTGCGGCAGTTCGTCGAGGGAGGTACGGCGCAGAAAGCCGCCCACCGGGCTCAGCCGCAGATCGTTGGCGATGTTCCAGCGGGTGGCGGCCTCATGGTCGTCGGCCGGGCGCAGCGTACGGAACTTCAGCAGGGTGAACGGGCGGCCGTTCTGGCCGACACGCTCCTGGCGGAACAGCACGCCGGGGCCGTCACCGAACCGTACGACGAGCGCGCAGATCAGCAGCACCGGAGAGACGGCCAGCAGCGCGGGCGCGGCGATCACCACATCCAGCAGACGCTTGGCGACCGTACCGGGACGGCGAGCGGCGGGCGGCTCCAGCCGGCGCCAGGCGTATCCCCACAGATGCTGGGCCATCCCGGGCGCCGGGGCCGCGGTGTCCCAGGGGCCGGGACCGAGGAACGAGGTGGCGCAGCCGTACTCATGGAACAGCGCGACGAGCGCAGCCTGGTTCGTACGGTCGCGAGGGCCGGGAAAGTCGGAGTCGGGGAAACCGGGCTCACCGAACCCCGCGTCGGGGAAGTCTGGTTCGGGGAAGCCCGCGGAATCGGCACCGGGGACCCACGGGCCGATGAACAGCGCCTCCCGCACACCGTTCTGGATGACGGCCCGGTGGATCTCCTCGGCCGAGGTCAGCACCGGCAGCGCCGGACCGTCCGTACCTCCGCCGCCGCGCCCGCCGTCCCCCGGCGGCGCGACGATCCCGACGGGCCGCAGCCCGTACTCGGGATGCTGCGCGAGCAGCGTGGTCAGCCGCCGCGCCACCGTCCCCGTACCGACGACCAGCGCGGACCGCAGCCGGCCCCGCGCCACCGCGCGGCGCCGCGCATGGACCAGCGACCGGCCGCAGCACGCCACGGCAAGCTGTACGGCGGCGCCGCCGAGCAGCGCCGTGACACCCAGCGTGCGGGCGGGCAGGAACGCGGCGAGCATGGCCGCGGCGGCGCACCACGACGCGGCGACACGGGCGGCCAGCGCGGGCAGTTGGTCGAGCGCCGACGGCACGACTCCGGGCCGGTAGAGCCCGCCGAGCGCGTTCAGCACGGTCACACAGACGACGAGCTGCACGGCCAGGACGGCCTCCCGCTCCTCGTCGCTGAGCACGGCGGCGGACAGTACGGCGGCGAGCGCGTCCGCCGCGAGCAGCGGCAGGCCGGAGCCCAGCGGGCCGCGCGGGCGGCGGCGCGGCGGCGGCGCGACGCGGTCGGGGGCGTCCCGGGGCGGCGCGATCGGGACGCGCGCGAGGCGCTGTCCCGTCGCCCTCGCGGGCCCGGACGGTGGGGGAACGCTGGTGCTTTCCGTGGTCACTGGGCGATCGGCTCCCTGCGCTCGGGGCGCGGCACGGCGGCGACTTCGCGGTACACGTCCGCGATGGCCTGCGCGGTCTGCCGCACGTCATAGGTGCTGAGTACGTGCTGCCGGCCCTGGCGGCCGATGGTTTCGCGCAGCGGCCCGTCCCGGAGCAGGGTGCTCACGGCGGCGGCCAGCGCGGGCGGGTCCTCGGGCGGGGTGAGACAGAGGGTCTCGCGGCCGGGCGGCAGGCTCTCGCGCGCGCCGTCCACATCGCTGAGGACGACGGGCCTGCCACTGGCCATGGCCTCCAGCGGGGCCACCGCCATGCCCTCCCAACGGGACGGCAGGACAACGAGATCGGCCGCGCGGTACCAGGGCGCGGTGTCCGGTACGGCCCCGGCGAAGAGCACCGAGGGCGGGGCGGTGGCGCGCAGCACGTCGGCGTCGGGACCGTCCCCGACGAGTACGAGCCGCGCCTGCGGCATCTGCCGTACGACCGGCCGCCAGGCCCGCAGGAGGATGTCCTGCCCCTTCTGCCTGCACAGCCGTCCGACGCACACCACGAGCGGAGCGGTCGGCTCCAGGGTGGCGAGCAGCGGGAGGGAGGCACGGGCGGCGGCACGGCCGGGGGCGGCGGTGCGGGTGAGGGTGGTGCCGGGCCCGGTGTCGGTACCGGCAGGGATGCTGTCGGTGCTGGTGCCCGGGCCGGTCGAGGTGCTGTCGGTGCCGGTCGGGGTGGCGTACGTGCCCGCGAACCGGCCGGTGTCGACTCCGTTGTGGACGACGGACCAGGAGGCGCGGATCCCGGCGCGCTCGCCGGTGAGCCGTTCCGCCTCGCTCACGCAGACGACCCGGTCGGTCCACCGGACCGCCCACCGCTCCCACTGTCTGGCCAGCCTGCCGGTCACTCCCCCGACCGCCTCGAACGACCAGGCGTGCGGCTGGAAGACCGTCGGCACCCGGCCCCGGACGGCGAGCCGTCCCGCTAGGCCGGCCTTGGCACTGTGGGCGTGGACCAGATCGGGGCGGATCAGTTCGACCAGCCGCTCGACCTGCCGTACCTCGGCCGGCAGGCCGCGCCCCGGGGCGCGTGTCGCGTGCCAGAGATGGACCTCGGCCCCCCGCCGTGCCGCCGCCTCCGCGAGCGGACCCCCGGGGGGACAGGCGACGACGGTCCGGACTCCGGCACTCCGCTGGGCGCCGATCAGATCGAGAACCACCCGGGCCACTCCGCCGTCGACCGGCTGTACGAGATGGAGCGCTGTGAAGCCGGTCCCGGGAAGGTGCCGTTGTGCCCGCACGCGCAACTCTTTCCACTCGTCGCTACTACAGCTATAGCTACAGAAATGCAATCTCTTGAACGGTCCCAAGGCGCTTGCACATCAACTGCTCACCGAATTCCGCCTAACCGCACAATCTCCTCCGCCGCGAAAGAACGAAACAAAGACCGAAACAAGAAGGCACCTTTACAGAGCGCGGAGTGAAAATCACGTCAGACGCGCTGAAACGAGCTGAACGTACAAGACGACTTCGGGCAATGGCGCCGTGGCGCAACTCCCGTTAGCAGACCGGGGCCAACTCCTGGGGGAGCGTCACTCATTCGGGTGCGCAACCGATGGCCGTCCCTGGCGTTGATGCATAAGTCGGGCAGTCGCGCCCGGCATCTATGCCATCTCATTACGACCGAGGAGCGCTTCTCACATGTCGCGTATCGCCAAGGCTGTTGTTCTCTCCACCACGGCAGCCGCCGCTGTCGCCGGTACCTCCGGCGTCGCCTTCGCCGACGCCGACGCGAAGGCCGCGGCCGTCGGCTCCCCGGGCGTTCTGTCCGGCAACGTCCTCCAGATCCCGGTTCACATCCCCCTGAACCTCTGCGGCAACACCATCGACATCATCGGGCTGCTGAACCCGACCTTCGGCAACACCTGCTTCAACGCGTGACCTTATTCGCCTCGTCGATGACGTGACGCGGAAGAGCCGCTCGTCCCCCCGGGGGCTGAGCGGCTCTTCTGTTGCCCTTTGTTGTCCGTTTCCGGCCCGTTTCCGGCACGCCGGAGAATCGTTACTCAGGGCGGGACAAGGCCGCGCGAAAACCTCCAAGAGGCGTGCGCGAAAAGACAGTTGCCCTGTCGTCCGAGAACTCCGAGAGACTCCGAAAGAAGGATTCCCCCATGAAGCCCCTGAAGATCGCCGCGGTCGTCGCCGGTTCCGTCATGGCCCTCGGCGCCGCGGCCCCGGCCTTCGCCACCGAGAACCTCACCCCGTCCAGCCTCAACGGCGCCCTGGACACCGTCGCCCGCGACGGACTGCGCGACGGAAAGCCGCTCCACACCAACGCGCTGGACACGGAGAACGAGGGCTCTGTCATCAACGCGGTGAAGAAGACCACGGACGGGCTGAACAAGAAGCAGGCGAAGAAGCAGTCCGGGAGCAAGAAGCAGAGCGGCACGAAGCAGACCGGCTCCAAGCAGACCAGCAGCAAGGAGCAGGGCCTCGGCAAGCTCCTGGGCGGGCTGTCGCTCGGCAAGTGATCCCCCGTAACCGCCGGAACCGAGCGGGGAGGGAGCGGACGGTCCGGGTCCTCGCGGACCCGGACTCCGCGGCGGGGTCAGCTCGTCCAGAAGTCCCACCAGCGGATCAGGATCAGCATCCCGATCACCCCGGTCCACAGCACGGGCAGCACCCAGTGGAATTCGCTCAGCGCCCCGCGCACCCCGGCGGGGGCGGGCAGAATCCGGTGCTCGATGTTGTGGACGGTGACGTAACAGAACATCACGATGGTGGCGACCCAGGCCAGAGAGCACCACAGGCACAGCGAGTTGATCTCGTACAGCGACTGGTACTGGAGCCAGGTGCAGAATCCGACACCGAACAGCGTGCCCGCGTTCAGACCGAGCCAGAACCAGCGCCGATAACGCGCCCCCGCGAGCAGACCCGCGCCGATACCGATCACCACGGCATACGCCACAAGCCCCAGCATCGGATTGGGAAATCCGAACGCCGAGGCCTGCTCGCTCTTCATGATGTTGCCGCAGGACACCACCGGGTTGAGGCTGCATCCCGGGGTGAAGTCCGGGTCCTCAAGCAGCTTGAACTTGTCGAGGGTGATCACCCATGCCGCCAGCAGCCCGGCGGCGCCGGTGATCACCAGCAGCAGCGCGAACCCCCGGCTGCCGCCCACTTCCGCCGTGCCGCTTCCGGAGGCGTGTTTCCCGGCCTCACCGGTTTTCCCGGTTTCTTCGGCTTCCCCGGTTCTTCCGGCTTCCCCGGTCTGTCCGGCGGGCGTGGTCCGGTCCCAAGTCGTTGTCATGACGGTCCGATTCGTTCGCTTCGTATGCCTCGCCTCGCCCGTCGCGCCTCAGCCGCGCAGACTGCTGACCGGCACCAGACAGTGCGCGGCGCCGGCGAGCATGCCGACGTCGCCGACAAAGGCGCGCAGCCGCTCCTCGGTCACCGGCCGTCCCGGCGTACCGTCCGGCCAGGGGCGGGTCGCCACCATGAAATAGACCTGCCGGGTCCGCCGCGCGTCCTCTTCCCACTCCGGCGGAACCGGGCACTGCGAGTTCAGATACGGCATGGTCAGCACCGCCTGCCCCGCCTCCACCAGCAGCTTGATCGGGACCTGGGGCGCGTGCGCGACATCGACCAGATCGCCACCGGGATTCAGCCCGATCTCCTGGAGGACCGCGCGCATCGCCTCCTCGCCGGCCGCCGGACCACCCCGGCCGTCACCGAGCGAATAGGCAAGCAGAAAAGGCGCGTTGCGCTCGCCTTCGGAAGGATCGCTGGTCCAGGGAATCACCGAGAGGGTGCCCAGAAGAGGGGCGTACTGAACACTGCCCGACGCGGTGTTGGAAGAGGTCATGCCTCGGCACAGTAGTGGCCTCCGTGTTAATTCCGTGAGCCCGTGTCACCCGAGTGGGGGAATTCGCTGGCTGCTTCCCGCCATCGATTCCTCAATTTCGTTCCCCAGTACGAGACTTATTCATGTCTCCGTCCTGGGAAGGCACTTGGGAAAGAGCGTGGGAGGGGCTCGGGAGGGGCTCGGGAGAACGAGGGCGCGCGGGGTGACGTGCGCGTACGCCAAGGGGCAGGGGCCGCCCCCGGTACGGTGTAGCCGTGGCCATGCACGGTAGCGCGGGGCCGCCGCTCAGGGTCCCGGTGGGCCATGACGCCCGGCGGTGGAGCACCTTCCCCGGCGAGAAGACCCTGGTCGTGGCCGCCCGTACGGTCACCTCGACCGTGCGGGTCCTGGAGATCCTGCCGGCCCTGCTGCGCGGCGACGCCCGGATCACCGTCGTCTTCGCCCATGACCCGACCTCCGCCTTCAATGACGGAGTCCTCGATCTGCTGCATGACTCGGGATGCCGGGTCATGCCCTGGGCCCAGTTGGGCAGCATCACCCCGGATCTGATCGTCTCCGCCAGCGAGAATGTCGAGGTGCCGGGGGCGGGGCTGCCCAGCGCCGGTGTGCCCGGTCTCGGAGTGCCCAACTGGGGTGCCCCGGGCGAGGGCTGTCCCGTACTCGTCCTGCCGCACGGGGTCGGCTTCCAGAAGCTCGTGCCGGACTCCCGCTCCCCACGGACCCGGCTGTCCGGTGTGGTGCCGGACGCGTTGCTGGAGGCGGGCCGGGCCTGGCTCGCCATCTCGCATCCGGACCAGGAGGAGCAGCTCCTCACCACCCATCCCAAGGCCGCGGGTCACACCCTGCTGGTGGGGGACCCGGTGTTCGACCGGCTGGCCGCCAGTCTGCCGCGGGCCGGTTCGTACCGCCGCGCGCTGGGTGTCGAGGACGGGCGGCGGCTGGTGGTGCTCAGCTCCACCTGGGGCCGCACCTCCCTGATCGGCCGGGATCCGGAGCTTCCGGCACGGCTGCTCGCGTCACTGCCGTACGACGAATACCGGGTCGCGGCGATCGTGCACCCCAATGTCTGGTCGGGGCACGGCGCCTGGCAGATCCATACGCTCCAGGCCGCCGCGGAGGACTCGGGCCTGCTGCTGATGCCGCCGGTCGACGCCTGGCAGGCCGCGCTGGTGGCGGCGGACGCCGTGGTGGGCGACCACGGTTCGGTGACGCTGTACGGTGCGGCGCTGGGCAAGCCCGTACTGCTCGCCGCGTTCGGCAGCGACGCCGTACCGGGGACGGCGATCGCGCGGCTCGGCCGGTCCGCGCCCCGGCTCGACCCGCGCGGGGATCTGCGCGGGCAGATCGAATCGGCCGTACGGACGCACAGCCCGGAGCGGTACGCGGAGATCGCGGCCGGTGCCTTCGCGGAGCCGGGGCAGGCGCTGGTCAGGCTGCGTACCGCGCTGTACCGCCTGATGGGGCTGGCCGAGCCGGACTCCGCCCTGCCGCCTCCCCTGCTGACGCTCCCCCGCCCCGATCCGCCCGCGGCGGCCGTCACCTCCTGGACGGTGGCCACCGAAGCGGCCCCGGAGGACGGCCGCTGGGTCGTGACCGTACGCCGTCACCCCGCGGCGGCCTGCGAAGACAGCCGCACGGGACCCCAGGAGACTCCCGGGTCGTTCGTGCATCTCGCGTGTGACGAGGAGGAACGCGACCGGCGGCTGAGCGAGAGCGCGTCAGTGCTGGTGCGTGACCGGCCCGCGCCGACCGCGGTGGGCGCGCTGCGCTGGATCGGGGAGACGCTCGACGGGTTTCCCGGCAGCCGCCTGGCCGCGGTGGCGCTGGACGGGGGCGGTTTTCTGGTGGGGCTGCGTGACGGACGGACCGTCGAGGCGACGTCGACCGGCGCCGGCGTCCATGTGGGTCTGCCGGCCGCGGTCGTCTATACGTGTCTGCGCGCGGGGATCGCGATGGACGACATCATCGTGACGCTCAGGGTGGGCGGGGTGCGGGAGGAGGATGTCGCCCTGCGCTTCCGGACCTCCCGGCCGCGCGGTCCGGCGTACTGAGGGCGCTTTTCAGCGCTATTCGTGCTCGGGCAGGTCCTGGAGGCGGTCGAGGCGCTCGCGCAGGGTGTCGGCCTCGGGGCTGCCGCCGTCCGCGTAGATCTCGTACGCCCTGGTGAGCTGCTCCCGTACGGCCGCCAGGCCCTTGACCGTACGTCCGCCGCCCGTCCGCTCGGTGAGGTCCGCGAGCCGGACCAGGGCTTGTGCCTCGTAGTGGCTGGCGTTCTGCTCGCGCAGGGTCCGGGCCGCCTCGCTCAGCGCGCGCTTCGCCTCGTCCGTATCACCGAGATGCTCGTGGGCGGCGCCGATCGCGGCCATGGCCCGGGCCGCCATCCGCCGGTCGGCGCGGCCCATCAGGTCCTCGTACGCCCTGCGCAGGCTCTCCAGGGCAGTGGCGTGGTCGCCCTTGGCGTCCTGGGCGCAGCCGAGGAAGTAGGTGACGATGGCGACTCCACGCCATTCGCCGGCCTCGATGTTGAGTTCGATGGACCGGCGGTAGGCGTCCATGGCACGGTCGGGGTCGAAGCGGTCCCAGTACCGGCCGGAGAACTCCCGCACCGACGCGCCGAGCGCGGCATGCCCGGAGGCGTCGGCGCAGGCGACCGCGGTCTCCAGCTCCGTACGCGCCCTGTCGTACTCACCGAGGTCCATCAGCGGCCGGGACAGCAGACTGCGCAGGCGCGCCTCCGCCGCGGGGACGACGGCTTCGGCGGCCGAGGCGGCTCCCAGCTCCAGGGATTCCTTCCAGTCGCCGAGGTGCCTGCGGTGCAGGAAGAGCACCGTAAAGGCCTCGGACAGCGGCCAGACCAGCGTATGGAGGCCATGGCGGGAGGCCTCGCGGAGGACGGCGAGAATATTGGCGCGCTCGGCGTCCAGCCATTCCAGCGGAGGGGGACCGTTCTCCGCGGCGAAGGGGTCGGACGCGCCGCTCAGCAGCTCGGGCAGGTCGGCGATCCGCAGCCGGTCGGCGCGTACGGCGCGGTCGGCGAGGGCGGTGAGCGCGAGATAGTGAGTCGCGACCCGGGCCGTCAACTCCCGCTGCTCCTGCGCCGGTTGCTCCTCGGTGGCACGCTCGCGGGCATGCAGCCGTACGAGATCGTGGAAGCGGAACCGGCCGTCCGGCGTCCGGTCCAGGAGGCTGGACTCCCGAAGCGCTTCGAGGAGCGACTCGGCGGCCGGTGTGCCGATGTCCGCGGCGACCGCGGCCGTACCGGCGTCGAACGACCGCCCGGGGAGCCATCCCAGCAGCCGGTAGAGCCGGGCCGCGTCGGGCGGCAGATCACGGTAGGCGAGTCCCAGAACCGCGGACACGGAGTGCTCCCCTCGTCCTCGTAGAGACATGCCCGCCAACCGGCGGGTTTCATCGGCGAGTTCCCCGGCCAGCCCGCTCATGGTGAGGCCGGTGTCGGTCACCAGCCGTGCCGCCACCACATGCAGGGCCTTCGGCAGTCCCGCGCACAGCTCGACGAGCCGCTCGGCAGCGTCCCGCTCGGCGGTGACGGCCGGCTCGCCGCAGCGGTCGGCCAGGATCTCCAGCCCGCTGCGCAGATCGAGCGGTTCGAGGGGCAGCAGCCGCGCCCCGTCCATGGCCAGCTCCCCGAGTCTGCCGCTGCCGGTGACCAGCAAGGCACTGCCGGGACCTTTGGGAACCAGGACATTGACCTGCGCGGGCTGGTTAACGTCGTCCAGTACGACCAGGATCCGCCGGCCTGCGGACCTGCTCCGGAACAGCTCGACCCGGCCGGCGAGGGACTGCGGGATATAGGTGTCGTCCACCCCGAGGGCCTTCAGACACTGTCCCACCGCAGCGGAGACATCACCGCCCGTACGGCCGCGCAGCGCGGCGAAGTCGACATAGATCTGCCCGTCGGGAAACCGCTCACGCGCCTTCTCCGCCCACCGCTGGGCAAGCGCCGTCTTCCCGATCCCCGGCAACCCGGTCAGCACCCCGAACCCGACCCGTGAGGAACCGCTCCCCGGGGCGCCGAGGCGGTCGTCCAGTAAGGAGAGATCCGCCGAGCGATTGATGAACTCGAAGGTCAGCGGCGGCACTTGATCCGGCGCGGAGCCGGGCCCGTGGGCCGGTGGCGCCTGGACATTGAAGGTGATGCCGCCATGGATCTGCTGAGCCTGGACAGCCGGCCCGTACACCGTCCCGGACAGCTCATTCCTGACACCGTCGCCCATCACACCGCCCCCGCGCCCAGAAGTCCCGGCCCTGCCATTGCCACATCACATGCAACCGTAGAGGACAGAGCCGCGCAGCCCGCCCCGGCCGACCCGAAAGGGGGTGCGGGTGGCGAAGCCCCCGCCGCGCGAGGCGAAGCCGGGCAAAAAGGAGAGAGCGGGGCCTGTCCGCGCTTTCTGCGGACAGGCCCCGCTCTCTCGCTTGTGGACCTGAGGGGATTTGAACCCCTGACCCCCTCGATGCGAACGAGGTGCGCTACCAGTCTGCGCCACAGGCCCTTGCGACGTGTGAAACCTTAGCACCCCCGCCGCCGTGCCCGGAAATCCGTTAGGAGCTGGTCACGGGGTGGGGCGGGGGTGGGTTACTCGTTGGCGGCGCGGGGGCGGGATTCTTCGTCGTACTGGTCGAAGAGGGGGGTTCTGCCGCCGTCGCGGGGGCGGCGGGGCGGCGGGGCGGTGCGCTGGGGGGTGGCCGGGTCGGGGGTGGGTTCGGCGGTGGAGGAGCGGGCCGCGCTCCACGTTTCCGGGTCGCCGACCTCGACGCCGCTGGTGGCGCGCGGGGCGACCGGCGCCGTGACGTACGTGGGGAGCGGGACCGGGACGGGCTCCCAGCTCTCGCCGCTCGCCGGGCCGCGTTCGCGCTGCTGGTCGACCCACTCCGCGTGGTCGGTCTGCTCGACCAGGGCGCGGCGGCCCGCCTCCTGGGGCGAGACCTTGGGGACCGGTTCCGGTTCGGGGCGGGGTTCGGGCTCCTCGTCCGGCTCGCCGACGGCGGCCGTGGAGGGCTGATGGCGGCGCGGCCGGTTCTCGCGGAGCCGCTGCGCGGCCGCCTCGGCCCTGCGCCGGTCCATCGTGAAGGCGAAGCGGCGCCGCTCCTGGGCGCGCAGATGCACGATGTACGCGCTGAGGAGGACGGCCGGGACGCCGGGCGCCCAGAGGAAGCCGAGACCGCCGACCGCCGCGACGACCGTGCCGAGCGTGAAGGCGACGAAGAGGACCATCGTCGTGCGCCGGCGGCGCGCCAGGACCTGCGAGCGCTGCGCACGCCGGGCGCGTTCGGCCGCGCCCCCCGAAGGCCGCCCGCGCCGCGCGGGCACACTCTCGGGCGCGGCCCCGGCCGTACCGCCGGCGCCCGCCTGTCGTCCCGGACCTGGCCGGGAGCGCGACGGTGCCGGTCTGCCCGGGGCCGGGACGTCCGCGCGGATCTCCATCCGCGCTTCCGTACGGGCCGGGGGCGCGGCGAAGGCCCGGACGTCCACGGAGCTCATCGACTCCGTGCCGGCGTCCGGCTCCCCGTCGGGCCCCGCCTCCTCGGCGGCACGTCCCTGAAGCTCCTTGGCGTAACGGCGCTCCATGGCCGCCCGTCCGGACAGCAGCCGGATGGCGGTACTGAAGCGCTCCGTCGGACGTGCCTCATTGAGCTCGTCCTGCCTGCGGAGCCACATCGGCACCAAGTAGGCGGCCCAGGCCCCGACGATGACTGCGTAGATGAGGCCGCTGCTGCTCACGGTTCACACCGTAGAGGGGTTCGCACGAGGGCATCGGCCAATTGAGCCGGTGTGTCGCACGATCTGGCTGATACCACGGACTTTTTTTGTGACTGTTCAGATCAGTTTATGGCCATATGCCGATCAATATCGAACACTTATCTTATTTTCTGTGTGTTCCTGGCCGTGCCTGGCGCCACCGGCGGACCAGCCCCTCGGGCACCTCCTCGGCCGTGAGGACGTACACGAGATGGTCCCGCCATGCCCCGTCGATATGGAGATAGCGCGGGCGCAGCCCTTCCTCGCGGAATCCGAGTTTCTCGACGACCCGACGGCTCGGCCCGTTCTCCGGGCGAATGCAGATCTCGACGCGGTGCAGCCCGACCATCCGGAAACAGTGATCGACGGCGAGCGCGACCGCCGTCGGCATCACACCGCGGCCCGCGACCTCGCGGTCCACCCAGTACCCGACATGCCCGCTGCACATCGAGCCCCAGGTGATCCCCGCGACGGTCAACTGGCCCACCAGCCGCCCCTGGTACTCCACCACGAAGGGCAGCATCCGGCCCGCGTTGGCCTCGGCGCGCAGATGGCGGACCATCTGGCGGTAGGTGGGGCGCTGGGCGGCCGGGCCGCCCGGGGGCGGCGGCGGGATCGTGGCCTCCCAGGGGCGCAGCCAGTCGCGGTTGCGCCGGTTCACCTCGCGCCAGGCGCGCTGGTCGCGCAGCCTTATGGGGCGGAGGGTGACCTCACCGTCCACCAGGGTCACGGGCCACGCCGGGTTCATCCGGAGGTACGGGGGTGATCGCCGCCGTGGATCTGGTCCACGGCGTGGACAAGCAGCCGGCCCAGCACGGCGAGACCGTCGCGCACCCCGCCGGACGAGCCCGGCAGATTGACGATCAGGGTCCGCCCGGAGACCCCGGCCAGGCCCCGGGAGAGCGCGGCGGTGGGGACCTTGGCGGTGCCCTCGGCTCGGATGGCCTCGGCGATGCCCGGGATCTCGTAGTCCAGGACGAGCCGGGTCGCCTCCGGAGTGCGGTCGGTGGGCGAGATGCCCGTACCGCCGGTGGTCAGGATGACGTCGTACGAGGCGGCCACGCCCTCGCGCAGCGCGCGCTCGACCGGCTCGCCGTCGGGGACGACCTTCGGTCCGTCGACCGTGAAGCCGAGCGCGGCGAGGCCGCCGGCCAGGATCGGGCCGCCCGTGTCGCTGTAGACACCGGCGGCAGCGCGGTTCGAGGCGGTGACGACCAGGGCGCGGTACGGGACCGGCTGCACCGGACCCGAGCCGTACGGAGCGGGCGTCGATCCCGTACCGGACACGGCCTCCGTACCGTCTCTCGCAGGCCCGCTCATGAGGTGCCCTCGCTCGTCTCCGTCACCCGGCGGGTCCAGTGGCCGGACTTGCCGCCCGTCTTCTCCTCGACCCGTACGTCCGTGATCACCGCGCCCTTGTCGACCGCCTTGACCATGTCGACGACCGTGAGCGCGGCGACCGACACGGCGGTCAGGGCCTCCATCTCGACGCCCGTACGGTCCGTGGTCCTGACCGTCGCCAGGATCTCGACGGCGTCGTCCGCGACCGCGAGGTCGAGCGTGACCCCCGAGATCGCGAGCGGATGGCAGAGCGGAATCAGCTCCGGGGTCCGTTTCGCGCCCATGATGCCCGCGATACGGGCGGTGGCGAGGGCGTCCCCCTTCGGCACTCCCCCGCCCCTGAGCAGTTCGACGACCTGCGGCGACACCAGTACCCGGCCGCTGGCGCTGGCGGTGCGCGCGGTGATCTCCTTCGCCGAGACATCGACCATACGGGCCGCTCCCGACTCGTCGATGTGGGTCAGGCTGCCCTGCTGAGAGGGTCCGGGGGTCTCCCCCCGGGAAAACGCGGTCATTCGCTGTGGCGCTCCCGGTCCGGGCCCGTCAGGGCCTCTGTGGGCAGACACGGTACCGCCACCACCGGACCGTCAGCCGATCAGGACGACGTCGACGTCCGACCCGGGCTCGGCCAGGACCGAGTCCTCGGGGACGACGATCAGCGCGTTGGCATGGGCGAGGGCCGCGACGAGGTGCGAGCCGGTCCCGCCGACCGGGGTGACCGAGCCGGTCGCCGCGTCGTACGTCCCGCGCAGGAACTGACGGCGGCCGGCCGGGGAGGTCAGCGGCTTGTCGGCGGAGAGCGTGGCGCGGACCCTGGGGCGGTGGACGTCCTCCAGGCCCATCAGCCTGCGGATCGCGGGCCGTACGAACAGCTCGAAGGAGACGTACGACGAGACCGGGTTCCCCGGCAGGGCCAGCAGCGGGGTGTGCTCGCGGCCGATCGCCCCGAAGCCCTGCGGCTTGCCCGGCTGCATCGCGAGCTTGCGGAAATCGACCCCGCCGCCGTCCTCGTCCTCGTCCCCCACCGCGGAGAGGGCCTCCTTGACGACGTCGTACGCCCCGACGCTGACACCGCCCGTCGTGACCACCATGTCGGCGCGGATGAGCTGGTCCTCGATGGTGGCGCGCAGCGTGTCGGCGTCGTCGGTGACGGCGCCCACGCGGTACGCGATGGCGCCCGCGTCCCGGGCCGCGGCGGTCAGCGCGAAGCTGTTCGAATCGTAGATCTGGCCCTCGCCCAGCTCCTCGCCGGGCTGGACCAGCTCGCTGCCGGTGGAGAGCACGACCACGCGCGGGCGCGGCCTGACCCGTACCGCACCGCGGCCGATGGCGGCCAGGAGGCCGATCTGCGGCGGGCCCAGGACCGTACCCGCCTCCAGCGCCAGATCACCGGCCCGCACATCGCTGCCGCGGGAGCGGACATGCCCGCCGGCCTCGATCGGGCGGTACACCCGCACCTCGCCGCTCGCGCCGCCGGGAGCCTCGCCGGCCGGGCGCATCGAGAGGGCCGCCCCGCCCCCCGTACCCCCGTCGGTCCACTCCACCGGGACCACCGCCTCGGCGCCGGGCGGCAGCGCGGCGCCGGTCATGATCCGGGCCGTCTCGCCGGGGCCGACCTCGGGCAGCGAGCCGCTGCCCGCCGCGACATCGCCGACGACGGTCAGCACGGCGGGGAACTCCTCGGTGGCCCCCGCGACATCGGCCGTACGGACCGCGTAACCGTCCATGGAACTGTTGTCGAACGGCGGCAGGGCCACCGGCACCGTGATGTCCTCCACGAGCACACAGCCCTGTGCGTCGGGCAGTTGCAGCTCGATCGGGTCGAGCGGGTGGACCGCGGCCAGGATGTCCGCGAGATGGTCGTCCACCGACCAGAGACGCTCGTGCCCGAAGGCCGGTACCGGTTGTGCCGTGCTGCTCAAGTGCTACATCTCCTCGTCAAGTGCTACATCTCCAAGTGCTACATCTCCTCGGCGACATAACTGCGGAGCCAGGTCCGGAAGTCCGGTCCCAGATCTTCACGTTCACACGCGAGTCTGACAATGGCACGCAGATAGTCGCCGCGGTCGCCGGTGTCGTAGCGGCGGCCCTTGAAGACCACACCATGGACGGGACCGCCGACCTTCTCGTCCACGGAGAGCTGCTGGAGCGCGTCGGTGAGCTGGATCTCGCCGCCCCGGCCGGGCCCGGTCTCACGCAGTATCCCGAAGACGGCGGGGTCGAGGACATAGCGGCCGATGATGGCGTAGTTGCTGGGCGCGTCGGCGGCCTCGGGCTTCTCGACCAGGTCGTGCACCTTGACCACATCGGCGTCGCGCGTGGGCTCGACGGCGGCGCAGCCGTAGAGGTGGATCTGCGAAGGATCGACCTCCATCAGCGCGACGACGCTGCCGCCCTCGCGCTCCTGGACCTCGACCATCCGGGCCAGCAGCGGGTCGCGCGGGTCGATCAGGTCGTCGCCGAGCAGCACCGCGAAGGGCTGGTCGCCGACGTGCGGCGCCGCGCAGAGGACGGCGTGGCCGAGACCCCTGGGGTCGCCCTGGCGCACATAGTGCATGGTGGCGAGGTCGCTGGACTCCTGGACCTTCGCGAGGCGTTCGGTGTCTCCCTTGCGGGTGAGCGCCTCCTCCAGCTCGTAATTCCGGTCGAAGTGGTCCTCAAGAGGCCGCTTGTTGCGGCCGGTGACCATGAGCACGTCGGAGAGACCGGCTGCCACGGCTTCCTCGACCACGTACTGGATCGCGGGCTTGTCGACGACCGGCAGCATCTCCTTGGGAGTTGCCTTGGTGGCGGGCAGGAACCGGGTGCCGAGACCGGCAGCGGGGATGACAGCCTTGCTGATCCTGGAGGGCGACTGAGTCATGCCGAACACAGTATCTGTTGCGTATGGGCGGAAGATGATGCTCCGGTTAACTTTCGCCTCATACAAACGCATACGAGAGGTTTGTGATGTCTGGTGCGTGATGAGATGCCCGGAAAAGCGGCCCTGCGGAGCGAACTGCTCACCGCGCGGCGCCTGCTGTCGGATGAGGACGCCCGGCGCGCCGCGGCGGTTCTCGCGCGGCGCGCGCTGGAGCTGCCGGAGCTGGCCCGGGCCCGTACGGTCGCCGCGTATGTCTCGGTGGGGCGTGAACCCGGCACGCGCGCGCTGCTGGACGCGCTGCGCACGCGGGGCGTACGGGTCCTGCTGCCGGTACTGATGGCGGACAACGACCTCGACTGGGCGCCGTACGAGGGCGCGGAGCGGCTGGTACGGGCCGGGCGGGGGCTGCTGGAACCGGACGGTGCGCGGCTCGGCCCCGACGCCGTCCTGGAGGCGGACGTGGTGCTGCTGCCGGGCCTGGCGGTGGACGGGCGCGGTATGCGGCTGGGGCGCGGCGGCGGCTCGTACGACCGGGTCCTCGGCCGGCTGGAGCGGACGGGGGCGGTACCGGCCCTGGCCGTCCTGCTGTACGACGGCGAGGTCGTCGCGCGGGTCCCGGCGGAGCCGCACGACCGTCCCGTACAGGCGGTGGTGACGCCCGGGGGCGTGCTGCGCTTCACCACCGGGGACGCGCGCGTGCCGGACGGGCGGTGCCGGCACGAGAGCTGACATGTGCCGGACGGGCGGTGCCGGCAGAACAGCTGACACCGCCCGGCGCCCGAGGTCGCGTCCACCGCTACGGCGTCAGCGTGAGGGTGTCGGCGGTGGACTGCTCCACCGCGTTGACGCCATAGGCCCAGTCGAGCAGCTCACCCTTGGCCCACTTGCTCGTCTGGTCGGTGTAGTGCGCGCTGTACGCGTGGCCCGAGGCGCCCGTCAGATTGATCCAGCGTGACTTGTCCCAGTCACCGACATTGACGACCATCCGCATCGACGGCACCCAGACGACCTCGTAGCCGCCCGCCGCGTTCCAGCCCGTCGCGTTGACCGCCGCCTCGCCGCCGCCGAGGTTCCACGGACCGCGGTTGAGTATCCGCTTGAGGAAGCCGGGGCCGCTGGTGCCGAGGGTCTGGTTGTCCAGGGTGAGCTGGTGCAGCCGGCCCCAGGTCCAGCTCGACGTGTCCTTGCCGAGCTTGGCGGTCAGCTCCCAGCGGGCGTCGGCCATGGCGCGTTCGAGCAGCTTGTCGCGCGTCGTGGTGGCGGGCAGCTTGCGGCTGGCCGGGACGCTCCACCAGGCGTTGTCCTCGTCGTCGAGGATGCGCCGTACCACCTCGTACCAGCGGTCGCCGCCGTCCGGCTGCGCCGACTCCGGATCACGCTGGCCGCACTCCCGTACCACCTGGTCGAGGTCGTCCAGCGGGGCCGAGTCGTTGGCGGGGCGGACATTGAGGCACTGGCCCTTGACCCGTACCTCCTTGGGCAGCTTGTTGCCGAAGGCCAGCTTGAGGACATTGCGCCAGACCGCGTTGAAGTAGGCGGCCGCGCCCGAGTCGGGTTCCTGGGTGTAGTCCCAGCCTTCGAGGAGCTTCTGCGCCTCGCGTACGGACGGGTCCTTGACATCGATCTTGAGCAGGATCGGCATCAGCAGCTTGGCGATCTGGCTGCTGTTGTCCATCTGCATGGTCTGCATGTCGTCGGTCGAGATCTTTCCGCCGTCCTTGATCTTCGACTCGATGAGATCGTTGATCCGCTGGCTGCGGGCGCCGTAGCCCCAGTCCTCGGTGAACGGGTACGGGTACTTCTTGGGGTCGACGACGGCCTGGTTGGCGGTGACGATGTAGCCGCGCGCGGGGTCGTACTCGTACGGCAACTGCTCGAAGGGGATGTATCCCTTCCACTGGTACTTCGGGTCCCAGCCGGGAGCCGGCATCCGGCCGTCGCCCTCGGCGCGGATCGGGATACGGCCGGGCGCCTGGTAGCCGATGTGGTTCTTGGTGTCGGCGTAGATGAGGTTCTGGGAGGGGACCTCGAAGTGCTCGGCGGCCTTGCGGAACCCGGCGAAGTCCTTGGCCTTGTTCAGCTCGAAGACCGCGTCCATGGACTTGCCGGGCTGGAGCGCCGTCCACTGGAGCGAGACCGCGTAACCCTCGCCGCGGTCGGGAGCGACATCGCCGACCGGGGCCTTCTCGCCGACCTTCGCCAGCTCGGTGTCGCGGTCGGAGACCACCGGGCCGCGGTCGGTGGACCGTACGGTGATCGTCTTGCTCTTGCCGCCCGCGACCTTGATGGTCTCCTCGCGGATCTTGAACTGCTTCTCGCCGTCGCCGTACTGGTACGAGTCGCCGTCGACCTTCTCCAGGTAGAGGTCGGTCACATCGGCGCCGAGGTTGGTGAAGCCCCAGGCGATGTCCTGGTTGTGGCCGATTATGACGCCGGGCACACCGGAGAAGGTGTAGCCCGCGACGTCGTACTGGCAGGTCTCCGAGACGCTGCGGCAGTGCAGGCCCATCTGGTACCAGAGGGACGGGAGCTGCGGGGCGAGGTGCGGGTCGTTGGCGAGGAGCGGCTTTCCGGTGGTGGTGTAGCGGCCGGAGACGACCCAGGAGTTGGAGCCGATGCCGTCGCCGCTGGGGCCGAGGAGGGCGGGGATCTCGTCGAGGGTGCCGGAGAGGGCCTGGAGCTGGGAGTTGAAGTTCTCGGTGGCTTCGGAGGCGCTGGTGCCGGTGGCGCTGTCGGCTGAGCTGTTGACGACGGTGCCGGTGGTGGGGTCGGTGGTGCCGGTACCCGTACCGGTGCCGATGTCCGTACTCGTACCGGTGCCTGTACCTGTGCCGTCGCTGCTCGTATCTCCGGGGGCCGTGCTGGTGGGCTCGGCTTCGGGGTCGTACTTCTCGGTGACCGGGTCGATCCCGCCCTCGCTGACGACGGTCTTGTTCCGGTCGTACGGGTACGGCGGGTACAGCTCGTCGATCTGCTTCTCGCTCAGCCGGCTCGTCAGCAGCGAGCGGTCGATCTCGTCCTGCATATTGCCGCGCAGGTCCCAGGCCATCGCCTTGAGCCAGGCCACCGAGTCGACGGGGGTCCACTTCGCGGGCTTGTAGTCGTTGGTGAAGTCGAGCGCGGCGTACTCGACCGAGATGTCCTTGCCGTCGCGGCCTTCGAGATAGGCGTTCACGCCGTCCGCGTACGCCTGGAGGTTCTTCTTGGTCTCGTCGGACAGCTCGTTGTCGTACTCGCGCTGGGCCACTCCGCGCCAGTCGAGGGTGCGCAGGAAGGCATCGGTCTTGACCTGGCTCGCGCCGAACATCTCGGAGAGCCGCCCGGCGGTCATATGGCGGCGGACGTCCATCTCCCAGAAGCGGTCCTGTGCCTGGACGAAGCCCTGGGCACGGAACAGGTCCGCGTCGCTGTTGGCGTAGATCTGCGGGACGCCGTAACTGTCCCGCCGGACGTCCACGGGTCCTGAGAGGCCCTTGAGCTGGATCGATCCGGTCGTCTGGGGGAACGAGGCGCGGACGGTGCTGACGCCCCAGTACGAGCCGTAGCCGACACCCGCGACAAGCGCCAGCACCAGGACGATCACGATCAGACGGGCGCGTCGCCCCTTCTTTTTGACGGAAGGGGGGGCTGTGTTGGCGGGCATCGCTGTCCTTCGAGGGGCAGGGTGGTCCTGGAATGCTGGAGCAACCATAGGCGCAGGCGTTCCCGGGCCCCGACGCGGTGTCATGTAGGGCGACTCATCGAACGATCACAGAAGGATACAAGCGGGATTCATGCCGAGTTGACGCCGGTTTCCGGGTGCGGAGCGCGACGCAGATCACATCCGAGCCCGCCTGAAACTCGTACAGACGATCGAAGGCGTCAAGAAAACGTTAAAGATTAGGTAAGGTAACGAAGTACCGGCCGCCGGAGGAACGATCCGGCGTGCGCGAGGGGAAGGATCGGCCGCTGACTGTCCACCAGCTCAATGAACTCCTGCTCGTCAGCTCACTCGTGCTGCTGATCGCGGTCGCGGCCGTACGGATCTCCTCCCGGAGCGGCCTCCCCAGCCTGCTGCTCTACCTCGGAATCGGGGTCGTCATAGGGCAGGACGGGATCTTCCATGTCAAGTTCGACAACGCCGGACTGACCCAGGTCATCGGCTATGCCGCCCTGGTCGTGATCCTCGCCGAGGGCGGTCTCGGCACCAAGTGGAAAGAGGCACGGCCGGCGCTGCCCGCCGCCGCCGCACTGTCGACCGTGGGGGTCGGGGTGAGCGTCGGGGTGACCGCCGCCGCCGCGTACTACCTGGTCGGCCTGGAGTGGCGGCAGGCGCTGATCATCGGCGCGGTCGTCTCCTCGACGGACGCGGCAGCGGTCTTCTCCGTGCTGCGCAAGGTGCCGCTGCCGTCCCGGGTGACCGGGGCGCTGGAGGCCGAGTCGGGTTTCAATGACGCCCCCGTGGTGATCATCGTGGTCGCGCTCTCGGCATCGGGGCCGGTCGAGCACTGGTACGTACTCGTCGGCGTGATCGCGCTCGAACTCGCCATCGGCGCGTGCATCGGGCTCGCGGTGGGCTTCGCGGGAGCGTACGGACTGCGGCATGTGGCCCTGCCCGCCTCGGGCCTCTATCCGATCGCGGTGATGGCCATCGCGGTCTCGGCGTACGCGCTCGGTGCCACGGCGCACGGCAGTGGCTTTCTCGCCGTCTATGTCACCTCGGTGATCCTCGGGAACTCCAAACTGCCGCACGCCCCGGCCAACCGTGGCTTCGCGGAGGGGCTCGGCTGGATCGCGCAGATCGGTATGTTCGTACTGCTCGGGCTGCTGGTGACCCCGCACGAACTGGGCGACGACTTCCTGCCCGCGTTGATCGTCGGCCTTGTCCTGACGGTGGTGGCCCGGCCGCTGTCCGTCCTGATCAGCCTGCTGCCGTTCCGTATCCCCTGGCAGGAACAGGCGCTCATGTCGTGGGCGGGGCTGCGCGGCGCCGTGCCCATCATCCTGGCGACCATCCCCATGGTGTCGCAGATCGAGGGCAGCCTGCGGATCTTCAACATCGTCTTCATCCTGGTCGTCGTGTACACGCTGGTGCAGGGGCCGACGCTGCCCTGGCTGGCCAAGGCACTGCGGCTCGGCGACTCCGCCGAGGCCGCCGACCTGGGCATCGAGTCGGCGCCGCTGGAACGGCTGCGCGGCCATCTGCTCTCCGTGGCGATCCCCCCGCGGTCGAAGATGCACGGCGTGGAGGTCGGCGAACTGCGGCTGCCCGCCGGGTCCGCGGTCACCCTGGTCGTGCGGGAGGGCAAGAGCTTCGTACCGTCGCCCTCGACCGTGCTGCGCCGGGGCGACGAACTGCTGGTGGTGGCGACGGACCCGGTACGCGACGCGGCAGAACGGCGCCTGCGGGCAGTCGGGCAGGGCGGCAAGCTGGCCGGCTGGCTGGGCACGGGCTCGTCGGGGTCGGGGCGTGGCTCGGGGTCGGGCTCGGGCTCGGGGTCCTCCTCGGGTACGGAGACGGGTGCGGGGGTCGGTGGACGGTAGGCGGTAGGCGGTAGGCGGTAGGCGGTAGGCGGGGATGGTCCCGGGTGATGGCCGGGGGGCGGCTGGGGTGGTACGGGGGTGGCGGGTGTCGGGCCGGGTGGGGTGGGGTCGGCTGGGGTGATGGCCGGGGTGATGGCGGAGGCTGCCGGCCCATCCAGGTTCGCAATCGGAGGCGTACGGGCATAGCACCTGGCCATTCCCAGGGGGCCGCTTGCCCCTACCTGTATGATGCAGGCGCACCTGACTGATCGATCACCACCTCTGCCTGACGCAGGGCTGGCGCGACCGTATGGCGGCCGTGGCGTTCCCCTCAGTGGGCCCTGGTATCTACCGCAGTTCCGCGCAAGAGGACAGCCCTCGGCCTCCCCCGTCCTCCGGGGCGCGCTACCAGGCGGCAGAAAGGCAAGGGCCGTGTCCCGCAACACGGTCGGCACCGACGCACCGCCCAGTGGCAGAGCCCCGCGCCGCCCCGGCTACGGGCAGCTCCTCCGTACCCCCGGCGCCTGGACATTCCTCCTTCCTGGTTTCGCCGCCCGGCAGCCCTTCGCGATGCTGACGATCGGCATCGTCCTTCTGGTCCGGCACACCACGGGCTCGTACGGCAGCGCCGGAGCCGTCGCCGCGGTGACCGGTGTCTCCATGGCTCTCTTCGCACCCCGGAGCGGCAGGCTGGCGGACCGGTTCGGACAGCGCGCGGTCCTGATACCGGGCGTCCTGATCCACACCGGCTCGGCGGCGGCGCTCACCGTGCTCGCCCTGGCGGACGCCCCTCTGTGGGCGCTGTTCGCCGCGGCCGTCCCCACCGGCGCCTCCGTCCCGCAGATCGGCCCCATGGTCCGGGCCCGCTGGGCCGCCCTGCTGGGCGCCGGGTCCGGGCCGGCGGCGGGCACCGACTCGGGGACACGCTCCACGGGCGCTTCGGCTGCCTCGCGGGCTTCGGATGCTTCGCGGGCCTCGGTTGCTTCACGGGCCTCGGCTGCCTCATCTCCTTCCTCTTCCTCCCTCGCTTCCCTGCTGCCGACCGCGGCCGCCTTCGAGTCCGTGACGGACGAGTTCACCTTTGTCATCGGGCCCGTGCTCGCGACCGCGCTGTGCACCGGCGTCCACCCGGCGGCCGGACTGATCGCCGAAGCCGCTCTCACCCTGGCCGGCGGACTGCTCTTCGCCGCCCAGCGCGGGACACAGCCCCGGACCGGCCGGCGCGGGACGGGTACCTCGGCGGAGCCCCACCGGTCCGCGCTGTCCGTGCCCGCGGTACGGGTACTGGCCGTGGCCTTCCTGGGAATCGGCTCCGTCTTCGGCGGTATGCAGGTCTCGCTCACGGCGTTCACCGAGGAGATCGGCACCCCCGGACTGAGCGGTGTGCTCTACGGGATCTTCGCCGCCGGCAATATGCTCGCCGGAATCGTGTACGGCGCCATCGCCTGGAAGACCGGTCCCCGCCGCAGGCTCATGGCCGGTTACTCGGGACTGACATTGGTCGCCTCCTCTCTGTGGTCGGTGCACTCGGTGCCGCTCCTCGCCGGGCTCGGCCTGCTGGTCGGGCTCTGTATCGCGCCCGCCCTGATCACCGGCTACACACTGGTCGAATCGCTGGTGCCCGCCTCGGTCCGCACCGAGGCCTTCACCTGGCTGACCGGCGCGGTCGCGCTGGGCCAGGCCGCGGCGGTGACGGCCGCGGGACAGCTCGCCGACGCCCATGGCGCGAGCGCCGGATTCGCCGTCCCGCTCGCCGGTACGGTGGCGGCCCTCGCCACCCTGGTACTACTGCGCTCGCGGCTGGCCCCAAAGCTCCCGGAACGGGTCGCCGCGCGTGGGATGAGTCACCGGGTGCCGATGGCAGTGGACTGATCGCGCGGAATACGTCACTATGGAGCGTCGTTAGCACTCATTGAGTGAGAGTGCCAGGAGGAGCAAGTGCCGACCTATCAGTACCAGTGCACCGAGTGCGGCGAGGGCCTCGAGGCGGTGCAGAAATTCACCGATGACGCCCTTACCGTGTGCCCGAATTGCCAGGGACGCCTGAAGAAGGTGTTCTCCGCGGTCGGCATCGTCTTCAAGGGCTCCGGCTTCTACCGCAACGACAGCCGTGGCTCGTCGTCGGGCAGCGCCCCCGCTTCGGCGAACTCGTCGGGCTCGGCCTCCTCGGGTACGAAGTCGTCGTCGGAGTCCAAGACCACGGCGTCGGCCTCCTCCTCGGCCTCCGGTTCCTCCGCGTCCGGTTCGAGTTCGGGTTCGGGTTCCAGCTCTGGTTCTTCGGCGTCGAGCGGCAGCTCCAGCGGCTCCTCGGCCGCCTGACCCCGCGTCGTCCTCTTTTCTCTCGCAGGGCCCCGCCGCTTCCCGCGGCCGGGGTCCTTCGTGTGTGCCCGGGACGGGACGGCTACTGTGATCGGATGGCGAACGCAGAGATCGGCGTGATCGGTGGCTCGGGTTTCTACTCCTTTCTGGAGGATGTGACCGAGGTCCAGGTGGACACTCCGTACGGACCGCCCAGTGACTCCCTTTTCCTCGGCGAGATCGCGGGCCGGCAGGTCGCGTTCCTGCCCCGGCACGGCCGCTCGCACGGCCTGGCCCCGCACCGCATCAACTACCGCGCCAACCTGTGGGCGCTGCGTTCCGTCGGTGTGAAGCAGGTGCTGGGCCCGTGCGCCGTGGGCGGGCTGCGGCCGGAGTACGGGCCGGGCACGCTGCTCGTACCCGACCAGCTCGTGGACCGCACCAAGGCACGGACACAGACCTACTACGACGGGGTGCCGCTGCCGGACGGCAGCGCGTCCAAGGTCGTCCATATCTCGCTCGCCGATCCGTACTGTCCCGAGGGGCGCGGGGCGGCGCTGGCGGCGGCGCGCGGGCACGGCTGGGAGCCGGTGGACGGCGGGACACTCGTGGTCATCGAGGGTCCGCGCTTCTCGACGCGAGCCGAGTCCCGGTGGCATGCGGCGATGGGCTGGTCGGTGGTCGGGATGACCGGGCACCCCGAAGCCGTGCTCGCTCGTGAACTGGGCCTGTGCTACACCTCCATGACACTTGTGACGGATCTGGACGCGGGGGCGGAGACCGGAGAAGGGGTCTCCCACGAGGAGGTCCTCAGAGTCTTCGCCGAGAATGTCGACCGGCTGCGCACCGTGCTCTTCGACGCGGTGGGCGGACTGCAGCCGAGTGAGACGCGCGACTGTCTCTGCTCGCATGCGCTGGACGGGATCGACACCGGGCTCAAGCTGCCCTGATCACGAGTTGCCCCGGCCCTCCGCGAACCATGCGCGGAGAAACGGGATTTGAGCGGGCGAGGGCCGGAACCACTCGTGCGGGTGGCGGAGTTGTCCACAACCCGTAGGTGATCCACAGGCCCCGGCGGGATCGCGCCGGACCGTGGATTGTGAGGAGCGATCGCAGAAACTCCTCACGTCAGGCGGTGTTCGCCATGTCCCATTCCTTCTCGCACAACTCGTGCGATCCGTCCCCTGCTTCCTCTTCTTCCTCTCCTCCCTCGGCCTCGCCCCTTCCCCTTTCCCCCCTTTCCCCCCTTCCTCCTCCCGCCGCGCCGGAGCCGCGCGCTGTGCCGCCGTTCGGTCCGCTGCGGGTGCGCCGTTCCGGGCAGCGGCTGCGCCGGGCCCTGCTCAGACAGCGGCGTGCGACCGCGGCCGGTCTGGCCATGACGGCCGCCGCGCTGGCGGCCACCGGAGCGAGCGGCGCGGTCGGTGCTGCGGCCGACGCGGACGCCCGTGCGGAGGCCGCGGCCGGTGCCGTGGCCGCGTCGCCGCCACCGGCGTCGGCTTCGTCCGGGCGACAACCCGCCGAGCACCGGGGGCGGATGGTGACCGCGGCGGTCCGTATCGCCGATGCGGAGACGGTCCGGCTGCTGCGGCGGGGCGACCTGGTCGATGTGATCGCGACCGCCGCGATTCCGCCGGGGCCGGCGGGAGTGGCGGACGCGGGACCCGAGGCACGGGTGGTGGCGAGCGGGGTCCGGGTGGCCGAAATCCCCGAGGCGCGGGAGATCTCCTCGGATGCCGGGGCACTGGTCGTGCTGTCCGTGCCACGCGCCACCGCCACGGCACTGGCGGGGGCGAGCATCACATCACGGCTGGCGGTGACGATGTGCTGAGCCGGTGGCTGCCGGGCCGCCTGCGGGCGGTCCGGGGTGTGCTGAGTCGCACTGGCGCACTGTGGCGTCGCCTGATCGCGTATGCGGATTGGACAGCGCGGGCACGCGCCGCCTTAGGTTGCGGAGCAGATTGTCACTCCAACCGCACATGTGAAGAAGGGCTCACTCGTGAGCAAGGAGAAAGAGAGCGTGCTGGAGGGCTTCAAGGCCTTCCTGATGCGCGGCAATGTGATCGACCTCGCGGTCGCGGTGGTCATCGGCACCGCCTTCACCAATGTCGTGAACTCGATCGTCAAGGGCCTGATCAATCCTGTGGTCGGCGCGTTCGGCACCAAGGATCTGAACAAGTACAGCTCGTGTCTCAAGCCGCCCTGCGAGACGAACGCGGCGGGCGAGGTCGTCAACGGCATTCCGATCATGTGGGGCACGGTGCTGAGCGCGACCCTGACCTTTCTGATCACCGCGGCGGTCGTGTACTTCCTGATGGTCCTGCCGATGGCCAGGTATCTCGCCAGGCGGGCCAGGCAGCAGGCCGCCAAGGAAGAGGTTCAGGAGGTCGTCGAGGTCAGCGAGCTGGAGGTGCTGAAGGAGATCAGGGACGCCCTGGTCGCGCAGCGCACCGTGCCGGGGCAGAACACCCCGTAGCGGCCGGGACGGCCGGCGCCGGGAGCGGCGCTCAGAGGTGGTGGGGCGGCTTCTCGTCCAGGAACCACGCGAGATCCGCGGCGCTGTCGCCGCCCCCGGCGGGCCGCTCTCCCCAGCCGCTGTCCGTGTCGTCCGAGGACTGCTGGTCCAGCGGATCGTCGAAGATCAACGCCGGTTGGGGCCGGGGCTCCCGGGGACGGCTGGGCGGCGGCTCCGCGGCCGGCGGCTCGGGGGTGGGGGCGGTGCTCATACCCCCAGAGTACGGGGGCGGGGTCCGCGCCGGGATATGCGAGGGGGCTGGTCCGGACCCGCCCTTCCCGGCCGCCAGCGGGCCTCCTGAGGGCCCGCGAGCCGCCTCTCCGGACTGCCGTCCACATGAAGTCGACCGGCGCGGCAGAGGGCCTCCTCCGTAGGGCCGCTCGCGGCCATGCGGAGCCCCACCGGGTCACGGTTCCATCGAGGCGATCGGCGGGCGCGAGCCCGATGGTCACGGGCTCGCCGCTTCGGGGCCCGTACGGTACGGCAACTCGTACCGTACGGGTCGGCGGTGGGGTCGATCGCCTGTACGTTCGTCACGTCCTGGGCGGTTCTCGTCGCGGGGCTGGTGGCGATGGCGACGGTGGCGGCGGGGTCGGGGTGACGCTCGTGGCCTCCTCAGGAACGCGTGGTACGGATGGGGTTCATGGCAATCAATGACGCACTGACCGATGTGGCGGGTCTGCGGGTCGGACACGCCCGGGTGGCAGGGGACCGTGCGCTCACCGGCACCACGGTCGTCCTCGCCCCACAGGGCGGGGTGGTGGCCGCGGTGGACGTACGGGGCGGCGGCCCGGCCACCCGGGAGACCGATGCCCTCGACCCGCGCAATATCGTCCAGCGCGTCGACGCGGTCGTGCTGACGGGCGGCAGCGCGTACGGGCTCGACTCGGCCTCCGGTGTGGTCGCTTGGCTGGAGGAGCGCCGGCGGGGCGTCCGGGTCGGTCCCGGCCCGGACCAGGTGGTACCGGTCGTCCCGGCGGCCGGTGTCTTCGACCTGGGGCGCGGCGGGGACTGGCGGATACGTCCGGACGCCGCGACGGGGCGCGCGGCGGTGGAGGCTGCGGCCCGTTCGGCGAGCGGGGCACCGGTCGCGGAGGGGGCTGTGGGCGCGGGGACGGGCGCCCTCGTCGGACCTCTCAAGGGCGGGATCGGTACGGCAAGCACGGTCCTGGACTCCGGCGCCACCGTCGCCGCTCTGGTCGTGGCCAACGCGGCGGGCTCGGCGGTGGATCCGCTCACGGGTGTGCTGTACGGGCGCTACTTCAGCGGGCGTACGGAATATCCGGCGCCGGAGGTCCATGTGGCGGCGCAACTGCGCCTGGCCGAGCTGCGCGAGCGGCAGGGTCCGGCGCCGCTCAACACCACGCTCGCCGTCGTCGCCACCGATGCCGAACTGTCGAGACCCCAGGCGCAGAAGCTCGCGGGGACGGCGCACGACGGCATCGCGCGCGCCGTCCGTCCGGTTCATCTGCTCAACGACGGGGACACGGTTTTTGCCCTGTCGACGGGCGGACGTGCCCTCGCCAAGGGGGATCCGCTCGCCCTCAACGAGGTGCTGGCGGCCGGCGCGGACGTCGTGACCAGGGCGATCGTACGGGCCGTCAGCGCGGCGAAGAGCGTCCGGGGGCCCGGCGGGACGTTCCTCTCGTACGGCGAGCTGTACGGCCTCGACTGACCGGCGCGGAGGCCGAGTTGATGGGGGGCGCACGGGAACTTCGCGTACGCCCCCTTCGTTTTCCCAAACCTGGGACGCAATGTCAGCCCTAGGCGCTACGTTATGCAATCACCAAGTGACATGTGGCGACGGCCTGGAGACCCATCTTGAACGATCCTCACGAGACAACCGAGACGCACCTCGAGCGACTCCTGGGTCGGGCACTCAACTCCTTCGACCTGCCCGACGCACTGGTCGAAAAGCTCGGCCATGCGCTGGCGCACGCCAGCTCGCTGTGTTCCGCGCACCACAGTGCGGGGCTGCACCGCGAGACCTACCGGCACACCTTCCTGCTGCGCGACGGCAGTTCGCTCACCCTGTGGGAGCTGGTGCACAACACCGGCCGGGACGGGGCGCGGCTGCACGAGCTGTACGCGGAGGAGTCCGAGGTGCGGCTCGCCGCGGCCCGGCTCTCCCATCCCAGCAGTCCCGAGGCGGCGCGGTCGGCCGTCGACGGACCCGACGCACCGCCCCTGGTCTCCGGGCCCGGCGAGGTGCCGTCCGAGGGCAGACCGCCCGTGGACGATGCCGCGGCCGGTCTGCTCGCGGAGCTGGAGTCCGAGCGCACGGCCGAGATCGACGCCCATCTGGCCCTGCTCCGCGGGCTGCGGGCGCTGCCGCAGGCGCCGAGGCCCCGGCAGTACTTCCCGGACAACTCCCCCGACCACGCGCGCCGGGTGCTGCGCCGGGCCGAGAACGCCGACCGGCCCGGCGCGGCGACCGCGCGACTGCTGCAGACGGCTTTCGCGCACCACATCACCCAGGTCTTCGGCCGGCAGTGCCAGGTCGAGGGCAAGGACGCGGGGTTCATGCTCTATGAGCACGCGTTCCTCCTGATCGACGGCAGCGAGATGAGCCTCTGGGAGGTGGAGCACACGGCGACACCGGACGGTCGCCATATGTGCGAGGTGTACGAGGCGGAAAGCACCGCGCGCGAAGCCATGGAGCTCCGCGCGCGGGTGCTGTGAGGTGACTCGGGGAGGGGGATGTCGAACGGCCGTCAGGGGTGGGCGGTCGTACGACAGAGCGAAACGGGCTCAGAGAACCGCCGGGACCTTGGCGTCGGGTCCGGCTCCCCCGGTTGCGCCGGTCGCGCCGGCTGTGGCTATGCCGACTGCGTCGTCAGGGCCGGTGGCTCCTTCACCCTGGTCGGGACGGCCCGTCTTCCGGGCTCCCTTGAGCAGGACGACCAGACCGGTGCTCACCGCCGTACCGACCGCGATGGCGAGCAGATAGAGGAACGGATCGCCGATCAGCGGGATCACGAAGATGCCGCCGTGAGGCGCCCGCAGGGTGCACTCGAAGAGCATCGACAGCCCGCCGGTGACCGCACCGCCCGCCATCGCCGACGGGATCACCCGCAGCGGGTCGGCTGCGGCGAAGGGGATCGCGCCCTCGGTGATGAAGGAGGCACCGAGCACCCAGGCGGCCTTGCCGTTCTCCCGTTCGGCACGGGTGAACAGCTTGCCGCGTACGGTCGTGGCCAGCGCCATGGCGAGCGGCGGGACCATGCCCGCGGCCATCACGGCGGCCATGACCTTGAGGCTGCCCTCATTGGGGTTGGCGAGACCGCCGACGGCGAAGGCGTAGGCGACCTTGTTCAGGGGGCCGCCCAGGTCGAAGCACATCATCAGGCCGAGGATGACGCCCAGGATGATCGCGTTGGCCCCGGAGAGGCCTGACAGCCAGTCGGTGAGCGCCTTCTGGAGCGAGGCGATGGGCTTGCCGACCACCAGGAACATCAGGAAACCGACGACCGCCGAGGAGACCAGGGGGATCACGACGACCGGCATGATGCCCCGCAGCGGCGCGGGCACGCTCACCCGCTGAATGGCCATCACGGTGCCACCGGCGATCAGACCGGCGGCCAGACCGCCGAGGAAGCCCGCGTTGATGGTGAGGGCGATGGAGCCGCCGACGAAGCCCGGTACCAGACCGGGGCGGTCGGCCATCCCGTACGCGATATAGCCGGCGAGGACAGGCACGAGGAAGCTGAACGCCAGACCGCCGACCTGGAACAACAGGGCGGCCCAGCTCGTGTGGTCGGTCCAGACGAAGTGTTCGGCGACGGAGGGAGCCTTGTTGATCGTGTAGCCGCCGAGGGCGAAGCCGAGGGCGATGAGAAGTCCGCCCGCGGCCACGAACGGAACCATGTAACTGACCCCGGACATCAGCCACTTGCGCAGCTTGGTGCCGTACCCCTCGCCGGGCTCGCCGGCGTTGTCCACGGGTGTACCGTGCGACCCGCCGCCGCGCCCGGCGGCCGGGGCGGTGATCTCGCCGCGACGGGCCTTACCGCGTACCTCCGCGATCAATTCGGCGGGGCGGTTGATGCCGGCCTTGACGCCGACATCGACGGTGGGCTTTCCGGCGAACCGGTCCTTCTCCCGCACCGGCACATCATGGGCGAAGATCACGCCGTCGGCGGCGGCGATGACAGCGGGGTCGAGCCGGCTGAATCCGGCGGACCCCTGGGGCTCGACGACCACTTCGACACCGGCGTGCCGGCCGGCCTTCTCCAGGGCCTCGGCGGCCATATAGGTGTGCGCGATACCGGTGGGGCAGGAGGTGACGGCGACAATCCGGAAGACACGATCGGTGGCGGAAGCGTCCGGCTCGGCGGCGGAAACAGGGACGTCCGGCCCGGCCTCACCGTCGGCTTCGGCCGTAGCGGCCTCCGGCTCGGGGGCGCCGGGTTCGGCGGCGGCGGGCTCGGTGTCGCCGCTGATCAGGGATGCCGTTGCTGTAGCGTCCGTGGCCGTGCGCAGGGCTGTGGTGAAGTCCTCGTCCATCAGACGGCGGGCCAGGGCCGAGAGGATGGTCAGGTGGGCGTCGTCGGCGCCGGCCGGGGCCGCGATGAGGAAGATCAGGTCGGCCGGACCGTCCGGGGCGCCGAAGTCGATGCCCCGCGCCGAGCGGCCGAAGGCCAGGGTGGCTTCGGTCACATGGGCGCTCCGGCAGTGCGGAATACCGATCCCGCCGTCGAGGCCGGTGGGCATCTGCGCCTCGCGCGCGGCCACATCGGCGAGGAAGCCGTCCAGGTCGGTGACCCGGCCCTGGTTCACCATCCGTTCGGCCAGCGAGCGGGCCGCGGCTTCCTTTGTCTCGGCGGCCAGGTCGAGGTCGACCAGGTCCGCGGTGATCAACTCGCTCATCGCGGGCTCCTTCGCTCGCATATCTGCTGGGGGACTGTCCGGTGGGGGACGGCCTGGATCAACTGCCCAGGGAAACCGGGAAGTTCAGGGAGTTCGGGGAGTTCGGGCACACCGGGAAAGGGAAGACACGAGGGGCGGCTCATGGGGCGGGCTCCGTGAGAGGGCGGTCCATCGGTACGTCGGCGGTCACCGTGACCGCCGCGGGATCGAGGTCCGCGGGCGAGGGCATCACGCTGCCCGGAAGCTGCACCGCCGCCGCGCCGTGCGCCACCGCCGAGGCCAGGGCGTCCGGGCCCTCGCCGCCCGCCGTCAGAAAACCGGCCAGCGAGGCGTCACCGGCACCGACGTTGCTGCGGACGGCGGTGACGGCCGCGGAGCCGAAGTATGTCCCCGCGTCCGAGACCAGGAGCTGGCCGTCGGCGCCGAGGCTGGCGAGGACGGTCCTGGCACCGTACGTACGGAGTTCCTCCGCGGCCTTGAGAGCGTCGCCGACCGTGGCGAGGGGGCGGCCGACGGCCTGGGCCAGTTCTTCGGCGTTCGGCTTGACGACATCGGGCCGCTCCCGGAGCGCAGCCAGGAGCGAGGGCCCGGAGGTGTCCAGCGCGATCCTGGCCCCGGCGAGGTGTGCGCGGGCGACCAGCTCGGCGTACCACTCCGGCGCGAGCCCGCGCGGGAGGCTGCCGCAGCAGGCGATCCAGGCGGCGGCGCCGGCGTGCGTACGGATGGCGGAGAGGAGGGACTGCGACTCGACGGGGGTGAGTTCGGGACCGGGTGCGTTGATCTTGGTGAGGGTGCCGTCGGGTTCGGCGAGCGCGATATTGGAGCGGGTCGCGCCCGCGACCGGCACGGGGGCGACCTCGATGCCCTGTCCGGCGAGCAGTTCGGCGACGAGCGCGCCGGGCGCGCCGCCCAGCGGCAGTACGGCGACGGTGCGCCGGCCGGCCGCGGCGACGGCCCGCGAGACATTGACGCCCTTGCCGCCGGGGTCCATGCGTTCGGCCGTGGCTCGCAGGACTTCGCCACGGCCGAGGGCGGGGACCTCGTACGTACGGTCCAGGCTCGGGTTCGGTGTGACGGTGAGGATCATCTGCCCGCCCGCACCCGCCGCTCGTCCCTGTCCTTGTCCCTGCCCTTGTCTCTGTGCGCCCGCCGCCCGTTCCTGTTGTTCTTCCACCCCAGCCCCCTAGACGCTCAGGACTTCGGTGCCCGCGGCCTCGATCGCCGCGGCGTCCGGAGCGCCGAGTCCGCTGTCGGTGATGAGCAGATCGACATCGGCGAGGGTTCCGAAGCGCGCGAAGTGCTCCTGGCCGTGCTTGGCCGAGTCGGCGAGCAGCACCACCCGCCGGGCGGCGCCGACGAGCGCGCGCTTGACGGCTGCCTCGGCGAGATCGGGGGTGGTGAGTCCGCCGTCGGGCGAGAAGCCGTTGGTGCCGAGGAAGACGACATCGGCGCGGATCTCGCCGTACGCCCGCAGGGCCCAGGCGTCGACGGCCGCGCGGGTACGGTGCCGGACCCGGCCGCCCACGAGGTGGAGATCGATGCCCGGATGGTCGGCGAGGCGGGCGGCGACGGGCAGCGCGTGGGTGACGACGGTGAGCCCGCAGTCCAGCGGAAGGGCCGCCGCGAGCCGGGCCACGGTCGAGCCGGCGTCGAGGATCACACTGCCGTCCTGCGGCAGTTCGGCGAGCGCCGCGTGCGCGATGCGGTCCTTCTCGTCGGCGGCGGTGGACTCGCGCTCGGCGAGGTCGGGTTCGAAGTCGAGCCGCCCGGCCGGGATGGCGCCGCCGTGCACCCGCCGTACCAGCCCGGCGCGGTCGAGGGCCTTCAGATCACGCCGTACGGTCTCGGCGGTGACCTGGAACTCCTCGGCGAGCGCAAGGACATCGACCCGCCCGACCTCGCGGGCCAGGCGCAGGATCTCCTGCTGGCGCTCCGGTGCGTACATTTGGCTTTACGTCCGTTCCATGACCGAACCTGTGGTTTCGGCGACACGCTACGCCCGGATTTCCAGAAAGTAAACAGATCCGGACATGGGACGGACACAAGACGGACGCACTCAGACAGCACACGCGACTCGTTCCGCGCGTACCGCTCAAACCCTCACGAGGCCGCCTCCGCCGCCTCCGCCCCTTCCGCACGCTCCCGCGCGCGGGCCGGCAGCGCGAACATCACCGCGAAGATGACCGCGAGCACCGCCACCACCCACCACAGCGCGTGCTGGAACCCGTCCGCGAAGGCCGCACCCGGCCCACCCTGACCACCCGGACCGCCGGCCGCGAGCCGCTCGTCGACCACCCCGAAGAACACCACCGACACCAGACCGAGCCCCAGCGCGTTGCCCATCTGCTGCGTGGTGTTGATGAGTCCGGACGCCGAACCCGAGTGCTCGCGTGGCACCCCCGACAGCACCGCGTCCGTCAGCGGCGCCACGATCAGCCCCATACCGAGGCCCATCACGGTCAGCGGCAGCGCCATCTGCCAGGAGTGGATCTCCAGTCCGTACCGTCCGGCCTCCCAGATGTAGAGCAGCAGCCCCGTGATCATCGTCAGCGCCCCGGCCTGGAGTACGGCGCGCCCGAAGCGCGGGACCAGCTTCTGTACGGAGAGTCCCGCCGCCACCGACACCGCGATCGAGAACGGCACACCGGTCAGTCCAGCACGCAGCGGGCTCCAGCCGAGCCCGATCTGCATGTAGAGCGTCCAGACCAGGAAGAAGATGCCCAGGGCGACACCGAAGGTGAGCTGTACGGCAATGCCCGCGGCGAAGCTCTTCACCTTGAACAGCGACAGCTCGACCAGCGGCGAACCGTCCTTGCGCGTCTTCCGCCTCTCGTACGCCACAAAGCCGGTCAGCACGACCAGGCTGGCGGCCATGCACAGATGCCCCCAGAGCGGCCAGCCCAGCTCACGCCCGCGTGTGAGCGGATAGATCAGCATCAGCAGGGCGGTGGTCACCAGCACCACACCGACCAGGTCCAGCTTGAGCGCCTTGGGGGCCCTGGACTCGGTGATGAACCTGCGGCCGAGCAGCACACCCGCGATCCCCACCGGCAGATTGATCAGGAAGATCGGCCGCCATGCCAGGCCGAGAAGATCCCACTGGGTGAGCAGCGCGCCGAGCAGCGGGCCCGAGACCGCGCCGAGGCCGACGATCGCGCCGAACATCCCGAAGACCTTGCCGCGTTCCTCAGCGGGAAAGGTGACATGGATGATCGCCAGCACCTGCGGCACCATCATCGCGGCCATCGCGCCCTGGAGGAGCCGGGATCCGACCAGCATCTCCGGGTTCGCGGCGAAACCGCAGAGCGCGGAGGCGATCGTAAAGCCGGTGATTCCGATCAGGAACAGCCGCTTGCGGCCATAGATATCGCCGAGCCGGCCACCTGTGATCAGTCCGGCGGCAAAGGCCAGCGCGTATCCGGCGGTGATCCACTGGATCGCCCCGAACGAGGCCCCCAGATCCCGCTCCATGCTCGGGATCGCGATATTGACGATGGTCACATCGACCAGGTCCATGAACGCCGCGGTCATCACAACGGCCAGCGCCAGCCACCGCCGCCGGTCGACGGACCCGGGCGCGACACCACCGACACCACGGGCACTACTGGCATCACCGGCACCACCAGCACCGCCACTCCCACCAGCACCACCGACCCCGGAAGCGGTCCCGGCAGCAACCCCGGAAGCGGTCCCAGCAACAGCCCCGTCAGCAGCCCCAGAAGCCGTATCTCTTACAGCCGTATCCACTACGGCGGGCGAAGAACTCATGCCCCGCACGCTAGGAGTCATCTAGGCCGGTTCATGTCCTAGTTAACCCGCACCATGGATCCCATGACCGATACCCCCGGGCGCCTCCTCACCCTGCTCTCCCTCCTCCAGACCCCTCGCGAGTGGCCGGGCAGCGAGCTGGCCGAGCGCCTCGGCGTCAGCCCGCGCACCATCCGCCGCGACATCGACCGGCTGCGCGACCTCGGCTACCCCGTCGAAGCCACCAAGGGCGCCATCGGCGGCTACCGCCTGGTCGCCGGTACGGCCATGCCCCCGCTGCTCCTCGACGACGAGGAGGCCGTCGCCATCGCGGTCGGGCTGCGGGCCGGCGCGGGCCATGCGATCGAGGGTGTCGACGAGGCTTCCGTACGCGCCCTCGCCAAGCTGGAGCAGGTGCTGCCGTCCCGGCTGCGCCACCGCGTCTCCACCCTCCAGGCCGCGACGATTCCGCTCACCCGGGGCGACGGCGCGACCATCGACCCCCGCACCCTGACCGTCATCGCCGCCGCCGTCACGGGCCACGAGAGACTGCGCTTCGGCTATCGCTCCGGGGCCGGTACGGAGACAAAGCGGCAGGTCGAGCCGTACCGCCTCGTCTCCACCGACCGGCGCTGGTACCTGGTGGCGTACGACCTGGGGCGCGAGGACTGGCGTACGTTCCGCGTCGACCGGGTCGACGAGCCCTTCGCCACCGGCGCCCGGTTCAGCCCGAGGGAGGTGCCGACCGGGGACGCCAGGCAGTTTCTGAGCCGGTCGATCTACCGCAGGCAGCCGCTGACGGAGGTGGATGTGAGCTTCGCGGCGCCCGTGGAGGCGGTACGGGCACGGCTCCCCGCCTATCTCGGCACACCCGAGCCGACCGGCCCGGACTCCTGCCGGCTGCGCACCACGACCAGCGACTCCCCGGAGTGGCTGGCGCTGCGACTGGCGCTGGTCGACTGCGAGTTCACCGTGCGTCAGCCGGCGAGTCTGACGGAGCATCTCCGCGAACTGGCGGCCCGCCTCATCCGCGCCACCGCCGTCGGCACGACGGACCAGCAGAAGACCACGGACCCGGAGAAAAGGTGAGCCCCGGCACCTGGGGGGGGTTGGTGCCGGGGCTCGTCTATGGGGGCCGATGAATCGGCCGGTGCGTACGAGGAACAGTACGAGTAAGGCCGACCCTACGGCTACTGGACGGCGACGTCACGCCGCCGCGTCGAAAAGTCCTCACGCAGCCGCGTCAAAACCTGTATCCCGTGCCATCCTCTTCAGCTCCAGCAGAGCGTGCTTCTCTATCTGCCGGATCCGCTCACGCGTCAGACCGTGCTGCTTGCCGACCTCCGTTAGCGTACGCTCCCGGCCGTCCTCGATGCCGTACCGCATCTTGATGATCGAGGCCGTGCGCTGGTCGAGCTTGCCTATCAGGTCCTCCAGCTCCTCACTGCGCAGCAGCGTCAGCACCGACTGCTCGGGCGACACGGCGGAGGTGTCCTCCAGCAGATCGCCGAACTGGGTGTCGCCGTCGTCGTCCACCGACATGTTCAAGCTGACCGGGTCACGGGCCCAGTCCAGCACATCGTTGACCCGCGCCGGGTTCGTGCCCAGCTCGGCGGCGACTTCCTCGGGCTCGGGATCCCGTCCGTTCTCCCGGTTGAACTCCCGCTGCACACGGCGGATCCTGCCCAGCTCCTCCACGAGATGGACCGGCAGCCGGATCGTGCGCGACTGGTCCGCTATGGAGCGGGTGATGGCCTGGCGGATCCACCAGGTGGCGTACGTGGAGAACTTGAAGCCCTTCGCGTAGTCGAACTTCTCGACCGCGCGCACCAGGCCCGCGTTCCCCTCCTGGATCAGGTCCAGCAGCGGCAGACCGCTGCGCGGATAGCGGCGCGCCACGGCCACCACCAGGCGGAGGTTCGACCGTATGAAGATGTCCTTCGCGCGCTCGCCCGCGGCGGCCAGCGCCTCCAGCTCCTCGCGCGAGGCGCCACCCGCCTCGCTCTCCACCTGTCCGTCGAGGATCTGGCGGGCGTAGACTCCGGCCTCGATGGTCTGGGACAGCTCGACTTCCTTTGCGGCGTCGAGCAGCGGCGTACGCGCGATCTCGTCGAGGTACATGCCGACCAGGTCGCGGTCGGCGATCTCCCCGCCTCCAGCGCGAACACTGCTTGCCGCGTTCGTCCCGCCGGCGGCGGTACGACGGGCGACGGCACGGGTTGCCATGCGAGCTCCCTTACTGAACTGAGTAGGTCGCGACACCCTCACGGGTGCCCTGCATCCGAAGGAAACAACGACTGGAATCCGGACAGAATTCCCATGGCGTACATCTGTTTTCTGATCATGCAGTACCCTGTGCCGCCGACCGGGGTGGACAGAAGCCCCAGAGGGGGACAGAACCCCAGGTCAGGGCCAGGGTAACGACCTTCTCGGGCACCCCGTCGCCGCATCTTCCGCCTCCCCCGAAGTAACCTCGCTCTCATCTTCAAGACGGCCCCCGCTCGGCAAAGGTTGCCTCAGCCGAACTGCACCGAACGCTTCGCCAGCCCCATCCAGAAGCCGTCGATGACGCTCCTGCCGCCGCCCAGCTCGCCCTCCGAGGCGCCGAGGGTCACGAACAGCGGGGCGAAGTGCTCGGTGCGGGGATGGGCGTACCGCCCCGCCGGCGCCTTGTTCTCGAAGTCGAGCAGGGCGTCGACGTCCCCGGCCAGCAGCGCCCGCATCCCCCAGTCGTCGAACTCCGCCGACCAGCCCGGCACCCCTCCCCCCGGGTGCCGCAGCGCCGCCAGATTGTGGGTGAAGAAGCCGCTGCCGACGATCAGCACCCCTTCATCCCGCAGCGGCGCCAGCCTGCGCCCGGTCTCCAGCAGCTTCCGGGGGTCGAGCGTCGGCATGGAGACCTGGAGTACGGGGATGTCGGCGGCCGGGAACATCTCCACCAGCGGCACATACGCCCCGTGGTCGAGCCCCCGGTCCGGCACGTCGACGACAGGCGTACCGGCCGCTCGCAGCAACTTCCGCACCGAGTCCGCGAGTTCGGGCGCGCCGGGGGCGGCGTACCGTACCTGATAGTAGTGCTCGGGGAAGCCCCAGAAGTCGTAGACCAGGGGGACCGTCTCGATGGCGCCGAGCGCGAGCGGGGCCTCTTCCCAGTGCGCGGAGACCACCAGGATCGCCTTGGGGCGCGGCAGCTCGGCGGCCCAGGCGGCCAGCTCGCCGGGCCAGACCGGATCGTCGGCGAGCGGCGGGGCGCCATGGGAGAGATAGAGGGCGGGCATGCGCTTCGCGACAGCGTTCATGGCGACTCCCGGGCAATTCGTTTGAAACCTCAAGCACTCATTTCATACAACCCTATCCAGCCCTAGTTTAACTTTCAAGAATGAGTACAGTGGATTACATGACCACGGCATCCACCGGCAATGACGCCGGTACCGGCGGGGAGCCGCGCTGGCTCAGCGACGAGGAACAGCGCGTCTGGCAGGCCTATCTCCAGGCGACGACGCTGCTGGAGGACCATCTCGACCGCCAGTTGCAGCGCGACTCGGGGATGCCGCACATCTATTACGCGCTGCTCGTGCATCTCGCGCGGGCGCCACGGCGCCGGATGCGGATGACCCAGCTCGCCAAGGACGCCAAGATCACCAGATCGCGGCTCTCGCATGCGATCGCGAGGCTGGAGCAGCACGGCTGGGTCCAGCGCGAGGACTGCCCTTCCGACAAGCGCGGTCAGAACGCCTTCCTGACCGAGCTGGGCAACGAGGTGCTGAAGCAGGCGGCGCCGGGGCATGTCGCCGCCGTACGCCAGGCGATCTTCGACCGGCTCAGCCCCGAGCAGGTGAAGCAACTCGGGGAGATCATGCAGGTGATGGCCGAGGGGCTGCAGCCGGAGGGCACGGGCGCGGATCTGCCCTGGCGCCGCTGAGCAGCGGGAACACCAGGGCAGATCATCCGTTCTTCGGTTGTTCGACAGCAATGCTTGTTCGGCGGTGATGCTTGTTCGGCGGTGATCACCGGATGCGACTGCCGGGTCGTACGACAACACGACAACCAGGCCGTACGACCACGTCAGTGCATCCTCAATGCATCACGCTCAGTGCATCGCGATCGGCATCTTCGTAGCGTCCTCCAGGCCCTCCGCGCCCTCGCCGCCCGAGGCCGCCGGCGAGTTGTCGGGACGCCCGGTGTTGATGGCGGTCACCGCGATCAGGGCGGCGACCGCCAGGATCCCGACCGCCCACCAGATGGCGCTGGAGTAGCCCTCGACCATGCCCCGCAGCTCCAGGAGCTGCGGGTTGCCGCCGGCCGTCGCGTGCGAGGTGATGTACGAGGTCGTGGCCGAGGCCGCGATCGTGTTCAGCAGCGCCGTACCGATCGCGCCGCCCACCTGCTGCGACGTGTTGACCATCGCCGACGCCACGCCCGCGTCCCGCGGCTCGATGCCGTAGGTGGCGAGCGACATGGCCGGCATGAACGCCGTACCCATGCCCAGACCCAGCAGGAGCTGCGCGGGCAGGATCAGACCGGCGTACGACGAACCGATTTCGAGCTGCGTCAGCAGCAGCATGCCGATCGCCGCGACCAGGAAGCCGGGGCCCATCAGCAGCCGCGGCGCCACCCGGGTCATCAGCCGCGCGCCGATCTGCGTCGATCCGGTGATCATGCCCGCGATCATCGGCAGGAAGGCGAAGCCGGTCTCCATCGCCGAGTAGCCCTTGACGACCTGGAGGTAGTACGTCAGGAAGAGGAACAGACCGAACATCGCGATGATCGCGAGGCCCAGGGAGGAGTAGACACCGCCGCGGTTGCGGTCGGCGACCACCCGCAGGGGCAGCAGCGGGTGCGCGACCCTCGACTCGACGACGACGAACGCCAGCAGGAGCACGGCGGAGCCGACGAAGAGCGAGATGGTCGTGGTGTCGGACCAGCCGTCGGACTCGGCGCGGGTGAAGCCGTACACCAGCGAGACCAGGCCCAGCGTGGACAGCACAACACCGGCGAGGTCCAGCGGGTTGCGGTTGCGGCCGCCCTCCGGCTCGCGGATCACGAAGTACGCGCCGAGCGCGGCGACGATCGCGAACGGGATGTTGACGAAGAAGGTCCAGCGCCAGTCCAGGTACTCGGTGAGGACACCGCCGAGGATCAGACCGACCGCGCCACCGCCACCCGCGATCGCGCCGTAGATACCGAACGCCTTCGCCCGTTCCTTGGCGTCGGTGAACAGCACCGCGAGCAGCGAGAGCGCGGCGGGCGCGAGCAGCGCGCCGAAGGCACCCTGGAGGGCGCGGGCGCCGAACAGCATCGCCTCGCCGTTGGCCGCGCCGCCGATCGCGGACGCGGTGGCGAAGCCGAGCAGACCGATGACGAAGACGCGCTTACGTCCCCACAGGTCGGCGAGGCGCCCGCCGAACAGCAGCAGCCCTCCGAAGGCGAGGGCGTAGGCGGTGATGACCCACTGCTTGTTGCCGTCCGATATGCCCAGGTCCCGCTGGGCGGAGGGCAGCGCGATGTTCACGATGGTCGCGTCGAGCACGACCATGAGCTGCGCGAGGGCGATGAAGCCCAGGGCTTTCCAGCGGGTGGGCTCGACATGTGGCGCCGAGGCGTGCCGCGCGGCCGGGGCCGGCTGTTGTTCTGATCCGGCCGGTTCGGCCGAGGACGCTGATTTTGACATGGAGATATCCACCTAAGGGTGCAGAAAGGCGAAAAGGTCGGTAAGTACAGGCGACGCTGCCGGACTTACGAGGTCATGGAGCCACCGGGATCACCAGGTGACCGGATGATGTACGGGAGGATCCGGGGGCGTACGGGAACGGGTGCCGCACGGACCGACGGACCGACCGGACGACACTACGGCCGACCAGACGACGACCGGACGACGTAACGACCGGGCGACGTAACGACCGGACGGTGGTACGACCGACCGGACGTCGGTACGACGACGGGTACGCGGCAGCCGCGCATACGGTCCGTACGGTCCACCTGGTCCGTACGGGATGCGCAGCCCCCGGTCACCGGTTCCTGCGCTCGGCCGCCGGGCTGGGATTCCGGGGCCGGAGTTCATGGTTCAGGGCGCGTCACGGAGCGGCGCGGCGCAGATCCTCCAGGGTCGCGGCCGAGCCGGGCAGTTCGGACCGGACGGGCGCCTCCAGGCCGTCGACAAAGAGCTGGAGGTGCCGGTGGGCGAACCGGTCCATGGTCAGGCAGCCGGTGCCGGGCAGCGGGCGGGTGAGCTGGGACAGCGCGACCATCAGATCGCCGACGGCGACATCCGTACGCAGCCGTCCCGCTTTCCGCGCCCGCTCCATCAGCCCTTCGACGGCCTCTTCGAGGCGCTCACGTCCGGCGTGCAGATCGGGATGGTCCCTGTCGAACGCGTTCGACAGCAGGGGGCAGAGCGCCCCGATCCGCTCGTCCGCCGCGATGTGCACAAAGCGGCGCAGCGCGTGGAACGGGTCGGACTCCTCGGCGCTGATCCTCTCCGCGTGGTCCGTGGCGCGGGCCATCACAAAGAGCACAACGTCGTGGATGAGGGCGTTCCGGTCGGGGAAGTGGCGGTAGAGCGTGGCATTGCCGATTCCGGCGCGGCGGGCGATCTCGTCGAGCGGGGCCTCGGCTCCGTACTCCACGAACAGCTCGCGTGCCGCGACGACGATCCGCTCCCGGTTGCGCAGAGCGTCCGCGCGCGGCCGTGTCGTACGGCGCGCTTCGGGTGCGGCGGCGGTAACGGCGGTCACGTCTGGCCCTTCCCTCGGTTTTCGGTCCGTCCCCGCTTCGGGGGGTGTCCCCGGTTCGGGAGGTACGGAGGTGTTCAGTCGGACGTAGATGCAAACGGGGAAGCGGTCCCCGGTTATTTCAGGAATCCCCGTGAATCCATGTGACCTGAGTCACAAAGTCTGAGCACACACGCCGACACGCCTCGACGCGCCGAAAGTACCCACGTTCGGCCGAACCCAGCGCGCGCGGACACGCCGAACGGCGGAGGGTGATCGAACGGAGTGCAGTCAGGACGGCCGACTGCCGCGGACCCGAAGGCGACCGCATGAAGCAGACGCGTCGGATACGCAGAACCGGCGGCAGTGCCGGAAAAACGGGCCACGGCAGTACCAGTGGCGACAGCGGTACAAGTGGCGAAAGCACCGCACCGGGGGACGGCACGCACCCAGGCGCCGGCTCCACCCCGGGCGGCGGACATCGCGGACACCGTTACCGCGGAGGCTCCCACCGGCTCTCCACCCTCGCCGGTCTCACCGCCCTCGCCCTCGCCGCCCTCACCACCGCCAGCGACACGCTCTCCGGCCCCACCCACGCCTCCGCGGGCTCCCTGGCCGCGGGCAGGGACGCCTCCCTCGCCCCCTGCCGTATCGCCGCCGCCTCGACCGTACAGATGTCGGAGGGGCTGCCCACCCCGCCCGGCTACTCCCCCTCCACCGGCACGGTCCGCGCGCTCAACCTCATGATCGACTTCCCGGACGCACAGGGCCCCGGCACAGCGCTCGACCGGCTCGGCGAGTTCTTCCCGAAGACCGCGCAGTGGTTCAGAACCAGTTCGTACGGACGGCTCGACTACAAGGCCGAAGCTCCGCTGACGGACTGGCTGCGGATGCCGCTGTCGTTCGCGGCGTACGGGATAGAGCGCGGCGCGCCGTACGAACCGGGCTACCGGCGGCTCGTCGAGGACATCGTGGCCGCCGCCGACGCCCAGGTGGACTTCGCGGCGTACGACCTGGTCAACGTCCTGGTCACGCCCAATGCCGGGCCCTCTGCGCTGGACACCGTGCTGTCCGTCACCTTCTCCGGCAACCCGGACGCCCCCGAGGCCGACGGCACGCCCCTCGCCAACACGTCCTTCGTCTACAGCCGCCAGGACGACGGCTCGGGCTCGTACTCGGAGACCGGCTACCGCGTGCTGCCGCACGAGAACGGCCATGTCTTCGGCCTCCCCGACCTCTACACCATGGACGGCGGCAGCTCGGTCGGGCACTGGGACATCATGTCCGAGGACTGGGGCGCCAACAACGATCTGCTGGGCTGGCACAAGTGGAAGCTCGGCTGGCTCGACGACGAGCAGATCCGCTGCGCGTCGATGGCCGGGGTCAGTGAGTATCTGCTGGAACCGCTGGCCAGGACGGGCGGCCCCAAGGTGACCTTCGTACCGGTCTCCAAGGAGTCCGGTTACGCGGTGGAGGTACGGACCCGGGAGGGCAACGATGAAGCGGTCTGTGAGCCCGGCGTCCTGATCTACCGCGTGGACTCGACGGTCGACACCGGGCGCGGCCCGATCGCGGTCTCGGACAGCCGCAGGAACAGCGGCGGCTGCACGCGGCGGCCCAATGTGCACGCGGAACTGTCGGACGCGTTGTACAAGCCGGGTGACACGTTCGTGGACAGCGACCACGACATCCGGATCACGGTGATGGCGAAGGAGCCGGGCGGGAACTTCCGGGTGCGGGTGTCACGCCCTTGAGGTCCCCGGTCCGTGAGATGTCGCCTTGAGGACCTCCGTGCGCAGCTCGCGCTTGAGGAGCTTGCCGGACGGGTTGCGGGGCAACGGCTCCTCCCGTACGAGCACATGGGCCGGGACCTTGAAGGCGGCGAGCCGGGCGGCGACATGCGCCCGCAGCTCCGCGACAGCGGTTGCGGCGCCGGGCCGGACCCGTACCACCGCGGCGACCTCCTCGCCCAGTTCCGGGTGCGGGACCCCGAGCACCGCGGCGTCGAGGACATCGGGATGGTCGTGCAGTACGCCCTCGACCTCCACACAGGACACGTTCTCGCCGCCCCTGACGATCACGTCCTTGATCCGGTCCACGACCGTGACCCGCCCGTCGCGCACGACCGCGAGATCGCCGGTCCTGAACCAGCCGTCCGGGGTGAACGCCTCGGCGGTGGCGGCCTCGTCGCGCCAGTAGCCCCGTACGAGCGACTGCCCGCGCAGCCACAGCTCGCCGGACCGCCCGTCCGGTACGGGTTCGCCCCGCGGGCCGGCGATCCGTAGCTCCGTGGCGGGCGTCGGCCGGCCCGCGGTGCCCGGGAAGCGCCGGTACTCCTCGCCGAAGGCGGCCAGCACTCCGCCGCAGGTCTCCGTCAGGCCGTAGCCGTTGCGTGGCTCGACGCGCTCGCCGCAGCGGGCGGTCAGGCGGGTGAGCAGCGCGGGCGGCGGGGCGGCGCCGCCGGTGCTGAGGAGGGTGAGCATCGCCAGCGGGTCGTTGCCGGCGTTCTCAGTGGCTTCTGTGTCCAGGAGCTGGAGCGCGGTGGTGGGGACCCCGGCGAACTGCGTCACCCGATGCACACGGATCAGCCGCAGGGCCTCCCGCGCGTCCCACTTGCGCATCAGGACGAGCGTGCCGCCGACCGACATCGCCGAATAGAAGCAGGTGAACGCGGCGACATGGAAGAAGGGGTACGTCATGAGCGTGACCGGCGCGGGCCCCTGGCCGGGGATCCGCCCGCGCGCGAGGGCGGAGGCGGCGGCCTGGAAGCGCGGGTTCATGGCCGCCCCGGCCTGTGCGAGCTGGGTGGCGACGGCGCCCTTGGGGCGGCCGGTCGTGCCGGAGGTGTAGATGATGGTGGCGTCGTCCTCGGCCCGTACTTCGACATCGGGCGGGGCGGCGGCGGGATCGGGGGCGGGCAGGTCCTCGTACCGTTCGTACGCTGCGTACCGTTCGGTTCCCCCCGCGGGCTCGGTGCCCTCGTAGCGGAAGACGACCGTCCGTACCCCCTCGCGCCGCCCGGCCCAGCGCGCGACACGCGGCAGCCGCTCGCCGTCCACGAGCAGCACGCGCGGCGCGCAGTCGTCCAGGGCGTGGCTGAACTCCGCCTCGGTCCACCAGGCGTTGAGCGGTACGGCGACCAGCCCGGCCAACTGGGCCGCCCAGAAGGCGATCTGCCACTCCGGGTGATTGCGCATCGCGATGACGGCGCGGTCGCCGGGGCGCAGCCCGTACGAATCGTGGAGGTGGTTGGCGAGCGCGGTGGCGGCGGCGAAGAACCGGCTGTACGTGTACGTTCCGCCCTCCGCCACCAGGAACGGGCGGTCGCCGTAGGCCCAGGTCGCCTCGACGAACTCGCGCAGGGTGCGGGGCCCGTCGGCATACATCGGCGAACCGTTCTCGGCCCGTACGACGGCGAAGGGCGCACCCGGCGCGGTCAGGATGTCCGGCTCGGGCACGCGGCACCTTTCTCGGAGGTCGCTCATCGGAGGTGGCTCAGTGGCCGCTCGGCGGTCGATTGGTGGCCGCTCGGCGGTCTTTCAGCGGTCCGGTCGGGGTGCCCGGTCCTGGGGGTCGGCGGCGACGCTATGCGGACGCCGCCGGACCCGTCAACCAGTGATCTTGCCCCGCCCCCGACCGGCTTCAAGTGATCTCGCCCCGCCCCGACCGGCTTCAGCCGACTTCCGCACCGCAGGTGATGTTGAGCGCGGTCGCGGTCATGGAGCGGGCGCGGTCGGAGGCGGCGAAGGCGGCCACGTTCGCGACGTCCTCCCGGGTGGCGGCCCGCTTCAGCAGGGTGGGCCGCACGATGTCCTCGACGATGGCCTGGCCGCCCTCGAAGTCCTCGGGGATCGTGTCCACGATGCCCGCGGTCTGGAGGGTGAGCGCGCGGATTCCGTACTGCCCCAGCTCGGCGGCGAGCTGCCTGCGCAGCGCCTCCAGGGCCTGGAAGGCGACCTGAAGCCCGCCGAGATTCCAGCCGGGGTGCGGATCGCCGTACCCCCCGAACATGAGGATCACGCCCGACCGCCGCGGGATCATATGGCGCGCAGCGGCGCGCGCGGTCAGGAAGTTGGTGCGCAGGGCGGTCTCGACGGGCTGGTGGAAGTCCGCGAACGACATCTCCGCGAGCGGGGTGCCCTGCACATCGTTGTGGGAGATCAGATTGAACGAGATGTCGATGCCCCCGGCCCGCGCGGCGACATCGTCCGCGTGCGCGTCCACGGCCTGTTCGTCTAGTGCGTCCACGACGGCGGACTCGATGACGCCGCTCTCGGCACCGATCTCCGCACCGATCTCGGACGCGACACGCTCCAGCGGGGCGGGCGTCCTGGCGGCGATGAAGACCCGGGCGCCTTCCCGTACGAAGGTCCGGGCCACGGCGCTGCCGATGGCGCCGCTGCCGCCGTAGATGACGGCGGTCTTGTCCTTGAGCAGCATGTCGGCTCTCCTCCTTGTGGGTGACGTACCCATTCCGAAGCCATGACTCTGCTCCGCACGGAAACTCATCGCTTTCGGGGCCCTCGGCCCGGTGGCCGGGGGCCAGGGCCGGGACTTCGCCGCTGGGACAACCCCGCGCACCCGAAGGATCACCCGGTGTGAGGAGCCTGTAACTCCGCTTTATTCCGGATGACTCGGTTCGGCAATCGCCGCTGGCTGAAGTTGTTGTCACAAGCAGCGACGAGGTGCCACACCACCTCGGCGCCTCGCCCGGAGGACTTCATGCCTGAGATCTATTTTCATGTGCGCTGGCCCGACGGCGCGACCCAGCGCTGCTACTCCCCGTCCACAGTGGTCGAGGAGTACTTCACGGCGGGCGGCGAGTACGGACTCGCCGACTTCGTGGAGCGTAGCCGGACGGCACTCGGTATCGCGAGTGACCGGGTGCGGGAGAAGTTCGGGTTCCACTGCACCGGCGCGTCCGAGCAACTCGCCCTGATCGAGCGGACCGCCGTCGGCTATGCCTCCGCCGACGGGGCCGACGCGTCCGCCGACGGTGCCAAGGTCACCGTCGTGTCCCTCGTCAACGCCGACGGGAGCCCTCGATGAGCCCGGCGGCGCGGCTGGCCGGGGCCCACTATCCGGTGGCGGTGGTCGGCGGCGGACAGGCCGGTCTGTCGGTCAGCTACCACCTGAGCCGACGCGGTATCGATCATGTCGTGGTCGAGGCGGACCGGGTCGGTCACGAGTGGCGTGAGCGCCGCTGGGACTCGTTCTGCCTGGTGACCCCGAACTGGCAGTGCAAGCTCCCCGGCTTCCCCTATCAGGGGGACGACCCCGACGGATTCATGGTCCGTGACGAGATCGTCCGGTATCTCCAGGACTATGTGGCCTTCTTCCGGCCGCCGCTGGTGGAGGGCGTACCGGTCACCGGGCTGCGGCGGGCCACCGACGGGCGCTTCGAACTGACCACCGCGGAGGGGGGATTCACCGCCGATCAGGTGGTGGTGGCCACCGGGCCGTACCACAATCCGTCCATCCCCCGGATGGCCGAGCGCCTGCCCGCCGGCGTCACGCAGATCCACTCCTCCCGTTACCGCGCCCCTGACCGGCTCCCCGAGGGCGGCGTCCTGGTCGTCGGCACCGGCCAGTCCGGCTGCCAGATCGCCGAGGACCTGCATCTCGCGGGCCGGCAGGTGCATCTGGCCGTCGGCAGCGCGCCCCGGGTCGCCCGCTTCTACCGGGACCGCGACTGTGTGGCCTGGCTGGATGAGATGGGGCACTACGCGAAGGGCATCGACAGCTTCGACAACGCCTCAGCCGTCCGGATGCGGGTCAACCACTATGTCACCGGGCGCGACGGCGGCCGCGACATCGATCTGCGGGCCTTCGCCCGGGACGGAATGCGCCTGTACGGGCGGCTGACCGGCATCAACGGTACGACGCTGGAGTTCGCGGACGATCTGAAGATCAACCTGGACCGGGCCGACGGGGTGGCCGAGTCCATCAAGGACGCCATCGACGCGCATATCTCGGCGCACGGCCTCCAGGCCCCCCACGAGCCACGGTACGTACCGGTGTGGGAGCCCTCCGGGCATGTGGCCGAACTCGATCTCGCCGAGGCCGGTATCACCTCCGTCGTCTGGTCCACCGGCTTCACCCGCGACCACCGGTGGATCGAGATACCCGCCTTCGACGGCCGCGGCTATCCGATGCACCGGCGCGGCGCCACCAGCACCCCCGGCCTGTACTTCCTGGGCCTGCCCTGGCAGTACTCGTGGGGCTCCGGACGCTTCGAGGCCGTCGGCCGGGACGCCGGATTCCTCGCCGACCACATCGACGCCAACCGCCGCCTCGCCGACGTGTGCGGCACCCTCACCGGGGCGCCGGCCTCCGTCACTTCCGCCCTCCCCCTGGGCTGACAGGAGCCTCCCATGGTCTTCGCCCCACCCCGTCAGGGAGTCCACGGCCGTAAGGGGGTCCACGACGCCCACCGCCATATCGGCGTCCTGCCCGCGTACCCCTTCTACGGCGGTCCGCCCGTCAACCCCGACACCACCGCCCGCGCCACCGTCAAGCGGTTCCTCGCGGACCTCGACGCCGAGGGCACCGAACGCGCCCTGGTGATCCCCAACTACGGCGTGCCGGACCCCGCCGTCGCGTTCCTCTTCAACGAGCTGGCGATCGAGGCGGCCCAGCGCGACGACCGCGTACGCGCCGGGCTGTGGGTCTCCCCGCGCCCGGAGGACACCGACCGCACGGGGCTGGCCCTCGCCCTGGCGGGGGAGGACGGCGTACGGGCCCTCAAACTCAGCTTTCTGCTCGGCGGACGCCCCACCGACCCGGCCTGCCGCCCGCAACTGGACCGTGTCTTCGCGACGGCGGAACGGCATGGCCTGGTCGTCCACGTCCACACGTCCCCGGGTGCCGCCTCCGACATCGACGAGGTCGGCCACCTGGTGGACTGGTACGCCGACCGGGTCCCCGTCCACCTGGTGCACTTCGGCGGCGGGATGAGCGGCCACATCAAGCTCGCGGGCTCGCGGTTCTTCGACTGGATCGAGTCCGGCAAGCGCGTCTACACCGACCTCTCCTGGGCCATCGGCTTCACACCGCGGTGGCTGGCCCAGGAGATCGAGCGCCGCGGCATCGGCCACGACCGGGTGCTCTTCGCCAGCGACCAGCCGTGGGGCGACTTCACCGGGGAGTACGCCCGGCTCGCCGAGGCGACCGGCGGGGGCGAACTCGGCCGGCTCGTCTTCCGGGACACCTTCGCGGCGCTCTACGACTGACCGGCCCCCGGCCCGTCATTCCCGTACCAGCCGACCCGTCAATTCCATACCAGCCAAGGAGACAGCATGTCCGAGACCGCCCCCACCGCCGAGCTGAGCGACGTCGAGCAGAAGTCCCTCGCCGAGATCCCGCACCCCTCGCTCCCCGAGGGCTCCAGCATCTACGGGTCCACCAAGGTCTTCCCCGACTACCGGGCCGAGGACGGCGAGACCTATTTCACCCTCGTCCACGGCATCGCCCACGAGTCCTCGGTGTCCTTCGTCGCCGTGCTCCAGGCCACCCGCGCCCTGCGCAAGGGCTTCGAGGCGGCCATCTACTTCTACGGCCCCGGTTCGCTCAACTGTCTTGCCACGCGCGGCTTCCCGACCGTCGGCAACTCCGCCTTCCCCGGCGAGCACAACATCAACAACCAGCTCAAGACGTTCATCGCCGAGGGCGGCAAGGTCTACTGCTGCCGCTTCGGCCTCTCCCTGCACGGCGCCCGCGAGGAGGACCTGATCGAGGGCGTCATCCCCACCCACCCCCTCGACGTCCAGGACGCGATCATCCACTACGCCCGCAAGGGCGCCATCATCAACTCCACCTACCAGCTCTGAGAGGTACGTCGTGAGCGTTGGCACCGGTACGACGAGTACCGCGACGAGCAGGGCGGGGACCGGCACGTCGGGGGCGGACACGGCGGGGCCGGGCACCGCGGCGGCGGACACCGCGCGGACGAGCACCGCGGTGGATGTGCGGATCATGACCCGCGCCGAACTCGCCCTGCACGGCATCCGCCAGGACGTCGAGGTCGAACGGCCGGACGGCGCGGGCCCCAGCGACGACGGTCATGTCCTCGTCGACGGTGCCAACGCCGCGCTGCCCCGCAACCCCGCCAGCCCCTACACGGTCCGCGAGGGCAGGGTCTGGCTCGACGACGGGGCCGGGCCCCTCACCGACACGGGTCTCTCACTCACCCCCGTACGACGGCCGAGGTTCTACGACCTGACGACGGCCGACGGCATCCGGTACGAGGAGATCGCCCGGCTGCACGGTTCCGATGTGCTCGCCACGACCGTCGTACAGACCTGCGTCCGCTACGCCGAGTCCGACCGCTGCCGGTTCTGCACCATCGAGGAGTCCCTGCGCTCCGGTGCGACGGTCGCCGCCAAGACCCCGGCGCAGCTCGCCGAGGTGGCCGAGGCGGCGGTACGGCTCGACGGCGTCCGGCAGATGGTCATGACCACCGGCACCACCGCGGGTCCCGACCGGGGCGCCCGCACTCTCGTACGGTCGGTCCGCGCGGTGCTCCAGGCGGTGCCCGGCCTGCCCGTCCAGGTGCAGTGCGAACCGCCCGGCGACCTGGCGTGGATCCGCGCACTGCGCGACGCGGGGACGACGGCGATCGGCATCCATGTGGAGTCCCTCGACGACGAGGTGCGCCGCCGCTGGATGCCCGGCAAGTCGACCGTGCCGATGGCCGAGTACGAGGCCGCGTGGGACGAGGCGGCGCGGGTCTTCGGGCCCAACCGTGTCTCCACGTATCTGCTCGTCGGCCTCGGCGAGGACCCGGACGAGCTGATCGCGGGCGCGGGAAGGCTGATCGACCGGGGTGTCTATCCGTTCGTCGTCCCGTTCCGTCCGATGCGCGGCACGCTCGCGGCCCGCGACGGGATCGGGGCGCCGAGCGCGGAGGTGCTGCGGTACGTCACCGAGGGCGTCGCGGTGAAGCTGCGCGCGGCCGGGATGAGCGGCGCGGACCAGCGGGCGGGCTGCGCTGCCTGCGGGGCGTGCAGCGTGCTGAAGACGGCCGGCGGGTGACGGCCGTGTACCTCGACGGATCCGCCGCACCGCGCACGGCCGCCATCCCGGCCGACGTCACGGCCGACCTCCCGGTCGACATCCTGGCGCTGCTCGGCGACCGCAGCACCCTGGCGCGGCAGCCCGCCTTCCGTATCGAAGAGGCCCGCTCCACGGGCGAGTTGTCCGACTACCGCCGGCTGCGCCGGGACACCTTCGTCCACGAGCAGGGTCTCTTCGCCGGCCATGACCTGGACGACCGGGACGCCGACTCCCGTACCGTCGTGCTGGTCGCCAAGGACCACGACGGCACGGTGGTGGGCGGCGTACGACTCGGACCGGTCGGCGACGGTCCGGACATCGGGTGGTGGCAGGGCAGCCGCCTTGTCGTGGCCCGCCGGGCACGCGGGCCGCACGGTATCGGCGCGGCGCTGGTCCGCGCGGCCTGCGCCCGTGCGGAGGCCGCGGGCGTCCTGCGGTTCGACGCGACCGTCCAGACCCGCAACGAGGCGCTCTTCCAGCGGCTCGGCTGGCGGTCCGTACGCCCGATCACGGTCGCGGGGGCGCCGCACACGCTGATGCGCTGGCCGATCGGGCGGATCGCGGCACAGGCGGCGGCCACGAAGTCCGCGCTGGGACTGCTCCTCGCGGCGTTCCAGGGCGGGGCGGGTGGTACGGGTGGGGTACGGGCACTCGCGAGCGGTGCAGGCGGTGCGGGCGAGGTGCCCGCGGGCGGTGCGGGAGGCCTCCGCAGGGGAGCGGCAGGGCGGCGCGGCCGGGAAGCGGTCGGCGGAGCCTCGCGCGGGGACGCTTGGGCCGCGGACACGCGGGCCGCCCTCGGCGGCGCCGGATTCGTCGGCGACGACGGCGCGGTCGTCCCCGGTACGGACGTGATCGCCGCGTGCGACGCGATCGTGCCGTCCATGGTCGAACGGGATCCCGAGTGGGCGGGCTGGTGCTCGGTCCTCGTCAATGTCAACGATCTCGCGGCGATGGGCGCTTCACCGGTCGGGCTGCTCGACGCCGTGGGCGCAAAGGACGCCGCGCACGCCGCCCGGATCCTCGCCGGACTCCGGCGGGCCGCGGAGGCGTACGGCGTGCCGGTCCTCGGCGGCCACACCCAGCTCGGCGTACCGGCCGCCCTGTCCGTGACCGCGCTCGGCCGCACGGACCGTCCGGTGCCCGGCGGCGGCGGACGGTCCGGGCACGCCGTACGGCTGACCGCGGACCTCGGCGGCGGCTGGCGCGAGGGCTACCGGGGCCGCCAGTGGGACTCGTCCACCCATCGCCGTACGGACGAACTCCGCGCGATGACCGGGGCGGTGGCCGCCGCCAGGCCCGCCGCGGCGAAGGACGTGTCGATGGCCGGGATCGCCGGGACCCTCGGCATGCTCGCCGAGGCGAGCGGCTGCGGCGCCGTCCTCGACATGGCCGCCGTACCCCGCCCGCCGGCCGCGGCCATGGGCGACTGGCTCACCTGCTTCCCCGGCTTCGCGATGCTCACCACGGACGGACCGGGCGCCGTACCGCTGCCCGCCGGGCCCGCCACGGGCGCCGTGTGCGGGGAGCTGACCACGGGACAAGGCGTCGGGCTGCGCTGGCCGGACGGAGAGATCACAGACGCGGTCGCCGGCCCGGTGACCGGAATGGGGACCGCATGAGCACGCTGCGTATGGCGGCCGTCGCCGCCGGGTTCGGCCGCGACCTCGAAGAGGACTTCGCCGTCGCCGAACGGCTGATCAAGGAGGCCAGGGCCGAGGGCGTACGGCTGCTCGCCCTGCCGGAGGCCTGTCTGGGCGGCTATCTGCTCAGCCTCGACAACGACACCGCGCTGGACGCGGGCCCGCCGCCGCTCGCGCCCGACGGCCCCGAGATCCGCAGACTGGCCGCGCTGGCGGGCGAGTTGACCGTGGTGGCCGGCTACTGCGAGGCGGGTACGGACGGACGGCGCTACAACAGCGTGGTCTGCGTCAACGGCGACGGGGTGCTGGGCAATCACCGCAAGGTCCACCAGCCGCTGGGCGAGGACGCCAGCTACGCGTCCGGCGACCGCTTCCACGCCTTCGACACACCGGTCGGCCGGATCGGCATGCTGATCTGCTACGACAAGGCCTTCCCCGAGTCCGCCCGCGCGCTGGCCCTGGACGGCGCCGAGATCGGCGTGGTCGTCTCCGCCTGGCCGGGCTCGCGCACGAACGCCGCCCCCGATCTGGTCAACGACCGCTGGAAGCGCCGCTTCGATCTTTTCGACCGGGCCCGCGCCCTGGAGAACCAGATCGTATGGGTGTCCGCGAACCAGACCGGTACCTTCGGGTCGCTACGCTTCGTCGGCAGCGCCAAGGTCGTCGACCCGGGCGGCGACATCCTCGCCGACACCGGTGTCGAACCCGGCCTGGCGATCGCCGAACTCGACGTCGCCCAGGCCCTGGAGACCGCGCGCCGCGCCATGGGCCACCTGCGGGACCGGCGCCCGGAGACGTACACGTACGCAGGAGCGGTGAACGGCTGATGAGCACAGTCGCACGAGCGGTCAACGACCGACGAGCACAGTCACAGGAGCGGTGAACGACCGATGACCACAGGAGTGAACCCGACGCAGGGAGCGCAGTGGCCGGCCGAGGTACGAGGCCGTCCGCGGAGCGAGCGAGGAGCGGTGAACGACCGATGAGCGCAGTCCGGATCGCGGCCGCCGCCGCCCACTTCGGCCGTGACCTGGAGTTCGACCTCGCCCGCATCGGCAAACTCATCGAGGACGCGCGCCGCTCGGACGCCGGGCTGCTCGTCCTGCCCGACGCCGCGCTCGGGGGCTATCTGGCCGATCTGCGCCACCCCGACCCCGAGGCACTCCCCCCGGCTCTGAAGCCGGACGACCCGCTGATCCTCCGGGTGGCCAGGCTCGCCGCCGAGATGGTCGTATGCGTGGGCTACTGCGAGGACGGCGGCGACGAGCGCTACAACGCCGCCGTGTGCGTCAGCGGCGACGGCGTCCTCGGCCACCACCGCAAGGTGCACCTGCCGGCCGGGGAGGTCGCGGCCTACGCGCCGGGCGACCGCTTCGCCGCCTTCGACACCCCGGTGGGCCGGATCGGCATGCTGATCGACTACGACAAGACGTTCCCCGAGTCCGCGCGCTCCCTGGCCCTGGACGGCGCCGAGATCCTCGCCTGTCTCTCCGCGTGGCCCACCAGCATCACCAACCGTGCCCCGCGCATGGCCCAGGACCGGCAGGCCAAGCTCTTCGACCTGTACGACCAGGCGCGCGCCGCCGAGAACCAGGTCGTCCTCGCCTCCTCCAACCAGACCGGCGCCATGGGCGGCATGCGGTTCCTCGGCCAGTCCAAGGTCGTCGGGCCGGGCGGCGACATCCTCGCCCGGACGTGGGCCAAGGCGGGCCTGGCCGTCGCCGAGGTCGACGTCGCGGCCGAGATCGACCGCGCCCGTCGCGTCCTGCGCCACCTGGACGAACGCCGCCCCGACGCGTACCGCGGGCTGAGAACGGCGGGCGGCGCCCAGGAACCGTACGGGCGCGGGCACCGCAGAGCTGGTACGGAGAGGACCGGCGGGGAAAACAGCGCCCACGAGAGCACCGGTACGGCGAGCACGAACGCGGAGAGCACCGGTACGGAGAGCACCGCCCGGGAACCGTACGCACCGGGGCCTCGCTCCTCCCCCGAGCACGTGCCACCCGCCGAGCGGCGCCCCTCCCCCACCCGTGGGGCTCCCTCATGAAGATTGCCCTGGTGAGCTACTCCACCAAGCCGCGCGGCGGTGTCGTGCACACGCTCGCGCTCGCGGAGGCGCTGGCCGCGGCGGGGGAGGACGTCACCGTCTGGTCGCTGGGCCGGGGCGGCGACTCCGGCTTCTTCCGCGCGGTCGCCCCTGACGTACGCGTACGGATCGTGCCGTTCCGGGAAGGGCCGGCGGCCGAGACCGTCGGCGAGCGCATCCTGCGCTCCATCGCCACCTTGCGCGACGCCTTCGACCCGTCCCCGTACGACGTCGTCCACGCCCAGGACTGCATCAGCGCCAACGCGGTGGGCCGCTGCGTCCGTACCGTCCACCACCTCGACCACTTCACCACGCCCGAACTCGCCGCCTGCCACGAACGGGCCATCGTCGAGCCGTACGCCCATATCTGCGTGTCCCGGTCTGTCGCGGACGAACTCGCCGAGGGCTGGGGCCTGGCGGCGGAGGTCATCCCCAACGGCGTGGACCACCACCGCTTCGCCACCACCGACCCGGCGGCCCGCGACGCCTGGCGCGCCCGCCTGGGCCGCTATGTGCTCACGGTCGGCGGAATCGAGCCCCGCAAGGGCTCCCTGGACCTCCTGGAGGCGTACGCACTCCTGCGCGCCGAGCATCCCGACGTACGGCTGGTGATCGCGGGAGGCGAGACCCTCTTCGACTACCGCGACTACCGCTCCCGCTGGGAGACCCGCGCCGCCGAACTGGGCGTCGAGCCACTCGTACTGGGCCAGGTCCCCGACCCCGACCTCCCCCCGCTCGTCGCCGCCGCGGCCGCCTTCGCGTTCCCGTCCGCCAAGGAGGGCTTCGGCCTGGCGGCGATGGAAGCCCTGGCCGCCGGAGTCCCCCTGGTCGTCCGCGACCTCCCGGTCCTGCGGGAGGTCTTCACCCCCGCGGCCCGCTTCGCCACCACCCCCCACTCCCTGGCCACCGAACTCGCCACAGCCCTCACGACCGACGCCCCCGCCCGCCGCGCAGCAGGCCAAGAACTCGCCGCCCACCACACCTGGCACACGGCGGCCCAGCACCACCTGACCTTCTACCACTCCCTACAGCGGTAAGCGCTCCACGCGCCACATCCGCTACTCTGTGAGAGGCCAATCCAGGTCCTCGCCTTCGTAGCTCAGGGGATAGAGCACCGCTCTCCTAAAGCGGGTGTCGCAGGTTCGAATCCTGCCGGGGGCACAACGCATTAGCGCTCTGAACTGGGTTTTCTCCCCCAGGGAAGGGTTCTACTCGGCCTCGGACTCCTCGTCCGGGGCCGTTTGCGTGAGCGGACGGAGAGTTGATCTCTGATGTTGTGCTGCTGCCAGCGGTCGGGAGGCATAGAGGTCCTTCGGTCGGTGCATCAAGCGATGAGGAGGCATGCATCCCAGGCGGACTGGGGTGATGCGGCGGTGCTGGGCGCAAGGAGGGCCAGGGCTATGCCGACGGCGCTGTCGAGTGGGCCGGGGCCGACTTTCTCGTCCTGGATGAGCGCTGTGGCCATGAGTTCGGGGTCGGTGCCCGGAGGGGTGGCAGCAGCCAGGAGGGCCGGGAGCGCGGCGCGGAGTCTTCCCACGGTCGAGGGGTGACCGTCATCGGCCGTACGCGCGGCAGCGTGGGCGAGGCCGGCGAACCCATGGCAGAGGCCGTTGTCCGTCGTGGCCTTCAGCTGCTCGGGATCGGTGAGAGCGGCCACGAGCGCGTTCTCCGCGTCCATCTGGCGGCTGGCATCGCCGAGGGCGAGCGCCGCGAGTTGCTGGGTGCGGGCGAGGCCGGCGGTGCCGTAGCACCAGGATGGCCGCCTGGGGACTGACGGGACGAGAAGCCCCCTGCTCAGCTCGCCCTGAGTGACCCAGTACGGCCAGACCGGTCCGCCGTCGGCCTTCTCCTTCCAGCGGTCCAGCCAGGCCAGGATGGTGCGCAGCGCTGCGTGGTGCCCGTCGGTGAGGAAGCCGTTCCGAGCGGCGAGGGCCAGGAGCGCGAGCACGCCGCCGATGCCGTGCGCCATACCGGTGTTGGCGTGCCCTCCAGGGAACCGGTCGTCCGGGCTGCCCGAGGGCCCGGTCTCCGCCCACCAGCCCGGCATGGTCTCGCCGTGGTGGGTGATCGGTTCGGTGAGGCGCACGCAGTAGTCGAGAACGGCGCGCATCGTGGAGCTGCTGAGGTCTCGGCGCAGTAGGTAGGCGCCGTATCCGGTGAGGCCCCGGATGGCGTCGAACTCGGCGAGCTGAGGCAGGCGTCCGACGTCGACTGCGATCTGTCCGTCCATCGCGTCGAGGGCGCGCTGGTAGGAGCCGGGAAGGTGGTCGGCGGCGCAGCTCAGGGCGTGGGCGAAGGCGGGCACTCCGTAGAACGGGTGGCTGTCCGAGCCGCTGGTAAGCGGCTGCCGGGAGGCGGCGGTGAGCCAGTCGTGGGCGCGGTGCCACGGGCCGCGGCCGTTAGCGGCCAGCTCGATGTGCAGAAGCTCGATTCCGGGCGGGCCGTAAGCAAGATGCTGCCGGTCCGAGGACAGCAGCCTGGAGCCGAGGGGCACGTTGTCGGGGTCGGCGAGCCGGGTGGCGATGGCGTGGACCAGGCCGAGCGTGGGGTGAGCGGTCACGAGGCCCTCCCACGGGTGCGGGCGGTCCAGGCCAAGGCGGCGGCGCGCGGCAGGTAGAGGCACACCTCTTCCTCCGGGAAGTTCACTGCGACGTGGCGCACGAAGTGGACGTGCAGCAGGGAGGTCAGGACATCGTCGACGGCGATGCCTTGGGTGTCCGGGCCAGGCAGGTGCGGCCGATACCTGGCGAGCGCCGTATCCCGGTCAGCCCATCCCGACACGATGCCGTCCCGCGCGGGACATGGCGCAGCGCCGCCCAGTCGTCGTACGGGTCGGCGAGCCGTACGGCGTCGATGAACTGCGGGCGCGGAACGAGAGCGGGGGCTTTCGGAGGGATGTGGTCGATCAGCCACTGCATCCCGGCTGCGGTGCCGCCGAGGAACCCGGAGGCGATAGCGACGGTGTGCGCCACCACCAGCGTGCGCGGTCCAGGGTGCTGAGGATGAGTGAGCTGGGCCAGGACGGCGCGCGAGTCCGCCCGGAAGACCTCCTCAGCCGCCTCCCATGCGGCGCCGGAGCCCCAGCGGCCCATCTCCCAGTAGGAGGTGGGATAGCGCAGATCGGCCAGCAGGCCGATGCTTCGTAGCTCGTCGGCCCAGGCGCTCACCGTTCGGGCCGTGTCGGCGAAAACTTCCGGGTCGGGGAGGGCGATGCGTACGCGAAGGTGCTGGTCCGGGTCGCGGTAGCGGATGAACCACCACGGCGGGTTGCCGAGTTGTTCGAGGAGGCCGGGCAAATGCCGGGAGAGTAAGGCACCTTGGCGGCGGGGATCGCCGTACAGGGCGGCCAAAAGAACCGAGGACGCGGCAGGCGTCTGCATCTGGGCCGCAGACAGGGCACGGGCCCGGCTGGGGGTGGGCAGCGGCGGCCACGCCGGCGGTCGGGTTGCCTTGAGCGGAACTACGACCTCGTGGGCTCGCCCTCCGCACCAGCCGTACGCCTCTGGTTCCGGGGCCTCGACGAGCACGGCCAGGCGCGAACGGTCGAGGTGCTGGCGCAGGAGCGCACGGTGGCCGGCCTCGTCGAGGTCGAGGAAGAGACTTCGATCGTCCTCAACGAGATGGACGCGGCGCGGCAGCCTCCGCCGGGCACGCCAGTCGGCGAGCGCGGCGTCCCACTCGGCCCGAGGACTGGCATGGCCGGGCAGTTCGGACGCTTCCAGCCGCCAACGTGCTGAGGCCAGCACGGTCCGGCCGTACCGCAAACGTGGAAGGAACGGCATCGCTGCTGCGGCGCCCCAGTCGAAGACGGTGACCTGCGCGCACTGGGCGCGGGACAGTTCGGTGAGGAACCGCACCAGCGGCGGGGTGTGGGTGTGGCGGTTCAGCGCGTGCATCCCGATGGCCTCGACTCGATGTCCCCGCTCGGCGGCGATCCTGACGAGCCGTTGTCCCTCCTCCCGGCCTTTGAGACCGTCGGGTCCTCCCAGGCCGTGCACCACACGACCATCGTGAGTGGCGAATCCATCACCCCCGAGGAGATGAACTACGCCAAGAGCGTCATGAACAGAGCAGGTTCAGCTCCCAGAGGGACAACTCCGGAGTATGTCGCGCTGATCCTCAGGACAGCCGGAGCTGGCACCGCCGCTCCCACGCAGCGCCCGGTTGAAACCGACCAGGCCCCTCTGGCAGACCAAAAGCACGATGTGCGGCGCCTGCTTCGCCGCAAGGTTGGCCGCTACTCGATTGTGGCCAACAAGCCCCACGAATACATCCACGCTGAACTCAACAGGCACTTCGGCGATACTGCAAAGAATGCCACCTTGGAAACCCTGTTGAAGCGAATTACGCTTCTCGACCGGTGGCTGGAGGCGTAGAAATGAGCACATCTGACGGCAACGCAGTTCTGGTCAACTCTCTCAGCTCATCTCTACGTTCTACACTCAACGGACTCGACACCGCTCCTGGCCTCATCCGTCGAGTCTTGGAGGAGGCGTCATGGCGGCATTTTCAGGGTCAACATCTTCAAATGCCTTAGCGGCCCGCTGGAGGCGGCTGTAAAGCCTCGCCCGCCGCTCGCGTAGCTGGATTTCTGGGTCACCTTCGATCGCCTCGGAAATGAGTTGTTGAACAGCGCCATACGCCTCTGTGGCCGATTCCGGAGGAATGTTGTCGTCTGCGGACTCCAAGACAGTGAAGTGCCGCTGTGCCGTGGCCTTGAGGGCTGGAGGTACCTCCAGAATTTCTCCTGCCGGCGTCTTAATTTTGCCCTCGACTGCCACGCTGCGAATGTATTCGATCTGCTCCGACTTCTTGCTCTCCGCAGTGACAGCCTTTCGGAGTTCAGGCGCCTTTGCGATGGTACGAGCCATCGCCGCCTGGAGGTCGATGTCGTCCTTCAGGCGGTCCATGAGCGCCTTGTGGGCTGCATCCGCGGTCTTGTGGTCACCTAGGAACGCGGTGCGCATTGCCGCAGGATTCTTGGCAACCTTTACTGCTTCTGTGTAACTGGTTCCGGCCGCCTCTGCCTGCTGGGCGATGCTCTCCCGCCGGGGAGTCGACTGCTCGTACTTGGTGAAGTACTCAGCCCACTCGTCCGAGGCCGGAAGCTCGACAGCCTGGCCGGGACGCGGGGTCGCGGCGCTAGGGGCGAGGCCAGCCTCGGCCGCCCTTTCCCAAGCGCGGTAGAAGCGCACCACCCGTGCAGCGGTGGTTCCTGCAAGAAGAGCGAACTGGCGAGCAGAAACCTTCGGCTCGATCGATGGCCCGTCCCCATCTGAATGACTTGCGCGGTTGCGATCACTTCCTGGCGTGACGCTGCGGGCGACCATGAGCCTGAAGATCCAACCGCCTGAGCGAGCGTAGGAGCCGAACTCCCTGGCATCCAGTTCGACTGGACTGCTTAGATTGGGCGCGCCATCCAATTCCTTCAAGTAATTAACAGGGACGCCGATCTCGTTGGCAAGCAGGGCGAGAACTTCATCGTCATCTCTGATGACGCGGACGACCTCGTCGAGGCTTTTTCCGAGTCCAGCTGTCGGTGCGGTCGCCACAAAGGACTCGAAAGTCTCGTGCTCAACGAAATCCCCACGGGGCGTGGTGTGAGCTGGCATCCCTGCATGAACCCGACATCGTAACCGTACTTCAGAAACTCCAACAGGCGATCACTTCCTGCCTTGAAAGTGCAAGTGGAGGAACCGATCGCCCTACTCTTCGCGCGGTCGGCGAGATGTAGCTGGCACATCCAGTTGCACCGTGCGCTGGGTTCCGCTTCCACTTGGACGCGGAACCCGGCGCTGGCACCCCAGCTGCCTACTGGATGGGGCCCTTATATTACTGGGTCAGCTTCCGAAGACGTCGGTGATCGTCTGGAGCGCGGCAACGGCCGCAGCGGCACCGCTGACTGAGTCCAGAATGTCGCGGGCGAGGCTCGCCAAGCGGCGGATACGGCTGGTGTTGGGCTGCTCGCTCTCGGCTTCCTCGGCGAGACCCTCGACGCTGGCGTCGACGTCCCGTGCGTCGCCGGGCGGCATATCCTGGCGGAGACGGTCGAGTTCTTCCCTCAGTCGGGCCACCAAAGCGCTGAGGTCCTCGCCGGCGGCCCCGGCGGCAATGGTGTCCCCAGTGTAGGAAGAGCTGTTGTTGCTGTTGTCGTTGCCTTCGCCGATCACCGATCCAGTGACCGGCGCCGAGATCTCGTACTTGCCGCTTGACATACGTGCCTCCGAGGATGCGATCGCTTTGTTGGATGCGTGACTGGTGGAGTTGTTGGTCTGATTGACGGTCAGTGCGAGCGCAGGGCGAGGCTCGGGGATCGCGATCTCTTGAGGCAACACCCGCCTCAGCTCCTCGGCCAGCTCATGCGCGGATCTGTATCGGTGCGAAGGGTTTCCCAACGCGAGATGCAGAATCGCCCGCAGTGAGGGCGGTGCGTGGTGCAGCGCCAGCCGGTAGTTCTCCCAATCCCCGAGGTTCGACTCGTCCCACGGCAGCCGCTGATCGCGATCGAGAAGCTGATAGAGGACCGCGGACAGGGCAAAGGCATCGTCCCCCTGGCCCAGTGTGCGGCCGGTTAGCCAGGTGTCCGGATAGTAGAGGGACCGGACCGCACGCAGTAGGGGCCGCACCCGGCCATGGCTGCTGATACTGCCGTGTCCCCATCCGACCACGTACAGCTCGTCGTCTTCCCTCCCGTCGGCCACGATCAGATTGCCGGGACGGATGTCCCCGTGCGACATCCCATGGGTTTCCCACACCTGCGCAACGGTGTCGCAGGCTGAAAGAATCAGCCTCGTCGCAGCCCAGTGGTCGATCTGGGCGCTCCCCGTCAAGCGGGCCGTCAGCGAGCTTCCGACGATCTTCCGGTGGATTAGCCAGCTGCCGTTCTGCTTCCACCGGTCCGGTAGTCCCGACACCGAGGGGGACGAAGTGTCGCTCAGGAGTTCGCGGATCTCGCTCAGCATGGCCTGAGGCGCCTCCGGATAGTGCCTGGCGACAAAAGTGACGCCGGGTGAGGTGGATTGCTGCACGTCGCACGCACTGGTCAGGGAGGACTCGTAGCGGCGCGTGACCTGATAATGGGGACGCAGATCCTTTTCGTGCTCGTACAGGCCCTGGGAGCCGTCTTCCCACGGCGCGTTCTGATTGCGCAGCCAGCTCTCGACGACACTGTTGGCCCAGGTGAGATTGGCTCCGTCACGGACGAGTAAGCCGTAGTCGAGGTAGTCGTCGAGTCGACGCTTGTGTGAATCGTCAATCAGAGCGCCACGTACCGCAGCTTCATCAGGATTCGCGTCCAGCTCCTGGGCGATCCGGAACAGCAGTTCCAGAGAGTCCTCACCGTTTGTGTACGGGTCGATGATGCCTCGTACGGCCTCGTCCTGCCGTGACACCCAATCAAAAGCATCGTCCACCAGGCCAGTGTCGATAACGGTGCGGTTATTCGCTTCGAGGAGCTCGCTGAGCCGCTGACCCACCATGTGAACATGGTGGGGGTGCCCGGAGGTGTGCCTGAAAACCAACTCCGCCGCAGACGAAAGAACTTCCACGTCAGTACCCGAAAAACCCTGGTGGACAACCTGCAGGGTCGCTTGCCTGTCCAGCGGGCCAATCTCCAGCGGGCGCGAGAAGTCCTGCTGGGAGAGCGTTCCGGCTACCTGCTCCTGCAGCTGGGCGGTGGTGCACGAACCGCTAAACAGCAGTGCAAGCGTCCCGTCCTGCCTCAGCCGACGCAGATCGCCCAGGGTCCTAGCCAGGCTCTCCCGATCGTCGTAACGCCGCAGTAGTTCCTGTAGTTCGTCGACGATCAGGAGCAATCCCACCTGAGCCTGTGGCCATACCACCCGGCGCGCTGCGCGCCACCAGCGCCGAAAGTCGACCGCGTGCGGGCCCCCCGGAAGGCCGATGTCGGCCGGCTCTGGCTCGTAGAACTCTTCCACCCGGTCGCGGACCTCCTTCGCGATCCAGGTGAGGAGCGGGTCACTGCCCGGATCTACCGACTGGCCGTCGAGTAGCACCGGAAAGACCCGCGGGATACGCCATCGGTCCGGTGGGAGCAGTGCCTCCGGCGCTCCTCCCCGAAGCCGGGTGATCTGGCGGATGAGTGAGGTCTTGCCTGCCCTGCGCGAGCCCGTCATAAAGAGCAGCGGAACGGAGTCGTGCCAAGCATCGCCATACGCGGCCCTCAGTCTGTCCAGTTCTCCGGCGCGTCCGACGAACATCCCGGCGGTGACGGGATCACCGGGGCGGAACCGAGACACCAGGCGTTCCTGGCGAGTGATCGACCTAACCTTCACCACGCAGTCCTTAGCCCCGCCGAGTCGCTGGTCGGGCAGGGTGCCCTCGGCGTGCACGGTGAGTCGCGTGGCATCGTCCTGGACAACAAGGAAGAAGGAAGTGACGGTGCCAGCCTCCATGTTGCCGATGACCTTGCCCACGTCTGTTCCCCGCACCTGGACGGTGACACCGCTGAGCACCTCCGACCCCGCGCGGAGCTCCAGCTGCACCTCCACCGGCCCTCCCTCAAGCCTCGTGGCCTTGTGAGCACGCCAGCTCAGCGGGCCTGTAGCCGCCGCATCTGTGCGCAGCCGTTCCCGGCCCGCGGCATCCCAGAGCCCGCGCAGTAGGGACTGGACGAGGTGGGCCTGTTCTCGCAATAGCAGGGAGGCGAATTCCTGTGTCTGAGAGTCACCCTTCCTGATCGCCGCATGGACATCCCGATCGTGGGTTTCCAAGGACGTGCTCGCCGATTGCTTTCGGTCGTCCGACTGCAGGATGAGGGACAGCTGCCTCTGCCACGACTGCCCTATCCGCTCGCACAGGAGGACGTCCAGCCCTGATGCACAGGCGCTCAACGCTGCGGTTACGTGTTCGAGGTGCTCGGCGAGCGCAGGGCCCGGTGTGCACTCCGCCGCCTGTGAAACCAGCGCGGCGGCCTCCGGAGCAATCTCCGTGCCGACCTTGTGCTCGGTCGGAACATCACCGGCCAGCAATTGTTCTGCGTCTACTACCGGATCGCCGAACCTCCACTGCGTACACAGATCCGTCAGCTGCTGCAGAATCTCGGACGGGTCGCCGCCCGCACGCTGAGCTTCTCGGTGGGCTTCAACCGCCGATGCCAGCATGCCTTCGGAGTCGAGAGCTCGGCCGAGGAGCAGCGCGCGTGACACCTCCTCGTCGTGACGGCCCGCGCTCCCCCCAGCACGGGTGTACTGCGCCCGCAAGAATCGGATGAGCCGCGCAGGATCCTCATGCAGATGGTCCGCGACCCGTTGCAGCTGGTCTCGGTTCAACGGCGGCACGGGGCCATTGAGCGCCTCTGGCACCTGAGCCGACAGAGCACTGTCCACCAGGATATCCATGGGGGGCAAGTCCGTACGGCGCAGCAACTCGACTGCCTCATCGACGAGTTCACCGCGTCCGGCACGATCGGCCAGGATGGCGGCGAGCGCGGCCAAGGTCTCGCTCCGGGGCGTCAGCCGCGCATGGAGCAGGAGCAGCTGCACAGCGTCCGCGGGGCTGGCCCCCATGTCCGCTTCCGCCAGGAGTCCCGCGTGCGCGAGAAGCGAATTCCGGTGGGCGTACCACTCACGGACCCCGGAGAGCAGACGCACGGCTTCGGTGTAGTCCCCCCTGGCGCACGCCAGACGGACGAGGATGTCACGGCGTACGTCAGGCGGTCCGACCAAGGCCGCCACTGTCCGTACCTCTTCATCCCGCTTAGCCTCGATCAGGCAGTCCGCCGCCACCCGGGCGACCTGCGCGTCACGCGGCTCCTTGTCCAGTAGCTTCCAGGCGTGGTCCGAGGCGAGCTCCCAGTCCTCCTCTTCAGCCGCGGCCAGCAGCGCCGCTGCGTCGATTTTATGGTGATCGCCCAGATGGCGCTCGAGCCCCTTGCGGCTCGTGGCCGGCTGGAAACGGGCGAGGGCCTGCACTCGCAGGACAGCGAGGGTCGGACCGTACTCGGCCTCGACCATCGCGATTGCCTGCTGCCGGGTGATCTTGTTCGCGGCGATCCGCTGCCGGAGACTGGTCGCCTGCTGATGATCACGCCTGGGAAGACCACTCACCGAGTTGCGCAGGATCGCGGCCTCGGCGCAGGTGGGGTTTCGTTGCAGCGCCAGATCGGCATGCCGGACCAGATCACCGTTGCGCTTCAAAAGTTGGGCCAACTTGGCCAGGTTCAGGTGCAGCTCGAACCCGGCGTCCGGCGAGTCGTACGGCAGCAGCAAATCCCAGAGCTCCTGGGCACGATGCAATACGCGGGCAACGCGAACGGCAGGGGCAAGTAACTCCGAGTCCGCCCTGGTGCGGCCGATCCACTCCGTCAGCAGTTCCCAAGCATTCTCATACCGTTCGGCCGTCTCCAGCACCATGGCCATGGACGCAGCGGTGTCGGGTTGGGGTTCGGGCTGGAGGGAGAACAGCTCGCGCATGGTGGCCACGTACCGGCCCGCGGCCTGGGTGCCGCCTGCACGCATGGCCCGGCGCGCCGCGTCGGAGGCCAACCGGAAATTGTGACCACTCGGTGCGCTGAGGCACTGCGCGATGCGCTGAGCTGCGTTGGACTCTGCCTCGGTCAGTTCGTGCGACGGCTGGAGCCAGCCAGACGACAGGGTGGAGTGTGTCCCCAGCCTGTCGGGTGCCGAGGTGAAACCCGTGTGCGGCAACTGGGCCGTGGCGGTCGGCGTCCCGTATCGCATTCCCCGCGGCATCGGGACGGGACTGCGGACGGCAGGCGTCGGCATGGACCTGCCTACCGAGGCGAACATGCCCCGCAGGGCCGCCGTCTGGCTGGGATCGAAGCGACGCGACGATACCGTGGCGAAGTACTCGAAGCTGGAAGCGGCAGCCTCCAGACGCCCTGTCGCTGCGTAGGCGCAGCCGAGGTTCCACGCAGCACCGGCCGTTAACCACAGAGTATCGGCGAGCTCGTCGTGCAGCAGCAGCGCCTCCTCCGGGCGACCTGCGATGACAAGACATCCGAGCGCGTTGCTGAGCGCGACTGGGTGCTCGCGGGCAGCTGCCGTCCACGCGTCGGCCACGTAGTCGACAGGCGATCCGGGCGGCGGCTGCTGCGCCGCCCGGATCGTGGGTTGGGTCGCCAACGGTCCTGTGATGTTCCCCTGGTGCGTTGGCAGGGCAAGCCGCCTGGCGGGTGCAGGCGGCTCCGCGCGCCGCAGTCGCGGAGCACCGGGTGGGTGCAGTCCGGCAAGCGGGACCCCGGCAGCCACGGCCGCCCGGTCGCGCAGGTGGATCAGCCGGGGGACTTTCTCGGGCGCCGCCCACGGGAAGCAGCGCTCCACAACACGAAGGGCCTCGGTGGGCTGTCCGACGTCCAAGAGCCAGTGCGCGACCTCTCGGACGAGGTAGTCGTCATGGCTTGCGACGACATCGTCCAGAAGAGTGCCTAGGGCATCACCGCGCGGCACGGTTGACGACACGGCCCGTAGTCGACCCACAACCGCGGTGAGGGTCGTGGCGCCGTGTGGGAGGCCGGTGCGGGCCTCGTGTAGCAGCTCCAGCAGTCCCCCGTCGCGCAGACTTGCGCCGTGGTCCTGCCCGTTCGACGAGCTAGGGTCGTCAGTTCGCGGTGGCGTGGAACGGGTGAGGGTACCGGTTGTCGACGGCGCAACTACACGAGCTTCCCGGAGCCGCTGCTCCAAGGGGCCAGTCCAGTTGTCCGTCGCTTTCAGCTCACGGGCACGATCCAGCTCTCGGCGCGCCACTGTGTAGTCGGCGCAGCGGCTGTCGAGGGCGGTACGGGCAAGTTCGATGTGATGTCGCCAGTTCAGGGCGCCACGCGTCATAGCGATGCGCTGCACGACGGCTTCCGCCCGTGGCAGATCGCCCAGCTCACGGCAGATACGAAGCATCAGGAACGCGCCCGGTGACGACGGGTTGTCGTGGAGCAGTTCCTCGAGCTCACGTGCGGCCTCGTTCACCTCACCGCGCTCGTACATCTGCTTGGCCAGTGACTCCCTTGTTTGTTCCCCGGATATCGCGAGAGCGGGCTCGCGCCGGGCCACCGCTGCAGCGAAGGGAGAGAGAAGACCGAGCCGAGCGCAGAAGCGGTCCGCGGCATCCTTCTGTGCCTGAGCCGGCCGGCCCGGGAGCACCCTGGCCATGACCCGGAGGGACTCAACAGCGAGTTCATCAGCGCCAACGGCGGCATAGGCGCAAGCGATGTTCCAGACCGCCGAGGCATTCAGGTACTGCCGTGACCCGACCTCCCGATACAGGTCCAGGCCCGCGGCTGGGGAGCCAGCGACGACGGACCAGCCGATGGCGAGCCCGAGCGCTGTCCGGGCCCCAGCCCGGCTAGCGGCACTGAACGCCGCCGCAGCTCTCGGTGCGTCGTTCTCGTCAGCTGCCCGTGCTGCTTCGGCGAGATCGGGGCGGCCGAGCGCTGCGCCGATCAGTGGCCAGAGACGGGGGGCGAGTGTCACGTCGGCGACGGGAATGGCATCACGCAGCTCTGGCGGAGGCAGCGGCGGATGCCCCTGGCGGAAGACTTCGTCGGCCCGTGTGTGCTGACCGCTCGCGCGTAGTGCCTGCTCCAGCAATTGCCAGATGACTGGTCGCGCCACTGGAGGAAATCTGGCCACCGAGGATTCGAGCAGGTCCGCCGCGGTACCAGGGTTCAAGTGCGTCAGCTGACGGCCGACTCGGGTCACCGTCTCGTAGGCGCCTGATTCGCTCAGAGCGCGGAGTGCAGTCTCGGCACTGCTGCGGGCCTCGGGCGTGGCATCGAACTGGAAACCGCTCAGGACCACCGTGGCCAGTACCTCGTCACGAGGAGGAGAGACGGGACGCGCGGGATCGGCGGGGTGAGCGGACCCGGTTTCCGGCCTGGAACCATCGGAACTGTGATCATTCCCTCTGTGGGCAGGATGCACCAACAGGGTCAAGAGCTCATCCGCTTCGTTGTGCTCCGAGACCTTACGAGGCGTGTCTGCCTTCCGCGACTCGCCCGGATCCGCTTCCGCAGATGCTGTCGCTTCACCATCGGCCGTTTTGATGCCAGTTCGGCCGTGGATGCGATCCTCGGCAAATTGCAGATATGTCGCGGCCGCCTCGGCGTCACCGTTCGCGAGGTGCATGTCCGCGGTACGCAGATCCAGCTCGGCTGCCGTATCGGATATGGTCTGTCGGCTCAGTGCCGCCCGCGCACGTTCGAGACCGAGGGCGATGTCGAGCTCCGCACGCGCCTCCGAAAGCAGCTCGACACCTTGTTCGGCTTCTTCCAGGTCACCCCGGGCCAGGGCGTCGGTGACCATCGATCCCAGTGGCCCAAGCACGTCAGCGCCAGCGCTGCCCACGTTCTGCATCAACTCTTGGGTACGCAGCCGTAACCGCTCGAGGGGTGCCAAAGCGGGTTCCAGGATCTGCGGGGCGAGCCCGGAAAACCGAACGGCAACGGCAACATGGTGCCGACTTTGCGGATCAGCCTCGGCGAGCGCCTCGGCAGCGATCTCGGCCAGCACTGATTTCCCTTGTGACATCCGCGGGGCCCCGGGGTCCGTGCTCACGTGGAGGGCGGCTCCCAGTACGGGGACGAGGGCTGGGTCGAGCTCCGAGCAGTCGAGACTCTCCAGGGGCGGGATTTCAGGCTGGCGCCATCGGAAGATCGCCGCCAACTCCATGATTCGCCGGACCTGGTCCGCGATGTCTGCCGTTGCCTGGACCAACCGCCTCCAGCGTGCGCTGTTCGGGTCGATGGGGTGCGACTTCGCACCCCCCTTACCAGCGGCCTGAGTGACCAGCTCCTCAGGCGTGTGGGACAGCAGTCCCCGATCATCGGCGGCGCCGACAGCGAGACCTTCCAGAACGGCCGCAACCGGCTTCAGGAAGAGCTCGGCTGTCACGGACTTATCAATATTGGCATGGTAGTCGGCACAGGTATGCAGCTCCTTCGACACCCGGTGGAGCAGTGCGGTTCCGGTCGCCTGCAGCATCACCGGCGATGGCGTGGTGTGGAGCAGCTCAGACAGCTGGTGCATGAGGGTGGGCGGTAGCGACTGGCCGGAGTCGAACACGTCATACCGGCGTCCCGCCCATACCTGACTGGACCAGCTCATCAGTTGGGCAAGTGCGATGTCGTCGGCTTCGAGGGCCGCGGCAGAAAAGTGTGACACCAGTTCCGAAACGAGCGTGTCGTCGCTAATTCGCTCGGCGGAGGGTACGACAGCGGATGACAACAGGATGGAACGCCGGTGCAGAAGGACGACGAACGGCGCCGCTGGGCGCAAGAACTCTTGTCTAGGGTGCCTACCACCCGACAGGTACTCCAGGACGAAGTGGGCCGCTGCTCTACCCGTCTCGCCGATTCCCATCACAACGGACGGCTCCCCCGGCCCAGTGATCGCAGTCACCAGTCCCCCGCTCAACATCCGTGCCAGCAGTACTCGCATTGCCTGATGTGCGCAACCCGCCCGAACCCGCTGGGCTTCGGTATCCCTGCCGATCAGTGCGAGTTCTGTGAGTGTAATGACCTGAAGGTTTGTCAGGGGTGGGTTCAATGGATCGCTCCCCCCCCGGGGGGAGGGCCACCGGCCCTCTCTCGTCACCACGACTGCTGGGTCAGAAGTGCCGAATGCGTGAGCACTGCGTGAGCGGACGGCATATGAAGAGCAGTCACAGATTGGACTGGCCGTCGTGCCGCGTGGTCCTGATCAGGCAAGACAGCACTACGCGGCAGGGCCAGGCACCACCCGGCAAGGATTCGATCCCACTCCTAAAGCGGGTGTCGCAGGTTCGAATCCTGCCGGGGGCACATAGAAGCAGCAGCTCAGAGGCCCTGTCGTCCTAGCGGGCGGCAGGGCCTCCGGTCTCGCGACACGCATTGGTCCGCGACGATCGTGCGGAGATGGGCGAGCTCAAGGACATCCGGCGGGCCGCTCGGGAGGCGGGTCGTCGGCCCGGCTGGAAGACAGCCACCCATCTCGCCGGTGGCCGACCCCTCGTAGCCGAGCCCTCGTCATCGACGAGGGGAAGGTGCCCGAGGAGATTGTGGTGCGACACCCCGCTCGCCTTGATGCCGGGTCGAGCGTCACGGAGTGGGGAAGGCAGTCACTCGGTATGGAGATCGACTGCCACCGCGACGGCTTGTTCCCGAAGGTGGATGGCCAGGAACTCCATCTCCACGAGCGTGCCGACGAGACCGGATGCGGCGAGTTGGGCGGCGCGTGCGCGCGCCTCGCCCAAGGTCAGCTCCTGTGCTTCGCGCAAGGCCTTCATCACCAGGGCGAGGCGCGGCTTTTCTTCCGTCAGTCGAAGCTGGGCCGGGCCGTGGGCCTGTAGCAGGGCCTGGCGGATGTATTCGGGAGTCACCGGGCCGCTGTCCTGCTCGCACCACCCGTCGCGGCAGTCGTCACACCTGCCATCGCTGCCCCAGCTCAGCCGGCCATGTTCGATGAACTGGCCGATGTCGCTTGTCCGTACGCCGCCGCATCGCTCACAGCGGCCTGTGACCTTTGTGCCTTGTGTGATCATCTCAGGGCTTCAGCCGGCCAGAGCCTCCGCTTCCTCGGCCGTGACGGCCCGGGAGATGGCTTCGAGCTGCTTGAAACGCCGGTCGACCTCGCCCTCGTCCGCATGCGGTCGGGTAGGGAACCGACGGCTACGAAGGCTCTGACTTCGGGTCTCATGCGCGAATGATCCGCTGCCGGTCCCACCCGGGCAAGAACGAGGCACCCCCTGCCTACGCGCCCCCACTTGCACCTGGCTACGCCGGTTGGAGGCGGTCACGGCCGGCACGGCCCGGAGCGCTAGCTCGCATCAGCCGGGGTGGTCGTCTCCGTGAGTCCGGTCGCTGTGAGGCCGGTCGCCGTGAGGCCGGTCGCGAAGGTCTTGAGCAGGTGGTCGAGTCGCGGTGTGAAGTCGAGGGCGGCGTGGCCCCAGGCCGGCACCTGCTTGTACAACTCCGCAAGGGTCGGGGTCGGATGGGACAGCTGCCAGAAGCCGGCGGCCAGCACGACCGCTACCGCCAGCAGGTTGACGATCTGCTCAGCCGTCAGGCTGCTCGCGCGGTCCAGTACGGCGGCCATCTCGTCGTGGGCGGCGAAGGCGTTGGTTTTGTACCGGCGGGCCCGTTCGATGTCCACGTCGCCTTCGAGATGCAACGGGACATGGGTCAGCAGGTCGCAGAACACCGGTAGTGAGGCGAGGGTCCCGCTGACCACCGCGGCGGTCTGCGCGGGCCCGAGGCCCGTGCGTTCACCGGCCTCGGCCTTGATCGCGTCACGCCACTGGCCCCAGCCCCGCTCGGCCAGTTCCAGAAACAGCTCTTCCTTGCTGGCGTAATACCGCCGCACCCCGGTGCGGTGCAGGCCGGCCCGCTCGGTGACCGCGGCCAGGGTGACGTACCGCACGCCGCCGAGCTCCAGCGCGATCGCCTCCGCCGCTTCCAGCAGAGCTTCGGCGCGGCGTGCCTTGTCCTCGACCGATCGAGCCCTCTGACGCATGCCGTGAGCATAACGCGCACACCATGAGCGTAACGCACCTCATGATGCGCTAACCGATTCTCCGTGTTACGGTCGACTTAACGCATCGCAACGTGCGTTATCGAGAGGAGAACGTCTTGAAGGCCGTTCAAGCCAGCCTGTTCGGCGAGCCGGATGTACTCGCCCTCGCCGACCTGCCGGATCCCGTACCCGGGCCCGGTCAGATCGCGATCAACGTCACCCACGCCGCTGTCGGACTCATCGACGTCTACATCCGGCAGGGGCTGTTCCAGGGCCGCGCAGGGCTGCCGCAACCGCCGTACGTTCCCGGTCTTGAGGTCGCGGGCACCGTGCGGGCGCTCGGTGACGGGGTCACCGGCTTCGCCGTCGGCGAGAAGGTGGTCACGCTCTCCGACAACGCCACGGGCGGATACGCCTCGGTGTACGTCGGCAACCAGGCGCGAGTCGTGTCCACGGAGGGGTACGACATCGATCCCGCCCTCGCCGTCGCCGTCGTCCCCAACGCGATCATGGCTCATGTCGCGCTCACCCGCGCCATCCACATATCCGCGGGTGAGAGCGTTCTCATCCATGGCGCGCTGGGCGCGTTCGCGGCCGCCTTCCCCGGCATCGCACGGCAGTTGGGTGCGTCACGGGTGGTCGGTACGGTCCGTACGGAGAGGATGGGCGCGGCGGCCGCGACCAAGCTGCCGTACGACAGGATCGTCGACTCCGCCCAGTTGCCCGATGTCCTCGGCGACGAGAAGTTCGACGTCATCGTCGACCCCGTGGGCGGCACGGTCCGCACCCAGAGCCTGGACCTGCTCGCCCTGTCGGGCCGTCTGCTGCTGGTCGGCAATGCCGGCGGCGACTGGAACCACCGCATCGACGGCAACCGGATATGGCAGAGCAACGTCGTCGTCGCCGGGTTCAACGCCGGCGCTTACGTGCCCGCACACCCCGACGCCATCCGGCCCGCGGCCGAGGCCGCACTGAAGGCGGCCGCCGCCGGACTGGCCGACACAGAGATCGAGATCCTGTCGCTGGCGGACGCCGCGACCGCACACGAGCGGCTGGAGAACCACACGGCCAACGGCCGCCTCGTCCTTACCCCGTAAGCGACTTCCGCTCCCCGGCAGTGGCAGGCCGGTCGGTATCGCGCGACAAGATACTGATCCGGAAGGCCGTGCATTAAAGCCGGAAGGCCGTGCATTAAAGGCGGTCGTCAGGCTCGCGAGCCGTGGTCAGACTCGCGGCCGTGGTCAGGCTCGTAGGTATGTCAGTACCGCCAGGACTCTGCGGTGGGACTGGTCCGTCGGGGGCAGGTTCAGTTTGGTGAAGATGCCGCCGATGTGCTTGCCCACCGCCGCCTCCGAGACCACCAACTCGCGGGCGATCGCGCCGTTTGATTTGCCTTCGGCTATCAGGGCCAGGACTTCGCGTTCGCGCGGGGTGAGGTGTCGCAGGGGGTCGCGGCGGTGGCGGAGGAGTTGGCGTACGACTTCGGGGTCGACGACCGTGCCGCCCTCGGCCACCTTGTGCAGGGCGTCCATGAACTCCTCGACCTGGCCGACCCGGTCCTTCAGCAGATAGCCGACGCCGGATCCGTCGCCGGAGTCGAGGAGTTCGGAGGCGTAGGTCCGCTGTACGTACTGGCTGAGGACCAGGACGGGGAGCGTGGGCCGCTGCTCGCGCAGGCGCACTGCCGCGTGCAGGCCCTCGTCCTGGAAGCCGGGCGGCATGCGTACGTCCGTCACCACGATGTCGGGTACGTGTGCGCCGGCCATGGCGACCAGCGCCTCCGCGTCGCCGACGGCCGCCACCACCTCGTGGCCGCAGCGGTCGAGCAGGCCGATGAGCCCTTCGCGCAGCAGCACGCTGTCCTCGGCGAGCACTACGCGGAGCGGCCGGTCGGCTCGCGCTGGTCGCGGGGCTCGCTGGGAACGCAAGGGAACTCCACACGCAGCACGGTTGGTCCGCCCGGCGGACTGGACAGGGAGAGTCTGCCATCCAGGACCGACACCCGGTCCGCGAGACCGGTGAGCCCGCTGCCGGCCGTGGTGTCGGCGCCGCCGCGGCCGTCGTCCCGTACCACCAGGAACAACCGGCCGTCGCGGTGGCCGCCGGTCACCTCAGCGCGGTTCGCCCCGCTGTGCCTGGCGATGTTGGCGAGCGCCTCGCAGACCACGAAGTACGCGGCGGACTCGACGGCTTGGGGCAGCCGGCCCGGCAGTTCGAGACCGACGTCCACGGGGACCGGGGAGCGGTCCGCGGCGTCGGCGACGGCGGCTTCCAGACCGTAGTCGGCGAGCACCTTGGGGTGGATGCCGTGGATCAGCTCGCGCAGCTCCGCGAGCGCCTGGCCCGCCTCGTCATGGGCCTTGGCGAGCTGGTCGGCGAGCGGCCCGGGCGATACGTCGAGCCGGGCCAGGCCGAGGGTCATCGTCAGCGCCACCAGCCGCTGCTGGGCTCCGTCGTGCAGATCGCGTTCGATACGGCGCCGCTCGGCCTCGAAGGCGTCCACCAACCGGACGCGGGAACGGGCCAGTTCGACGACCCTGGCGCCCAAATCCCCCTCGCGTGAGGCGATGAGGAGGCGGGTCAGCTCGGCCCGGGCGCCGGCGGCGACGCCGAGAACGTACGCGCACAGGCCCATGAGAACGAGCCCGAGCACGGCGACACCGAAGGCCGCCGGCCAAGTGGTGACCGTCCACTGCTTGAGCACCTTCGCCTCGCGGCCGTCGCCGACCGTGGCCATCAGCAGCGGGGTGACGGCCATGGACAGGGGAGAGAACAGCGCGACGGCGATCACGAGAGCGTCGACCGGCCAGAGCAGCCCGGCGAAGAGCAGGGTGAAACCGAGTTCGCGCCAGGTGGCCCGTTCCCGGAGGCGTGTCGTGAGCCGGCCCCACAGCCCGTGCGCGGCCGGTGTCCGGTACGGGTCCGGCACCGGGTCCAGGTCGATCAGGCGCAGCCTGCGCCGCTCGGCCCACGCCAGCGGGATTCCGCTGAGGGCGGTGGCGGCGAGCAGGGGGAGCCCCACCAGGACGAGGGTGAGGATCCCGCCGGCCGCCGCCGCGATCACGATCAGCAGCAGGGCCGCGGCACCGGTGACCGCCCCGCTGGCCAGGTATGCCACCGAGCGCCACGGCCACGGCGACAGCAGGAAACCGGGCCGGGACATGGCCTGCCACACGTTGCGGGGGCGCGGAGAGTGCGTGGGAAGCACGGAGTGCACGGGGCGCTCGGAGTGCACGGGCGGCTCGGCGTGCACGGGGCTCGCGGAATGCCCGGGGATCGCGGGGTGCATCGCGGGGTGCATGCGGACAACGGTAGGAGCGCTGCGGCTTGTTGTGCCATCGGGCCAGGTGGAGGACCGGGGGTAGGTCTGTCCCTACCTCAAGTCTCGTACCTGCCTCACTGCGCCGCGGTGCGTCCGCACGGTTTCGTGGAGCAGGCACCAACGCCGATACCCGCACCGACGCCGATACGCGGGGGAACCAAGTGGGGACAGACGGGGAACCAAGTGGGGACAGATGAGTAACGACGCCATTCAATTGCACCGCGTCACAAGGCGGTACGGATCGGCCGGCGGAGCCGTGAACGCCCTCGACCAGGTCTCGCTCTCCTTCCCGAGCGGAACCTTCACCGCCGTCATGGGCCCTTCCGGCTCCGGCAAGTCGACGCTGCTGCAGTGCGCGGCCGGGCTGGACCGTCCCACATCGGGCTCGGTCACCGTGGGCGGGACCGAGCTGACGAAGCTGAGCGAGACCAAGCTGACCCTGCTGCGCCGCGAGCACGTCGGCTTTGTCTTCCAGGCCTTCAACCTGCTGCCTTCACTGACCGCCGAGCAGAACGTGGCGCTGCCCCTGCGGCTCGCCGGCCGCCGCCCCTCGAAAGCCCGGGTACGGGAGGTGCTGCGCCAGGTCGGACTCGCCGAGCGGGCGCGGCACCGCCCGTCGGAACTGTCCGGCGGCCAGCAGCAGCGGGTCGCGCTGGCCCGTGCGCTGATCACGCGTCCCGCGGTCCTCTTCGGCGACGAACCGACCGGTGCCCTCGACTCGCAGACCGGCCGCGAGGTGCTCGGGCTGCTGCGCGGCATGGTCGACGACGGGGGTCAGACGACCGTCATGGTCACGCACGACCCGGTGGCCGCCTCGTACGCGGACCGAGTGGTCTTCCTCGTCGACGGACGGGTCAACGGCGAGCTGACCGGGGCCTCGGCCGAGGAGATCGCGGCGCGTATGACGAGGCTGGAGGCGGTGCCGTGCTGAGCACTCATGACCGGGGCACTTATGACCCGGGCACTCATGACCGGGCTGGAAGCCGCGCCGTGCTGAGCACGGACGACCAGGCCGCGGCCACCGCGACCAGGCGGAGGCGGAGGACGTACCACCGGCCCCCGGCGCCCGTGATCGCCATGCCCCCCATGACCAAGCCGGAGGCGGTGCCGTGCTGAGTACCGCCCTCCGTACGCTGCGCGCCCGCTGGGTCACCTTCGTGGGCAGTTTCGTCGCCCTCTCCCTGGGCGTGGCGCTGATCGCCGTCATGGGCCTGGCGCTGGCGTCCTCGCTGGACGCGCCCGCGCGCGAGCCCGAGCGGTTCGCCGCCGCCCCCGTCGTGGTCAAAGGCGCGGACACGCTGCGGGTGCCCACGCCCGTCGGCGACCGGGTCCAGCGGCTCGCGCGGCCTCGTGCCGTGCCCGCCGAAGTCGTCGCGAAGCTGAAGCAACTCGGTACGGTCGTCGAGGACCGGTCCTTCGCCGTACGAGTCATACGAGTCGTACGGGCCGCGCCAGCCGCACCAGCCGAAGGAGCCGAGGAGGCCGGCGACTTGATCGGCCACCCTTGGTCCACGGCGGCGTTCGCCCCGTACCGCATCGACGCGGGGCGCGCACCCCGTACCGCCGACGAAGTCGTCGTCACCGGTGACTGGGCCGCGCCCGGCACCCGTATACGGACCGACCACGGCACCGTACGAGTCGTCGGCACCGCCGCCCCACTCGCCTTCGAGAACGCCGTCTTCTTCACCGACCGGCGCGCCGCCCAGCTCTCCCCGCACAGCGTCCAGTTGGTCGTGGCCGCCGACGCCGCGGCCGTGCGCGAGGCGGTACGCGGCAGCGCGGGCGTACGGGTCCTCACCGGCGACGCCCGCCGGTTCGCCGACGCCGATCCCGACCGGGACAGCGAGGCCCTCACCGCGATGAACGCCATGTTCGGCACGGCCGGCGGGGTCACCGGCTTCGTATCGGTGTTCGTCGTGGCGTCCACCTTCGCGTTCGCGGTGGCCCAGCGGCGCCGGGAGTTCGGGCTGCTGCGTACCGCGGGGGCGACTCCGGGACAGATACGCCGCATGGTCGTCGCCGAGGCCCTCGCGGTGGGCGTCCTCGCCTCGGCCGTCGGCTGCGCGCTCGGCGCGTACGCGGCGCCGCTGCTCGCCGAACAGGTGGTACGGGGTGGCCTCGCCCCGCGCTGGTTCGCCATCGGCGGCGCCGTCTGGCCGTACCACCTGGCTTTCTGGACCGGCCTGCTCGTCGCGCTGTGCGGTGCGGCGGCCGCGTCCTGGCGGGCGGGGAGGACCGGCCCCGCCCAGGCGTTGCGCGAGGCGTCCGTGGACAACGGGGCGATGACGCGGGGGCGGCTGACGGCCGGGCTGGCCCTGCTGCTGACCGCCGCCGTCACGCTCGGACTGGCCCTGGTCACCGACCCGGGCGAGCTGCTGCACCGTAAGACCTATGTGAGCCGGCCGATGCTGCTGATCACCGCGGTCGCCCTGCTCGCGCCGGCCCTGGTGGGCCCGCTGACCCGGCTGATCGCCTGGCTTCCCGCCAGGCTGCCCGGGGCCGGCGGCATGCTCGTACGGGAGAACGCCGCCGCCGGTGTCCGGCGCACCGCCGCCGTCGCGGCACCCGTCCTGGTCACGGTCGCTCTGGCGGGCTCGCTGCTGGGCGCCACCGCCGTACTGAACGAGGCGAAGGCGACGGAGGTACGGGAGCGGACGGCCGCGGATTTCGTGGTGATCCCGGCGGGCGGGGCGGACGGCGCAGGCGGGGCGGAGGGTTCCAGCGGGGCGGGCGGTTCCAGCGGGGCGGGCGGGGCGGGCTTTGACGCGGCGACGCTGAACAGGCTGCGTGCCGTGCCCGGCGCCGCCGAGGTGTCCGCGACCTCGTCGAGCGCCGTGTACGTCCTGGAGGACGGCATCGCGCTCATCAGGTCCGATGCCCGCGCCGCCACTCCCGGCCCGCTCACCGCCACCACGCGACTGCCGCTCAGCGCCGGGAGCGCGGCCGACCTCGACGACGGCTCGATCATCGTCAACGAGGAGTGGCAGAAACACTCCGTGGGGCAGCGCGTGGACGTCTGGCTCGGCGACGGTACGAAGAAGTCGCTGCGGATCGCCGCGGTGATGCCCACCGGCACGGGCGGCAACGGCGTGTACATCACCCCGCGCAACGCCCCGGGCGCGACCGTCGACCGCGTCGATGTCGCCCTCGTGGACGGCGCGGACGCGAGCACCGTGGCCGCCGGACTGCGCGAGGCAGTAGGCCTTTCCGGCGGGCTGGCCGGAGAGCAGGCAGGCGGGCGGTCCGGCGGGCAGGTCCTCACCAAGGACCAGTGGGTACGCGCCACTTACCCCGAGACCAACCGCACGACCCGGCTCGGCTTCCTGCTGGTCCTCGGCATCGCCCTCCTCTACACCGGCATCTCCCTGGCCAACACGATGGTCATGGCGACCACCGACCGAATACGCGACCTGGCCACACTCCGCCTGACCGGCGCCACGACCTGGCAGGTACTGCGCCTGGTCGCCGCCGAGGCGCTGACGGTGGTCGCGGTCGGCGGAGCACTGGGCCTGCTGGTGGCCGGGCTCAACCTGCTGGGCATGTGGAGCGCCTTGGGCATCTTGTCGGTGTGGACGTCCATAGAGATCCCGTGGCAGGCACTCGGCACGGTCGTGGCCGCCTGCGCGGTGCTGGCGGTGATCTCCTCGGTCGTGCCCGCCGGCCTCGCGCTGCGCCAGAGGGCGGTGGAGGTGGCGGGGGTACGGGAGTGAGCCCGGCGGCAGTGCAGGACGACGCCCGGCACCGGGGCGGACGCCAGGCCTCCGGCCGGGGGCAGGTGCCGGGTTTCCGGCGGGGGTCGGCGTCGGGCTTCCGACGGTGTCGGCCGGTGCCGAGGCGCCCGTATCGCACCGGAGTTGGTACGGGCAGCGGTCATCCCGAGCGGCGCCGCCGAACAGCACCCCCTGAGGGCCCGTAGCACCGAAACGCTGCTCTGCGGCGGGCCTTGGCGGTCCGCGACCGACGTGTACGGCGTCGTACGGCGTCCCCCGTACGGCGCACCTCGTGTCGCGCCGGGCCGCTTCCGGGCGTGCAGTGGGAACGGGCGGGCGTGTCGCGGCGGCCGATGTGAGGGCCGTGGATCAGCGGGTACGCGCCCATCGTCGCCCACAGTCGTCGTCGAACGCGCCCGGCCCGCCAGGGGCCGGAGCCAGGGTCAAGGAGAAGTGACATGCCGCGAGGTTCGAGTCCCAAACGGGAGCGCCAGTACGAGCACATCAAGGAGGGCGCGGAGAAGAGTGGTACGCCCACGGGCCGGGCGAAGGAGATGGCGTCGCGCACGGTCAACAAGGAGCGGGCGGGGTCCGGGGAGGCGAAGACTGCGAGCAGCACCTCGATGCGCGACCCCAAGTCCGCGTCGCAGCGCGGCGGGCAGCGGTCGCACAGCGGGGCGCAGGGGCCGACGAAGGACCAGTTGTACGCCGAGGCCAAGAAGCGTGGCGTGGAAGGGCGTTCGTCGATGAACAAGGGACAGCTCGCCCGGGCGCTCGGCCGCTGACCCGGTACGCCTGTAGCGCCCCGCTTCCGGCACGACTTCCGTACTCCCGTACCCGGCACGGCCGATGGCCCCGCGCGCCCTCGGCCGTGCCCATCGGATGACTGGCGTTTATCAGGCACGTACGGCTGCGGTCGTCCAAGGCAGCGCGATATGCCCGCTGACTCGTACGGGCGTTGGGGCCCGCCGGCGCCGGGTCGGGCTGCGTTCCATCCGGCTCAGGCGCAGGCGAGTTTCATCTGGGCTGCCGCGTGGTGGGCGGAGTAGCGGTCGGGGGTGCCCCAGTCCTGGCCTCGGTCGAGGAGTTGGACCGCGAAGGAGTCGCCCTCGACCGGGTAGCTGCCGACGTCGACCAGGGTGCCGCGGTGGGTGGTCTGGTGGATGCCGAAGGTGGGTGAGGGGGTGGTGCTTGAGGGGGTGGTGCTTGAGGGGGTGGGTGAGGTGGTGGTCAGGACTCTGTAGACCGTGGGGTGGCCGGCGGAGTCGGGGGCGTGGCCGCTGTCCGGTACGTAGACGGCGAGGGCGCAGCGCGCGTACTCCTTGCCCAGTTTCCAGGACCAGATCGCGGTGGAGCCGCGGTCGTGGTCGGGACTGCCGGACATCGGGACGGCGGTGAAGCTGCCGTCGCAGGAGGCGTCGCGGTGGCCGCCGGAGGGGACGGTGTACCAGGCGGCGTCGCCGTTCTCGAAGCGGCCGTGCTCCTCGTACGCGCCGGTGGTGCAGCCGGGGCCCGCCCAGGCCGTGAAACCGCCGGCGGAGCCGGAGCCGGACTCAGTGCTGGAGCCGGAGTCCGTGCCGGAGCCGATGCCGGAGCCGGGGGTTGTGTCGGCCGGATCGGCGCTCTCGCTCGGGTCTGCCGCGCCCGCCAGGCCCGGCAGTTGCGGGGGTCCGAACCCGGTCGGTGCGGCGCGGGGTCCGGTGTCCTCGACGGGGTTCCCGCTGCCCGAACCGGCCACCGCCGCGACCGTCGCGCCCACACAGCACAGCGCCAGCACCACCACGGCGAGCACTTGGCCCCGCGAGGGGGAGTCGCGCGCCGAGGGCGCTCTCCGGTGCGCACTTCGGTGCGCTCTTCGCTGCGTTCGGAGTTCCGTACGTGTACGGGGTCCCGTACGAGAAGTGGTACGGGTTTCAGCCCCGCACACGGGGCAGACCATGCCCGGCAGCGGGCCTCCCCGGCCGTTCCCGCACCGTTCGCACCTCATGCCGCCTCACTATGGGGGATCACGGGGCCGCCCGGCAGCAGAAGCCGCCGATTCGCGTGAGACACCGTCCCCACCGCTCCGGCCGAGCCGGCCAGGCCGCCGCCCCGGCCGAGCCGCCGCGCCCGGCCGCGCCGCCCCCGTACCCCCGGCCCGGACTCCCCCTCCCCCCTCCCCCGGCTACCGCAGCTCCTCCGGGCACCCCGTCCCCCGCGGGAGCTGGTACGGCGCCGCCAGCCGGTAGACGCCCGGCCGCGGCGCCAGGAGCAGGGTCCACTCGTCTCCCTCCACCGTCTCCTCGGCCTTCATCAGACAGCCGTTGGGGTTGGTGTAGACCTTGGGCCCGTCCTCGTCCGCCTTCGACGCCGCCGTCTCCCGCGGCGGTACGACACTCTTGCCGTCCTCGTCGACCAGCCCCAGCCACGGCGAGTACGGGATCCGGATCAGCACCCGCCCCGCCGACCTCACATGGATCGTCAGCTCGCCCGCAGCCGCCCGGTCCACGGTCGCGGGCGGGTCGGCCAGCGGCTTGGGGTCCTTGACGGCGTAGAGCTGCCAGTTGGCGTCGCCCCAGAGGTGTTCGAGGTACGGCTGTCCGCGCCGTACGAGTTCCGCCTCCAGGTCGGCGCCCGAGTCGGGCTTGCCCTTGGGCAGTACGACGAAGTGCACGGCCCAGCGGTCGAGCCAGCCGCGGTAGTTCTCGGCGGTGAGGGTGTCGTCGTAGAAGAGCGGGTTGCGCTCCATGTCGGCCTGCCGGTTCCAGCCGCGGGCGAGATTGACGTACGGGGCGAGCGCCGAGGCCTCGCGGTGGCTGCTGGCGGGGACCACCTCGACCCGCCCCTTCTCCGCGCCGACCTGCTGCAACTGGTTGACCAGCGGCGCCAGCTCGCGGGCCCAGGACGCCGTCGGCGCCGTACGCACCATGTCGTCCACGCCCTTGAAACCGATCCAGAGATTGAGCCCGGCGAAGGCGAGGACGAGGGCGTACCGGCGGCGGGTGCGGGACGCGGTGTACGGCATGACCGCCCACAGCACCACGCCCGCGATGATCATCGCGAACCGGGACACGTTCGACCCGATCTGCGAGTCGATCACATACGTCAGCAGCACCCCGACGCCGTAGACGGCCGCGGCGGCCCTGACCGTACGCCACTCCTTCGGTACGAGAACGAACACGAGCACCGCGTACAGGAACGGCAGCGACGCCGTCCCCACGGACATCGGCTGCGTACCGGAGAACGGGAACAGCCAGGCCGACAGCGCCACAACGGCGGCGGGCGCGAGACCGAGGGCGTACGCGCCGGGGCGCCGCTTGTTGAGGAAGAGCGCCGCCGCGACGACCCCGAGGAACAGCCCGGCCACCGGGCTGGCCGCGGTCGCGAGCCCGGCGAGGGGGGCGGCGGCAACGGCTTTGGCCCAGCGTTTCGTACGCCAGCGGTGCGGCCAGCAGAAGACGGCGGCGACCGCGCCGAGCGCGAACATCACGCCGAGGCCGAAGGTGACGCGCCCGGACAGCGCGTTGCAGAGGAACGCGAAGATCCCGGCGACCGAGCACGCCACCGGATTCCGCACGGCGCGGACGCGGGCCAGGATCAGCGCGGTCAGGGCGGCGGACACAGTGCCGGCGACCATCATCGTCGTACGCACGCCGAGGACGGACATCAGATACGGCGAGACGACGCTGTACGAGACGGGGTGCATGCCGCCGTACCAGGCCAGGTTGTACGCGGAGTCGGGATAGCGCCCGACGAACTCGGCCCAGGCGTCCTGCGCGGCGATGTCGCCACCGCTGTTGGCGAAGAAGAAGAACCAGACGATGTGAACGACGGCGGCGACAAGGGTGGTGGCGAGAACGGGGTGCCGCTCGATACGGGTACGGAGGGTCGGACGGGGGGTTGGAGCGGGATCCGGGGTGAAGGCGGGCTCCGGAGCCGGGGTACCTGGCTGAGGTGCGGGCTTCGGGGCGGTGCCGGTTTCCGGCTGGGGGGCCGGGGTCGGGGCGGGGCTGGTGCCCGGCTCAGGCTGGGCGGCGGGGCCGGTGGTGGGTTCCGGCTGAGATGCCGGGCCGGGGGCGGTGCCGGTTTCCGGCTGGGGTGCGGGGTCCAGCTGGGGATCCGGGGTCGGCTTCTCGTGAAGATCCGGGTCCGGCTGGAGGGCGGGCAGCCCTATTCGCGGCCCGGGGGCCGGTCCCTCGCTGCCGTCGGCGTGCGTCGGCTCAGTGGTGGTCACTGCGGCTCTCCACGTCTTTCCGTCTCACCGCCCGGCGGTCGCCTGCCCGCGCGGTACGGCGGCTCTCGGCGGGTACGCCGATGCCCGGCATGCCCGGCACGGCCGATGTGGGCAAGGACGCCGCCCCGCGCCCCGCAGTTGCCCGGTCGGTGCCGCCCGGTCGGTCCGGTCACCCTGGCAGATGTCCGTTTCGGGACGCTAGCACGTGACGACGCCCGGGGAGGGGCCCATAAGGGCCGCCCTCCCCGGGCGTCGGTGTGCTGGTGCCCGGCCGGACACCGGACGGACATGGGCCGGGCCCCGCCGGATCGGCCAGCGCGGGTCCGGAAAGTCCGGGCGGGGCGGGTCCGGACCTGGCTCGGCCGGACCGGTCCGGCCGGAGCAGCCGACGCGGGCCGAAGGGTCCGTCCGGGGCCGGCCGTGGAGCCGCTCGCCCCGGACCCGGCCCCGGACCCGCACCCGCTCAGCCCACGCGCGTCAGCCTCGCGCCGAAGCCCGGTTCCGCCAGGGCCCGCTGGAGCGCGACCGGGGTGGAGACCTTGCCCGCACCCGTACCGATGGTCAGTTCGCCGACCACCGTGCCCGCCTCCGCCGTGTGCGGAACCTCGCGCCCGGCACCCGCGCCCAGGTTCAGCTTCACATCGAGCCCGGCCCAGCCGACCGCCCTGAGCTCCTTCGTCGCCACGACCGGGGTCCGGCCGCCGAGGCCGTCGTCCACGTACCCGACGACCTCGCCCTTCTTGACGACCCCGGCGGAGGTGACGCCCTCCTGCGCGGCCTTGATCACCTTGAGGCTGTTGTCGATCGAGAGCTGAAGCTTGTCGTCCAGGGTCGTGCCCTGCTGCGCGCCCATGACCGCGCCGATGATCCGGCGGTTCTTGCCGTCGACGACGGTGTTCGCGGACCAGAGCAGATTGCCTCCGGCCGGGGTGGACGAACCGGTCTTGATTCCGCTCACGCCCGGCTCCAGCAGGATCCGGTTGTTGTTGTAGATCATCGGCTCGACGCCCGGGATCTTTATCTGCGGGGTGTTGACGATCTCGCGGAACACCTCGTTCTGCATGACCGCCTTGCCGAGTTCGATCTGGTCGGCGGCGGTGGACACGGTGGTGGCCTGGAGGCCGCTCGGGTCCGTGTACGTCGTGTCGGTCATGCCGAGTTCCTGGGCGGCGGCGTTCATCTTCTTGACGAACGCCTCCTCGGTCGTGGAGTCCCAGCGGGCGAGCAGGCGCGCGGCGTTGTTGCCCGAGGGGATCATGAGGAGCTGAAGCATCTGCTTCAGGGTGAACTGCTCGCCCTCCTCTATGGGCGCCGTCGACTCGTCGGGACGGTTGGACTCCTCGCCGGCCTGTTTGTCGACGGTGATCTGCGGGCCGACCTGGTCGCCGCTGATGGGGTGGTCCTTGAGGATCACGTACGCGGTCATCGTCTTGGCGACGCTGGCGATGGGGGCGGGCTTCTGCTCGCCGTACATGCCGACGGTCCCGACGCCCTCGACCACGACGCCGCCCTGCCCCTCGTTCGGCCACGGCAGGTCGAGTTCGCCGCCCTCGAAGGTGTACGTGGGGTCGGCGGACAGCGCGAGCCGGGGGGCGGGGAGGGGGCGCAGGGACTGTACGACGCCGAAGACGATCAGCAGGAGCAGAACCAGCGGGGTCCAGATCTTGACGCGCCGGACGACGGTACGGACGGGGGTCTCGGGCGGCGGCGGGGTGTTCGTCAGCTCGGCGAGCAGATCGAGCGGCGGCAGCGGCGGCATGGGCTGCTGCCGGGTCCGCTCGGCGTCGGGCTGGGAGGAGTCGGGCTGCGACGGGTCGGGCCGGAGCGGGTCGGGCCGCAGCGGTACGAAGGTGCTCGCGGGCTCGCGGGGCAGCTTGAGGGAGGTGGTCGGCTGATCGATCCGCGGCGGCCGCGTGGTGAGGACGGCGGTGGGCTGATCGATCCCGTCACGGGCCCAGGCGGGGCCTGGCCGCGTGTCGGCGGGTGCGTCTTTGGCGGGCGCGTCCTTGGCGGGCGCGGGGGCGCTGCCTTCGGCCGGCCCGTCAGCGGCACGGCCCTGGGCGCCCTCGCCCTCGCCCTGCTGGGCGGTGCCCGCGGAGGCGGAACTGCCCGGAGCGTTCCCGTCGCTCCGCGCCGGACCATCGGCGGAGCCCTGCCGGGCACCGTCCCGGGCAGCCTCGCCGCCACGAGAATCGCCAACAGGGGCGCCGCCACGCCCGGAGTCACCGGACTCCGGCCCGGGCTTCCGGGCCGCACCCGAAGACGCCGACTCGCCCCCGCGCACGGCGTCCCCGGACTCCGCGCCACCTTGCGCCGGGGCCTCGGCTCGCCCTTCCTCGCCACCAGGCGACGAAGCGCCAGGACGAGCCGTACCCGTACCGGAGCCATCGCCCCGCACAGCGCCCGCCGAGGCAGAGCCCCGGCCCTCCTCGCCGACACGGCCGGAGCCATCCCGCACGCTTCCGTCGACAGAGCCCGCGTCCGCCTCGCCAGGCCGGGCAGCCGCAGTCGCGGCGGAGCCGCCTTCAGCGGTCTCGCCTCCGCGAGCCGTGTCTGTGGGCGCGGGCTTGCCCGCTGCCGGGACATCGCGCCCCGCCTCGTCGCGGCGCGACGGAACGCCCGCGCGGGCTACGCCCGTACCCCCCTGCCGGGCCGAACCCTCCGAGCCCGTACGGCTGGAGTCATCGGACTCCCGGTCAGCCACAGAGACGGCGGCGCCCTGGGCAGCCCCGTCGCCGGCGCGGCCGGAACCGACGGGCTCGGCGCCGCCCGCCCGGGTCCCATCCGCACGCGCGGCCTCGCCCCGCGTGCCCTGTTCGTCGCTGCGCGACGGGGTGCCGGCGCGAGCGGCACCCGTAGCGGAGTTGCCCAACTCCGGGCCATCGGTACGGGCAAGGCCCGCACGGCCGGAGCCGTCGGGCTCCACGGCCGCAGGCGCGGTGCCACCCCGAGCGGCCGCGTCGCCCCGCGCCGCGCCCGTAGCCGAGTCGCCGGACTCCGAAGCACCGGCCCGGGCCTCGTCGGCCGGCGGCTCCGAGCCACTCGCACGGGTTCCCGTCGTACCGCCATCCGGCCTCACCGGAGCCGTGACCGGCCGGTCCGGGGTCAAGGTCAGGGTTCGGTCCGCGGGTGTGCGATTTGCGGTTGCTACGGGTGAGGACGGGCGGTCCTGGGGCGGATCTCGGAAGACCGCGAGCCGCGGGTCGCGTTCGCCCGGAGTCGTGTCCCCCGTCTCCCCCGACCCCGACGGGTTCCGCTGCTCCGACTTGCCGGGGGACTCGCCCGCCACCGTGTCTCCTTCATGTCTCATCCGACATACCGCCGACGTACCGCGCTGTCCGAACACCGTCCGAACGCTGTCCGAACCATCATCAGTGTCCTGCTCTGGGACCACGCTCCCCGGGCAAGACGAGAACGACATACATAACGGTTCCCGCACAAAGCACCCAGGCGCTCTCGACAGACCAATGTGAGAGGGGTCACCCTGTCATTCATCCACGCGGGGAGGCATGGATGGGCAGGAGCCGCAGAACAATTCCGGAGGAGCTTCTGCTGCTCGCTCTGGACCCGGCCACGGGTACCACAGCGCAGCCGCAGTCGCTCGACCTCGGCCTGGCCGGAGCACAGCTAGTAGAGCTGGCTCTGGCAGGACGGATAGCCCCTGACGGGGATCGTATCGCCGTGGTGATGCCACGGCCGACCGGAGATCCGACTCTGGACTCCGCGCTGGAACTGCTGCGCAGGCGCGGCAGCCCGGTTCGGGCCGTCCACTGGATTGGCGGGCCCCGGCTGGGGCTGCGCCAGACCTATCTCTCGCATCTGGAGCGGTGCGGCATGGTGCATGCCGTGGCGGGCCAGATGTGCGGGGTGCTGCCGACGACGCGCTACCAGGCGACGGAGACGGCGATCAGCCGGGAGATCAGGGCCCGGCTGGACAGTGCGATCCGCACCGGCGTACCACCGGACCCGCGGACCGCGGCGCTCGCCGCACTGGCCCACGCGGTCGGACTCGGCAAGCACCTGTACCCGGGTAACGAGGGGCGCTCGTCGCGCTCCCGGCTCCGGGACCTGATCAGGCACGACCCGATGGGCGGCCTGGTGGCGCACGCCGTGATGGACGTCCAGAACGGCGTGGGCGCGCAGCAGCGCCGCAACCCCGCTCAGGGTGCCCCACCCAGCGCCCCGGGCGGCCGGCCGTCGGCCGTACCGTCGCAGCCGAACCGCGGGAAAATGGCTCGCGTCGCGGCGCACTGAGTGCGCTTCACGCAGCCTGAGTGCGCTTGACGCAGCGCATGAGGCGTACAGCAGCGCATGAGCCGTACAACCGAACAACCGAAGAAGCACCGCCGCTACAACGTCGCACCGACGTCCCCAGAGCCGGTTCGGGAGCCGCAAGAGACGCGCGGGGCAGCCTGTTCTCAACGGGCTGCCCCGCGCGCCGCGTTCCGGCCCCGCCCCATCCGGCGGTACGTACGGCCCCACAGCGCGCGCCGAAGCCCCCTGCGCGCCGCCGGGGCCTCGCCGCACCCCGCCCGCTTGTAGCGCCCCCGTAGCCGTCCCGTAGCGGCCTCATGACGGGCCCGTGACAGGTCCGTGACAGTCCTGGCCGGGAAACCGCACCCTCGCCCCCGGCCCCGGGCCGGGCCCGGCGCCACCCACGCACGCTCGAAGGCGCACACCGGCGCACGCACCACCGTCGCCGCTGTCCGCCACTGTCGCCATTTCCCAGCGCAGTTGGGACCTTTGGTGGCAGTCTGCTGAGCAGTAGATACGTACGGCTACCCAGTCGGAGGTGCAGTTTCCGTGGCGTCCAACGTCAACCCCACCGTCAGGCGACGCCGATTGGGCCAGGAGTTGCGCCGGCTCCGGGAGATCAAGGGCATGACGGCGGAGGAGGTGGCGGAGCGCCTGCTGGTCTCCCAGTCGAAGATCAGCCGCCTGGAGAACGGCCGCCGTTCCATCAGCCAGCGCGATGTCCGCGACCTCTGCGGGGTGTACGAGGTCGAGGACCACCGCATCGTCGACTCGCTGATGCAAATGGCCAAGGACTCCCGTCAGCAGGGCTGGTGGCACGCCTTCGGCGACATCCCGTACAGCGTCTACATCGGTCTGGAGACCGACGCCGCCTCGCTCCGGGTCTTCGAACCGCAGGTGGTCCCCGGACTGCTCCAGACCCGCGCCTACGCGGAGGCGCTGATCAACGGCGCGCTGCCGGAGTCCGCCGCGCCCGATGTCGAGAAGCGCGTGGGCGTACGGATCAGGCGCCAGGACCGCATCAACTCCCCCGAGAACCCGCTCCGTCTCTGGGCCGTGGTCGACGAGTCCGCGCTGCGCCGGGCCGTCGGCGGGCGGCAGCTCATGCGGGAGCAGCTGGAGCATCTCGTCGAGCAGTCACAGCTTCCCCATGTGACCGTGCAGGTACTGCCGTTCGACATGGGAGCGCACCCCGGGATCAGCGGGCATTACGCGATTCTCGAATTCCCGGACGCCGCGGACTCCAGCGTGGTCTATATCGAGGGCGTGACCAGCGATCTCTATCTGGAGAAGGCGAATGATGTACAGCGGTACAGCGTGATGTACGAGCATCTTCGCGCCCAGGCCCTGAATGTCGACCAGACCCGGCAGTTCATCGCGAATATCGCCAAGGAATACGCCCGCTGAGCCCTCCTGAGCCACCCGAGCCACCTGACTCACACAGCCACCACCGCGACGCCGCTGAGCCGACCGCGCCCGGGGAGAGGGCACCGTACACCTCAACCGCCGTGGCGCGTAAGGCTCCAGCAATAGAAGCCATCAGGACGAGTGAAGGGCTGTCCCGCCCATCGAGTGAGGCGAGTAGCGTCGATCATGCCAGCAAGACGTTGGCGCGATGTCCCACCACTCGGTGAACCGGAGCGAACATGGCAATTCTTCACGGCGCTACGGACGCGTGGACCAAGTCCTCGTACTCCGGCGGAAACGGCGCGTGCGTAGAGGTCAGGTCCCCCGTCGTCCAGTCCATTGCCGTCCGGGACTCGAAGGCGCCCGAGGGCCCCTCGATCTCCTTCGTCCCCACGTCATGGAATGCCTTCGTACAGGAAATGAACAAGGGCGCCTTCGACCTCGACTGAGGTCGCTCGACGCCCTGCCTCCGCACCACTGATAGAGCCCTCTCGACCGGTCCGCCGTCCTGGCCGAGGGGGCTCGGCCATGCCCGGACACCCCTGACACGCAGACCGACTGGTACGCAGACCGACCACCCACCACCCTTCCCGACCGCAAGGGACCCGCATCCCGTGCGGTCGCTGCTGTTTTACGCGTGTGCTTCGCGCGTACACGGACTCTGGTGCACGCGTGTACACGGACTCTGACGAAGTGCTCGCTCATCGTGTGGTCGTCGTCACGTTCACGACAACGCCCCCGAAGGTCAAGAACACGTAAAATCGTTCTGCTTTCTGATCCCGGTTCACACTTATGACCGGAGAGGCTCTTGACCGCCCGCCGCGCCAGGCGGTTCAATCCCCGAAGTCCCCGCTCCCGCACGGGGGCGCCGCTGACCGGACGTACTGACGAAGAGCACCGATCGTTCACAAGGCGGACCCCTGGAGGGGGCACATGAACAGCCTCGACTGGATCGTGCTCATCGCATACTTCGGTGTGATGGTCGCGATCGGCCTCTGGTCGCACAAGCGCGTGGACAATGTCAGCGACTTCTTCACCGCCGGCGGCAAGATGCCCTGGTGGCTGTCGGGCATCTCGCACCACATGTCCGGCTACAGCGCGGTGATGTTCACCGGGTACGCGGGCATCGCGTACACCTTCGGTGTCACCTCGTTCGTGACCTGGTCGCTGCCGATCGCCATCGGCATCGGGATCGGCGCGAAACTCTTCGCGCCCCGGCTCAACCGGCTGCGCTCCCGGCTCCATGTCGCGTCCCCGCTGGAGTACTTGAAGAACCGGTACGACCTGAAGACCCAGCAGGCCCTCGCCTGGTCCGGGCTGCTGCTGAAGATCGTGGACGTGGGCGCCAAGTGGGCCGCCATCGCCACCCTGCTCTCCGTCTTCACCGGGATCTCCCTCAACCAGGGCATCCTCATCACCGGTGTCATCACGGGCATTTACTGCACGGTCGGCGGGCTGTGGGCCGATGCCCTCACCGAGCTGGGCCAGTTCATCATCCAGCTCTTCGCCGGGATCGCGATGCTCGTCGCCGTCATGGGCGAACTGGGCGGCTTCAGCGCGCTGTGGACGGTCTGGGACAAGCTGCCCGAGGGGCATGCCGAGCCGACGGCCGGACCGTACACCGTCACATTCCTGCTCGCGTTCCTCTTCATCAAGACCTTCGAGTACAACGGCGGCATGTGGAACCAGGCGCAGCGCTACATGGCCACCGCCAGCGCCCGCGAGGCCACCCGCTCGGCCCGGCTCTCCGCGGTGCTCTGGCTGGTCTGGCCGCTGGTCCTGTTCTTCCCGATGTGGTGCGCGCCGCTGCTGGTCGAGGCGCAGAAGCCGGACGCGTCCGACTCGTACGCCCTGATGACCGAACAGCTCCTGCCGCACGGTCTGCTGGGCCTGGTCATCGTCGGCTTCTTCTCGCACACCATGGCGATGTGCTCGTCGGACGCCAACGCCATCGCCGCGGTCTTCACCCGGGACATCGCGCCGACCCTGTCCAAGGCGGCGCGCGGCTGGTCGGAGCGGGCGGGGCTGCTGGCGGCCCGGCTGTCGACGATCGCGTTCCTGGCGCTGTCGATGGGGATCGCCACCCAGGTCAACTCGCCGACGTTCAAGGACATCATCACCGTCGTCATCAAGTGGGTGGCCGGTCTGATGGGCCCGATCGCGATCCCGTTCATGCTCGGCCTGCTCAAGCCGTTCCGGAGGTCGGGCCCGACGGCGGCGCTGACGAGCTGGGCCATGGGGCTGCTGGCGTTCTGGCTGGTCAACTACCCGATCAACTGGAATGTCGAGGGCGGGGTCCCGCTCCAGTACCAGGTCTCGGTGCCGCTCGCGGTCTCGCTGGTGCTGTACATCGTGATCGGCTTCGTGAAGCCGGAGCCCTCGGAGGACCGCGATGTGCTGCTGGCGCGGATCAACGGCGAAGGCGACGGGGACGGTTCGGGTCTGACGGCGGCGTCGCTGCGGGTGCCGGCGCAGGCGGGTCCGGCGGACGAGAAGCTTCCGGGACGGAAGGACGCTGACGGCTGAGGAGCCGTAGCGGTACGGGTCGGTACGGAGCGGTGTACGGGCGTACGGGTGCGGTGCCGGCCTGTGCGCCCGTACGGCTGTGTCGGTACGGGTGTGCCTGTGCGGGTGCGCCGGTACGGGTGTGCCTGCGCGGGCGTGCCGGTACGGCCGTACGGCTGCGCTTGTACGGGCCGTGAGCGCGGCCCTCGTGTCGCCCGTGCCGTACGCCCGTATCAGCCGCGCGGGTAGCGGGTCAGCCAGCCCGAGGCCGCGACCCCCGGGCTGTGCAGCGCGGGCCCCTGGGTCATCTCCATCGCGAAGTCGTCGGCGATTTCGAGCAGCGTGGGCCTGCCCTCCAGTTCGGCCAGCCAGGCCGGCGGCAGCGCCGTCTCGCCGTGGTGCGCGCCGAGCAGCGAGCCGCAGAGGGTGGCGGTGGTGCCGGACGGGCCGTCGTGGTTGACGGCGAGCCGCAGGCCGTGGCGGATGTCCTCGCTCACCAGCGCGCAGTAGACGGCCACGGCCAGCGCGTCCTCGGCGGCGTGGCCCTCGCCGAGCGCGGCGATCCGCCCGGGGCCGGGAATCCCCTGCCGTACCGCGCCGAGCGCCTGTTGAAGCGCTTCCGTCACGGGCTGGTGCCCGGGACGCGCGGCGAGCAGGGCGAGGGCGCGCTGCACACCCGCGTCGAGACTCTCGGCGCGGGCGAGCGCGTGCACGATCACCGCGAAGGCGCCCGCCGCGAGATACGCGCTCGGATGCCCGTGCGTCTGGGCCGCGCACTCCACGGCGAGCTGGCAGACGAGCTGCGGCTCCCAGCCGACCAGCAGCCCGAACGGCGCGGACCGCACCACCGCGCCCGCGTCCCGCGCGGTGGGGTTCTTGGGCTTGTCGAGCGTGCCCATGATCTCGTCGCCGAAGCCCATCAGACAGGACCGGGCCGGGTCGCGGCGCGCGTACAGCCACTCCTCCTGGGCGAGCCAGCCGTTGTCCTTGCGCCGCAGATCGGGCCCCCAGTCGCGCTGGGTCGCCGCCCAGCGCAGATGGGCCCGGTGCACATCGGTCGGCGGATGCCAGGCACCGGTGTCCCTGCGGACCTGGGCGCGGATCAGCCCGTCGACGGTGAAGAGGGTGAGCTGTGTGGCGGCGGTGACGGCGCCCCGGCGGCCGTACGCGGGAACGAAGTCGGTGACGGCCTCCGGGCCGTGCGCGGCCCTGATCTCCTCCAGGCCGAGCCCCGAGACCCCCGCCCCGAGCGCGTCCCCGATGGCCCCGCCCAGCAGACAGCCCCGGACTCTGCTGCGGAAGTCCTGTTGCTCGGCACGGCCCCAGACGGCCCCGGACGGTGTGCTCACGAGCCCTCCCTCCCCATGAGCCTCGCAGCGACTCCGCAGACTGCCTCCGCAGACTGCGCAGCACTGTAGTCGAACGGGAACAGGGAGTTGAGGGTGTACGAGGGATCATGGCCGGTATGGGACCGGTCGTCCACGGACGGGCCTGCGGCGGTCGCGCGGGCGGCTGGGGCTTCAGCGGTTGCCCGGGGCGGCTGGGGCTTCAGCGGTCGGCGGCACCCCCACCTCGGGCAGTCGGCCCGGGAGCCGCGCGCCTCGGGCGGTCGCCCCGGAGGCTACGGCTACGTACCGCTGCCCGCCCCCACGCCCGTACCGCTCGTACCGCTTCCCGAACCGCCGCCCGTGCCGTCACTCGCGTCGCCACCCGCGGCGCCCGTCTCCGCCAGCAGCTCATCCCTCCGGGCGCGGGCCCAGGCGTATCCCGGTCTCAGTTCCAGCGCCCGGTTCAGGTCGGCCAGTGCCTCCGCCGTTCTGCCCAGGGCCTTCAGTGCCATGGCGCGGCTGCCCAGGGCCCAGGTGTACGAGGGGTCGAGGGCCAGTGCGCGGGTGAACTCGGCCACCGCCTCCTCGTACCGCCCCGCCCATCGGTACACCTCGCCCCGCTGCCCCGGCACCTGTGCCGTCTCCGGTTCCAGCCTCTCCGCCCTGCCCAGATCGGCCAGCGCGCCCGCGGTGTCGCCGAGCCGGCCTCGGATATGGGCCCGGCGGCGCAGCGCCCAGGTGTAGTCGCTCCGCAGCTCGATGGCCCGGTCCAGGTCCTGGAGGGCCTCGCGCTCCCAGCTCTCGCCCTCGCGAGTCTCCTGCCCCAGGCCCTGCTGGAACTTGACCTGTCCCCGGCTGCCCAGGATCACCGGGTCGCGCGGGTCGCGGGCGTGGGCACGGTCCAGTTCGGCGACGGCCTCTTCGTACCGGCCCGCCCTGCGGTACGTCTCCCCGCGCTCGCGCGGCACCCACGCCGTCCCGGGCACCAGTTCCTCGGCACGGTCCAGATCGGCCAGGGCGCGGGTGAAGTCGTCCAGCGCCCGGAGGAGGACCGCGCGGCCGTGGTACGCGGGCACATGCGCGGGACCGAGTGCGAGCGCCCGGCCGTAGTCCGCGAGGGCCTCTTCGTGTGCGTCGGCGCGGAAGTGGTTCCAGCCACGGGCGGTGTACGCGGCGGTCCTGTCGGCCTCGGTCAGCTCGGGCCGGGCGAGCAGGAGCCCCAATACGTCAATGGCGTAACGCCGTTCGTCCGCGAGCGCCGCGAGGCACTCCGCGCCCCACGCTCCGAGCTGCTCGGAACCGCTGTCCCGGCCCGCGTCGGCGAGCATCCGCGCCCAGTGGCGTACCGGTACAGGACTCAGCCGGCAAGCCGCGATCCCGTCGCGCAGCACCTCGGGCAGGGCGGCGCGCGGCCGGGCGCAGAGCTGGTGGTACGACTCCTCAAGGCGCGGCTCGCGCCAGCTCTCCTCGGCCCACCGCTGGTCGGCGCCGATGTCCCCGTACGGCTCCAGCCCCTCCTCGGCCGCCGCGCGTTCGCGCGCGAACGCCTCGGCCAGCCGGGTGTGGGCGTCCGTCCACTTCCGCGGGGAGGCGGTCCGTTGCAGCCGCAGCATCGGGTCGCGTACGACATCGTGGTACTGCGCCGCCCGGCCGCCGGAGCGTCCGCTGACGAACGGCAGAGTGCGGAGCCAGCCGAAGAGCCCAGCCGAATCCTCGCCCGCACCCGGGGACCGCTCGCCGACCGCCGCCCGCAGGATGTCCTCGTTCAGCCGGCGCGGCAGTGCGCAGGCGAGCGCCACCGCCCGGCGCGCCGGGTCGCGCTCCCACTTGAGGAAGCGCTCCACGGCCGTCGCGCTGGGATCGTCCAGATCGCCTGAGCCGTCGGGCCGGTTGGTGGCGAGCGTGGACACCAGCACCGGGAGCCGACCTGAGAGCCGCAGCACATCCCGTACGACCGGCTCGTCGACCACGCCCTTGTCGGCGAGCAGCCGCCGCGCCTCGCTCTCGGTGAAGGGCGCAAGCGGCAGATCCGTGACCACATCCGCGTAGTCGCCCCAGTGGCCGGGGTCGAGCCCGCGCTGTCCGGCGAGGGTGATGACGACATGGTCGGGCAGCGCGCCGTACCGCTCGGTGATGACCAGATCGCGCAGCCACTCGTCGAGGAACGGCGCGGTGCGTTCGTATGTGTCGAAGAACAGCGCGATCCACGGGACTTCGGCGCCGACTCGCCGTATCTCCGATACCAGTACGGGCGTGAGCACCTGGAGCGGCGACAGCACCAGCCGTACGTCCTCCTGGCTGCGCAGCCGCGCACTGAGCGCGGCCCGTAACCGGTCGGCGCCCTCCGCCACCTGCCCCGGATCGACCATCCCGGCGAACGCGCCGACCCCCGGCACCAACCCCAGCCCGGCAAGACCGGCCGTGGCGACGGCCCGCGAACCAGCCGACGGCCCGCCCTGCGAACCGGCCCCTCCCCCAGCCGGGTCGGCCGTCACCGCCGCCGACTCCGCCTCGAACTGCCGCTGCCGGTACGTCGCCAGTGCCCGGTCCAGCGCCTTCAGCGGTCTGCCCTGCCGCCCGAACTGCTCACTGACCGCGGCCATCACCTCCGGCACCCCGGCCACGGCCTCATCCGTATACGCGGTCAGCGCCCCGCGCTCCCGCGCGACCTCCTCCAGCTCCCGTACCAGCGAGGTCTTCCCGACCCCGGCGTTCCCCCGCACATGGAACACGAACCGGTGCCGGTCGTCGTCCGGCGGAGTGTCGAAGTTCCCCCGGAACAGCGCGAGCTCCTCCCGCCGCCCCACAAACCCACCCCGCCGCCGACGCCGGATGCGCTCCTGCATGGACGGGCGTGCCGCGCCGCTCACCTCAGACCTCACCCCCCGCGCCACCCACGCCGGATCTCACTCCCCCGCACCGAGCAGCGGCACCACCGGCAGTCCGCCGTTTCCGCCCCCGTCCCCGTCCCCAGCACCGGCCCCAGCCCCCAGCACCGGCAGCAGTTCCGGCAGATGGCCGTCCGAGGCCGTGGCCGTCCTGATGCGCTCCTCCGGGACCTCGCCGTACAGCGTCGTGCGCGGCTTCGCCGGGCGGCCCGCCGCTTCGGCGATGGCCACCAGGTCCTTGACCGAGCGGTACGAGCCGTAACTGGAGCCCGCCATGCGGGAGATGGTCTCCTCCATCAGGGTGCCGCCGAGGTCGTTGGCGCCGGAGCGGAGCATTTCCGCCGCGCCTTCCGTGCCCAGTTTCACCCAGCTCGTCTGGATGTTGGTGATGTGGGGGTGGAGCAGGAGACGCGCCATGGCCATCACTGCGCGGTTGTCGCGGTCCGTCGGGCCGGGGCGGGCGATGCCGGCCAGATAGACGGGGGCGTTGGTGTGGATGAAGGGGAGCGTCACGAACTCGGTGAAGCCGCCCGTCTCCTGCTGGATGCGGGCCAGCGTACGGAAGTGGCCCAGCCAGTGGCGGGGCTGGTCGACATGCCCGTACATCATCGTGGAGCTGGAGCGGATGCCCAGCTCATGGGCGGTCTTGACGACCTCGATCCAGGTCGCCGCGGGGAGCTTGCCCTTGGTGAGGATCCAGCGGACCTCGTCGTCGAGGATCTCCGCCGCGGTGCCCGGGATCGAGTCGAGTCCCGCTTCCTTGGCGGCCGTCAGCCACTCGCGGATCGACAGGCCGGTGCGCGACGCGCCGTTGACGATCTCCATCGGCGAGAACGCGTGGACGTGCATCCCCGGGACGCGCTTCTTCACGGCGCGGGCGATGTCGAAGTACGCCGTACCGGGCAGGTCCGGGTGGATACCGCCCTGCATGCACACCTCCACCGCGCCCACCTCCCACGCCTGCTGCGCCCGGTCGGCGACCTGGTCGATGGAGAGCGTGTACGCGTCGGCGTCCGTGCGGCGCTGGGCGAAGGCGCAGAAGCGGCAGCCGGTGTAGCAGACATTGGTGAAGTTGATGTTGCGCGTGACGATGTACGTGACGTCGTCGCCGACCATGTCGCGGCGCAGCTCGTCCGCGATCCGGGTCAGCGCGTCCAGCGCGGGCCCCTCCGCGTGGAGCAGCGCGAGCGCCTCGGCGTCGGTGAGCTTCGTCGGGTCGTCGGCGGCTTGCGCGAGGGCCGTCCGTACGTCCGTGTCGATACGGGACGGCACCATGCCCGGCGCCGCCGCCTCGCGCAGCGCCTCCCAGTCGCCGTACACCTCGTCGAAGTCGTCACGGCGGTCGGCGGTGCGGCCCTCGGTGTCGATGGTGCGGTGCAGATCGGTCCGGCCGGTCGCGGTGAACCCCTCGTCCGGCTCCTGCCAGGGCAGCCCCGTCGGGTTCACTTCACGGGCGAGACCGGTCTCCGGGTCCGCCAGCGCCCGTACGTGCGGCAGCAGCCGGGGGTCGAGCCAGGGCTCGCCGCGCTGGATGAACTCCGGGTAGATCGTGAGCCGTTCGCGCAGCTCGAAGCCGGACTCGGCGGTCTTCGCGGCCAGTTCGTCGATGTGCGGCCAGGGGCGCTCGGGGTTGACATGGTCGGGGGTGAGCGGCGAGACCCCGCCCCAGTCGTCGATGCCCGCGCCGATCAGCAGCGCGTACTCGGCGTCCACGAGATTGGGCGGGGCCTGGATCCGCGCGGACGGGCCGAGGATGTGCCGCGCCACGGCGATGGCCGCCGCCAGCTCCTCCAGCTCGGCGTCGGGCATGCCGCGCATCGCCGTGTCCGGCTTGGCGCGGAAGTTCTGCACGATGACTTCCTGGACGCCGTGGTACGCCCGCTGGACGCGCCGCAGTTCGAAGAGGGAGTCGGCGCGCTCCTCGTACGACTCCCCGATCCCGATCAGGATCCCGCTGGTGAACGGGACGTTGGAACGGCCCGCGTCCTCCAGCACCCGCAGCCGTACGGCGGGCTCCTTGTCCGGCGAGCCGTGGTGCGGGCCGCCGGGCTCGGACCAGAGGCGGGTCGCGGTGGTCTCCAGCATCATGCCCATGCTGGGCGCGACCGGCTTGAGCCGCTGGAAGTCGGTCCAGGACAGCACGCCGGGGTTGAGGTGCGGCAGCAGGCCGGTCTCCTCCAGCACCCGGATCGCCATGGCCCTGACGTACGCGAGGGTGTCGTCGTACCCCTCGGCCTCCAGCCACTCCCGGGCCTCGGGCCAGCGGTCCTCGGGCTTGTCGCCGAGCGTGAACAGGGCTTCCTTGCAGCCCAGTTCGGCTCCCCTGCGCGCGATCTCCAGGACCTCGTCCGGCGACAGGAACATGCCGTGCCCGGCCCGGCGCAGCTTCCCCGGCACGGTCACGAAGGTGCAGTAGTGGCACTTGTCACGGCACAGCCGGGTCAGCGGGATGAACACCTTGCGGGAGTACGTGATGACCCCGGCCCGCCCGGCCGCCACCAGCCCCGCGTCCCGCACGCGCGCGGCGGACGCGGCGAGATCGCTGAGATCGTCCCCCCGCGCCTGAAGCAGCACGGCGGCCTCGCCGATGTCGAGCGCAACCCCGTCCCGAGCCCGCTTGAGCGCCCGGCGCATGGCATTGGCGGTGGGGCGTGGGGCGGGGGGTGCGTCGTGCTCGGTGGCGTCTTCGGCGGGTCGGCCGTTCGCGTCTTCGACGGGTCGGCCGGTGACCGTTTCGGCGGGTCGGCCGGTTGGTGCGCCGGGTGCGCCGGGTGCGTCGGCGGGTACTTCGGCGGACCGGTCGGCCGACTGTCCCTTGGTCGGCCCGGTCCCGGGGTCCTGCGGCGCGCGCGTCGTCATCCTTTGAGGATACGTTCGAGACCCGGCGTCACCAGGGGACGGGTCGGGACGCCGCCGACGCGGCGACCCGTGGCCACTCCCCGTCAGAGATACTGCGCGTACTCGTCCAGCGCCCGCAGTACCTCCGTCTCGCCCGCCGGCGGCAACTGGAGGACGACCTCCTCGATGCCCAACTCCTCGTAGTACGCCATCTTCCCCGGGGTCGGGCGCACCGAGTACGGCACGATCTGAAGGCTCTCCGGGTCCCGGCCCGCCTTTTCCCAGACCGTACGGAGCACCGGCACCGTCTCCGCGAGGCCCGCGCCGCCGATCGGCAGCCAGCCGTCCGCGTAGCCGGCGATCTGCGCGAAGAGCTTCGGCCCGGCCGCGCCGCCGATCAGGGTGCGGGGCGAGGCACCCCGTACCGGCTTCGGATACGCGTAGCTCGCCCGTACCGAGCCGAACTCCCCTTCGTACGCCGTCGGTTCAGCCGCCCACAGCGCGCGCATCAGCGCGATCCGGTCGCGGGTCAGCTCGCGGCGGGTCGTCCACTCGACGCCGTGGTCCGCGGCCTCCTCCTTGTTCCAGCCGAAGCCGACACCGAGCGTGAAGCGCCCGCCCGAGAGATGGTCGAGGGTCGCGATCTGCTTGGCGAGGTCGATCGGATCGTGCTGTACGACCAGGGTGATACCGGTGCCGAGCCCCAGCCGCTCCGTCACGGCCGCGGCCTGCGCGAGCGCGACGAACGGGTCGAGGCTACGGGTGTACTCGCGCGGCAGGTCGCCGCCGGCCGGGTACGGGGTCGAGCGCTCGACCGGGATATGGGTGTGCTCGGGCAGATACAGACCGGCGAACCCGCGCTGTTCCAGCTCGCGGGCGAGCCGTACGGGCGTGATCGTCTCATCGGTGAGGAAGATCATGGTCGCGATCCGCATGAGGGGCCTTTCCATGGGGGGTGGTTGCGTACGTTGCCGCGTGCGGCGGTTGTGCCGTGGGTGACGCAGGGGCCACCGTAACCGCCACGTCCGGACCGCGGCGCGCTCGCGCGCAACGTCCCCGCCGCGTTTCCGCCACCTGTCAACCCCCGTCCCTTGCGGCCGGGTTCACGGCTCGGTACCAGGGTTCGAATGCACGCATCGTGTGACCACCCGTGTCCCTCTCGGCGCCCTGGGAGCCACCGGCATGTCCAAGGATCACGCAGACGACCACGCAGCCCTCCACGAACTCGACGAACTCCACGACCTCGGCGGCTTCCTCGAAGACGGAGACCACGGGCTCGCCGGACCGGACAGGCGCAGGCTCCTGATGACGGGAGCCGCCGCCGCGCTTACCTTGAGTACCGTGAGCTTCGCGAGCGCGGCACCCGCCCAGGCCGGCGACAGCGACGGACTGACCCGGACCGTGACCGGCACCCTCCCCGCCGGCTCCCCCGACTTCGTCTATCTGCCCGTCGAAGTACCGCGCGGCGTCCGCGAGATCCATGTCTCGTACAGCTACGAGCGGCCCCCGGTCCCGGCCGGCACCCAGGGCAACGCCCTCGACATCGGCATCTTCGACGAACGCGGTACGGCCCTCGGCGGGCGCGGCTTCCGCGGCTGGTCGGGCGGCGCCCGTACGGAGTTCTTCCTGCGCGCCGACGAGGCGACCCCCGGCTACATCCCGGGCCCGGTACGCGCCGGCACCTGGCACATCGCGCTCGGCCCGTACACCGTCGCCCCGCAGGGTCTCGCGTACGAGGTGACCATCACGCTGAAGTTCGGCGCCCCCGGAACCACGCCTCGGCCGGTCCATCCGCCGGAGCGCGCCAAGGGGCGCGGCCGGGCGTGGTACCGGGGCGACTGCCATATCCACTCCGTGCACTCCGACGGCAGGCGCACTCCGGCGGAGATCGCGGCGCTCGCGCGCGCCGCGGGCCTCGATTTCATCAATACGAGTGAACACAACACCCAGTCCGGGCATCGCGCCTGGGCCGGGCTGTGGGGCGATGACCTGCTGATCCTCACCGGCGAGGAGGTCACCACCCGCAACGGGCATGTCCTGGCGATCGGTACGGACCCGGGCACCTTCGTTGACTGGCGTTACCGCGCGCGGGACAACCGGTTCGGCCACTACGTCCGCGAAGTGCACCGCGCGCGGGGTCTGGTCGTACCGGCCCATCCGCACGCCACCTGCATCGGCTGCAACTGGAAGTTCGGGTTCGCCGACGCCGACGCGGTCGAGGTGTGGAACGGCCCGTACACCGTGGACGACGAGGTCTCGCTGGCCGACTGGGACAACACCCTGGTCTCCGCGGCCCGTTCAGGCCGCCCCTGGACCCCGGCCATGGGCAACAGCGACGCCCACCGCGACCCCGACCCCATCGGCACCCCGCAGACGGTGGTCCTCGCCGAGGACCTCACCCGGGACGCGATCCTGGCCGGCATCCGCGCGGGCCGCAGCTACGTGGCCGAGTCCTCGAAGATCTCCCTCACCTTCACCGCGACGGGCGGCCGCGCCCGCCACGCCGACATCGGCGACCGCCTCCGGGTCCCGGCAGACACCCCGGTTACGGTCCACCTGACCGTAACCGGCGCCCCCAACTGCACGGCCCACTTCATCACCGACCAGGGCACCCTCCACACCACCCCCCTCCCGCCCTCGGGCAACGGCACAGCGGAATGGCGGACAACCCCGTCGTACGCAACCTACGTACGAGCAGAAGTCCGCCACCCCCCAGTACTCCCCGGCCTCCCGGGCCCCCTGGCGGCCTTCACCAACCCGATCTTCCTGGGCGACGACTGACGCGGAATCCCACGACCCGGTCGCGCACGCGGCGCCCGTCAGCTCTGCTGTGACTCCTTGTCGCGGAGCGCCCGTTCCACCGCCTGCTGGACCCGGGCTTCCTCCTGCTCCTTGCGGCGGGCCCGGTTGCGGCGGATCAGGAGGAACGTGCCGACTGCCGCCGCGATCAGTACGACGACCAGCGCGAGCAGTGTCCAGGGGACTGCCCAGCCGTGGGTGGTGGACTCGACCGGCTTGAGGGCGGTGGTGGTGCCCGAGGCGTCGGTGAGGAGGGGGGTCAGGGTCACCGTGGCGGCCAGGCTGACCGCGGGCCGCACGCCGTGGACCGGGGCCTTGACCTTCCAGCTCTCGCCCGGCAGCAGTTCCGGCGGCGGGGCGATGGTGCCCGCGTCGGTGCGCAGCCAGCCGAACGGGCCCGAGACCGAGGCCGACTGGCGGGCCGACAGGATCGCGTTGCCGGTGTTGTGGATCGTGTACGTGACGGTGGCGTCGCCCTTCGCGAACGGGTTGGCCGAGCCGTCGTACTCCACACGCAGGTCCTCGACCGCGAGGTTCGGCTTGAGCGCGCCGCTGACCCGCAGCTTGACCTTGATACCGAGGCGCCGGTCCACATTGATGCCCTCGGCGTCGTCGGCCTGCTTCAACGAGGTGAGGATGCCGCCGACGTAGTCGCCGGGCGGGGCGTTGCCCGGGACGCCGACCGTGAAGGGGATCTCCGCGGACTTGCCGGGTGCGATCACGACGCTGCCGCGGCCCGCGTGGACCCAGGCGCCGATGCCGACGGACTTCTTGTCCTGGGTGAGCAGGTCGAGCTGACCGGTGTCGGTCGTGTACCCGTCGGCGGCGTACACCGCGAGTTCGAGCGGGGACTTGCTGTGGTTGGCGACGACCATGGCGTCCTTGAGCTGTCCGCCGGGGTTGACGGTGTAGCTGTAGCTGGACCGGTCGTCGCCGTAGCTGTTCGCGGCCGTCCTGACCGTCCAGGTGACATCGCCGTCGGCCGCCGCAGCGGGGCCCGCGGACAGGCCGGCGATCGCGACGGCCGTGAGCAGGGCCAGGGCGGTGGTACGGACGGCGGTACGGGCGAGGCCGGCGACGGCGGTCCCCCGGCGCGAGCCCGGTGCACTCTCCCGGCGCGGGCGCGGCGCGGAGCCCCGGCCCGGCGCGGCCTCCCGGCGCAGCACGGCCTCCCAGGTCTTCCGGCTCCGTGCGGACTTCCGGCGCAGTACGGACGCGTACATCTCAAGCTTCTCCTGAACGGGAGGCGGGGTAGGGCACCCGAAGGCGCCTACCCCGCCGGTGGAACGGGTGTGATCAGCTGCTCAGCGCAGTGATCGTGAGAGTGGCGCGGTAGCCACCCTTCTGGACGCTGTCCGGGATCTTCAGACCCAGATCGGCACCCAGCTTGGCCGTACCCCGGGCGTGGCCCTGCTCGGCCGAACCGAGGCCGCGCGAGACCGACAGGCCCTGGCCCTGGTCGTCATAGCCGGAAGCGACCGGCAGGCCGGCCTTGGAGCCCGCGCCGTTGACGAGCACGCGCGGCGTCCAGCCCAGGTAGGAGCCGGAGAACGCCTTGTCGGCGTCCTTGAAGTCGCTCACGTTGGCCGAGATCGACCACGGGGCGAGCGAGCGGCGGCTGTCCGAGACGACGATCGGGTTGATCTTGCCGTCCGCCTCGAAGTGGTCGCCGTTGGTCTCCTCGGCGGTGCCGAGGTCCACCAGGCCGTTGTAGCCGTCGATCGTCCAGCCGAACTCGCCCGGAGCGGCGTTCGGCACGTTGACCGCGAGGGCCTGGTCGTCACCGTTGTACGGGTGCACCGTGACCTTGTCGACGATCGAGCCGACCGGCTGGCCCTCGGGGGTGTTGGTGCACGAGAGGCCACGCTCCACGGCCGCGTTCGGGGCCGCGCAGGTGCCGCTCCGTACGTTCTCGACGACGAGCTTGTCGTTGCGCACCTGCACCTTGACGTAGCTGCGGACGTGCTCCTGGTTCTGCACCGAGTTGTACCAGTAGCTGTCCGGGTTCAGCGGGTCCGCACCGTTGCCGGCACCGCTCGTACCGCTGCTGTCCGGCTTCGTGATGTCGTAGTACTTCGAGCCCGAAGCGGAGTTCGCCGTCACGTAGATGACGCCGCCGGGACCCGGGTACACATCGGCGGCACCGGGCTTCTCGTCCGGGTTCGCCTTCGCGCCGTTCTTGATCGCGTAGCTGCGCGAGTAGCTGTGGTCGTGGCCCTGGAGCACCAGGTCGACACCGAGCTTCGAGAACGTCGTCGGGAAGTCCACACGACGGACCTTGTTGTCGTTGTCCTTGGCGTGGTCGGCCGGCGAGTAGATCGAGTGGTGGTAGACGAGCGCCGTCCACTTGGCCTCGGAGCCGTGCTTGTTGATGACGTCGGTCACGTAGTTGATGTGCGCCGCGTCACCGCCGCCGCCCTGGGAGGTGGCGTAGCTGTTGCTGTTGAGGTCGATGAACAGCACATCCTTGTAGATGTACCAGTAGTCACCGCCGGACGTGTTGGACGCCGGGTTCCCGTTGGAGTACAGCGGGGCCGAGCGGTCCGTGTTCGGGGTGGAGAAGTGCTGCTCGTACGCCTTGCCGCCGACGTCGTGGTTGCCGATGGTGGCCGCCCACGGGTACTGACGCAGCTTGTCGGGGGCGAGGAAGGCGTTCCACTGGGTCTCGGTGTTGGCCGTCTCGACCTGGTCACCGCCGGACACCAGGAGTTCGGCGTTCGGGTTGGCCGCCAGCGAGACGTCCAGGGTGTCCTGCCAGCCCGCCTGGTCCTTCGCGACGTCGCCGGACGAACCGATCTGCGGGTCGCCGTAGAACAGGAAGTCGTAGTCGCCTTCGAAGTCCTGCGTCTTGAAGGAGTACGCCGAGGACCAGTTGCCCTCGGAGCCGACGCGGTACGAGTACTGCGTCTTCTCCTTCAGGCCGGTGATCGTGGCGTGGCGGTTGAAGCCGCCGCTGGTGGCGATGTTCGCGCCGCCGGTGGCGTCGAAGGTGGCGGCACCGGCCGGGAACTCGCCGTTGACCAGCTCAGCGGTCGGGGCGACCTGGAGCACCTGCGCCGTGTCGGCGGAGGAGTACCACGTCACCGTGCGCTGCGACTCGTTGGCGCCGACACCGAGGATGATGCCGGTGAGCGCGGCCGGGTCGGCGGCGGACGCCGGGGAGGCCATGCCGCCGCCGAGGGTCACGGCCAGGCTCAGGAATGCCGCTGCGGCCCCGGTGGCCACACGGCGTCGCACAGGACCGAAGGCCTGTGCAGAGGGTCTTGATGTCATCAATTTACGTTCCTTTTACGCACATGGGTGCATGTATTGGGAATCAAAATGTCGCGGCCCCAGGTGAACCGGACACGACTACAGACTTCGGGCCAGTTGAACTTCTGGACTTCACAGACGGCCCACACCTCACGGGGCTCACATTCCGAACACCCGCTGCACGAACCACACCAGGCCCATGGCGGCCACACCCGCGGAGATCGCCCCGGTCGCCCAGAGCCCGGTCCTCGGCGCACGGTGCCGCAGCAGCGCCAGCAGCGGGAAGATCACGGCGATGATCCCCAACTGCACCGCTTCGATACCGACGTTGAACACCAGCAGGGACCACAGCAGGGTCCATGACCACGCCTCGTCGATGCCCAGCGCGCCCGCGAAGCCCAGACCGTGCACCAGGCCGAAGCAGAAGACGACCCCCAGGCGGATCCAGCCCGCGCGGTCCAGTCCGAAGTGACCGCGTCCCACCGCCGCGTCGAGGTCGAGATCGGTGGCGTGGCCGCCGTGCCGCCGGACCCGCCAAAGGTACCAGCCGGCAACCACCGCGATCGACAGCACAAGGAGGA
>NZ_JBHVGV010000009.1:372089-432966 GCF_042800555.1 Streptomyces sp. NPDC057617 | reverse complement strand
AACCCGGAAGCTAAGCCTTACAGCGCCGATGGTACTGCAGGGGGGACCCTGTGGGAGAGTAGGACGCCGCCGAACAAACTTTATAAGGAATGCCCCGTATCGTTTACCGGTACGGGGCATTTCTGCTTGCTTACCCCCTTGCACTCCGCCGCAGACGCTGAGGGTAAGGTCGGGACGCATCGTTGGCACGTTCCACACAGGAGGCCCCCGGGTGGAGGTCCAGGAGACTCGCGTTCAGACGGACCGGGTGCTCACCGTCCCCAACATCCTCAGCATGGCCCGGCTCGTCGGCGTCCCCCTCTTCCTGTGGCTGATCCTTCGCCCCGAGTTCGGCGGACCGAACAGCGACGGCTGGGCATTGCTGGTCCTCATGCTGAGCGGTGTCAGTGACTATCTCGACGGGAAGCTCGCCCGCCGCTGGAACCAGATCAGCAGCCTCGGCCGGCTGCTGGACCCCGCCGCGGACCGGCTCTACATCCTTTCCACTCTCGTCGGTCTCACCTGGCGCGAGATCCTGCCGCTGTGGCTCACCGCCGCCCTTTTGGCCCGCGAGCTGATGCTTCTGGTGATGGTGGGAATCCTTCGCAGGCATGGCTATCCGCCACCCCAGGTGAACTTCCTGGGGAAGGCGGCTACCTTCAACTTGATGTACGCCTTCCCGCTCCTGCTCCTGAGCGACGGAAGCGGTTGGCTTGCGTCACTCGCCGAAGTTTTCGGATGGGCGTTCGCCGGATGGGGTACAACTCTCTACTGGTGGGCAGGGATCCTGTATGTGGTCCAGGTCCGCCGGCTCGTGAAGGCGGACACCGCGGCCGATTAGCTCGTCGAGTGTGCCGTGCAGTGTCGCCGGCGCACGCCTGACGCCTTTGGGGCCGCTGTCCAGACGGGTGAAGTCGGCGAGACCGTCTCTTCAAGGAGGACGCTTCCGACATGAAGGCCGTCGTGATGGCTGGTGGCGAAGGCACTCGGCTTCGCCCTATGACCTCGAGCATGCCCAAGCCGCTCCTGCCGGTGGTGAACCGGCCGATCATGGAGCATGTGCTGCGGCTGCTCAAGCGCCATGGGCTCAGCGAGACCGTTGTAACCGTGCAATTCCTTGCCTCCCTCGTCAAGAACTATTTCGGCGACGGTGAAGAGCTCGGTATGGAGCTCACCTACGCCAACGAGGAGAAGCCGCTCGGCACCGCGGGGAGCGTGAAAAATGCGGAGGAGGCGCTGAAGGACGATGCCTTCCTCGTCATTTCCGGCGACGCGCTCACCGACTTCGATCTGACCGACCTCATCGCCTTCCACAAGGAGAAGGGCGCACTGGTGACGGTGTGCCTGACCCGGGTTCCGAATCCGCTGGAATTCGGCATCACCATCGTGGACGAGGAAGGAAAGGTCGAGCGTTTCCTGGAGAAGCCCACCTGGGGCCAGGTCTTCTCGGACACCGTCAACACGGGCATCTATGTGATGGAGCCCGAGGTCTTCGACTATGTCGAGGCGGATGTCTCGGTGGACTGGTCCGGCGATGTCTTCCCTCAGCTCATGAAGGAAGGCAAGCGGGTCTACGGCTATATCGCCGAGGGCTACTGGGAGGACGTGGGCACACACGAGAGCTATGTGAAGGCCCAGGCCGATGTCCTGGAGGGCAAGGTCGATGTCGACATCGACGGTTTCGAGATCTCGCCGGGCGTCTGGGTCGCCGAAGGCGCCGAGGTCCATCCCGACGCCGTCCTGCGCGGGCCGCTGTACATCGGGGACTACGCCAAGGTCGAAGCCGACGCGGAAATCCGTGAGCACACCGTCGTCGGATCCAATGTGGTCGTCAAGACCGGTGCGTTCCTCCACAGAGCCGTCGTCCATGACAACGTCTATATCGGACAGCACAGCAATCTGCGTGGCTGTGTGATCGGCAGGAACACCGACATCATGCGCGCCGCCCGGATCGAGGACGGCGCGGTCATCGGCGACGAGTGCCTCGTCGGCGAGGAATCGATCATCCAGGGCAATGTGCGGGTCTACCCGTTCAAGACCATCGAGGCCGGCGCGTTCGTCAACACCTCGGTCATCTGGGAGTCCCGGGGGCAGGCGCATCTGTTCGGCGCCCGCGGGGTCTCGGGCATCCTCAACGTCGAGATCACGCCGGAAGTGGTGGTGCGGCTGGCGGGCGCGTACGCCACGACTCTCAAGAAGGGCTCCACCGTCACTACGGCGCGTGACCACTCCCGTGGTGCGCGCGCCCTCAAGCGGGCCGTGATCTCCTCGCTCCAGTCCAGCGCCATCGACGTAAGGGACTTGGAGAACGTACCGCTGCCCGTCGCCCGGCAGCAGACCGGCCGGGGCAGCGCCGGCGGGATCATGATCCGTACTTCTCCGGGCGTGCCGGACTCCGTGGACATCATGTTCTTTGACGAGCGCGGCGCGGATCTCTCCCAGGCCGGCCAGCGCAAACTCGACCGCGTATACGCGCGCCAGGAGTACCGGCGCGCCTTCCCGGGTGAGATCGGGGACCTGCACTTCCCCTCCAGCGTCTTCGACTCGTACACCGGCTCGCTGCTGCGCAATGTCGATACGTCGGGGATCTCGGAGGCGGCGCTCAAGGTCGTGGTCGACGCGTCCAACGGCAGCGCGGGACTCGTTCTGCCCAGCCTGCTCGGCCGGCTCGGGGTGGACGCGCTGACCATCAACCCCGGTCTGGACGAGTCCCGGCCGACGGAGACGGTCGAGTCGCGCCGTTCCGGACTGGTCAGGCTCGGTGAGATCGTCGCTTCGGCGCGTGCCGCGTTCGGGGTGCGCTTCGACCCCGTCGGCGAGCGGCTGTCGCTGGTCGACGAGCGCGGCCGGATCATCGAGGACGACCGTGCCCTGCTGGTGCTGCTCGACCTGGTGGCCGCCGAGCGGCGCAGCGGCCGGGTGGCGCTGCCGGTGACGACCACGAGGATCGCCGAGCAGGTCGCCGCGTACCACGGCACGCAGGTGGCGTGGACGACGACCTCGCCGGACGATCTGACCCGGGTGGGCCGCGAGGAGTCCACGATCTTCGGCGGCGACGGCCGCGGAGCCTTCATCGTCCCGGAGTTCAGCAGTGTCCTGGACGGTACGGCGGCCTTTGTCCGGCTGATCGGCCTGGTGGCGCGTACGCAGCTCACTCTCAGTCAGATCGACGCCCGTATCCCCCGCGCCCATGTGCTGCGGCGCGATCTGGCCACGCCCTGGGCCGTCAAGGGCCTCGTCATGCGCAGCGTCGTGGAGGCGGCCGGGGACCGGCAGGTCGACACGACCGACGGAGTACGGGTCGTGGAGGCCGACGGCCGCTGGGTGATGGTGCTGCCCGACCCGGCGGAGGCCATCACTCATCTGTGGGCGGAAGGCCCGGATGACGCGTCGGCCCAGGCGCTGCTCGACGAGTGGTCCGCCGTGGTCGACGGCGCAGGTCACCAGGGCCCGTAGGGCGAGTCGTACCGGTGTGCCGGACATGCCCCGGAGGGCGTCCGGCACACCGGTGGGGCCATTCGGCGGTAGCGGTCGCGACGTGCGACGATGTGCGGCATGCCGCAGCAGCCCCCCATTCGGAGCACCGCTTCTCCGCCCGTCCGCCCCGATGCGTCGATGTCGCTGCTGAACAATGTGATGGATCACAGCCTCGACGAGGGGTACGCGGAGGCGGCGGCCCGCAGGGACGCCGAGGACGGCGGTCTGCCCAGCACGCTTCGCGCGAAGCTGTGGCTCGCGGCCGGTCTGGTACTGGCCGCTCTGGTGGTCACGGTGGGCGCCGCCCAGGCGCGGATCTCGGCGCCGGTCGTGGCCAAGGAGCGCGAGGAGCTGATCGACCGCATCAACGCGGAGACGTCGACGGCCGACGAGCTGGAGAAGTCGGTCGAGAAGCTCCGCGGCGAGGTGGTGGCGCGTCAGCGTGCTGCTCTGCGCGCGCACGGCGGCGACACCGGTGAGCGGATCGCCCTGCTGGCGGGCGCGACTCCGGTGCGCGGGCCCGGTGTGAAGCTTGTGGTCGACGACGCCAGGGAATCGGGGTCGGACGGCGGCGGGCCGCGGGACAGCGGGGGCTTCTCCGACACGGGCCGGGTACGCGACCGTGACATGCAGAGAGTCGTCAACGGCCTCTGGGAGTCGGGCGCGGAAGCGATCGCGATCAACGGGCAGCGGCTGACATCGCTGTCGGCGATCCGGGCCGCGGGCGATGCCGTACTGGTCGACAACAGGCCACTGGTGCCGCCGTACACGGTGCTCGCGGTGGGGGACGGAAAGAAGCTGAGCACCGCGTTCCAGGACAGTGCCGATGGCCGGTATCTGCACTCGTTGCAGCAGAACTTCGACATCCGCACCAGCATTTCCGATCAGGAAGAGGTGCGTCTGCCTGCCGCGCCGAGCCTGATCGTACGTACAGCAGAGCCGGGGGCCGCCGACGCCGGGAAGGGCGACGGGCAGGGCACGGCAGACACCGGGAAGGGCACATCGTGATCGCCGTACTGGGCCTCGTCGTGGGAGTCGTGGTCGGACTGTTGGTCCGGCCCGAGGTGCCGGCGGTGGTCGAGCCCTATCTGCCGATCGCCGTCGTCGCCGCCCTCGACGCGGTCTTCGGCGGCCTGCGGGCCATGCTCGACGGGATCTTCGTCGACAAGGTGTTCGTGGTCTCCTTCCTGTCGAACGTGGTGGTGGCGGCGCTGATCGTGTTCCTCGGCGACAAGCTGGGCGTGGGCGCGCAGTTGTCCACGGGGGTGGTCGTCGTGTTCGGTATCCGGATCTTCTCCAACGCTGCCGCGATCCGCCGGCATGTCTTCCGGGCGTGACGCCAATGACCAGTGTGGAGACACCCAAGGACGCGAACGGTACGGCCGGTACGGGCATGCCGCCGGTGCCGGAGCCCGAACAGCTCACCGGCCGTCAGCGGTTGGCGGCGGGGCTGTGGCCGCCCCGGGTCACCCGGGCCCAACTGACCGTCGCGGGCCTGCTGTTCGTGCTCGGACTCGGGCTCGCGATCCAGGTCACGTCCAACAACGACGACAGCGCGCTGCGCGGCGCCCGCCAGGAGGACCTGGTCCGCATCCTCGACGAACTGGACGACCGCACCCAGCGGCTGGAGGACGAGAAGCAACGGCTCGACGACCAGCGCACCGAGCTGGAGAACAGCTCGGACCAGGCCGAGGAGGCCCGTAGACAGACGCTGGAGAAGGCCCAGCAGCTCGGTGTCCTGGCCGGTACGGTCGCCGCCCAGGGACCCGGTATCAGCCTGACGATCAGCGATCCGAACAGCGCGGTCGAGCCGGACATGCTGCTCGACACGATCCAGGAGCTGCGGGCGGCCGGCGCAGAAGCCATCCAGGTGGACGGCGTCCGGGTGGTCGCGGACACCTACTTCTCGGGTGCGGGCGGCGATGTCGAGGTGGACGGACGGCCGGTGACGGCGCCGTACGAGTTCAAGGTCATCGGCCGGCCGCAGGATCTGGAGCCCGCCCTCAACATTCCCGGCGGAGTGGTCCAGACGCTGGAGAAGGAGCAGGCCACGGCCACGGTGACACGGGCTGAGAAGATCGTTGTGGATGCCTTGCGACCGGCGGAGCGGCCTGACTACGCTCGGTCGTCGTCGGGGTGAGCCGGCGGGGCATGGCGGCAGTCGGACGCGGGCATGAGCTTGCGGGGGGTCGGCGCACGATCAGCGTGGTGTGTGGTGGAAACTGTCCGGTGGATACGGACGTTGTCAAGATGTCCGGGTCGGCAGGTGTGTTCATTCAGGGTTCGTCCTGCCCCACGGGCGGGTCTGTTTCGGTCAAGGGGAATCGCCCGTGAAGTTGTTTGGGAAGTTGTTCGGCAAGAGCGCCCGCGAGGAAGGCGGCGGCTCGGCCCGCCACCGCGCGTCGCGCCATGGTCAGAGCGAGGAGCAGAGCGGCGAGCGTCCGCTCTTCCGCGACCAGGTGGGCGGCGACGCCTCCGGCGCGTCGTCTGTTGACCCTGCAGGCCCCGGCCGCATAGGTTTCGGGGAATCATCTGCCCCGGCGGGGCAGTCGCGGCAGGAGGATCCCACTATGGCGGGCTTGCCGGTCTGTACGAGGTGCGGACACCGGAACGCGGAATCGAGCCGGTTCTGCTCCAACTGCGGTGCGCCGCTGCGGGGCGGGGCGCCTGCCGAGCGTGCCTCGGAGACGACGTCGACGATCTCCATCTCGGGTCTTGAGGCGTACGACTCCGAAGTGACCGGCCAGACGGCGCTTCCCTCGCTCACGCCGGAGGCGCAGGCCGCCGTCGACGCGCTGCCGCCGGGCTCCGCGCTGCTGGTGGTGCGCCGTGGTCCGAACTCGGGCAGCCGCTTCCTCCTGGACAGCGAGCTGACCACGGCCGGCCGCCATCCGCAGAGCGACATCTTCCTTGACGACGTGACCGTGTCGCGCCGCCATGTGGAGTTCCGCCGGGGCGCGGACGGGCGCTTCACCGTCTCGGACGTCGGCAGCCTGAACGGTACGTACGTCAATCGTGAGCGGATCGATTCGGTCCTGCTGGCGAACGGCGACGAGGTCCAGATCGGCAAGTACCGGCTGGTCTTCTACGCGAGCCAGCGGGGCGTGTGACCCTCAGGGAAGGTCCATGCTGCGACCACCTACGGGCGGTGCCGGTCACGGCACCGCCCCCACGGGCGAGCTGATGAGTATCGGCGCGGTGCTCGGCCGTCTCCGGGAGGAGTTTCCCGGGATCTCCGTCTCCACAATCCGTTTCCTGGAGTCGGAGGGGCTGGTCGAGCCGCGCAGAACCCCCTCCGGTTACCGGAAATTCAGTCCCGAGGACGTCGAGCGACTGACCGACGTCCTGCGGATGCGGCGGGACCACTGTCTTCCGCTGAAGGCCGTCCGGGAGAAGCTCGACGCCCGTGCCCGCGGCGAGCAGCCGGAGCTGCCGGCCCCGGAACGCGGGTCTCTGCCGACCGGCGCCGGGGAGCCGGAGCCCGAGGATTCCACTGCGGCCAGGATCGGGCGCGAGGAGCTGCTGGCCGCCGCCGAGGTCGGCGAGGGCACGCTCGACGAGTGGGAGGCGTACGGCCTCATCACTCCGATGCCGGACGGCGGGTACGACGCGGAGTCCGTCACGGTCGCGAGACTTGTCTCGGATCTGGGGAGATTCGGTCTTGAGCCACGGCATCTCCGGGCGATGAAAGCCGCCGCCGAGCGCGAGGCGGGACTGGTCGAACAGGTGGTGGCGCCGCTGCGCAGACACCGTAATCCGCAGACCAGGGCCCATGCCGAGGCCACCACGAAGGAGCTGGCGGCGCTGTCCGTACGGCTGCACGCGGCGCTGGTACGGACGGCCCTCGGGGTCCGGCAGCACTGATCGCGGGGGAGCCCGACTACCCAAACCTGCCGGGCACGTCCTAGGGTTGCTGTGTGAACGAGCTCGACGTTGTGGGTGTCCGGGTGGAAATGCCCTCCAACCAACCGATCGTGCTCCTGCGTGAAGTGGGAGGCGACCGGTACCTCCCCATCTGGATCGGACCGGGGGAGGCGACCGCCATTGCCTTCGCACAGCAGGGCATGGCTCCGGCGAGGCCGCTGACCCATGATCTCTTCAAGGATGTCCTTGAGGCGGTGGGCCAGGAGCTGACCGAGGTCCGGATCACGGACCTGCGCGAAGGGGTCTTCTACGCGGAGCTGGTCTTCGCCAGCGGCGTGGAGGTGAGCGCCCGGCCGTCCGACGCCATAGCGCTGGCGCTGCGCACGGGCACGCCGATCTACGGCAGTGACGGGGTGCTCGACGACGCGGGTATCGCGATCCCGGACGAGCAGGAGGACGAGGTGGAGAAGTTCCGCGAGTTCCTCGACCAGATCTCGCCGGAGGACTTCGGAACCAACAGCCAGTGAGCGGCCGCCGGTGAGCGCCGATCCGGGCTCCGTCAGCGCATCCGGCCATCCTTTCCCCGGAACGGGGCACGGGAAACCACTCTCAGGGTGATTATCACTCGGCGTGGCGAGTGTGGCGATCGTTGACGCACCCCGGGTGACTGCCTACCTTCGACAAGGCAGGTCTAGGACGGAGGGTCGGCGTGAGAAGCAGCGGCGACAGTACGGCGGCGGGCGGTCCGTATCCGCCTCACGGCAGTGCGCACGACCCCGGGGCGGAGACGGTCGGATACCGCGGTCCGACCGCGTGCGCGGCGGCCGGGATCACCTACCGCCAGTTGGACTACTGGGCCCGGACGGGGCTGGTCGAGCCGAGCGTGCGGCCGGCGTACGGATCGGGCACACAGCGGCTCTACAGCTTCCGCGATGTGGTTGTCCTCAAGATCGTGAAGCGGTTCCTGGACACCGGGGTCGCGCTGCAGAACATCCGGGCGGCGGTCCAGCACCTGCGGGCCCGCGGGTTCCGGGACCTGGAGCGCATGACGCTCATGAGCGACGGTGCGACCGTCCATGAGTGCACCTCGCCCGACGAGGTCGTGACCCTGCTCCAGGGCGGGCAGGGCGTCTTCGGGATCGCCGTGGGGGTGGTGTGGCGGGACGTCGAGGCGGCCCTGTCGCAGCTCCACGGGGAGCGGATCGACACCGGCGAGACCCTGGTCGGGCACAACCCGGCCGACGAGCTGGCGCGCCGGCGCCGGGACCGGGCGGTCTGACCGCCGGACACCGGGCCGATTGTCAGTGGTGTGAGGCAGCATCGGTCCTGTGAGATCCGCGCCGACGATCCTGCATCTGGACATGGATGCCTTCTTCGCCGCCGCCGAGCAGGCGGCGAAGCCGAGTCTGCGCGGAAAACCGGTGGTCGTGGGCGGGCTGGGGCCGCGCGGGGTGGTGTCGACGGCGTCGTACGAGGCGCGGCCCTTCGGGGTGCACTCCGCGATGCCGATGGCCCAGGCGAGACGGCTGGCGCCGAACGCGGCGTATCTGGTGCCGCGCTTCTCGCTCTACCGCGCGGTGAGCGAGCAGGTCATGGAGCTGCTCGCGCGGCTCTCGCCGCTGGTGGAGCCGCTGAGCCTGGACGAGGCCTTCGTGGACCTGGAGGCGGGCGGCTCGGCCCATGACACGGCGTCGGCGCGCGCGGCCGGCGAGCGGCTGCGGGCGGACATCAGGGCTGTCACCGGGCTGACCGGGTCGGTGGGGCTCGCCGGGTCCAAGATGCTCGCGAAGATCGGCTCGGAGCAGGCCAAGCCCGACGGGCTGGTCGTCATCGAGCCCGGCACGGAGCGGGAGCTGCTGGGGCCGATGCCGGTGCGCACCCTGCCCGGGGTGGGGCCCGCGACCGGGGAGCATCTGCGCCGGGCCGGGATGACCACGGTCGCCGAGCTGGCCGAGGCGGGCGAGGACGAACTCGTACGGCTGCTGGGGAAGGCGCACGGCGCCTCGCTGTACCGGATGGCGCTGGGGCACGACGACCGGCCTGTGGTGTCGGAGCGGGAGACCAAGTCCGTGTCGGTCGAGGACACCTTCGATGTCGATCTGCACGACCGGGTACGGGTGCGCACGGAGGTGGACCGGCTCGCGGACCGCTGTGTGGAGCGGCTGCGGGCCGGCGGGCACTCCGGGCGGACGGTGGTGCTGAAGGTGCGGCGGTACGACTTCTCGACACTGACCCGGTCGGAGACGCTGCGCGGGCCCACGGACGATCCGGGAGTGGTGCGGGAGGCGGCGGGGCGGTTGCTGGAGTCGGTGGACACGACGGGCGGGGTGCGGCTGCTGGGGGTGGGGGTGACGGGGCTCGCGGACTTCACGCAGGAGGATCTGTTCGCGCAGGCCGCGGCCGACCGGCCCGTACCGGCACCCGCCGCCGCGCCCGCGCCCGAGCCCGCACCGGCGCGGCCCGACGGGAGTGCCCAGGAGCCGGAGGCGCCCGCCGAGCGGCGCTTCCCGGCCGGACACGATGTGCGGCACACCGAGTACGGAGCGGGCTGGGTGCAGGGCAGCGGGCTGCGGCGGGTGACCGTACGGTTCGAGGAGCCCGGGTCCGTGCCGGGGCGGGTGCGGACCTTCTGGGTCGACGACCCCGATCTGACGCTCTCCGAACCGCTGCCCCTGGTGCCCGGGCCGGAGGCGGACCCCGGTCAGTCGTCCTGGCCGGCCAGCCGGCCGAAGTCGCGTTCGGAGTCCCGGTCGGACAGGGAGGCGGACCCCTCCGGCGGCTCGGGCTCAGGATCGGGGAGGGCGATGCCGTAGTGGTGGTAGAGCTGGAGTTCCTGCTCCGGCGAGAGATGGCGGCCGACACCGAAATCGGGGGCGTCCTTGATCAGCGCGCGCTCGAAGGGGACCTGGAGCGCGTCGTTCACCAGAGTGCTGGGGGCGAGCGGGACAAAGGCATCACGGCTGAACAGCCCGGTGCGGACCGCGGCCCACTCCGGGATCCCCGTGGCGTCGTCGAGGTACACCTCGTCCACCGTGCCGAGCCGGTGGCCGTCGCGGTCGAACGCCTTGCGGCCTATCAGGCTGCGCGGATCGATATCAGTCTCCACGGTCCCTCCAACGGGTCGCACATGCTCGTACCACTACAAAAATGCAGATCCGGGGTGTCGGCCACTCGAACGTCACGCTCAAGTCCTCGCTGGTACGCTGGCAGCGGCTGCTGACCCCGTGCGGGAGAGTCCTCCGGTCGAGAAGTCCGGAGGCGCCGAAGGAGCAAATCCTCCCCGGAATCTCTCAGGCCCCCGTACCGCGCGGACGAGGTCACTCTGGAAAGCAGGGCGGGCGTCGGACGGCATCCGCTCTCACCGACGGTGAAAGCCGGCCCGCCTCAGGCGGACCGGTGAAGCTCTCAGGTCGAGATGACAGAGGGGGAGGCCGTCCGGGCACCCGTGCCGTGGTGCCCCTCGCAGGTCGTGTCAGACCAGGAGGCCTCCCAATGACCGCCCACCGCATACCCCTCGCCCAGCTGGAGCGCGGTACCCCCTTCGAACAGCGCCACATCGGGCCCGACACGGGGGCGCAGGCGAAGATGCTGGCGCAGGTCGGGTACGGCTCGCTCGACGAGCTGACGGCCGCCGCGGTGCCCGAGGTGATCAGGAGCGCGGAGGCGCTGGACCTGCCGGGCGCGCGCACCGAGGCCGAGGTCCTCGCCGAGCTGCGGTCGCTCGCCTCGCGCAATCAGGTGCTGGCGCCGATGATCGGCCTCGGCTACTACGGCACGTTCACCCCGCCGGTGATCCTGCGCAACGTCATGGAGAACCCGGCCTGGTACACCGCGTACACGCCGTACCAGCCGGAGATCTCCCAGGGGCGCCTCGAAGCGCTGCTCAACTTCCAGACCGTCGTGGCCGACCTGACCGGCCTGCCCACTTCGGGCGCGTCCCTGCTCGACGAGGGCACCGCCGCCGCCGAGGCGATGGCGCTGTCCCGCCGGGTCGGCAAGGTCAAGGGCGGGGTCTTCCTGGTGGACGCCGACGCGCTGCCGCAGACCATCGCCGTGATCGAGACCCGCGCGGAGCCGACCGGGGTCGAGGTGGTGGTCGCCGATCTGAGTGAGGGCATCCCGTCCGAGGCCGCCGAGCGCGGGGTCTTCGGGGTGCTGGTCCAGTACCCGGGCGCCTCCGGTGCCGTACGGGACATCAGGCCCGTCGTCGAGCAGGCGCACGCCCTCGGCGCGATCGTCACCGTTGCCGCCGATCTGCTCGCGCTGACCCTCCTCACCCCGCCCGGCGAGCTGGGCGCGGACATCGCGGTCGGCAGCAGCCAGCGGTTCGGGGTGCCGATGGGCTTCGGCGGACCGCACGCCGGGTTCATGGCCGTACGGGAGAAATTCGCGCGCAGCCTGCCGGGCCGGCTCGTCGGGGTCTCCGTGGACGCCGACGGGAACAAGGCGTACCGGCTGGCGCTCCAGACCCGCGAGCAGCACATCCGCCGCGAGAAGGCCACCAGCAATATCTGCACCGCTCAGGTGCTGCTCGCCGTGATGGCGGGGATGTACGCGGTCTACCACGGCCCGGAGGGGCTGCGCGGGATCGCCAGGCGCACCCACCGGTACGCGGCGATCCTGGCCGCCGGGCTGTGCGCGGGCGGGGCGGAGACCGTGCACGGCGCGTACTTCGACACCGTGACCGTCCGGGTGCCGGGGCGGGCCGCCGAAGTGGTCGCCGCCGCCCGCGAGGACGGCGTCAACCTGCGCCTCGTCGACACCGACACCGTCTCCGTCGCCTGCGACGAGACCACGGGCCGCGCCCAGGTGACCGCCGTATGGACCGCTTTCGGGGTCACGGGCGACCTCGACGCGCTGGACGAGACGACGGACGACGCCCTGCCCGGGGCGCTGCTGCGCACCGACGACTATCTGACGCACCCGGTCTTCCACCAGTACCGCTCGGAGACGGCGATGCTGCGCTATCTGCGCCGGCTCGCCGACCGTGACTACGCGCTGGACCGCGGCATGATCCCGCTCGGCTCCTGCACCATGAAGCTCAACGCGACGACCGAGATGGAGCCGGTCACCTGGCCCGAGTTCGGGGCGCTGCACCCCTTCGCGCCGGCCGAGCAGGCGCAGGGCTACCTCACCCTGATCAGGGAGCTGGAGGAGCGGCTCGCCGAGGTCACCGGTTATGACGCGGTGTCGCTCCAGCCCAACGCCGGTTCGCAGGGCGAACTGGCCGGGCTGCTGGCCGTACGGGCGTACCACCGGGCCAACGGCGACACGGGCCGTACCGTCTGTCTGATCCCGTCGTCCGCGCACGGCACGAACGCGGCGAGCGCGGTGATGGCCGGGATGAAGGTCGTTGTCGTCAAGACCCGCGAGGACGGCGACGTCGATGTCGAGGACCTGCACGCCAAGATCGCGCAGTACGGCCCCGAACTGGCCGTCCTGATGGTCACCTACCCGTCCACGCACGGGGTGTTCGAGGAGCACATCGGCGACATCTGCGCGGCCGTGCACGACGCGGGCGGCCAGGTGTACGTCGACGGCGCGAACCTCAACGCGCTGGTGGGGCTGGCCAAGCCGGGCCGGTTCGGCTCGGACGTGTCCCATCTCAATCTGCACAAGACCTTCTGCATCCCGCACGGCGGCGGCGGTCCGGGTGTCGGTCCCGTCGGGGTACGGGCGCACCTCGCCCCGTATCTGCCCAACCACCCGCTCCAGCCCGCGGCGGGACCCGCGACGGGCGTCGGGCCGGTCTCGGCGGCGCCGTGGGGCTCGGCCGGCATTCTGCCGATCTCCTGGGCGTACGTACGGCTGATGGGCGGCGAGGGGCTCAAGCGCGCGACCCAGGTCGCCGTGCTCGCCGCCAACTACATCGCCAAGCGCCTTGAGCCGCACTACCCGGTGCTCTACACGGGCCCCAACGGGCTGGTGGCGCACGAGTGCATCGTGGATCTGCGGCCGCTGTCCAAGGCCACCGGGGTGAGCGTCGACGACATCGCCAAGCGCCTGATCGACTACGGCTTCCACGCGCCGACGATGTCGTTCCCGGTGGCCGGCACGCTGATGATCGAGCCCACCGAGAGCGAGGACCTGAACGAGATCGACCGCTTCTGCGAGGCGATGATCGCCATCCGTCAGGAGATCGAGAGGGTCGCGTCGGGCGAGTGGCCCGCGGACGACAACCCGCTGCGCAACGCCCCGCACACGGCGGCCACGCTGGGCGGGGAGTGGGAGCACCCGTACAGCCGCGCCGAGGCGGTCTTCCCGGCCGGGGTGCCGGCGGCGGACAAGTACTGGCCGCCGGTCCGCCGTATCGACGGTGCGTATGGCGACCGCAATCTGGTCTGCTCCTGCCCGCCGTTGGACTCGTACGACCACTGACGGACACGGCCGCTGACCGGCTCGTACGGTCACTGCCGGGCGGCAGGGCACGGCACGCGTCGGGGCCGGTGCGGAGGAAGCTCTCCGGGCCGGCCCCAGTCAATTCCGGCGGCCCCCCGGGACCGCCGACGGCATCAGGCCGCCGTCACCACCTGCTCGGTGCCCAGCGGGCGGTGCGGGGCGATGATCTTTCCGTCCGGCAGCAGTTCACCGGTGTCCTCGAAGACCAGGACGCCATTGCACAGCAGACTCCAGCCCTGCTCCGGGTGGTGTGCCATCAGTCGTGCGGCGTCGCGGGCGGCGGAGTCGGCTGTCGGGCAGGCTGGTTGATGCTGGCACATGGGCGAGTTCTTTCGCTGTGTCGTGGTGAGAGTCCTGCGGCTCGATGTGGTCAAGGCCGCCCCCCGTATCTGTTTGGTCCAGTCCTAGTGTTGCCCTACAGATGGCAATCCGCAGGGATTTCGCGGCAGCTCTTCCTTTTGCTTAAGGACGTGTCACCCGCCCGGACGGTTCAGTTCAACTGGACTGTCCTTTCGGGTGGTTCAGGGTGACCTGAGAGGACTACTCCGCATGGGCAAAAGAGTGCCCCGCGGCCGGAGTGGCCGCGGGGCACAGAAGGGGTACGGAAGAAGACGCGACAGTGAAAGGCCCGAACCGCCGGAGGCGCTTCAGGCCGTAGTGCTCAGCAGCGGAGCGGGAGCGAGCCGCAGTCCGATCATGGGCAGCAACTCGGCCACCCGGTGCGGACGGTGGGCCGCGAAGCCCGGCGGCGCGGGTGCGAGCGGCACCAGGATGTCGGCGGGCGCGGGCGCCCCCGTGGAGGCGTCGGCCTCCGTGTCCCCGTGCAGCCAGAGCGTGAGCATGTACAGCTCGGGAACCGACAGCAGCCGCGGCTGGAAGTCGGTGCCCAGGGTCTCCGCCTGGCGGAGCGCACGCTCCGTGGCGGTGATGTACGGGCCTTCGAAAAAGCGCGAGAAGGCCCAGCCGTCCGCGGTGAGCATGGTGTCGGCGGCGGCCACGGCACGGTCGCCGCTGTGGATCAGGAACCGCCAGCCGACCAGCCTGGTCTGTGGTGTGCGGGCCTCGGCGGTACCGGTCAGGCTTGCCGGGGTGACATGACTGAGCACATGGACGGGAAGCGGCAGTTCGGGGCTCAGCGGTCCCTGGACGGACTGCAGAGCGGGGGTGCGGGCATCGCGCACGGCGGTAGGGGAACCGAGTGCCGCGAGAACGCTGCGCAGCGCGGGCGCGGGAGCCGGGGGAACATGCAGCGGCATGGTGGGTTGCCTCTCACTTCTGGAGACAGGGTGATGCGTGAGGTGGAGCGCGGGCGAGTGCCGACGTCACTGTCAGCATCGGGTCAGAGGCCGGCCCAGGGCCGTGGAACGACCGGACGCCGGCTCTCTGCCTCGTGGGCGCAGTTTATACGACACGTGTTCACGGCATGTTTCTGCTAGCTCTCGCGGATATTGCCCGCAAGACATATTCCGGTCCGTCTTCTGCGGACTTTCTGTTGATAAACAGTGAAGGCAGGCGTCTGGCCTGGGCTTGTCCGTCCGGACGGGTCGGCTGAAACTCGCCGTCGTTTCCCAGGGGCCATCGGACGCCGGAAACGGAACCCGCCGTCATGCCAAAGGAATGTGCCGTACGACCGTTGTGGACACTCTACCCCCGACCGGGCGACCACGGGGACGTTACGGATCACCCAGTCTGGGCATTATCGATCGTGACGCGAGCGGCCGACGCCGCGGGCTGCCCACTCGAGGAGGGACACTTCGATGGGGGAGAAGGTCGAGGCGGACGGGTCCGAGCTGTCCGATCGGCGGAAATACCGCAGGAAGCTGCAGCAGTGCCTCGCGGTGCTGGGGCGGCTCCTGGCCGAGGAGAGGTTCGACCGGCCCAAGAATCTGATGGGTCTGGAGATCGAGCTGAATCTCGTCGGCTCGGACGGGATGCCCCGCATGCTGAATGCGGAGGTGCTCAGGCGTATCGCGAGCGGTGATTTCCAGACCGAACTTGGAATGTTCAACATGGAAGTGAATGTGGCTCCGCACCGGCTGAGCGGACGCGTTCTCGACCAGCTTGCCGAGGAACTGCGCGCGGGTCTCGGATATGCCCACAGGAAAGCGTGCGAGGTCGATGCGGGAATCATGATGATCGGTATTCTGCCGACTCTCGGACGGCATGATGTGGTCCCCGACAATCTCTCGGACGTCCACCGTTACACCCTGCTCAACGATCAGATGGCGGCGGCCAGGGGCGAGGACTTCACCCTGGACATCGAGGGGGTCGAGCGGCTCACCTGCACATCGGCGTCCATCACGCCCGAAGCCGCCTGCACCTCCGTACAGTTGCACCTCCAGGTCACCCCCGACCGGTTCGCGGATGTGTGGAACGCGGCCCAGGCGATGGCATCGGTGCAGGTGGCACTTGGTGCCAACGCGCCGTTCCTGTTCGGCAGGGAGCTGTGGCGCGAGTCCAGACCGCCGCTGTTCGAGCAGGCCACCGACACCCGGCCGCCGGAGCTGAAGGCCCAGGGGGTACGCCCCAGGACCTGGTTCGGCGAGCGCTGGATCGAGTCCGCGTACGACCTGTTCGACGAGAATCTGCGCTATTTCCCACCCCTGCTGCCGATCTGTGACGACGAGGACCCGCTGCGGGTGCTCGACGAAGGGGGCGCGCCGCAACTCCAGGAACTGGCGCTGCACAACGGCACCGTCTACCGCTGGAACCGCCCGGTGTACGAAGTGGCCGGCGGCGTACCGCATCTGCGGGTGGAGAACCGGGTTCTGCCCGCGGGCCCCACCGTCACCGATGTGATCGCCAACGCCGCCTTCTACTACGGACTGGTGCGGGCGCTCGCCGAGGACGCCCGGCCGGTGTGGAGCCGACTGCCCTTCGCCGAGGCCGCCGCGAACTTCGACGCCGCCTGCCGCCATGGCATCGACGCCGAGCTGCGCTGGCCGCGGCCGGGGCGGGCCGCCGGAATCACCTCGGTGCCGGTGGTCAAGCTCGTACGGGACGAACTGCTGCCGCTGGCCGCGGCGGGGCTCGACGCGTGGCAGGTCGAGCCCGCCGACCGGGACTTCTATCTCGGAGTGATCGAGGGGCGGTGCCAGCGGCGGATGAACGGGGCGTCCTGGCAGGTGGACACCTTCCACCGGGCGCTGGAGGCCGGTCTGGAGCGGGATGCCGCGCTGGCGGCCACCACGCGGCGGTACGCCGAGCTGATGCACCGGGGGGACCCGGTGCACACCTGGCCGCTGGGGCTGCCGACGCTGTCCCTGAGGGAGGAGACCGGGGCTGGGAGCTGAGAGGGCGAGGGGTGGCCGGGAGCGGCCGGGGTTCGAGCAGGCGGCCGGGAGCGGACGGGGCCAGGGATGGTGCGCGTGGCCGGGTCTACGATGCGTGCGCGTGGCGGGAGCGGCCGGGGTCGGGGATCGCGTGCGTGGCCGGGTCTACGATGCGTGCGTGTGGCCGACCGCCATGATCGCCCGCAGGATCACGGCCTGGATGTCGGCGGGGTCGCTCACCTCGTACCCCGCCCCCTCCGTCGCCTCGGCGATCTGGTCGACCTCACGCCGGTCCGCGTCCGGCCCCACGGCGATCGCCACCAGGGACACCGGGCGCGCGGGATCCACGAGTTCCTTGAGCTGCTTGATGAGTTCGGCGCGGGAGATGCCGTCGTCGTCCTGGTTCGAGCCGTCGGTGAGCAGGATGACCGCGTTGAACTTGCCTCGTACGTAACCGGCTTGGGCTTCGCGGTAGGCAGCCAGCGCCGTGTCGTACAGCCCGGTATCGCCGTCCGGGATGGGCTTGAGCGCGGTGATGGCGCCGGACAGCCGCTCGCGGTGCGTGCCACCGCCCTTCACCGGGTCGCCGAGCCGGACCGTCTCCTGAAGCTTGCGGTAGTCCTTGGCGCCGTCGAGCCGGGTGCTGAACTCCCACAGCCCGATCTCGTCCTCGGGCGTGAAGGTGTTGAGGGCCCGGAGGAGCGAGGCCTTGGTGATGTCCATCCTGCTCTGCCCGTTCCGCCCCGGTACGGGCGCGGTCATCGAGGCCGAGGCGTCCACGACCGTCGTCAGCCGGGCGCTCTGCACGGTCACCGTCCACAGCCCGAGGGCCTGCTGGACCGCCTCGGACGACGGCGAGCCCGAGTCGCGGTCCTCGTACGGCTGCGGGGAGCGGCCGCCCGCCGTGCTGACCAGCGTGGGCGCCACCGGGGAGTCCGCGACCCGGAAGCCGTGCTGTTGCAGGGTGCGGTACGCGGGCTTCTCGCCGAGCAGCAGCATGAAACGCATGGCGGCGCGGCTCTGGTCGGTGGTGAGGCGGGTGACGTTGACGAGGTTGTACGGGTAGTCGAGCGCGGGCGCGCCGTCCGTCGGGTAGAAGAGGCTGAGGTTCGCGGTGCTGGTGCCGGCCGCGTTGTGCGCGTACGCGGCCTGCTCGGAGAGCAGCACCGCCTCATTGGCTCCGTCCGTGTCCTGGCCGTCCGCTGCCAGGGTCCGGAGTGCCTGGGTGTCGGAGTCGGAGACGCGGCGGGTGAGCAGCTCGGCGGTGGCGGCGGTGAGTGTGGTGTCCTTCGGCGCCTCCCGCCGGGAGGACTCGGAGATGCTGCTGAGCGCGAGCAGGCCGGTGGCGCTGCGGGCGGGATCGGCGGCGCCCAGGAGCAGGCGGTCCTTGCCGGTCGCCAGGGCGGCGAGCCCGGCCCAGGTGTAGGTCTTCCCGGGCCAGCCCAGGGCCCTGGCGGACTCCGGCACCGTGGCCAGTGTCACCGGCGAGAGGGCCACATTGCCCGCCGGGGTCAGCGGGATGCCGTCGCGCCCCGCCCCTTCGGCGCGGTCCACCCAGACTCCGGAGTCGGGCACCCAGATCTGGAAGTCCGGGGTGGTGGCGCCGGCGGCGAGCAGGTCCGCGACCTTGTCGTTCTCGCGGGCCTCGACCCGTACGTCGAGACAGCGGCCGTCGGAGGTGATCCGGTCCCGGCGGGCGCGGTCGGCCACGGAGCGCAGGGCGGGGGCGATGTCGGGCGAGGCCACCAGGTTCACCCGTATCGGAGCGGGGTCGCACGGACCGCCGAACGAGAGCAGCCCGCTGCCCACCGCGACCCCCGCCCCCGTCGTCACGGCGAGGACGATCGAGACGGCGATGGCCACGCGGCGGCGGCGCGGCGAACCGGCCCTGCCCGCGCTCCTTGAGGGCTTGTGGGGCAAGCTGTGACGTCCCATGGTCCCCGGCCTGTCGTACGCGATCTTCGTACCTGCATTCGAGACCCTAGCGGCACCGCGCACGGCATGGGACGGGAATAGTCAACTGGAGGCGGGCGTGCAGGCGGAGGCGGGACGGGTGGCCGGTTCTTACCCCGAGGAGGTTCCCGAGGGGGCCGTTCAACGGCGGACCCTGCGGTCCGAGACGGTGCTCGTACTGGCGCTTTCACTGGGTGCGAGCGGGGTGTCGGCGCTGATCAGCTTTGTCGGTTCGCTGACAAAGCCGGGCGCGCTCAGTGACCAGGCGGCTTCGCTCAATTCGTCGGCGGCCCCCGGGCGGCCGTGGCTCGATCTGGCCTGGCAGCTCTTCGGGATCACGACCGCCCTGGTGCCGGTCGCGCTGGTCGCGCATCTCCTGATCAGGGAGGGCAGCGGGCTGCGCGCCATCGGCTTCGACGGGCGTCGGCCCTGGTCGGACCTGGGGCGCGGCGCGCTGGTGGCGGCGGGGATCGGCAGCACGGGCCTGGCCTTCTATCTGGCGGTGCAGGCGGCCGGTTTCAATCTGACGGTCGTGCCGGAGTCGCTGCCCGAGGTGTGGTGGAAGTTCCCGGTGCTGATCCTCTCGGCGGTGCAGAACGCCGTACTGGAGGAGGTCATCGTCGTCGGATATCTGCTGCGCAGGCTCGGGCAGCTCGGGTGGACACCGATGGCGGCGCTGGTGGGCAGCTCGGTGCTGCGCGGCTCGTACCACCTGTACCAGGGGGTCGGCGGCTTCCTGGGCAACATGGTGATGGGCGTGGTGTTCGTGCTGCTCTACCGGCGATGGGGGCGGGTGGGGCCGCTGGTGGCGGCGCACGCGCTGCTCGACATCGGGGCGTTCGTGGGGTACGCGCTGCTGGCGGGGAAGGTGGGCTGGCTGCCCACGGTGTAGTGGCGCTGTGGCAGCGCTGGGATCCGCGGCGGTTCAGGGGGAGCGGGGGCCTTCAGGGGGAGCTGAGGAGTTCACCGTCGATGACGGTGACCGCGCGGCCGGTGAGCAGGGTCCGGTCGCCGCGCAGTGCCGTACGGACGAGTCCGGTACGGGCGGAGGCCTGGAGGCCGGTCAGTTCCGTACGGCCGAGCCGCTCGGACCAGAACGGCGCGAGCGCGGTGTGGGCGCTGCCGGTCACCGGGTCCTCGTCGATACCGGCCCCCGGGTAGAAGCACCGCGAGACGAAGTCATAGCCGCCCCGGCCCGGGTCCTCGGCGGCCGCGGTGACGATGACGCCGCGCCGGGAGAGGCCGACGAGCGCGGCGAAGCCGGGGGCGAGTGCGCGTACGGTCGCCTCGTCGGCCAGCTCGACCAGCAGGTCCCCGACATGCGCCGCGGTGTCGTGCACCGAGACCGGCCGCGCGCCGAGCGCCTCCGCCATGCCGTCCGGGATCCGCGCGGGCGTCAGCGACGAGGTCGGAAAGTCGAGGGTGAGGGTGCCGTCCTCGGCCGCGGTGGCCCCGAGGACCCCGGGGCGGGCGGCAAACCGTACGGCACCTGTCGCGCGCCCCGTGGAGCGCAGCACATGCGCGGTGGCCAGCGTGGCATGCCCGCACAGATCCACCTCGGTGACGGGCGTGAACCAGCGCAGCGCCCAGTCCGCGTCCCCGCCGGGCGGCAGGGGGTGCGCGAAGGCGGTCTCCGAGAGATTCACCTCGGCCGCCACCCGCTGGAGCCAGCCGTCGTCGGGAAAGGCGTCGGAATCCAGGAGCACCACGCCGGCGGGGTTGCCCGCGAAGGGCCGGTCGGTGAAGGCGTCGACGATTCGAATCCGCATGCACTGAGCGTAGGAGACGGGGCCCGTGGGGCCGCGCCTGGGACGTCCCGTCTCAATGATCTGGTGTGTTGACGGTGCTGTGACCTGCGGCGACCAGATCAGTTGAGACGCCGGATTGCCGGAAATCCGGCCGCGACGGGACGGTGCCGAGGTCTGTTGTTCAGGGACGGCGTCGGCGGGCGAAGCGGTGGCGCTGGGCCCACCAGTCCTGGCCAGTTGCCGGCGTCGGGTCGGCCAGCAACCGCCGCACCCGCTCCGAGGGCTCCGCTGCCCAGGTCGCGTCGATGAAGCGGACGAAGAGCTTGTCCGCCCGTCGCAGGGTTATGGCCGCCTCGTCGTGGCGGCCCAGGTGACGCAGAGCCAGACCCAGGTTGATGAGCGCGAACCCCTGCTTGTAGACCTCGCCGGCGCGACCGAAGATATCGGTGGCCTTGCCAAGCACCGACGCGGCAAGGGCGGGCTCGGTCACGCTGTCCAGCAGCTCCGCGAGGGCTTCGAGGGCGTAGTCCTCGCCCTGGAGGGAGCGGTTGCTTTCGAAGACACTGACCGCCAGGCCGAACGCGTCGACGGCGTCCTCAATCCGCCCGGCCGCACGCAGGGAGACCCCCCGTTGGACCAGTTGCTCGCCCAGACCGTTCGGGCTTCCGGCCTGGTGAAACTTGTCGGCGGCCAGCCGCCGTGCTGCGGCGGCCCCCTCGTAGTGGCCCAGCAAGTGGAGGGCGGTGCCGAGGTTGGCGAGGGCTTTCGCATGAGCGACGAGGTCCCCGAGCTCCTCGAAGAGTTCGACGGCCCTCGCCTGCCGTTCCAAGCTCTGTCTGCCCGGCCGCTCGGCCATGACGGCACTGTTGTTGAGGTGCACCGCCTCCGCACGCTGATCAGCGAGGCCCCGGTGAAGTGCGGCCGCCTGCCAGTGGGCCTCGGAGGCCATCGCCCCGATCTCCGAATCCCATCGCATGGCCTCCGCGACATCTCGCAGCAAACTGGCCAGCGACGCCAGCAGTCCGGTGAGACCAACCCCCTCGTTCGACAATGTGGTGTGGGCGGCGGTCGCCAGTAGGTTCGCGCGCTCGGATTCGAGCCAGGTGAGGACCCCCGCCACCTCGGAACGCCGGGCCTCGCCAAGGGAGTCACGGCGCAGCAGGCGCTCCGGATCCGACCCGGCGGCGTCCCGGGACGGCAGCAGGTCGGGCATCTGCTCGCTGAGGACTTCGACAGCCATCCGGGCGGTCGAGCGGAAGTGCTCCCAGAACCGCTCGGTCGCGGTGTCGTCCGGATCCGAGCGAGGGTCGAAGTAGATCTCCTCGTCGCGCATCACCGGTGAGTCCAGCCGCAGAATGTCCGCGGCTCGGCGTATTCCGTTCAGATAGAACGTCACCAGCCGCACCCCGGCCGCCTTGCGCTGCTCAGGCGGGGTGTCGGACGCCAGGCGCTCACTGGAGAAGAGCCGCACCAGATCGTGGAGTCGCCAGCGACCTCGTGTGTCGCCATGGTGCAGCAGGTGGGCCCGGGCCAGAGATTCCAATACCCGGCGCGACTCCCTCTCGTCCGTGTGGCCGAGTACCGCGGCCGCTTCGGTCGAGATGTCAGGCCCATGGTGGAGTGCCAGCAGCCGGAACATCTCGGCGACGGGGCCCGTCAGGCTCCGGTAGGACAGGTCGAAGGCTGAACGGATCGACAGGTCCTCCACCTCCAGCTCCGCGAGCCGGGCCCGCTCGTCCTCAAGGTCCCGCGCCAGCTCCGCCAGTGGACGAGAAGGTTCCTCGGCGAGCAACGCCCCGACGATCCGCAACGCCAGGGGGAGGTACGCGCAGAGTCGGGCGATCGCACGGGCAGTCTGCGGGTCGCGGACGGTGCGGTAGTCGGTACCGCGGGCACGTCGCAGAATGCCCGCGAGCAGCCCTACCGAGGTCTCCTCGTCCAGCACATCCAAATCGAGCAGCCGGGCGTCCAGGGTGGCCAGGCTGTTCCGGGAGGTGACGATCGCACGCGTCCTGTCATCGACCGGCAGGAGGAGGCGAACTTGTTCGACGCTCGACGCGTTGTCCAGCACTACGGCCAGCGCCTGGCCGTCCCGCGCGTAGGCCGTCAGAATGGAGGCGTACAGGCGTGAGCGGTCGTCGGGACGTGGCGGGATGTGCTCGGCCGGTACGCCGAGCGCCCGCAGTATGCCGTCGAGGGCTTGACCCGGCGTCAGCCGTCGTGGCCCGTCGTAGCCGTGCAGATCGACGAAGAGTACGCCCCCTGGGCACCAGCCACGATGCTGGGCCGCGCGCACCGCCTGGACGGCCAGTTCCGTCTTACCCACGCCCGGCAGGCCCGTGACCACGGACAGCGCCGTCCGGCCCGTCGAAGAAGGGTCGAGGACGTCCAGCAGGACGCTCAACTCGGTTTCCCGGCCCATGAACTCCGAACTGCCGGCAGGCAGCGCCGACAGCGCCGGGGTGACCTCAGGGGGCAGTTGCACCGTGATGTCTCGACCCTGGATCACCGTATGGAAGAAGACACCGCCGCTGATCCTGTTCGATATCGACCCGCTCGCGCCGTCCTCACCGAACGCGTCCGCCCCGGCCATACCGGTCAGTCTCCTACTGGCGGCGTGCTGGCGCCGGGGGCAGCCGGGGGCGGGGGCAGGGTGGTGGAGGAGACTCCGGAGAAATCCCGGCCCTGCTGCACCGGACCGGAAAAGGTGCCACCGCTGATCGTGTTGTGCACCTCACCGTCACCGGTGCGCACCAGCCGTGCCTGCTCGTGCCATCGCTGCAAACCGGCAGAGAAATCCCCGTCCAGCACGGCCCGCACTGCCAAGGCGGTGCTCAGGGCCTGCGCGCGGGCCGGGTCTGTTGGCGCCTGAGCCAGCCTGGTCAGCTCGGCCTCTCCGGAACTGACCGCCGGAGCATCGGGGGAATCTCCCTGAGCACACCGGAACGGACGCCGCACCAAGGCACTCAGCCCTGTCCAGGCCTGCCGTCCGGCCTCACTGCCGGCGCCGCCGGCCAGCGCCGCCAGCAGCGCCACCGAGACTGGATCCACCGCACACCACCCTCCGCGCCTACACCCTCACCGAGAGTGGACGCGCTACGAGAACACACGGTTGCGCGGAAGGCCAATCGAAAATTCCTTGCCGAGCGAGCAGTTCCGATATATCGTTGAAGCATCGCGACAGATCAACGATGAAACGATGAGAGGAGCGTAGCGATGCGTTCACATGGACATGAGCACGGTCACGGTCCGCAGGGACCGGGGGCTGAGCACTGCGGGCCCGGGCGGCCGGGGTGGGGCGGTTTTGAGGGGCGGCGGGGGGCTTTCGGGCCGTTCGGGCCGCCGTTCGGCGGTCCTTTCGGTGGCGGCCGGGGGCGTGGCGGTGGCCGGGGGAGGGCGCGGCGCGGTGATGTGCGGGCGTCGATCCTGGCGCTGCTGAAGGACCGGCCGATGCACGGTTACGAGATGATCCAGGAGATCGGCGAGCGCAGCGGCGGGGCCTGGCGGCCCAGCCCGGGCTCGGTGTACCCGACACTCCAGTTGCTGGAGGACGAGGGGCTGATCAGCAGTCGGAGCGAGGGCGGCAAGAACCTGTTCACGCTCACCGACAGCGGGCGCGCGGAGGCCGAGTCGGGGCCCGAGGCGCCCTGGGAAGAGGCCGGGCGCACCTTCGACTGGGACACCATGAACGAGATCCGGCAGGCCGGCTTCGGGCTGATGGAGGCGTTCGGACAGGTCTGGAAGACCGGTACGCCCGAGCAGCGCCAGAAGGCCCTGGGGGTCATCAACGAGACCCGCAAGAAGCTGTATCTGATCCTCGCCGACGACGAGTGACCGCCTTGACGGTACGCGTACAAGTGCGCGTACGGGCACAGGTACGGGTACGGGTACGGGTGTGAGGGCCCCGCGGCTTCGGTTGCGGGGCTCTCGTACGTCCTGCGTCCCGTACGCCCGCGTCCCGGCCTCAGACCTGGTCCACCGGGCCGAGCCGCCAGAGCACCGCCGAGTCGAACCGGTCGGAGGCCCGGGGATGCGGCCCTTCGTCATGGCAGTGGAACGCGGCCCAGAAGACATCCCCGCGCAGCGCCTCGGGCGGCGCGTACACGCGGTAGACGTACTGCCGCCCGTCCATGGCGAGCAGGGCGACCATCCAGTACAACGGCCCCTCCTCCCGGCGGCGGTGTCCGCCCCTGCCCCTGTCCATGCGCGTCCATGCGCGTCCGTACGTCGGACGCGCGGGCGCTCCGCGCCGGTTGCGCACCGGCGGCTCCGGCGCCGAAGGCAAGACGGCGCGACGCCCCCGGGGGAGAACCGGGGCGATCTCATTCGTAAGGAGGAGAACCCGCGTCGGCACGCCCACCCTCCGGCGGACGTGTGAATGCTTCCCGCCGGGGATGCCCGGCCCGAAACGGACTGATGGGGTGAGAGGGTGCAGAGCCCTCCTCCGCGGGTGCCGGAACAGAACGCACCCACCCGAACGGACCGCGCCGCACCGGCGCGCGCCGGATCGAGGCAGGCCGAGGCCAGGGCCGAGGCCGAGTCTCGGCTCACCGTGGAGCTGGCCACGGCGCTCTCCCGCGCGCGCCGCAGGGCGCTGCGCGACGGTGACAAGCAGATCGACACGGCGCATCTGCTGCACTCGCTGCTGGAAGCGGACCCGGAGGTACGGGCGGCCTTCGACAGCGGCGCCCAGACGACCAGGGTGCTCGGCTATCTCGTACAGCGCAGCATCGGCTACGGACTGCGCTGGCAGGGGACGGTGGAGGACTCCGGAACCCTCCCCGTGGTGCGGGGCCGCGCCCTGAACGGCTGGTCGCCGCAGGCCGTCACTGCCATGAGGGGAGCCCTGGAGCGCGCCGCGCTGCGCGGTGACCCGCGCGCTCGCGGGCTCGATCTGCTCGCCGCGCTCGCCTCCGACCGGGAGTGCCGGGCGGTGGATGTCCTCGTACGGGCCGGGGTGGACGCCGAGTCACTGGCCGGGCGGCTGTCCCGCCAGGCGTGAACGGGTGGGTGTGATCCGGTGCGTGTGATCCGCTGCGTGTGATCCGGCGGGTGCGACCCGGCGGGTGTGGTGCCCAAGACTTGCGGTGCCCGGGAGATGTGGTGCCCGAGAGGCGTGGCCAAGCCGCGTCGTGCCCCAGGTGTCCGACAGGTGTAATGGGGCTGTGGCTCCTGACGGGAGCTGACATGATGACGCCATGCACGCGTCTCAGGGGAGGAGCGTCGGCCTGGGCATCGCCCTGGTCTCGGCGTTCGCGTTCGGCGGTTCGGGTGTCGCGGCCAAGCCGCTCATCGAAGCGGGGCTCGACCCGCTCCATGTGGTCTGGCTACGGGTCACCGGCGCCGCGCTGGTCATGCTCCCGCTGGCCTGGCGCCACCGGTCGCTCCTGCGGCGCAGGCCCGCGCTGCTCGCGGGATTCGGGCTGTTCGCGGTGGCCGGGGTGCAGGCCTTCTACTTCGCCTCGATCTCCCGTATCCCCGTCGGGGTCGCGCTGCTCATCGAGTACTTCGGCCCGGCGCTGGTCCTGCTCTGGGTACGTTTCGTCCAGCGCCGCCATGTGACACGCTCCGCCGCGGTCGGGGTGGTGCTCGCGGTGGGCGGGCTGGCCTGTGTGGTGGAGGTCTGGTCGGGGCTCAGCTTCGACCCCGTCGGGGTGCTGCTCGGGCTCGGCGCCGCCTGCTGCCAGGCGTTCTACTTCATCCTGGCCGACCAGGGCAGCGGTGGTGCGGACGCGCCGGATCCGCTGGGAGTGATCGCGTACGGGCTGCTCGTCGGGGCCGTCGTACTGACCGTGATCGCGCGGCCCTGGGGCATGGACTGGTCGCTGCTCGGCGGGAGTGCCGACATGAGCGGTACGGACGTGCCCGCCGCTCTGCTGCTCGGCTGGGTCGTACTGATCGCGACCGTGCTCGCCTATGTGACCGGCGTGGTCTCGGTGCGCAGGCTCTCCCCGCAGGTGGCCGGTGTGGTCGCCTTCCTGGAGGCGGTCGTCGCGACCGTACTGGCCTGGGTGCTGCTGCGGGAGCACCTGTCGACGCCTCAGATCATCGGCGGCGCGGTAGTGCTCGCCGGTGCCTTTATCGCCCAGTCGACAACTCCGGCGGCGCAGAAGCCGCCCGCCGGGCCGGTGGCGGGCGGGCCGGGCGGTGCGCGTACGGCGGACGGCGCGACGGATGCCGAGGTCGAAGCCCCGATGGGAGCGGCGGTGGATGGAGCGGTGGATGTGGGCAGCGCGCGTGAGACGCGGTTGTCCGCCGAGGGCACCGCACCGTAAGGTGCCGATCATGCATTCGACCGTGCTGCCGCCTCCCGCCGCTTAGCGCGGGCGGCCATCCGCTGACGAAGACCGGGTTCGGGCCGGGCTGTCCACAGGACAGGACCGGGTCCCGTGCGGTTCGTCGCTGCCCGCGTGACGGAGCTGAGCGACCATCCACCCGTTCTTCACACGGAGACGTCACGTGTCGATTCCCTCTGCCACTTCTGCCCCCACGCCTTCGGAGCCGGGATCCGCCTCCGCTGCGGCCTCCGGCCTGCCCGTCGGGCGGGGCCTGTTCTTCCTGATCGTCGCCGGGGTCGCCTGGGGGACCGCCGGAGCCGCCGGCTCCCTGGTCTACCGGATCAGCGATCTCGGCCCCCTCGCGCTCTCCTTCTGGCGCTCGGCCGGCGGGCTCGTCCTGCTGCTGGGCGTTCTTGCGCTCCGGCGCCGCCGCCGGGAACCCGCGCCCGTCGAGCCGGTCCGCCGGCGGCTGCTCCGTATCGCCGCGACCGGAGTCGGGCTGACCGTCTTTCAGAGCGCCTACTTCGCGGCCGTCGAGGCGACGGGACTCGCGGTCGGCACCGTGGTCACCCTGGGCGCGGGACCTGTCCTCATCGCCCTCGGGGCGCGTCTCACCATGGGGGAGCGGCTGGGCGGCGGCGGGTTCGCCGCGGTGGCCGGTGCCCTGGCCGGTCTCGGGGTGCTGGTCCTGGGCGGCGGGAGCGGCTCCGTACACCCCGCCGGGGTGGCCTTCGCGCTCCTTTCCGCGGCCGGATACGCGGCGATCACCCTGCTCACCCGGAGGCTGGGGCGCGACGGCGGCGGCGCCGACTCCGTGTCCACCACGGCCTGGGCCTTCGCCATCGGCGCGGTCCTGCTGCTGCCGCTCGCCGCGGGCGAGGGACTGGTGCCGGGGACCGCGGAACCGGTGCGGGTGATCTGGCTGCTGGTGTACGTCGCGGCCGTGCCCACCGCGCTCGCCTACGCCCTCTACTTCGCCGGGGCCGCGGTGGTGCGCGCCGCGACCGTCTCCGTGATCATGCTGCTGGAGCCGGTGAGCGCGGCGGTGATCGCGGTCGTCCTGCTCGGTGAGCGGCTGACCGTGGCCACCGTGGCGGGCACGCTGCTGCTGCTCGCGGCGGTCGCGGGGCTGGCACTGGCCGAGGCCAGGGGCGCTGCGGTACGGCGCAGGGCGGCGGCGCCGGCGTGACGGCAGGGGGCGCGGGACCTGTGCCCGCGCCCCCGTCCCCGTACACCTTCCGCGCGACCGGCGCCTTTCCGTGCGACCGGCCTCGACCAGAGCCCCGAAGCCCAGAGCCCCGAAGCCCAGAGCCTCTGAGCGCCCAGAGCCTCAGAGCACGGACAGATAGTCGGGCAGGGTGATCGACGGGTCGAGGTCGTCCGCCGGTACGGGCGCGCCGTAGCCGTGTGTGAGCGGCACCACCCCGGCCCAGTGCGGCAGTCCCGTGTCCTCGGGATCGTCGCCGGGCCCGCCCGTACGGACCTTCGCGGAGACCTCGTCCAGATCGAGCCGGATCACGGCGGTCGCGGCCAGTTCGCGGTCATTGGCGGGGCGCGAGTCGTACGAGCGGCCGGGGACCACATGGTCGACGATCGCGTCGAGCGCGCCGCGCCGCTCGTCGGCGTCGGTGACCGGGCGGGCGATGCCGTGGACCACCACGGAGCGGTAGTTGATGGAGTGGTGGAAGGCGGAGCGCGCCAGCACCAGCCCGTCGACATGGGTCACGGTCAGACAGACGGCCAGCCCCGGGTCTTCCTGGCCTGTCGCCTCCTGGCCCGTCGCGTCCTGGCGTGCCGCGTCTTCCTGGCGTGCCGCGCGCGGTCCGCCCGCCATGCGCAGCGGGCGCGAGCCGGTCGAGCCATGGACGTACAGCCGCTCGTCCACCCGGCCGTAGAGCGTCGGGAGGACCACCGGAGCGCCGTCGCGGACAAAACCGAGATGGCAGATGTACGCCTCGTCGAGTATGGCGTGCACCAGCTCGCGGTCGTACGCCGCGCGCTCCCGGGCGCGGGTGGGGACGGTGCGCGGGGTGGGCCGGTAGGCGGCGGTGGCGTCCGGCGGCGCGGTCTCCGACATTGCGTCCTCCATTGCACTAGTGCATAGTGTTCTTTGTGCTAGGAGAGTATCGGATTACGGGTCGGGGTGCGGCGGAGATTTCCGCCGACGTGGAGCGGGCGGTGGGTACGGGCAAGCTGGTTCCGGGCCAACTGCTGCCCCCGATGCGGGAGTTGGCGGCCGAGCTGGGTGTCAATCCGAATACCGTCGCGGCGGCGTACCGGACCCTGCGCGAGCGCGGGGTGATCGAGACGGCGGGGCGCAGGGGCAGCCGGATCCGGCCGCGTCCCGCCAGTACGGCCCGGGGCTCGATCCGGGTCGAGGCGCCTCCGGGCGTACGGGACGCGTCGGAGGGCAACCCCGATCCGGCCCTGCTGCCCCCGCTGCACGACGCCCTCGCCGCCGCCGCGCGCCACCATGCCCGGCAGCCCATGCTGTACGGACATGCGCCCGTCGACCCCGATCTGGCGAAGCTGGCCCGCGCCGATCTTGATGCCGACGGGGTGCCGCCCGGCCCCGTCGCCGTCACCTCGGGGTCGCTGGACGCCATCGAACGCGTGCTGGCCGCCCATCTCCGCCCCGGTGACGCGGTCGCCGTCGAGGACCCGGGCTGGGGCGGTCTGCTGGACCTCGTGCCCGCGCTCGGACTGCGGCCCGTACCGGTCGGGCTCGACGACGAAGGCCCCCTCCCCGCCGATCTGGACCGTGCGCTGCGGTCCGGAGTCCGCGCGGTCGTCGTCACCGACCGTGCGCAGAACCCGACCGGCGCCGTGGTGAGCGCGGCCCGCGCGCAGGAGTTGCGTGCCCTGCTCGCGGCCAGGCCCGAGGTGCTGCTGATCGAGGACGACCACGGCCACCGCATCGTGGACGTACCGCTGCACCCGCTCGCCGGGGTCACCGACGCCTGGGTGCTCGTACGCTCCACCGCCAAGGCGTACGGGCCCGATCTGCGGCTCGCCGTGCTGACCGGGGACGCGGTGACCGTGGACCGGGTGCTGGGACGCCAGCAGCTCGGCCCCGGCTGGGTCAGCGGACTGCTCCAGCGGGCCGTCGTACACCTCTGGACCTCGGGCGCCGTGGACGCGCGGGCCGTGGCACGGTCGTACGGGCGGCGGCGCGACGGACTCGTACGGGCGCTGGCCGACCGGGGCGTCGAGGCGCAGGGGCGCAGCGGCATGAACGTCTGGGTGCCGGTCGCCGACGAGACCGGCGCGGTGGCGCGGATGCTGCACGCGGGCTGGGCGGTCGCGCCGGGCGCGCGCTTCCGGATGGCCGCGCCCCCGGCCGTACGGCTGACCGTGTCGTCCCTGACGGACGCCGACATCGGCCCCGTTGCCGACGCGCTGGCGGAAGCCGCGGGACTCGCGCCCGCGCGCGCCTACGGCTGACCGCTCCTGCGCGCCTGGGTCGGACAGGGCCTACGGCTTGCGGCCCGCCGGTTTCCCGGCCCGGCTCTGGGTGAGCGCGGCTCCGGCGAGGATGACCAGGGCGCCGACGGGCGTGTTCCAGGTCAGTTCCTCACCGAGGATCGTGACCCCGGCCGCGGTCGCGATGACCGGGATGAAGTACGTGACCATCGTGCCGGTCGTCGGGCCGACCTCGGCGACCACTCCGTACTGGAGCAGGATCGCCAGCCCGGTGCCCAGCGCGCCGAGTACGAGGACGGAGAGCAGCGGGCCGACCGGGAACGAGGTCGGCAGGGTGGTGAACAGCGGGGTGACCAGCGCCAGTTGGAGCAGGGCGAGGAAGAGCTGCGCGCCGGTCAGGGAGAGATGGGAACTGCTGCTGCCCGCCAGGGTGCGGCGTACGTAGATCCAGCCGACCGGGTAGCTCAGCGACGCCAGCAGGGCCATCGCCGTACCCGTGAGGTCGAGGCCCGAGAAGCCCTGCCAGGCGCCGAGCACGGTCAGTACCCCGAGGAAGCCGATGCCCAGACCGGCGACCCGGCGGCGGGTGGGCCGGTCCTCGGAGAGCGCGACGAGGGAGAGCGCCATGCCCCACAGCGGCGAGGTGGCGTTGCAGATGCCCGCGAGTGTCGAGGGGATCGTCAGTTCGGCGTAGGCGAACAGCGAGAACGGCAGCGCGTTCAGGAGAAAGGCCGCCACCGCGAGATGGACCCAGGTGCGCGAGCCCCGGGGGAGCCGCTCGCGCCGGACCGCCATCGCGACGGCCAGCACCGCCGTACCGAAGAACAGTCGGCCGAAGGTCACCTGGAACGGCGCGAAGCCGTGCGTACCGACCTTGATCAGCAGAAAGCTGAAGCCCCAGATGACCGCGAGCGCCGCGAACCGGATGCGCCAGTCGAACCGGATACGCCCGCCGAAGGAGAAGCGGGTACGGGCCGGAGCCGGCCCCGGAGCCGGGGGCGGCGGTGCGGTGGCTGTGGCGGGGGACGGCGTGATCGACGGGGCTGAGGACGGTCCTGGGCCGGGCGGGGTCGCGGTGCTCATACGGCCACGATGTCGTGAACCACCTCGTAGAACAAGCGAGAATATCTCGGCGCTTCTGATTAGTATCGCTTACATGTTGAATCTGGAGAGGCTGCGGACCCTGGACGCCCTGGCCCGCCATGGCTCGGTGAGCGCCGCCGCCGAGGGACTGCATGTGACGACCTCGGCCGTCTCCCAGCAGCTCGCCAAACTGGAGCGCGAGGTGGGCCAGCAGCTCCTGGCCAGGAACGGGCGCGGGGTGCGGCTCACCGACGCGGGACGGCTGCTCGCCGATCACGCGGCGCGCATCATCTCGCAGGTGGAGGTCGCGCAGTCGGACATCGAGGCGCAGCGCGGCCGGGTGGTCGGAGAGGTGCGGATCTCGGCCTTCCCGACAGCCGCGCGCGGGCTCTTCCCGGCGGCGATCAGCGCCCTGCACGAGAGCCACCCCGAACTGCGCGTGACATCCCGCGAGTTGGAGCCCGAGGCAGGGATACGAGGGGTCAGCAGAGGCGATGTCGATCTCGGGGTGGTGCTGGACTGGAGCAACAAGCGGCTGCCCGTACCCGGCGGACTGGCCACCGCGCATCTCCTCGACGACGCGGCCGATGTGGCCATGCCCGCAGGCCACCCACACGCGGACCGTACGGAAGTGGACCTGGAGGAGTTCGCCGACGACCCCTGGGTGTCCTGGCCGGAAGGCGAATTCTGTTACGACTGGCTGATGTTCACGCTCCGGTCCAAGGGGATCGAGCCGCGCATCGCCCATCTCGCGGGGGAGCACCACACCCAACTCGCCCTGATCGCGGCCGGACTCGGCGTCTGTGTCGCGCCGAGGCTGGGCCGCGGGCCCGTACCGGAGGGCGTGGCGGTCGTTCCCGTGCGGCAGAAGATGCGCCGCCATATCTACGCGGTGTGGCGGACCGACGCGGACCGCCGCCCGTCGATCAGGGCGGCGGTCGAGGCCCTGCGCGAAGCGGCCCGGCTGGTGGAGGGCTGACCACGTCGGTGGAGGGCCGACAACGCCCGTACGAGTGACGGCCGGCGGGCTCCACTCCCTGCCGACGAAGAGTGGAGCCTGCCGGCCGCCGGTCTGCGGCCGCTGTCAGGCGAGCGTGATCGAGTCCCCGGTGACAGTGATCGACGCGGCGGGCAGCGGCTGGGTCGCGGGCCCGGACTTCACACTGCCGTCCGCCGCGCTGAACTGGCTGCCGTGGCACGGGCAGTGGATGATCCCGTCGGAGATGTCCTTCACCGCGCAGCCCTGGTGGGTGCACTTGGACGAGAAGGCCTTGAACTCGCCCGCCGCGGGCTGCGTGACGACCACGCCCTTGTCGGCGAAGACCATGCCGCCGCCCTCGGGGATTTCGCTGGTCTTCGCGAGGACATCGCCCCCGCCGGCGCCGTCCGAGCTGCCCGCGCCGGACGTGCCGCCGGCGCTGTCCGTGGCGTCACCGCCGCCCGCCGGAGCCTCGCCCGCGGAGTCCGCGGGCGCGTCCGATCCGCTGTCGCCGCACGCGACGAGCGCCGCGCCCAGTCCCACCGCTCCGGCTGCCGCCACCACCGTCCTGCGCGTCACGACCCGTGCGGACCCCTGCCATCCCGTCATACCCAAGCTCCGTTCGACGGCCGGCTCTCGGTCGGCCGGTTCACCGGAAGATACGCAGCGGAGTACTGCGATGTTCAAGCACCGGGGGACGAATCGAGGGATTTTTTCAGAAAGCCGAGTTCGTGCAGGAGCAGACCGTCCGCCACCCCTTCCCGGGCGACGAGATGGCCCGCACCGGGCAGCGGCAGTACGGAGTGTGGGTGGCCGGCGGCGAGGAGCGCCGCCGAGAGCCGGAGCGTATGGGCCGGGACCACATTGTCGTCGGCGAGTCCATGGATGAGCAGCAGGGGGCGGACCGGGACTGTCGCGCTCTTGACGTACGAGAGCGGGGAACTGCGCTCGTAGCCCTCGGGCTGGACCTCCGGGTGGCCGAGGTAGCGCTCCTCCCAGTACGTGTCGTACAGCCGCCGGTCGGTGGGCGGAGCGCCCGCGACCGCCGCGTGGAACACATCGGGGTGGCGCAGCACCGCGCCCGCCGCCAGACAGCCGCTGAACGACCAGCCCCGGATGCCGACCCGCGCCAGGTCGAGCGCGTCGTACCGCTCGGCCGCCGCGTGCAGCGCGTCGATCTGGTCCGTGAGAACGGGCGCCAGCCGGTCGCCGACGATGGCGCGCTGCCACTCCACCCCGCGCCCGGGAGTGCCGCGCCCGTCCGTGGCGAGCACGGCGAAGCCGTGCTCGGCGAACCACTGGCACACCGCCGTGTACCAGGCGCGCGCCTGTGTCACCACCTGCATACCGGGCCCGGCGTAGGGACTGAGCAGCACCGGCAGCTTGCGGCCCGAGCCCTCCTCGTACCAGGAGGGCAGATGGAGCCGGGAGCGCAACTCCCGCCTGCCGAGGGTGAGATGCACCGGGCGTGGGGTGACCAGCGGCTCCTCGGCGAGCACCGCGATCCGGCCCACGGGCTTTCCGCCGCGCAGGACGGTCACCCGCCGGCCGTCCGGTGTCGCGCTGTCGAGGACAAGGGTGTCGCCGCCGACGGCGCCCGAGTGCACCCCGGGCTCGTCGGTCAGCCGCACGAAACCCCTCTCCCCCTCATCCGCCCCTTCGTACGACCCTCCATACGACGCCTCGTACGACCAGACATGGACCTCCGTCGGCTCCTCGCTCGCCGTGAAGTACACCCGCTCGCCGACCGCGCCCAGCACCTCGCGGATCTGGAGTCCGGCAGGGGAGAGGACCTCCCCGATCCGGATCGAGCGGGTGTCGCCCTGGACACAGGGCAGTACCAGCACACCGGAGGCGGTGCGGAGCGGCGCGCCCGGCGGGAACTCCACCCAGTGGTCGTCCGTCTGCCGGGACAGCGGTTCGACCGCGCCGGTCGCCGGATCGGCCCGCAGCACCCACATCGTCCGCTGGTCCCGGGTCTGGACACTGATCAGCGGACCCGCACTCTCCCACTCTGCGCTGACGACATACTCGAAGGCGAGGTCCTGCCACCGGCCCTCGGGAGCCTCGTCCTCGGGCGCCCGGGCGGGCAGTTGCACGGGGGTGTGGACGCCGTCGACCGTGACCAGGCGGAGCGAGGTCTCCGCGTTGGCCGTCCCCGCCGCCGGATAGCGGATCGCACGCGGCGGCCGGGCCGGGTCCGCCGGATCCCCGATGTACCAGCGCGTCACCATCGAGGCGTCGACCCGGGCCACCAGCAGGGCATCGCCCGCCGGCGACCACCAGTAGCCGCGCGATCTGCCGATGGATTCGGCAGCGACATGATCGGCCAGGCCGTAGGTCACATCCGCGGTCTCGGGCCGCGCCAGCGCCCGGTCCCGGGTCCCGTCCGTCCGTACGGTACGCAGGGCGCCCCCGGTCACATAGGCGATCAGGGTGCCGTCCGGGGAGGGGCGCGGGTCGGTCGCCGGTCCCGCGGTGGGGATGTGCCAGGGGTCGCCGCCGTCCGTCCGTACCGCCCAGAGCGCGCCTCCCAGCGCGAACGCCACCAGCCGGGCGGCACGGTCGGTCGCGTATGCCACCACCCCGGCGGCGGTCACCCGGTCCCGCTCGCGCCGCGTCCGTTCCTCGTCGGACAGCAGTTCCTCGGGCCCGGGCCCGGTCAGCGTCGCCGGGTCGGCGAGGATCCGTTCCTCGCCGTTCTCGTACAGCCACAGCGGGGTACGCGGATCGGAGCCGGAGACGGACCGTACGAACAGCACCCGCTCACCGTCCGGGGAGACGGTGAAGCGGCTGGGGACACCGAGCGAGAAGCGGCGGGTACGGGCGAACTGGCGCGGGAACGCAGTGAGATCGGCGGGCTGCATGGGCGGGTGTGGCCTCCGGGCTTCTGTACGAGTTTCTGGACGGGCTTCTGTATCTACGGGCACGGCAACGAGCATGTACGAGGCACCACATGTATGGGGCACATGTACGGGGCGCATGTACGGGGCGCATGTACGGGCACGGCAGACGGGCGCAGATCATAGGCACAGGCCGGGCCGTCAATGGACCGGGCGGCCCTCACCCCCGGCAGTAACCTGGCGCAATGCTCACCGAAGTCACAGCGACCCGCTATGTCACGCCCTTGCGTGAGGGCGGATCGCTCCCGGGGATCGTCGAGGCCGACGATCTCGGTACGTACGTCATGAAGTTCACCGGCGCGGGACAGGGCAGGAAGACCCTGGTCGCCGAGGTGATCTGCGGGGAACTCGGCCGCAGACTGGGCCTGCGCGTCCCCACGCTGGTGCGGATGCAGCTCGACCCGGTCATCGGGCTCTCCGAGCCGGACCAGGAGGTGCAGGAGCTGCTCAAGGCGAGCGGCGGACTGAACCTCGGCATGGACTATCTGCCGGGATCGATCGGCTTCGACCCGCTGGCTTATCAAGTGGGTCCGGAGGAGGCCGGGCGGGTCGTCTGGTTCGACGCGGTCATCAACAATGTCGACCGCTCCTGGCGCAACCCCAACATGCTGGTCTGGCACGGCGATCTGTGGCTGATCGACCATGGCGCCACCATGATCTGGCACCACAACTGGCCGGGCGCGGCGGCCTCCGCGGCGAAACCGTACAACGCGTCCGACCACGCGCTGGCACCCTTCGGACCCGATCTCGCGTCCGCCGCGGCGGAGTTGGCGCCCCTGGTCACCGAGGAGCTGCTGACCGCGATCGCCGCCGACGTACCCGACGAGTGGCTCGTCGACGAGCCCGGCTTCGACTCGACGGACGCGCTGCGCCGCGCGTATGTGGAACCGCTGCTGGCGCGCGCCGCCACCGTCCACGAACGGATCGTCCTCGACGCGCCCACGAAGAGCCGGCCCTCCGGGGCGCCCGGCTGGCTGGCCGCCCGGCTGGCCCCCACGCCCCGCACGACGCGGCAGCCGAACAACGAGAAGGACAGCGGCCAGTGAGCGACAAGGACGTCTACGAGTACGCGCTGCTGCGCGTGGTGCCCCGCGTCGAGCGCGGCGAGTGTTTCAACGCGGGCGTGCTGGTCTACTGCCGCGCCCGGTCCTATGTCGCCGCGCGGACCCATCTCGACGAGGCCAAGCTGACGGCCCTCGACCCGCGCGCCGATGTGGTGGGGGTACGGGCGGCCCTGCGCGCGGTCGAGAGCGTCTGCCGGGGCGGGGATCTGGCGGGACAGGCCGCCGGGGACGATCCGGGCCGGCGGTTCCGCTGGCTGATCGCGCCGCGCTCGACGGTCGTACAGCCCGGTCCCGTACACACCGGGCTGACGGCCGACCCGAGTGCGGAGACGGAACGGCTGCTGGATCTGCTGGTGCGGTGACGGCCGGTGCGACGGTGCGATGACAGGGTCGGCGATGGGCCGCCGATGACTGGCTGATTACCGACGGGTGGGCGCCGGAGACCGTTTGGTGGGTGGTCGATTACCGGCCAATGGGCGGCCGTGCGTGACGGCGCTCCGGTGTGACTTCGGCTGCCCGTACCTCTGTCGGTCCCGTGGGCCGTTGACACCGGGTGCCGTCCCTTCTAGCGTCTCGAATACTGGAGCGACTAAGCGGTCGCTCAGCGTTTGCGGGCCTGTTGACGGGTCTGTTCGCGGATCTGATGAGAGCCGCGGGTTCCCAGAGCGAGGAGAAACAAGGGATGTCCACCACCGAACGGCGCGTAGCCGTCGTGACCGGGGCGGCACGCGGCATCGGCGCCGCCACCGCCGTACGGCTGGCCGCCGACGGCCGCGCCGTCGCCGTGCTCGACCTCGACGAGGCGGCCTGCGCGGACACCGTCGGGAAGATCACCGAGGCGGGCGGCAGCGCGCTCGCCGTCGGCTGCGACGTCTCCGACAGCGCGCAGGTGGAGGCCGCCGTCGGGCGGGTCGCCGCCGAGCTGGGCGCGCCGACGGTCCTCGTCAACAACGCGGGAGTCCTGCGCGACAACCTGCTCTTCAAGATGAGCGAGTCCGACTGGGACACCGTGGTGAACGTGCACCTCAAGGGCGCGTTCCTGATGGCGCGCGCCTGCCAGAAGTACATGGTGGACGCCCAGTTCGGCCGTATCGTCAGCCTCTCCTCCAGCTCCGCGCTGGGCAACCGCGGCCAGGCCAACTACGCCGCCGTCAAGGCCGGTCTGCAGGGCTTCACCAAGACGCTGGCCAAGGAACTGGGCAAGTTCGGCGTCACCGCGAACGCCGTGGCTCCCGGCTTCATCGTCACCGAGATGACCGCCCAGACCGCTGCCCGGGTCGGCATGGGATTCGAGGAGTTCCAGGCCGCCGCCGCGACCCAGATCCCGGTCCAGCGCGTCGGTCGGCCGGAGGACGTCGCCAACGCCATCGCCTTCTTCGCCGGGGACGACGCGGGCTTTGTGTCGGGACAGGTCCTGTACGTGGCCGGCGGACCCCTCAACTGAGCACGGGAGACAGGGACATGACCGAAGGCACGGAGCAGACGGGGCAGGCGCCGCACACCGAGCAGTCCGAGCGGGCCGGGCAGGCCGGCCTCGCGCCCGACAGCGGCAAGGTCGCGCTGGTCACGGGCGCGAGCCGGGGTATCGGATACGGCATCGCCGAGGCGTTCGTCGCCCGCGGCGACCGGGTGTGCATCACCGGCCGGGGCGAGGACGCGCTCAAGGAGGCGGTGGAACGGCTCGGTTCCGACCGGGTGATCGGGGTGGCCGGCAAGGCGCATGACGAGGCGCACCAGGCGGTCGCGGTCGAGCGCACCATGGAGGCGTTCGGCCGGGTCGACTTCCTGGTCAACAACGCCGGTACGAACCCGGTTCTGGGCCCGATGGCCGAGCTGGACCTCAACGTCGCGCGCAAGGTGTTCGAGACGAACGTGGTCTCGGCGCTCGGCTTCGCGCAGCGGACCTGGCGCGCCTGGCAGCGGGAGAACGGCGGAGCGATTGTGAACATCGCGTCGGTCGCCGGGATTTCGGCGTCCCCGTTCATCGGCGCGTACGGCATGAGCAAGGCGGCGATGGTCAATCTGACCCTTCAGCTCGCCCACGAGTTCGCGCCCGCCGTACGGGTCAACGCGATCGCGCCCGCCGTGGTCAAGACCCGCTTCGCGCAGGCCCTTTATGAAGGCAGAGAGGCCGAGGCGGCGGCCGCGTATCCGCTGGGCAGGCTCGGGGTGCCCGAGGACATCGGCGGCGCCGCCGCGTTCCTCACCTCCGACCAGTCGGACTGGATCACCGGTCAGACACTGGTCGTTGATGGAGGCATCTTCCTGAACGCCGGGGTGGGGTGAGGAGGGGGCCGGAGCGAGTCGGGAGCGGGTGACGGCAGGGTGAGGTGCGGGCCTCCGCGGGGTGAACGGAGCGCTCGACGACCTTTCCAAAAGCCCCACCGGATCACCGTACGAATCCGGCCAATGCTGCGGTATGGTCTGCCGATCCATGGCTGAACAAGGAGCGTGAACGTGTTCAACCGGACCAGTCGGCGGGCCACCGCGGCCCTCGCGTCCATATCCCTGCTCTCGGGATGCGGCTTGTTCTCGGATGACGAGGCGAGCGGGGCACAGAAGATAACCGTCGGTACGACGAGCGAGCCGCCCACCCTCGATCCGGCGGCCTCCTGGGACAACGGCTGGGAGATGTTCCGCAATGTGTTCCAGACTCTGGTGGCCTTCCCCACCGGCAGCTCGTATCCGCAGCCGGACGCGGCGCGCCAGTGCGAGTTCGCCGACGAGTCCAATCAGGTCTTCGAGTGCGTCTTAAGGGAGAAGCTGAAGTTCTCCGACGGCACCAATCTCGACGCGGCGGCCGTCAAGCACTCCTTCGACCGCATTCTGAAGATCAATGTCCAGGGCGGTCCCGCCGGGCTCCTGGAGTCCCTGGCGAAGGTCGAGACCCGCGGTGACAGCACGGTCGTCTTCCGGCTGAAGAAGCCGGACGCCACCTTCCCGTTCATCCTGGCCACGCCCGCCATGTCCATCGTGAATCCGGCGGAGTACCCGCTGGACAAGCTCAGACAGGACGGCAAGGTCAACGGCTCGGGGCCGTACACCCTCGCCTCGTACACCCCCGGCGACAGCGCGGAGCTGGTACGGAACGAGCTGTACGCCGGCTTCGCCGACCGCAGGAACAAGGGCGTCACGATCCAGTACTTCAAGGAGTCAGGACCCCTCTTCGCGGCGCTGAAGAACAAGGAGATCGACGCCATCTACCGGGGGCTCACCTCGGAGCAGGTCGTCGAACTCGAAGAGAAGAAGCCGCAGAACGAGCATCTCCAGCTTGTCGAGACCGTCGGCGCCGACATCCGCTATCTGGTGTTCAACCCCGCCGACCCGGCCGCCGGGAAGCTGTCCGTACGGCAGGCCGTCGCCCAGGTCGTGGACCGCGACGAGCTGGTCGCCAAGGTCTACCAGGGCACCGCCGAGCCGCTGTACTCGATGGTCCCCAAGGGCATCGCAGGCCACGCCACCAGCTTCTTCGACCAGTACGGCGCCCCCGATGTGGACAAGGCGCGGACCATCCTCGAAGAGGACGGCGTCGAGACGCCCGTACCGCTCACCCTCTGGTACACGACGGACCGGTACGGATCGGGTACGGCGGCCGAGTTCGGCGAGCTGAAGCGCCAGCTCGAAGCGTCGGAGCTGTTCGACATTACGCTGCGCGCCAAGCCGTGGAAGCAGTTCCAGGCGGGCTACCAGAAGGGCGAGTACCCGGTCTTCGGGCGCGGATGGTTCCCCGACTTCCCGGACCCCGACAACTTCATCGCGCCCTTCGTCGGCAAGCACAACGCGCTGAGCACACCGTACGAGAGCCCCGAGATCACCGGGACGCTGCTGCCGGAGTCGCGCAGGGTCAGCGACCGGGCGGCGGTCAGCCGCCAGTTCGTGCGCGCGCAGGAGATCTTCGTGGGCGATGTACGGCTGCTGCCGCTCTGGCAGGGCAAGTTGTACGTGGCCTCGACCGATGACATCGCGGGCGGTGAGCGGGCGCTCGACCCGCAGACGGTGATGCAGATGTGGGAGCTGTACCGCAAGGCGAGCTGGTAGGCGGGGGTCCGGGGCGAGGCAGGGGGCCATTGTCAGTGGCCACCGGTAGGTTCAGTGATGCACAAGTGATCGCTTACCGGAGGTTGTTGACGTGACCGACACCGACATGCTGCCCGAGTCCTGGCGTGGCGTCCTCGGCGAAGAGCTGGGCAAGCCCTACTTCAAGGAGCTGGCCGACTTCGTCGAGGAGGAGCGGGCGAAGGGGCCGGTCTATCCGCCGCGCGACGAGGTCTTCGCCGCCCTCGCCGCCACGCCGTACGAGAGCGTGAAGGTCCTGGTCCTCGGCCAGGACCCGTACCACGGGGCGGGGCAGGGGCACGGGCTGTGCTTCTCCGTCCGGCCGGGGGTCAGGACGCCCCCCTCGCTGCGGAACATCTACAAGGAGATGAAGGAGGAGCTGGGCCACCCGGTGCCCGACAACGGCTATCTGATGCCGTGGGCCGAGCAGGGGGTCCTGCTGCTCAACGCGGTGCTGACGGTCCGCGAGGGCGAGGCCAACTCCCACAAGGGCAAGGGCTGGGAGAAGGTGACGGACGCGGTGATCCGCGCGGTCGCCGAGCGGCCCGACCCGGCGGTCTTCGTCCTCTGGGGCGCCTATGCGCAGAAGAAGCTGCCGCTGATCGACCAGGAGCGGCATGTGGTGGTGAAGGGGGCGCACCCCTCGCCGCTCTCGGCGAAGAAGTTCTTCGGGTCGCGCCCGTTCACGCAGATAAACGAGGCGGTCGCGGCGCAGGGGCACGACCCCATCGACTGGCGCATCCCGGACCTCGGCTGACCTCGGTGGCTGCTCGACAGGACCGACGGGACCGACAGGACCGACAGGCTCGGGCCGTTCGCCCGAGCCTGAAGGGGATTGGTCGCTACGGGGGCTAGCGTCATGTTTGTCGGATTTATCGGACGGGCATGCGGAGGCGGCTGTGCGGGAGCGGCGGGAGGCGTCGGAGGACGCCGTGATGACCAGGATCGGGCAGGCGGTCATGCTCCTCCACGGCGGTGACCGCGAGGAGGCACGGAACCGGTTCGGCGTGCTCTGGACGGAGATCGGGGAGACGGGGGACCCCCTCCACCGCTGCACGCTCGCGCACTACATGGCGGACACGCAGGACGATCCGGGCGATGAACTGGCCTGGGATCTGCGGGCGCTGACCGTGGCGGACGGGATCGGGGGCGGTGAGCGGTCGGTACGGGGCGGGGGCGGGCCGGCCGTGCGGGCCTTCTATCCGGCGCTCCATCTCAATCTCGCCGCCGACTATGTGAAGCTCCAGCGGCCGGACGCGGCGCGCCTCCATCTCGACCGGGCGCGCGAGGCGGCGGACGTGCTGGGGGAGTGCGGGTACGGACAGGGGGTGCGGGCGGGGATCGACCGGCTGGAGCGCCGGCTGAGAGAGGGGTGAGCGGGGGGCGGGGGCTGGTAGGGGGGTCGTCTGCCGGGTCGTGTGCGCGGCTGGGGCGGGTGGGTGCCGGGCCCGGGCGGGCGGCGTCGGGATACGGCAGGGGCGTGGCCGGGTGCGGTCAATTCCGGTAGGTCCGGGCGCAGATACGGGCCTGCGGGCTGTCCGGGGCCCAGCGGCCGTAGGTCTCGCCGAGCGCGCACACATCGGCGAGAGCGGGGGCCGGAGCGTCGGCGGGCGGCGCGGGGGAGCGCTTGCGCTCCGGCTGCTCCCGGGGGCGCTCGCGCGGTGGAAGTACGGGTGCGGGGCCGCCCCGGGGGCGGTCGGTGCGGGGTGCCTGCTCGGGGGCGGCATCGGCGGTGGGGTCGGCGTCGGCGGGCGGCCGGGGTTCGGGGGAGGACAGAGGGGCCGGTTCGGGGCTGCGGTCGGGGACGATCGCCTCCAGCGCCTCCCTGGCCGGAGCCTGGACGATCTGCGGCCGGGCGCCCCCCGCCCCCGGCGCCCCGCTGCTCGCCCCCGGCCACGGTACGGACACGGACGCGGGCCGTGGCTCCACGGACACACACCCGGAGACGGCCGTGACCACCATGCCCATCAGGACCATCGCTGCGCTTCTCGTTCGGTGCACTCGGACAACTCTGCTGGTCGGAGCGGCCGTTGGAGTGCGTTCGGGCGCGGATTGGCCCGGACGGGTGATGTGCGCTGTATCTCGACCGGCTGGTTGCGGTAGGTCGGCCCCTCCGGGCGGGCATGTGGGCGCGGTGCCGACGGCGGGCGGACCGGGCCGGATGGGGGGTACGGGCCGGTGGCGGCGCGGGTCCGGGGAGTTTCCGGGTCAGTCGCCGGTCGCGCCGTCGATCCGTTCGCGGAGGAGGTCCGCATGGCCGTTGTGGCGGGCGTACTCCTCGATCATGTGGGTGTAGATCCAGCGCAGGTTGTACGGCTCGCCGGTGGTGCGGGTCCGCCGTCCCGCGCCGAAGTCGTCGAGGGAGTGCGGTGCGGCCAGTTCCCTGGCCCGGGCGATCTCGGCCTGCCAGGTGGCGTAGGCCTCGTCCCAGGTGTCGTCGGGGCCGGGATGGAAGTCCCCGTCCTGGTCGGCGTCGGTGTAATAGATCGGCCCGGCCTTCTCGTCGGCCAGCGTGTTGCGGAACCAGCCGCGCTCCACCTCGGCCATGTGCCGTACGAGACCCAGCAGGTTCAGATCGGAGGGCGGTACGGAGGCCTCCCGGAGCCGGGCGTCGTCCAGCCCCGCGCATTTCACCGCCAGGGTCTCGCGGTGGTACTCAAGCCAGCCCTCCAGCATCTCGCGTTCGCCAGCGACGGTGGAGGGTTCGGTGCGCTCGGCGCGCTCAGTCGTTGTCATGGCGGCCATCCTCACGTACGGACCGGCGCGCCGGCCACGCGTTATTCATCCAGGTCGCGCCGGTCGCCCGGGTCGCCAGGGCCGTCGCTGCGCCCCAGCATCCCGCGGAGCAGTTCGTCGAAGCCGCGGCGCAGCGTGTCCAGGGACGGTACGGCGTCGTGGTACGACCCCACCGCGCAGGAGAACATCAGCCCCTCGCACCAGGCCACCAGCGAGAGCGCGTGCCGCTCGGGCTCGGCGGAGCCCGCCGCCGTCATCATCGCCACCAGCGGTTCGCGGAACTGCCGGCCCGCCGCGTCGTAGTAGGCGCGCAGCTCCGGCCGGCGGGTGGCCTCCAGGGCCAGTTCGTAACGGCAGACGAGCAGTTCGGGGTGGCGGGTCAGATAACGGTGCAGGGCGAGCGCCAGCGCATCGGCCGGCCCGCCCGGTGTGCTCGGGCCGCCGGGACCGCCCATGGCCGCGGGCATCTCGTCGGGCGCGAGCACCTGCGCCTCGCGCTCGGCCAGCCGTCGTACCGCCGCTTCGAGCAACGCCTGCCGGGTCCGCGCGTGATTGGACGTCGAACCCTGCGGCAGCCCCGCCAGCTCGTCGACCGCCCGGTGGGTGAGCCCGCGCATCCCCCGCTCGGCGAGCAGGGCGAGTGCGGTGTCGGCGATCAGCCGGGCCCGGGTGGAGGGCGGGGCGCCGGTGGTGCGAGTGGCCATGCGGCCAATGTATCGCTGCCCGCTGACACCCCCACTACACCTGTAGTACGCTACTCGAATCACTACACCTGTAGTTAGGTTGCGCCCCCTGCCGCCCCAGCAGAATCGAGAACGCCATGGACCAGCACCGCGCCGTCGTCATCGGCGGCGGAATCGGCGGACTGACCGCGGCCGTCGCCCTGCACCAGCGGGGCTGGGCGGTCACCGTCCTGGAACGCGCCCCCGCCCTCAGCCCTGTCGGCGCGGGTCTCGGCCTCACCCCCAACGCGCAGCGTGCCCTTGACGTCATCGGGCTCGGCGACACGGTCCGGTCGCTCTCGGCCTGGCAGGGCGACGGCGGTCTGCGCGCCCCCGGTGGCCGCTGGCTCTCCCGTACGAGCGGGGAAGCCGCGGCCGACCGCTTCGGCGGCCCCGTCGTCCTCGTCCACCGCGCCACGCTGATCTCCCTGCTCGCCTCCGCGCTCCCCGAAGGCGTGGTGTGCACCGGCACCGCGGCCACCCTCACCGATCCGGGTGGGGACGGCCGCAGGGCCCAGGTCACCGCACCCGACGGCGGCGCGTGGGAGGCCGATCTCGTCGTCGGCGCCGACGGCATCAACTCCTCCGTACGACGGGCGCTGTTCCCCGGCCATCCCGGGCCGCGGTACTCCGGATTCACCACCTGGCGACTGGTCGTACCGGCCCCGGAACGGCCGTTCGCACCGCACGAGACCTGGGGCCGGGGGCGGCTCTGGGGTACGCAGCCGCTCAAGGACGGCCGGGTCTACGCGTACGCCATGGCCCTGGCGCCCGCCGACGCGCACGCCCCCGACGACGAGCAGGCGGAACTGCTCCGGCTGTTCGGGGACTGGCACGAGCCCGTGCCGCGGATCATCCGGGCCGCTGAGCCGGGCCGGATCCTGCGCCATGACGTCCATGAGATGCGCGTGCCGCTGCCCGCCCACCACCACGGCCGGACCGCTCTGCTCGGCGATGCCGCCCATGCCATGCAGCCCACCGTGGGCCAGGGCGGCAACCAGGCCATCGAGGACGCCGTCGTCCTCGCCCATCACGCGGGACCGGGACACGCAGGACCGGGACATGCCACCCCTGCCACCCCCGACCCCCCTACCACCCCCGGCATCCCGGCCGCCCTCGCCGCGTACTCGGCCGCGAGGCTCCCCCGTACCACCGCCATCGCCCGCCAGGCCGCGCGGACCGGCCGGATGATCGCGGTCACCTCGCCGGCCGCCGCCGTCCTGCGCGACTCCGCGATCGCCACCGTCTCCCGGCTGGTCCCCGGCCTGCTCCTGCGCGGCTTCGCGGGGATCGCCGACTGGCGCCCGCCCGCGCGCACGTATGCTGCCGGGACAGCACACCCGTCATAACAGCACGTCAGGCAGAGGGAGGCCCCCGTGAAGGTCGGCATCATCGGGCTCGGCGACATCGCGCGGAAGGCCTATCTGCCGGTGCTCACCACCCTGCCCGGGGTCGAGCCGCATCTCCACACGCGCACCCCGGCCACCCTGGTGAGGACCGCCGAGACCTACCGGATTCCGGCCGCGCACTGCCATGCCGACCTGGACTCTCTCCTCGCACAGGACCTCGACGCCGCGTTCGTCCACGCGCCGACAGCCGTGCACGCCGAGATCACCGTCCGGCTGCTGGAGGCCGGCGTACCGACCTTTGTCGACAAGCCGATCGCGTACGAACTCGCCGACTCGGAGCGGGTGGTGGCCCTGGCCGAGGAGCGGGGCGTCAGCCTCGCCGTCGGCTTCAACCGCCGCTTCGCGCCCGGCTACGCCCAGTGCCTGGAGCATCCGCGCGATCTGATCCTGATGCAGAAGAACCGGGTCGGTCTGCCGGAGGATCCGCGCACCTTTGTCCTCGACGACTTCATCCATGTCGTCGACACCCTGCGGTTTCTGCTCCCCGGACCCGTCGAGCACACCGACGTACAGGCCCGGGTCCGCGACGGCCTGCTGCACCATGTCGTCCTCCAGCTCTCCGGCGACGGCTTCACCGCGCTCGGGGTGATGAACCGGATGAGCGGCTCCAGCGAAGAGATCCTCGAAGTGTCCGGTCAGGACACCAAGCGGACCGTCCACGATCTCGCGACGGTCGTCGACCACAAGGGACAGCCGAGCGTGCGGCGGCGCGGCGACTGGGTGCCGGTGGCCAGGCAGCGCGGGATCGAGCAGTGCGTACTCGCCTTCCTCGACGCCGTACGGGCCGGAACGCTGCTCAGCGCACAGGATGCGCTGCGGACCCATGAGCTGTGCGAGCGGGTGGTACGAGCGGCATCGGAGCAGTCGGAGCGGGCGGCGTCCTGAACGAGCGCGCGCCGTCCGAGGCGCAGAGCGCGGCCAGTACGGCGAGGGCGGCGTAGACCGCCCAGTCGCCCAGCTCGGTGTACGGGGTCGTGCCCCGGGCCAGCGGAACGTCGAACACGCCGGCGGTGCTCCGGTCCGTACCGATCCCCTCGCCGATCTGCTCCCCGCCGGGCCCGAACACCGCACTCGCGCCCGTCAGGGTGGCGTGCACCATCGGGCGGCCGGTCTCCGCCGACCGCAGCGCCGCCAGCGAGGCATGCTGCTCCGGCGCCCAGCTTCCCTGGAAGGTCGAGGTCGAGGACTGCGCGACCAGCATCTGCGCGCCGTCCCTCACCAGCCGTCTGCTCATGTCGGGGAACGCCGACTCGAAGCAGACGAGCGGACCGAACCGCAGCGCGCCCCTGTCCGCGCTCTCCCCTTTTTCATGGTCGGGCAGCACCATCACCACCGGCCGGGTGCCGCGCTCGCGGTCCTCGCCCGCCGCCTTGCCCACCGAGGTGGCCCAGCCCAGCGCGGCGCGGGCCGGTATGTACTCGCCGAACGGCACGAGCCGCATCTTGTCGTACGTATCGCCCGTCGGGCCGTCCGGACCGACCAGTACGGCGCGCTTGAATATCCCGTCCGTCCCTGCCGCGTCCGTGCTGCGCGCGTCGACATTGACAAGGATCTCGGCGCCGACCGCGCGGGACAGCACGGCGAGCCGCGCCGCCAGATCGGGTCTGGTCGCCAGGTCGGCGGACACACTGCTCTCGCCCCAGACCACCAGATCGACATCCTGTCCGGCCAGGGTGCGGGTCAGGTTCTCGCCCTGCGCGAACCGGCGCTCGCGGGCGTCCGCGCCGTCCACGACGCCCGGCTGGACCACCGCGATCCGCGCCGTACCTGACCGCTCCGGCTCCGGCGCCCAGGCCCACACCGAGACCAGGGTGACCGCGCACAGTACGAGCGACACGGCACCGGTGAGCCTCGGCCGTAGCCGTGGGACGGCGATCAGCACGGTCAGCGCGGTGTTGACCGCGACCACCAGCAGGCTGACCAGCCACACCCCGCCCACCGAGGCGAGCCGCAGTGCGGGGGAGACCTCCCACTGGCTGGCGCCCAGCAGACCCCAGGGACCGCCCAGCCCCTGCCAGGACCTGGCCAGCTCCGCCACCAGCCAGCCCGAGGGCACCACGGCGACGGCCGCCAGAGCCCGGCCCGCGGACGGCGACCCGCCGAGCATCGACCGCACCAGCCACCCCCAGGGCGCCCACAGCAGTCCGAGCAGCGCGGCCAGCAGCACAAGGAACACATGGAGGCTCGGTGCCAGCCAGTGATGTACGGCGATCATGAAGCCGATACCGCCCAGCCAGCCCTCCAGCGCCGCGCGCCGACCGGTGGGAGCCGACCGTACGAGCAGCATCCAGGGCACCAGCGCGGCATACGCGAACCACCACAGGGACGGTTCGGGAAACGCGAGGGCAGGCAGCGAGCCCGCCACGACCGCGGCGGCACCGCGCCACCACGGCGACGCCAGGCTCCGCCCGACCGGGCCTCGCATCCCAAGCGCCTCCTCGCCCCACCGACTCAAGGCCCCCGCCCCCTCCAGGTTGTCTTCCCCTGATGAACGGCACCGAAGCGGGAGGGACGCGAGAGAAAGCCGGGTCCCGCGAGGTCAGCCGGTGCGGGCGGGCGGCGCTGCCTCAGGAACACGCCCTACTGGCGCCGCCACTTCTCGTGCACGGACACCGTCCGCAGCAGCCATCCCGTATCCCCGCGCAGCAGCCCGAACGAGCACCGCCCGCCGCTCATCAGCTCCTCGCCCGACTCGTGCCGCCGCGGACTCAGATAGTCAGCCCGCACCTCGGCGCGGTCGCCCGGATACCCGTCGGGACCCTGTATCCGCAGCCGCCGGTTGACGATCAGAAGCTGATGCACGCTGTACGGCCGCAGCGTTCCGGCCAGCCAGTCGGCGACCTCCGAGGCCGACCCCTCGATACCGCCCTCGGCCGTGTAGTCGGCCCGCCCGTCCGGCGTGAACAGGGCCCGGTACCCGGGCCAGTCGGCCTCGTCCACGGCCACCGCGTAATTCGTGATCACTTCATCGATGGCGAGACGCCCCATCACGGTCGCGAGATCCACGCGCTGTGTCATCGGCTCAGTCTCCGGCAGGAAACCCCTACGGCCAAGAGCCGCGCACACCCGTCACCCATCGGGCGGGTCCGTTCATCCTCGCTCCTGGGGTGTCCTCCCTCTTGGCCGCGTCTTGGGGCGACCCGCGCGGTTGTGTTGCGGGGGAGGGGCGGATTATGGCCTCTCGGCTGTCCGAGATGACGGGAAGGTCAATGAGGCTCTGCTTTCTGGTGGAGGAGCAGTACCGGTACGACGGCATGCCCGTGGAGGTGGTGCGGCGGCTGAGCTCGTGGGGGCACCGGGTGGATGTGCTGCGGCCCGGTAGTTCGCTGGTGCGACTGGCGGAGGCGGTGCGGGCGGGGAGTCATGACGCGTGGGTGCTCAAGACGGTGTCCGGGGGGCCGGGGCTGACGCTGCTCGAAGCGGCGGCGGCCGTCGGGCTGACCACGGTCAATGACGCGCGGTCGATCCGCGGAGTGCGGGACAAGGCGCTCGCCGCGGTGATCGGGCGCAGCCGGGGGCTCCCGATGCCGCTGACCTACGCGGCGGCACGGCCGGAGTCGCTGGCCGAACTGCCGGACACGGAGTACCCGTTGGTCGTGAAGCCCGCCGACGGGAGTTCGGGGCGGGCCGTACGGCTGGTGCCCACGCCCGAGCGGCTGGCCGAGCTGAGGCCCGAACTGGCCGCCGAGGGAATGCTGATCGCCCAGCCGTATGTGCCCAACTCGGGGGTCGACCTCAAGGTGTACTGCGTCGGCGGCGAGTTGTACGCCACGGAGCGCTGCTCGCCCCTGCACCCCGACCGTCCGAAGCGCGAGCGGCGCGTACCGCTCTCGGCCGAGGTGGCGGGGCTGGCGGCGGAGGTCGGGGCGGTGTACGGGCTCGATCTGTACGGCCTGGACGTGCTGTTGGGCCCGGACGGCCCGGTGATCGTCGATGTCAACGACTTCCCGAGCTTCCGGCTGGTCCCGGACGCGGTGGACCGGGTGGCGCGGGCCGTCCTTCAACTGGCGCGTACGGGCGGGGCCGTACCAGGTACGGAAGAGGCCGCGGCCGGTACGGCTGACGTCATCCCGCTCCCCAAGCGGCGTGCCTTCAGGGCCGGTTCGCCGCTGCGTCCGACCAGAGCCGACGAGGGCCGATGAGAATCTGTCTGATCACGCCCCGGCCCGGTCATCCTCTGCTGGCCGCCACGACCGCGCTGCTGACGCCTCGTCACCGGATCGACTGGATCGATCCCGGCGCACGGCACGCCGTACCGCACGATGCTCCCCTGGCCGATGTCTATCTCCTCAAGGCGCGGACACCGCGGGCCTTGGCGCTGGCCAGGTCCTTCGAGGAGCGCGGGGCTCCGGTGGTGAACTCGGCGGCGGCGACCGGGTTCTGCCAGGACCGTACGGCGATGGCCGCGCTGGCGGGGTCGGCGGGGCTGCCGTTCGCGAGGACGCGGACCGTGGGCGCCCTGCGGGACCTTGCGGCCGAGGCCGGCCTTCCGTACCCGCTCGTCATCAAGAGCAGGCACAGCCGACGGCACGATCTGGTCGCCCGGGTACACGATGCCGGGGCGCTGCACGCGCTGTGCGGGAGCGCGGAGTGGGCCGACGAGCCGGTGGTGGTGCAGCCGTTCACCGCGAACAGCGGCTGGGACCACAAGGTGTGGGTGATCGCCGGGCAGGCCTTCGCCGCCCTGCGCCGCTCGGAGCTGGCGGACTCCGGGGCGGATTCCGAAGCGGATTCTGCGGGCGTGGGCCATGAGCCGGCCGTCCCGCTGGCGCTGGGCGAACTCCCCGCTGGATGGCTCGACCTCGTCCTCCGCGCCGGTTCCGTCTTCGCGCTCGATGTGTACGGCGTCGATCTCATCGACGCGGGCCATGGCGCTCCTCTGATCGTGGACATAAACGCCTTCCCCGGCGTCAGGGGACAGGCAGGCGCCCCGGAGGCGCTCGCGGCCCTGGCACTGCGGACCGCGGCAGGCGGTTCCGCCGTATTACCCAGGTGAGGTAGGGGGAGCCTCGGGTGGCGTCCGGCGCCCCTCCGGTCTCAGGCGCCCCAGGGGATACGTAATACTCACCCCATGGCTTCGCGGGTTACGAGAAGAAGTGGCGCCCGGTTCGGCGGCGAGGCCGTACGGATCAGACGGGCGACCGCCCGGGACGCCAAACGGCTCACGGCGCTGGTCCGCCGCTCGCGTGCCTACGAGGGGCCGTACGCGCCGATGATCGCCGGATACCGGGTGGGGCCCGACTACATCGAGGCCCATGAGGTCTTTGTGGCCGTCGATTCCGAGGACCGGATCCTGGGCTTCTACGCCCTCGTCCTGCCGGCTGCCGGACCCGGTCGTACTGCCGTCCCGACTTCGATCCCGACTTCCGTCCCGCCTTGGGCCCCGACTTTGGTCCCGGCGGAACTCGACCTGATGTTCGTGGCCGATCACGCTCAGGGGCTGGGCCTCGGCCGCCGGCTCATCGAGCATCTGAAGGGGCGGGCGGGCGAGGCCGGGCTCGACCGTGTCCGTATCGTCTCGCACCCGCCCGCCGAGGGCTTCTACCGCAGTGTGGGCGCCCGGCGCACCGGAACCGAAGCCGCGAATCCGCCCGCCGTGATGTGGGACCGCCCCGAACTGGTGCTCGTCATCCCGGGGGTCGCCCCCGGAGTCGTCCCGGGGTCTTCACCGGTGCCCACGGACCGAGGCCGCTGAACCTACGCGGCCTCGTCCACCTGGTCGGAGTCGCCGCGGTGTACGGCGGCGGCCCACTCCTGGAGCAACACTTCGTACGCCTCCGAGGGCCAGGTCCCGTCGGCGGCGTCGACCAGCGCGCGAATCCGCTCATTGGCCGCGACGGCGTCGGCAGCCGAGGAGCCAGTGGCACGAGTGGAGGACATATGACAAGCGTAGGGGCAAGTGCGGTACCAGGGCACCGATGAGGGCGCGTCTTTGCTCACACTGTCCGATATCGCACCCGGAACGTGGCCCGAAATCCCGCCTTGCCCGGCTCCGCCCGATCTGCCTGCGCCTGCGCCTGTACCCGGATGCCGGTCAGTCGGCCAACGCTCAGTCCGCTGCCGCTCAGCCCGCCGACTCGCCCGCGTGCGGGCTCAGCGTGTCCGTACCGACCAGCGCGAGCAGCGCGATACCGAGCAGCACCCGGTAGATGACGAACGGCATGAAGCTCTTGGTCGTAATGAACTTCATGAACCAGGCGATAACGGCATATCCCACTACGAACGCAATGATCGTGGCGAAAATCGTGGGGCCCCATGACACATGCCCGCCGTTGCCCGCGTCCTTCAGTTCGAATGCGCCGGAGGCGAGGACCGCGGGGATCGCGAGCAGGAACGAATAGCGCGCCGCCGCCTCGCGGGTGTACCCCATCAGCAGACCACCGCTGATCGTCGCGCCCGAGCGCGAGACACCGGGCACCAGCGCCATCGCCTGGCAGAAGCCGAAGATCAGACCGTCCCTGACGCCCAGCTCCTTGAGCGACTTCCGCTCCTTGATGGCGCGGTGCTTGCCGCCGACCTCGTCACGGGCCGCGAGCCGGTCCGCCACACCGAGGATGATGCCCATCACGATCAGCGTGGTCGCGATCAGCCGCAGATCACGGAACGGGCCCTCGATCTGGTCCTTGAAGGTCACCCCGAGCACACCGATCGGGATCGAACCCACGATGACCAGCCAGCCCATCTGGGCGTCATGGTCGCTGCGCATCGCCTTGTTCACCAGCGAGCGGAACCATGCGGAAACGATACGGGCGATGTCCTTGCGGAAGTAGATCAGGACGGCCGCCTCCGTACCGATCTGGGTGATGGCGGTGAACGCCGCTCCCGGGTCGTGCCAGCCCGCGAAGGCCGCCGTCAGCCGCAGATGCGCGCTGGAGGAGATGGGCAGGAACTCGGTCAGCCCCTGGATGAGCCCGAGAACGAAAGATTCGAACCATGACATGAGGTACTACGCCATCCAAGAATGAATTGGGCACGCGGCAGGCGGCATCCGGTGGCATGACAATCACACAGTGGGCTTGGTGATCTCATACCGGTTCGGGGCAGCGTAGCGTCTGCGCGGGACAGGACCGCTGGCAGCCCCCGGTGTGAGCCGCCCGGCCCTCGCTGTGCGGGCCGTTCGGCAGCCGCCCATGACCCCGTGAGAACCGGCCACCGCCATACGGCATTCCGCACAGTGAAAGGCCTACACATGGCGTCTCACGGAGAGGGATAGCTCACAGGCGCGCGCTCTGCTGCTCGTTCGGCGCGCTGTCCTAACATCTGGGCATGACGGTCCTGCCTGACGACGGGCTTTCCCTGGCCGCCGAGTTCCCCGACGCGACCCGCGAGCAGTGGCAGAGCCTGGTGGAGGGCGTACTGCGCAAAACGGGTCGTGATGTCACGGGACCGGCCGCCGAGGAGGCACTGGCCACAACGCTCCAGGACGGGCTCACCACCCGTCCGCTCTACACCGCGGAGGACACGCCCGGCGACAGCGGCTATCCGGGTTTCGCGCCGTTCACCCGCGGCGGCCGGCCGGAGGGCGGTGCCGTCGCCGGCTGGGACGTACGGCAGCGCCATACGCGGCCCGATCCCGCGCGTACCAACGAGGCCGTGCTCGCCGACCTGGAGAACGGGGCCACCTCGCTCTGGCTGGGTGTGGGAGCCGCGGGAGTGCCGGTGAGCGGGCTGGCCACCGCGCTCGACGGGGTCCTGCTCGACCTGGCGCCCGTCGCGCTGGACGCGGGCGACGAATTCGCGCCCGCCACACGCGAGTTGCTGAAGCTGTACGACGAACGCGGCGTGGCACGCGACCAGGCGCGCGGCACCCTCGGCGCCGACCCGGTCGCTCAACTCGCCCGTACGGGACGGGAGACGGACGGCGCGACCGAGGAGGCGGCCGGACTCGCCTCGCTCTGCCACCGCGACTACCCCGGTCTGCGCGCGATCTGCGTCGACGCCCTGCCGTACCACGAGGCCGGCGCCTCGGACGCGCAGGAGCTGGGCTGTTCGCTCGCCACCGGGGTGGGCTGGCTTCGTGAACTCACCGCGGCCGGACTCTCCGTCGAAGCGGCCTGCGGGCAGCTCGAATTCCGGTACGCGGCCACCGCCGACCAGTTCCTCACGATCGCCAAACTGCGCGCGGCGCGCAGGCTCTGGGGCCGGGTGGCCGAGGTCTGCGGCGCGCCCGCCGCCGGGGCGCAGCGCCAGCACGCCGTGACCTCATCGGTGATGATGACCCGCCGCGACCCCTGGGTGAACATGCTGCGGACCACCGTCGCCGCGCTGGCCGCCGGTCTCGGCGGCGCCGACGCCGTGACCGTACTGCCCTTCGACCACGCCCTCGGACTGCCCGACGACTTCTCCCGCAGGATCGCCCGCAACACGTCGACGATCCTGCTGGAGGAGTCGTACCTCGGGCGGGTCATCGACCCCGCGGGCGGCTCCTGGTACGTGGAGCGGCTCACCGACGACCTCGCGCACGCGGCCTGGGCGTGGTTCCAGGAGATCGAGCGCGCCGGAGGCCAACGTGCCGCCCTGCGCGACGGGTTGATCGGCGAGCGGATCTCCGCCACCTGGCGGGAGCGCTCGGAGAGGCTCGCCAAGCGGCGCGAACCCATCACCGGCGTCAGCGAGTTCCCGCAGCTCGCGCAGGTCCCGGTGGAGCGCGACCCGGCGCCCGAGTCGCCCGCCGGCGGACTGCCGGTCGTACGTCGTGACGAGGCGTACGAGGCGCTCCGCGCCCGCTCCGACGCGCATCTCGCCGCCACCGGCGCCCGCCCCCGGGTCTTCCTGGCGGCCCTCGGACCGGCCGCCGCGCACACCGCGCGCGCCACCTTCGCCGCCAGCCTCTTCCAGGCCGGCGGGATCGAACCGGTCCACGACCCGGTGTCGGTCGACGCGGACACCGCGGCCGAGGCCTTCACCCGCAGCGGCGCGGCCGTCGCCTGCCTCTGCTCCAGCGACGCGCTCTACACCGAGCAGGCCGCGCCCGTCGCGGCGGCGCTGAAGTCCGCCGGCGCGCCGCGGGTCTTCCTCGCCGGCCGCCCCGGCGAGCACCGTGACACATATCTGGAGGCCGGAGTGGACGAGTTCGTCGTCGCGGGCGGTGACGCGGTGGCCGTCCTCACCTCCGTACTCGACCGGATGGGAGTGGCGTGATGGTGATCCCCGACTTCTCCGGGATCGGCCTGGGACCCGGTGACGGCGCCGCGGTCACCGAGGACCAGTGGCGTACGGCCGTCAAGGAGCACACCGGCCGGGCGGACGGCGAACTCGGCTGGGACACCCCCGAGGGCATCGCCGTCAAACCCCTCTACACCGCACAGGACCTGACGGGCCTCGACTTCCTCGGTACGTACCCCGGCATCGCGCCGTTCCTGCGCGGCCCGTACCCGACGATGTACGTCAACCAGCCCTGGACGATCAGGCAGTACGCCGGGTTCTCCACGGCCGAGGAGTCCAACGCCTTCTACCGGCGCAATCTCGCCGCCGGGCAGAAGGGACTCTCCGTCGCCTTCGACCTGCCGACCCACCGCGGTTACGACAGCGACCACCCACGGGTGACCGGCGATGTCGGGATGGCGGGCGTGGCCATCGATTCCATCTACGACATGAGGCAGCTCTTCGACGGCATCCCGCTGGACCGGATGAGCGTGTCGATGACGATGAACGGCGCGGTCCTGCCCGTACTCGCGCTCTACATCGTGGCCGCCGAGGAGCAGGGCGTACCGCCCGAGAAGCTGGCCGGGACCATTCAGAACGACATTCTCAAGGAGTTCATGGTCCGCAACACCTATATCTATCCGCCGAAACCCTCGATGCGGATCATCTCCGACATCTTCGCGTACACCTCGCGGAAGATGCCCCGCTACAACTCGATCTCCATCTCCGGCTATCACATCCAGGAAGCGGGCGCGACCGCCGACCTGGAGCTGGCGTACACCCTCGCCGACGGGGTCGAGTATCTGCGCGCCGGACTCGGCGCCGGGCTCGATGTGGACGCGTTCGCGCCCCGGCTCTCCTTCTTCTGGGCCATCGGCATGAACTTCTTCATGGAGATCGCCAAGCTGCGGGCGGCGCGGCTGCTGTGGGCCAGGCTGGTCAAGAAGTTCGACCCGAAGAACCCCAAGTCGCTGTCCCTGCGCACCCATTCGCAGACGTCGGGCTGGTCGCTCACCGCGCAGGACGTCTTCAACAACGTCACCCGCACCTGTGTGGAGGCGATGGCCGCGACCCAGGGCCACACCCAGTCGCTGCACACCAACGCGCTGGACGAGGCGCTGGCGCTGCCCACCGACTTCTCGGCCCGTATCGCCCGCAACACACAGCTGCTGCTCCAGCAGGAGTCCGGGACCTGCCGGGTGACGGACCCCTGGGGCGGCAGCGCGTACGTCGAGAAGCTGACGTACGACCTGGCGCGGCGCGCGTGGCAGCACATCGAGGAGGTCGAGGCGGCGGGCGGCATGGCGCAGGCCATCGACGCCGGGATCCCCAAACTGCGGGTGGAGGAGGCGGCGGCCCGTACGCAGGCGCGGATCGACTCGGGGCGGCAGCCGGTCATCGGCGTCAACAAGTACCGGGTGGAGAGCGGCTCGGACGAGCAGATCGACGTCCTCAAGGTCGACAACTCGTCGGTGCGGACCCAGCAGATCGAGAAGCTGCGGCGGCTGCGCGACGAGCGTGACGAGTCGGCGTGCCAGGACGTGCTGCGGGCGCTCACGGCGGCGGCGGACGCGGGTTCTGGGGGTGCCGGTGCCGGTGCCGGCCTTGAGGGGAATCTGCTGGCGCTCGCGGTGAATGCGGCCCGTGCGATGGCCACGGTCGGTGAGATCTCCGACGCCCTGGAGAAGGTGTACGGGCGGCACTCGGGTCAGATCCGTACGATTTCCGGTGTGTACCGGAACGAGGCAGGCGCCTCCCCGGCCGTGGAGCGCACCCGCGCCGCGGTCGAGGATTTCGCGGCGGCCGAGGGGCGCCGTCCGCGCATCCTGGTCGCCAAGATGGGCCAGGACGGGCATGACCGCGGCCAGAAGGTGATCGCCACGGCCTTCGCCGACCTGGGCTTCGACGTCGATGTCGGCCCGCTGTTCCAGACGCCGGCGGAGGTGGCGCGGCAGGCGGTCGAGGCGGACGCGCACATCGTCGGCGTCTCGTCGCTGGCCGCCGGGCACCTCACGCTCGTACCGGCGCTGCGCGAGGAACTCGCGGCGGAGGGGCGGGAGGACATCATGATCGTCGTGGGCGGGGTGATTCCGCCGCAGGACATCGAGGAGCTGCGGCGGGCGGGGGCCGCGGCGGTCTTTCCGCCGGGGACGGTGATTCCGGACGCGGCGGGGGATCTGCTGAGGGCGCTGGCGGGGGCGCTGGGGCATGAGGCCGGCGCCGGCTCCGCTGGTGAGCGGTGAGCGTGTGGCGCCGCGGATCGACATCGACAGCTATGTCAAGGGCGTTCTGGACGGCTCCCGTTCGTACATCGCCCGTGCCGTCACCCTGGTCGAGTCCACCAGGCCCGACCACCGCAGGCTGGCCCAGCAGCTTCTGACTGAGCTGCTGCCGCACTCCGGGAAGGCGCGGCGGATCGGGATTAGCGGGGTGCCCGGCGTCGGCAAGTCAACTTTTATCGACGCGCTGGGAACGCTGCTCACGGGGCTCGGCCACCGGGTCGCGGTGCTGGCCGTCGATCCGTCCTCCACCAGGACGGGCGGATCCATTCTGGGCGACAAGACGCGCATGGAACGGCTGGCGGTGGACCCGGCGGCGTTCGTACGCCCGTCCCCCACGGCGGGCACGCTCGGCGGCGTCGCGAAGGCGACCAGGGAGACCATCATCGTGATGGAGGCGGCGGGGTACGACGTCGTGCTGGTGGAAACGGTGGGGGTGGGCCAGTCCGAGACGACCGTCGCGCAGATGGTCGACTCGTTCCTGCTGCTGAGCCTCGCCCGTACCGGCGACCAGCTCCAGGGCATCAAGAAGGGCGTGCTGGAACTGGCGGACGTCATCGCCGTCAACAAGGCGGACGGCCCGCACGAGCGCGACGCGCGCTCCGCCGCGCGTGAACTGGCGGGCGCGCTGCGGCTGATGCACCCGCCGGACGCGGCCTGGACCCCGCCGGTCCTGAGCTGCAGCGCGCGCGAGGGCACGGGCCTGGAGGCGGTCTGGGACCGTCTCGAACAGCACCGCGCGGTCCTGGCGTCGGCCGGCCGCCTCGCGAGCAAACGCAGCGACCAGCAGGTCGACTGGACCTGGTCCATGGTCCGCGACCACCTGCTGGACCGGTTGCGTGAGCATCCGGGGGTACGGGAGGTGGCGCCGGCGGTGGAACGGGAGGTACGGGAGGGCCGGCTGACGGCGACGTCGGCGGCGGAACGGATCATCGAGGCGCTGCGCCTCCCGGCGGGGGGCCGTGGTTGAGGGGGCCGGTGCGGTGTCGGGCGGGCCGTCGAGCGGCCGGGGCACTGGACTTCGCCCGTGTGACGGCTTTCCGCGTGGCGTCTCAGTGGCCCGGGCCCGAGGTCAGGACCATGCGGAAGCGGGCCTTGCTCGCGAGCATCTTGTCCAGCGCCGGGCCGGCCTCGGTGAGTGGTACTTCCTCGGTCATGGGCCGGACACCGGTGAGGGCGGCGAAGCGCAGGGTCTCCTCGACCTCGCGTGAGGTGCCGGAGGCATGGCCGTACACCTTGCGCGTACCGGTGATCAACTGGAGCGTTCTGATCTGGAGCGGTTCCGGATGGAGTGCGATGACGATCAGTTCGCCGCGGTGGCTCAGCCCGTCCAGGGTGTCGGTCGCCGCCTCGCTGTTGGTCGCGGTGTTGAGGACCACCTTGGCGCCGCCGAGGGCCCTCAGCTCCGCCGCGACGTCCTGGCTCCGGTTGTCGATGTAGTGGCGCGCCCCCAGCTCGCGCGCGAGCGGCTCCTTGTCCTTTCCGCGTGCGATGGCGACCGTCTCGAATCCCATCTTGTCCGCGAACTGCACGCCGAGATGGCCGAGTCCGCCGACGCCGATGATGGCGACCAGATCGCCGGGGCGGGCGGCGCTGCGGCTGAGCGCGCTGCACACGGTGACACCGGCGCAGCCCATCGGCGCCGCGTCCACGAAGCTGAAGCCGTCCGGGATACGGGCCAGGGCCGAGGCGGGCACCACGACCGTGTCGGCGTAGCCGCCGGGATAGGCCAGGCCCGGCGTCTGGAGAGTGGCGCAGTTGATGGCGTCACCGTCACGACACGCCACGCAGTGGCCGCAGTTGCCGCCGAACCAGCCGACGGCGACACGCTGTCCCTTCGTGAACTCCTCGACACCGTCCCCGATGGCGTCGATGCGTCCGGCGATCTCATGGCCCGGGACCATCGGGAACGGCGCTTCGGGGAATCCGCCCTCGATCATCACGGCATCGGTGTGGCAGACGCCGCAGGCCTCGACGGCGATCCGCACCTGGCCGGGACCGGGCTCGCGGAACTCCTTCTCGACGAGATGCGGGGCCGCGCCCGGCCGGTCGACCTGCATGGCGCGGTAGGTACGAGTCTTGGTGCTGGTCATCACTGGCCCCCATTACGTGTGGGCATGCGTTACGTGCAGGCATGCCGGTGGGCATGTCGATGTGCGCGCTGTGTGTCTGCTCGCGGGCGCGGACCGGTCATTCCAGTCTCCGTCCCGGTGGCTCCCGCCGCATTCCAGGCCGTGCCCCACCGGTGTCCGGCCAGGTCACGCCGTGAAAGGCTGGGAGCCGCCGCCGAGGGCCACGGCACCAGGGATTCGAGGGCCACGGACATGCGCATATGCCAGAAGGGACACCGTATGGATCACCAGAAGCTCCGGCAGCGGTTCGCGACGCTGACCACCGCCCATGTCGCGGACGCCTGCATCCGGGCGCGGGTTCCCGTGCGCTGTGCGCCGCCGGCGGTACGGCCCGTCGTACCCGGTGGCCGGCTCGCGGGACGGGTGTCACCGGCCCGGCATGCCGGCAGTGTGGACATCTTCCTGGAGGCCTTCGAAGAGGCCGCGCCCGGCGATGTGCTCGTGGTCGACAACGGCGGACGGACCGATGAGGCGTGTGTCGGCGATCTTGTGGTGCTGGAGGCACGGGCGGCCGGGCTTGCGGGCATTGTGATCTGGGGGCTGCACCGCGACACGGCCGACATCCTGGCCATCGGACTGCCGGTGTTCAGTACGGGCTCGACGCCAACGGGCCCCCAGCGTCTGGACGTTCGCCCCGAGGACGCGATCGGGTCCGCCACGGTGGGCGAGTGGACGGTGGGGCGCGAGGACCTCGTTCTGGCCGATGACGACGGGGTGCTCTTCGTACCGGCGGACCGGGCCGAGGACCTCTTCGCGCTCGCCGAGACCATCCGTGACACCGAGCGGCGCCAGGCCGAACGGATCCGCTCCGGTGACTCCCTGCGCAGCCAAGTAGGGTTCGGGAGCTATCTCGCCGCGCGCCGGCAGACGCCGTCCCTGACCTTCCGCGAGCACCTGCGGGCGGTGGGCGGCGCCATCGAGGAGTGACAGCCGCACCCGCCGCACCGCCCGGGAACTGCACCTCAGCCGATGCTGAACGCGCCCTCCGGCGGTCTCGGTGACGGCACCGCGCCGCTGTCCCGTACCACCGGCGCCGCTCCGATGAACCGCCGGAGCGACGCGCCCTCCTCCACCCGGGCGGGAAAGGCGTCGGACGCGGTACGGCGGGCCAGCGCGGCCGTGTCGAACGCGGTGTGCGAGGCGACCAGTACGGCATTGCCGAAGCGTCGCCCGCGCAGCACACCCGGCTCCGCGATCAGCGCCAGCTCCTCGAAGACCGAGGCGAACGTGGCCAGTTGGGAGCGGAGAAAGTCAAAAGGCGAGCCATCGGCGAGATTGGCGGCATAGATCCCGTCGCTCTTCAGCACCCGCTCCGCCTCCCGCGCGTACTCGACCGAGGTGAGGTGCGCGGGCACCCGCGAGCCGCCGAACACATCGGCGATCAGCACATCCGCCGACCGCGCGGGCGCCGCTTCGAGCCAGCGGCGGGCATCCGCTCTCCGTACGGTGATGCCGGTGCCGGCTGGTATCGGCAGCCGTTCCGCGACCAGTGCCAGCAGCCCCGCGTCGGCCTCCACCACACACTGCGCGGAGCCCGGCCGGGTGGCCGCCACATAGCGCGGCAGTGTGCACGCCCCGCCGCCGAGGTGGAGCACGGTCAGCGGCTCGCCGTCCCCGGCCGCGCAGTCGACGACATGGGCGAGCCGCCGTACGTACTCGAACTCCAGATGCGTCGGCTCGTCCAGATCGACATACGACTGCGGCGCCCCGTCGACCGTCAGCAGCCAGGCACGCTCCCGGTCCACATCGGGCAGCAGCTTCGCGGTCCCGCCGTCGACGGCGCGCAGCACGGGGACGGGCTCATCAGGCTCGTCGGGCTCGTTCACCCTCCCATTGTGGACGGTCCCCCTTGTGTACGGTCCGGGGGCCACCCCCCCCCCCCCACAAGGAAGGGGCCCCACAACACCCAAGACCACCCGGGACAGCTACGAAACGAAGAGCCCCGCCCCCCACCCCACACACCGCCCCCCCCCCTCC
>NZ_JBHVGV010000009.1:111454-372079 GCF_042800555.1 Streptomyces sp. NPDC057617 | reverse complement strand
TTCTCTCCCCCTCTTCTGGTGTGCCTTTCTTTTTGTGTGCGTTTTCTCCCCCCCCCCCCCTGGGGGGGGGAGGTCGCCCCCCGGACCGCGCGAGCGACGGCGGGAGCCGTCAGAGCAGCGACGTGACCGTACCGGCGCCGACGGTACGGCCGCCCTCGCGGATCGCGAAGCCGAGCCCCGGCTCCAGCGGGATGTCACGCCCCAGCTCCACGGTCAGCGCGACCGTGTCCCCGGGGCGCGCCACCGCCGCCTCGCCCAGGTCGATGTCGCCGACCACATCCGCGGTACGGATGTAGAACTGCGGCCGGTATCCGCTGGTGACCGGCGTCGTACGGCCGCCCTCGCGCGCCGACAGCACATACACCTGCGCGGTGAAGCGCCTGCTCGGTGCGAGACTGCCCGGCGCCGCCACCACATGCCCCCGGCGCACCGCGTCCCGCTCCATCCCGCGCAGCAGCAGCGCGACATTGTCCCCGGCCTCCGCGGACTCCATCGGCTTGCCGAAGGTCTCCAGGCCGGTGACCACCGTCTCCGCGCCGGCGCCCAGCACCTCCACCCGGTCACCGACCCGTACCGTGCCGCGCTCGACGGCCCCGGTGACGACCGTGCCGCGCCCGGTGATGGTGAGCACGTTCTCCACCGGGAGCAGGAACGGCGCGTCCGTGTACCTGACGGGCATCGGCACATACGTGTCGACGGCGTCGAGCAGCGCCTCCACGGCCGCGGTCCAGCGCGGGTCGCCCTCCAGGGCACGCAGCCCCGACACCCGGACGACGGGCGCCGCGTCACCGCCGTACCCGTGCTCGGTGAGCAGCTCGCGCACCTCCAGCTCGACCAGGTCGGTCAGCTCGTCGTCACCCGCGTCGGCCTTGTTGAGAGCGACGACGATGTGGTTGACGCCGACCTGGCGGGCGAGCAGGACGTGCTCGGCGGTCTGCGGCATGATCCCGTCGAGCGCGGAGACGACGAGGATCGCCCCGTCGAGCTGGGCCGCGCCGGTCACCATGTTCTTGATGTAGTCGGCGTGGCCCGGCATGTCCACATGGGCGTAGTGCCGGGTGTCCGTCTCGTACTCGACGTGCGAGATGTTGATGGTGATCCCGCGGGCGGCCTCCTCCGGGGCCCGGTCGATCCGGTCGAACGGTACGAAGGAGCTGGTCCCGCGGGCGCTGAGGACCTTGGTGATGGCGGCGGTCAGGGTGGTCTTGCCGTGGTCGACATGGCCCATGGTGCCGATGTTCAGGTGCGGCTTGGTGCGCACGTATGCCGTCTTGGGCATGGTTCGCTGGTTCCTTCCCGGAACTCGAAGCTGAGAGGGACCCCCGGGCCTTGCCGACCCTCCCCCTGCGGGGTCCGCCGGACGATCCGGGAAGGGTCAGCTTCGGGCGCCGCCGGAGGACGCTGCCGCGGCGAATGCCGCTGCGGCATCCGCTGCCGCCGCGAAGGCATCCGCCGCGACAACGGCCGCGGCGGGTGCGACAGGCGCGGCCGTGCACGCCACGAGGAAGACGGCAGCCTCCGGCGCGTCCGCGACTGCGGACGGCGCTGCGGGGAAGGCGTACCGGACCATGTCCCAGATCCTCGCCCAGGCCCGGCCGATGCGTCGAACGATTTTCCGCCGGGCCGCAGTTGGCCGACTCCAGCCGTGGGACCGGCCGAGGCGCGGCTGACCGGCGCGTTCTTCGGCCCGGTGTGCCCGGGTTGCGCCGGACACGCGCCGGACGGGAGGCGTCCGTCACCTGGTCCCCGGCGACCGGACATCTTCGTCGGTTACGCTCCCCGCGTGCTCGACACCGCCCCCCGGTCCTCGCGAAGCCTCGCGCTCCGTTGCTACCGGGCACTCCTCTCGCCCTGGGCGAGATTCGCCGTTCTCGTGGTGCTGCTCGGCGCCGCGGCCACGGTGGTGCTGCTGTACGAGCCGCAGAAGCTGCTCTCCGACGGCTGGCTGCCGCGTGTCGGCGGAGGCGTCGCCGTGGTGCTGTTCACCGTGGGGTACGGGCTGTGCGCCACGGCGTTCGTACCGCGCCCGCTGCTCAACATCGCCTCCGGCGCGCTCCTCGGCTCGTACCTCGGGCTGGTCGCCGCGCTGGCCGGGACGGTGCTGAGCGCGGCCATGTCCTTCGGGCTCGGGCGCCTCCTCGGCCAGGACGCGCTCCGCCCGCTGCTGCGGGGCCGCTGGCTGAAGGCGATAGACCGTCAGCTCAGCACCCACAGCTTCCGGTCGATGCTGATCATCCGGCTCTTCCCCGGTGTGCCGTTCGCCCCGATCAACTACGGTGCGGCCGTCTCCCGGATGCGGTGGACACCGTTCCTGCTGGCGACCCTGATCGGTTCGGTCCCCAACAACGCGGCGTATGTGGTCGCGGGCAGCCGGGCCGCCTCGCCGACCTCGCCGGTGTTCCTGGCCGCGATGGGGTTCATCGTGGTCAGCGGGCTGGTCGCGGCGGTGGTCGCCTGGCGCAAGCGCCACCACCTCCGCCGCTGACCGCACCCCTCACGCTTCTGTCAGACCCCGGCCGCCAGTCCGAGGTCGCCGCCCGGCGGCGGGGCGAAGAACCGCGCCACATCCGCCTCCGTGACCTGCGCCAGCTCCTTCGGTGACCAGCGCGGCCTGCGGTCCTTGTCGATGACCTGCGCCCTGATCCCCTCCAGCAGATCGGGCGTCGCCAGCGCGGCACACGAGGCCCGGTACTCCTGGTCGAGCGCCTCCTCCAGCGTCGGCAGCGGACGGGCCCGGCGCAGCGCTTCGAGCGTCGCCTTGAGCGCGGTGGGCGACCGGGTCAGGATCGTCTCGGCGGCCTCCTTCGCCGCGGGCAGACCGGTGGCGAGCAGCCGCTCGACGATCTCCTCGACCGTGCCGGCCGCGTAGCAGGGGTCGATCCACTCACGGTCCGCGGCGAGTTGGCCCTCGGGCGCGGCCGTCCCGTACCCCCGTACCGTTTCGGTGACGTGCGCCGCCTCGCGTACGTCGGGGCCGGCGAGGGCGGTCCGTACGGCGTCCAGCCGCTCCGAGGGTACGAAGTGATCCGCGAGGCCGCAGAGCAGTGCGTCGGCCGCGCCCACCGCCCGCCCTGTGAGGGCGAGATGGGTGCCCAACTCGCCCGGCGCGCGCGAGAGGAGATACGTGCCACCGACATCGGGGACGAGGCCGATGCCGGTCTCGGGCATGGCGACCGCCGACCGTTCGGTGACGATCCGGACGGTGCCGTGCGCCGACACACCGACGCCGCCGCCCATCACAATGCCGTCCATCAGCGCCACATAGGGCTTGGGGAAGCGGGCGATCCGGGCGTTGAGCCGGTACTCGTCGCGCCAGAAGGCGGGTGAGGCGGCGCCGCCGGTGCGCGCGTCCTCATGGATCGCGCGGATGTCGCCGCCGGCGCACAGCCCGCGCTCGCCGGCGCCCGAGATGATCACCGCCGTCACACTCTCGTCGTCCTCCCACCGGGCGAGCGCCTCGGAGATCCGCAGCACCATGGGGTGGGTGAGGGCGTTGAGCGCGCGGGGCCGGTTGAGCGTGATACGGGCGGTACGGCCCGCCCGGCCGAGCAGTACCGGTTCGTCTTCGTGGACCATGGCGCCAGTATTCAGGACCCACGTTTCGAGCAGGTCGCGTTCCGGACCTATGCTGGACGCGCAGTCGGTTCGCCCTGCCCGCCAGGCAGGCGCGTCGCAAGAGGGAACCCGGTGGGAATCCGGGACTGCCCCGCAGCGGTGAGTGGGAACGACCGCCGTCATACGCACTGGACGCACCGCGTCCGGGAAGCGACGGCCAGTAGGTGCCTTGTCCGCGTACGCACATCGCGTACGGCCACGAGGCGCGCCCGCGAGTCCGAAGACCTGCCACTGCCCGTGTGCGAGGACCGCGCACGGAGATCTCGGTGACCTCGTGGGCGGGTCGGCGGATACGGGCGGGCGCGCGCCACATGGCTGCGTCGCACATGGCGGTACGCAACATGGCTGCGTCGCACATAGCTGCGCGGCACATGGCTGCGCGGCACATGGCTGCACAGCACATAGGTGCACGGCATATATGTGCGCCGCACATGGCAGTGCGGCACATGGTGTGCGGCACCCGCCCCGGCCTCCGTTCCTTCGCTGCACACGAGTTCCGCCGGGATCGTTCCCGTACGACTCGCGAAGGAGAGTCCCGTGACACCCACGTCCGCAGCCGCGGCATCCCGGTCGGACCGGCCGGGTCAGAGGCCCGCGCCCATGCCCAGGTCCACCGTCCATGGCTACCCCCGCCAGGGCGCCGACCGGGAACTGAAGAAGGCGATCGAGGGGTACTGGAAGGGCCGGGTCACCGCGGACGCGCTGCGGGAGACCGCCGCCGGGCTGCGCCGCGACACCTGGCGCGAACTGGCCGGCGCCGGACTCGACGAAGTGCCCACCGGCCACTTCTCGTACTACGACCATGTGCTCGACACCAGCGTCATGGTCGGCGCGGTCCCGGCCAGGCACCGGGCCGCCGTCGAGGCCGACGCGCTCGGCGGCTACTTCGCCATGGCGCGTGGCGCCCAGGACGCCGCGCCGCTGGAGATGACCAAGTGGTTCGACACCAACTACCACTATCTCGTCCCCGAGTTGGGCCCGGACACGGTCTTCAGCGCCGACTCCGCGAAGCAGAGCGGCGAGCTGCGCGAGGCCCTCGCGCTCGGCCACACCGGCGCCCGGCCGGTGCTGCTCGGCCCCGTCACCTATCTGCTGCTCGCCAAGCCCGCGCCCGGGGTGGCCGCCGGATTCGAGCCGCTCACCCTGCTCGACCGGCTGCTTCCGGTGTACGCGGAAGTGCTGGCCGATCTGCGGGCGGCCGGCGCCGAGTGGGCACAGCTCGACGAGCCCGCCCTGGTCCAGGACCGTACGCCCGCCGAACTGGACGCGGTCGCCCGCGCCTACCGCCGCCTCGGCGCGCTGACCGACCGGCCCCGGCTGCTGGTCGCCTCGTACTTCGACCGGCTCGGCGAGGCCCTGCCCGTACTGGCGAAGGCGCCCGTGGAGGGGCTCGCGCTGGACTTCACCGGCCCCGCCGCCGCCAATCTCGCCGATCTCGCGGCGGTCGGCGGACTGCCCGGCAAGCGCCTCGTCGCCGGGGTGGTGGACGGGCGCAATGTGTGGATCAACGATCTCGCGGCCTCGCTGACCACCCTCGCGACCCTGCTCGGTCTCGCCGAGCGGGTCGATGTGTCGACATCCTGCTCGCTGCTCCACGTCCCGCTGGACACCGCAGCCGAGAAGGATCTCGATCCGCTGCTCACCCGCTGGCTGGCCTTCGCCCGCCAGAAGACCGACGAGGTCGTCACCCTCGCCCGCGGTCTCGCACGGGGCACGGACACCGTCGCCGCCCGGCTGGCGGCGAACCGCGCCGATCTGGCGTCCCGGACCTCCTCTGGCGTCACCCACGATCCCGTCGTACGGGCCCGCTGCGCGGCCGTGACGGACGCGGACGCCCGCCGGGAGCAGCCGTACACCGAGCGCGCCGCCGCGCAGCACGAGCGGCTCGGACTGCCGCCACTGCCGACGACGACCGTCGGATCGTTCCCGCAGACCGCCGAGTTGCGCACCGCCCGCGCCGAACTGCGGGCGGGGCGGCGGGACATGGCTCACTACGACGAGCGCGTCCGGGCCGAGATCCGCGAGGTGATCGCCTTCCAGGAGAAGTCCGGCATCGATGTCCTGGTGCACGGCGAGCCCGAACGCGACGACATGGTGCGGTACTTCGCCGAGCGCCTCACCGGATTCCTGGTCACCCGGCACGGCTGGGTCCAGTCGTACGGCACCCGCTATGTCCGGCCGCCGGTCCTCGCGGGGGATGTCTCCCGGCCCGCCCCGATGACCGTGGACACCATCTCGTACGCACAGTCGCTGACCACCCGGCCCGTCAAGGGAATGCTGACCGGGCCCGTCACCATGCTGGCCTGGTCGTTCGTCCGCGACGACCAGCCGCGCGGCGCGACCGCCCGGCAGGTGGCGCTCGCGCTGCGGGACGAGGTGGCGGATCTGGAGGCGGCGGGTACGGCCGTGATCCAGGTCGACGAACCGGCCCTGCGCGAGACCCTGCCCCTGCGCGCGGCGGACCGGCCGGCGTATCTGGACTGGGCCACCGAGGCGTTCCGGCTGACGACCTCCGGGGTCCGTCCGGACACCCAGATCCATACGCACATGTGCTACGCGGAGTTCGGCGACATCCTCCCGGCGATCGAGGATCTGGACGCCGATGTGATCAGCCTGGAGGCGGCCCGTTCCGGTATGCGGGTCGCCGGCGAACTGGCGGCGGCGGGCTATCCGCGCGAGGCGGGACCCGGGGTGTACGACATCCACTCGCCACGGGTGCCCTCGGCCGAGGAGATGACCGCCCTGCTGGCCGAGGGACTTGAGGCGATCCCGCCGGAGCGGCTGTGGGTCAACCCCGACTGCGGGCTGAAGACCCGGAGCTGGGCGGAGGTACGTACGTCCCTGGAGAACCTGGTCGCCGCGGCCCGGCGCACCCGGGGGCTGGTCTCCTAACCGGCGGTCTCCCGGACGGCTCCTGGCCGGCTCGGCCGCCCCGGGGCCTCAGGCCGGTCTCACCTCGTCCGGTGAGACCGGATCCGGGGCGGTCCGCGCGGCGGCCGCCCCGGTCTTCTCCGATGTACGGCGGGTCAGTCGCCGTACATCGGGGACGGTCAGGACCGCCGCCGTCAGCAGGACGATCAGCGCCGAGCAGCCCCACAGCGCCGTACTCCGTCCGAAGGCGCTCTCCGCCGGGCCCGCGAGCGCCGTGGCCAGCGGAATCATGCCGACCGAGCCCAGCCAGTCGTAGGCGGACACGCGGGACAGCTTGTCCTCCGGGATCTCCTGGTGCAGCGAGGTCATCCACGAGACACCGAAGACCTCGACGGAGACGCCCGTCAGGAACATCACCACCGCCAGCCCCACGACGGGCAGCGGCACCGCGAGCCCGGCCGAGGGCAGGGCCAGCGGGAAGACACCGAGGGTGCCCGCGAGCAGCATCCGGCGCGGGCGCCAGCGCATCATCAGCAGCGCGCCGCCGACCGTACCCGCGCCGAAGGCCGCCAGCGCCAGGCCCCAGGGGCCCGGACCGCCGAGTTCGTCCCGGGCGACCAGCGGCCCGTACACCGCCTCGGCCGCCGAGACCATCGCGTTGACCACCGCGAACTGGACGACGATGCTCCACAGCCAGGGCCGGCCGGTGACCTCCCGCCAGCCGTCCCGCAGATCGGCGAGCATCCCCTCGCCCGGCCCGCGCGGCGGTATATGGCTCACATCGAGGAAGGCGCGCATCGACCCCGCGACCAGGAAGGCGGCGGCGTCGATGGCGAGGACCCAGCCCGGCCCGAACAGCGCGATCAGCGCGCCGCCCAGGGCCGCGCCGCCGATCCCGGCGCCCTGCATCGCCATCCGGTAGAGGGCGAAGGCACGGCCGGCCTGCGCTCCGCTGACGCTGGACATCAGCATGCCCTCGGAGGCCGGGCTGAAGAAGGCGTGGGCGGTGCCGCCCAGCGCGGTCAGCGCCATCATCTGCCACAGCTCCGGCTCGCCCGTGAGGACGAGGACCGCGAAGGACGCCTGCGAAAGGCAGTTGACGGCGTTGGCGGCGACCATCACCCGGTGCCGGGGGAGCCGGTCGGCCAGCGCGCCGCCGATGAGCAGGAAGAGGACGAGCGGGACCGTACGGGCCGCCGCCACCAGCCCCACATCGCCCGCGTCGCCGCCCGACTCCAGCACCGCGAACGCCGCGGCGATCATCGCACCCTGGCTGCCCAGATTGGTGACGATCGCCGCGGCGGTCAGCAGTGTGTAATTGCGGCCGGCCCACTCGGGACGGCGGGCGAGACGGGTGCCACGGGGGCGACGGGGGCTTCTGCCGACGGGAGAGTTCACTCAGGGACTATCGCCGCCCCGGCGCCCGGATGCCAATCGGTTACGGGCCCGGACGCCGGCCGGTCACGAGCGCGGAACGCCGATCGGCTATGACGAGGAGCCCGCCAGCCGTACGGTGCTCAGGATCTGCTTGATCGTCGCGTCCGGCACCTCGTCCGGCACGTCCTTGTTGGCGTACAGCACCCAGGTCGCGAAGTCGCCCTTGGCGTTGGTGAAGGTGAAGGCGATCGACTTGCCGTCGGTGTCGCACTTGTTGGGCTTGGACACCCCCGTGGTGGCGGCCGTCGCGTAGTGCCCCTTGAGCCCGGACTTGGTGGTGTACGGCTGGGCCTCGGTGACCTTGACCTTCTGCTTGACCACGGAATCCGGCTCCTGCTGGGCATAGGCGGCCCAGGCCCAGCTTCCCGCCTCGTTCTTCGCGGCCGACGCGGTGTCCTTGGCGCCCTTGCCGCCCTTGGTGCCGGTGCCCGCGAGGCTGCTGTCCTCCATCCTGCCGTCCTTGTTGGTGTCCTGCGAGCACCACTTGGACTTGTAGAAGGCGGGCGCGGAGAAGGAGAGGACGGGCGAGCCGTCGTTCTTCTTGTGGTCCTCGAAGCCGGATATGACGCCGGTCCCCTCGACCTCCCAGTCGGCCGGGACATCGAACTGCGTCCCGTGCTTGGGGTTGGTCACGACCTTCCAGCCCTCGATCAGCGGCTTGCTCTCGTCACCGGCCCTGGGGTTGCCGGTGGGCGCGTCCTCACTCGGCTCGGTGGGCTCGGGGGCGGACGCCGAGGGCTTGTCGTCGGCGGCCTTGTCGGCCGTACCGCCGTCCTTGTTCATCACGAAGAACGCGGTGCCCGCGGCGGCGACTACCACGACCGCGGCCGCGACGACCGCGACGACGGTCGTCTTCTTCCTGTCCGGCGACGGTCCCGGCGGTCCGGGAGGGCCGGGCTGCCCCTGCTGGCCGTACTGTCCCGGTGCGGCGTACTGCGGCGCGGTCGGCTGCTGGTACGGGTTGGGCTGCTGGTACCCCTGCTGCGGATACCCCGGATCCTGGTACCCCGGCTGCGCGTAGCCGGGCTGTTGAGGCTGCTGGGGCTGGGGCTGCTGATATCCCGGCTGCTGATAGGGATTCGGCTGCTGGTACCCCGGCTGCTGGTACGGATTCGGCTGCTGGTCCTGCGGGTTCTGCTCGCCCCCGGGCGGCTGCTGTCCTGGCCACATGGCGAGTAACCATAGAGGGGTCGCCCCACCGCTGCCACGTCCGGTCCGTCAGGGGACGGCCGGGCTCCGCCGAGCGCCCCGAATTCCCGGTGACCGTCACGGTTACCCCGGAGGACGGTGCGGTGACAGGTGAGATGACAGTCGTACGGACCCTCCGCCCGCACTCCTGACCGGCCTCCGCCACCCGGTAGGCTGCCCGCGGTGCGCCCGCGCGCGCCGGGCAGCCGCCCGTCGATGGTCAGGTTGTACGGAGGGAACCGGCGTTGCACGTCCAGGACTGGCTAGAGACCATCCCCCCGGTGAGCATCTATCTCCTGGTCGGGATAGTGATCGGGCTGGAGAGCCTCGGGATCCCGCTGCCCGGTGAGATCATCCTCGTCAGCTCGGCGCTGCTCGCCTCGCAGCACGGCGACATCAATCCGTACATCCTCGGCGCCTGCGCCACGGCCGGCGCGATCATCGGCGACTCGATCGGCTATGCCATCGGCCGCAGGGGCGGCAGGCCGCTGCTTGCCTGGCTCGCGGTGAAGTTCCCCAAGCACTGCGGTGAACCCCAGGTCGCCCTGGCGGAGCGGTCGTTCGAGAAGTGGGGGATGTGGGCGGTCTTCTTCGGGCGTTTCATCGCCCTGCTCCGTATCTTCGCGGGCCCGCTCGCGGGCGTGCTGCGCATGCCGTACTGGAAGTTCCTGATCGCCAATGTGCTGGGCGGAATCCTCTGGGCGGGCGGCACGACCGCCGTCATCTATACGGTGGGGGTCGTCGCCGAGGCCTGGCTCAAGAGGTTCTCGTGGCTCGGTCTGGTGCTCGCCGTGGTGATCGGGATCGTCTCGACGCTGGTCGTACGGAACCGCGCCAAGAAGGCCGCGGAGGACTCGGCCGTACAGCCGGTCACGGAGTCCGCCGGACAGCCCGAGCCCACAGAACCGGCACGGACAGTGACCAAGCCGGCGGACGAGCCCGGCAGCGTGCCCGCCGCCGACTGACCGGAAACCGCCCCGGCCGACGCCTCACCGGCCCCGCTCGTCCCGTACGCCTCAGGCGCCTCGCGTACGGCCCGGCCGCTTCCCGTACGGCTCAGCCCTCGTGCGCCTCGCGGTGGGCCCTCGCCGTCTCGACGTACCTCTCCGCGGTCCCCCTGATCCCCGCGCGCTCCTCCTCGGTCAGCTCGCGCTTGACCCTGGCCGGCACCCCCGCGACCAGCGAGCCCGGCGGTACGCGCATGCCCTGCGGTACGAGGGACTGCGCCGCGACCAGCGAGCCCGTACCGATCAGCGCGCCGTTGAGGACCGTGGCGCCCATCCCGATCAGCACCTCGTCCTCGACCGTGCACCCGTGCAGCACGGCGTTGTGACCGACCGACACCCGCTCACCGACCGTGAGCGGGAATCCGGGGTCGGCGTGCAGCGTGCAGTTGTCCTGGACGTTGCTCCCGGCGCCCACCGAGACGGGCGCGCGGTCCGCCCGCAGCACGGTGTGGTACCAGATGCTCGCCTCCGCGCCCACCGTCACCTCGCCCACCACGACGGCGGTCGGCGCCGTGAACGCCGAGGGAGCGACGGCGGGTTCCCTGCCGCCCACACCCATGATCAGTGCCTGTCGTGTCATGCCGTCTCCTCGGTGCCGTCCCGGTCGCCCGCGGGCCGCTTCGCGCGTACGGGCCGGATGCGGGGCCCGCGTACAGGCACCGTAAGCGACCCGTACCCCGCGGTGAGCGGCAGGTCGGCCAGGAGTCGGCTTTTTGTGATGACGGATGATCAATAACCTTGGAGGCAGTGCCCGTTACCGATCGGGCCGGGATCGAACAAGGAGCTTCATGGCCACCGCACAGCAGGTTCCCGACATCCTTTCCCCCGAGTTCGCCGAGAATCCGTATCCGGCCTATCGCGTGATGCGGGAGAGCGCCCCGCTCATCTGGCATGAAGCCACGCAGAGTTACATCATCTCGCGGTACGAGGATGTCGAGCGTGCCTTCAAGGACAAGGAGTCGGTGTTCACCACCGACAACTACGACTGGCAGATCGAGCCCGTACATGGCAAAACGATCCTTCAGCTCAGCGGTCGCGAGCACGCGGTGCGCAGGGCGCTGGTCGCGCCCGCCTTCCGCGGCAGCGATCTGCAGAACAAGTTCCAGCCGGTCATCGAGCGCAACTCCCGTGAACTGATCGACGGCTTCCGGCACACCGGCTCCGTCGATCTCGTGGAGTCCTACGCGACCCGCTTCCCCGTCAATGTCATCGCCGACATGCTGGGTCTCGACAAGGCCGACCACGCCCGCTTCCACGGCTGGTACACCGCGGTCATCGCCTTCCTCGGCAACCTCTCCGGCGACGCCGAGGTCACCGCGGCGGGCGAGCGCACCCGGATCGAGTTCGCCGAGTACATGTTCCCGATCATCCGGGAGCGGCGCGAGAACCTGGGGGACGATCTGCTCTCCACGCTCTGTTCCGCCGAGGTCGACGGCGTACGGATGAGCGACGAGGACATCAAGGCCTTCTGCAGTCTGCTGCTCGCCGCGGGCGGCGAGACCACCGACAAGGCGATCGCCAGCATCTTCGCGAACCTGCTGCTCCACCCCGAGCAGCTCGCGGCCGTACGGGAGGACCGCACCCTGATCGACCGGGCCTTCGCGGAGACCCTCCGCTACACCCCGCCGGTCCACATGATCATGCGCCAGACCGCCCGGGACGTCGAGCTGAGCGGCGGCACGATACCCGAAGGGGCCACGGTCACCTGTCTGATAGGCGCCGCCAACCGGGACGGCTCGCGCTTCCGGGACCCCGACACCTTCGACATCTTCCGTGACGATCTGACCACCACGACCGCCTTCTCCGCCGCCGCCGACCATCTCGCCTTCGCACTCGGGCGGCACTTCTGCGTCGGCGCGCTGCTGGCCAAGGCGGAGGTCGAGACCGGCGTCAACCAGCTTCTGGACGCGATGCCGGATCTCCGGCTCGCCGACGGCTTCGACCCGGTCGAGCAGGGTGTGTTCACCCGTGGACCGCAGACGCTGCCGGTGGAGTTCACGCCGGTTACGGCCTGACCGGTCCTGGCCCGACCGGCACCCGCCGGGCCCGGGGGACGACAACCCCGGGCCCGGCGGCCGGTGCGGGGGCGGGCCGTACCGTACGTACGACCGGCCGCGCCGCGCGCAGTGGCGTTACTGCACGACCGGGGTGAAGCTCACCGGCAGCGCGGTCAGCCCCCGCATCCAGATGGACGGCCGCCAGTTCAGCTCGTCCGGCTCCACCGCCAGCACCACATCGGGCAGCCGCTCCAGCAGCGTCTCGATCGCGGTACGGGCGATCACATCGGCCAGCAGCGGTGCCGGATACGGGCAGCGGTGCTCGCCGTTGCTGAACGAGAGATGCGCGGAGTTCTCGGCGCCGACATGCCCCTCGGGCCAGAGCTGCGGATCGGTGTTGGCCGCCGCGAGCCCCAGCACCAGACAGTCGCCCGCCTTGATGTGCCGGCCGCCGAGCTGGGTGTCCCGTACCGCCCAGCGGCCCACGAAGTTCTGCGTCGGGGTGTCCAGCCACAGCACCTCGTTGAGCGCCTGCCCGACGCTGAGGCGCCCGCCGGACACATTGAGCGCGAACCGGTCGTCGGTGAGCAGCAGACGCAGGGTGTTGCAGATCCAGTTGGCCGTCGGCTGCTGGGCCGCGGCGATGACGGTGATCAGGTCGACGACCATCTCCTCGTCCGTCAGCCCGGCCGGATGGGCCAGCATCCTGGAGGTGATGTCAGGGCCGGGCGTGTCGCGCTTGTCCTTGACCAGCTGCTGCATCCGCTCCATCACGCGCACATAGGCGGCGACCGGATCGTCCCCCTCATTGGCGTCCAGCGAGATCCGCAGATCGCGCACCAGATCCTCGGTGTCCACACTGTCCGCGGGCATACCGCAGAGCCGGACCACCGCCCGCATCGGGAGCGCGTGTACGTACGCGGACATCAGCTCGGCCTGCCCGCTGCCCGCGAAGGCGTTGATGAGCCCCTCGGCGATCTCCCGGCAGAGATGGGCGAGTTCGAACTGGTCGATGGCCTCCAGCGCGTCGGTGATCACCCCGGCGCGCCGCTGGTGTTCGGGACCTTCGGCGAACATCACCGACGGCTGGTAGCCGACGAACGGCATCAGCGGCCAGTCGGCGGGGATGGACGCCCACTGGTTCCAGCGCCGGGAGTCACGGGCGAACAGCTCGTCGTGGCTCGTGACGTACGAGACCTCGGAGTAGCCCAGCACCAGCCAGGCGGGAATGCCGCCGTCGAGGGTGACGGGGGCGATCGCGCCGTGCTCCCTGCGCAGGGTGCGGTAGAGCTGGGACGGGGTCTGCTGGTACTCCAGTCCGCTGAGCGGCACCGCGCCCGTGTGCGCGGGGCATTCGGGCGGCGGCGCCTGGTCGGGTGCGGAGCCCGCGGCGTCGGTCATGGTGTCATCTCCCGGGCCATGGCCAGTTCGTAGAGGTGGTCCACAAGGGTGATCAGTACGTTCTTGCCGGACGAACGTACCCGGGCGTCACAGTCGACCAGCGGGACATGGTCCGGCAGCGAGAGCGCCTGGCGGATCTCGTCCAGGGAGAACGACGAGGCGTCGCCGTCGAACCGGTTGACCGCGACCACGAACGGGGTTCTGTGGTGTTCGAGCCGGTCGATGGCGTACCAGGACTCGCTCATCCGCCGGGTGTCGACCAGTACGACCGCGCCGAGGGTACCGGAGAACAGCCGGTCCCAGAGGAACCAGAACCGTTCCTGCCCAGGTGCGCCGAACAGATACAGCACCATCAGCTCGTTGAGGGTGATCCGGCCGAAGTCGAACGCCACGGTGGTGGTCGTCTTGGCGGGCAGTCCGGCTGTCTCGTCGACACCGATCCCGGCCTGGGTCATCACCTCTTCGGTGTTGAGCGGCCGGATCTCGCTGACCGAGCGGACGAGGGTGGTCTTTCCGACCCCGAACCCGCCCACGATGACGATCTTCAGCCCGGTCTCGGCGGCATCGGCCAGCGGTGTACGGGCCGGGAGTTCAGAGGTTGCGGAGTCCAAGGAGCACCTCCTTCAAGAGGGCGGAGTCGGGAAGTTCGGCGGAGCGCGCGGCGCGCGGGTGCCGGGCGGTGATCCGGCCCGTCGCGAGGAGATCGCCGAGGAGGATACGTACCACCGTCACCGGCAGCTTCAGCTCGGCTGAGATCTCGACGACCGCGGTGGGATGGCGGCACAGGCCGAGGATCTTGACGTGCTCCGACTGCATCCCCTGCGTCGGCTCGCACTCGCTGACGATCAGGGTGACCAGGTCGAACGAGTCGTCGTCGGCACGGCTGCGGCCACCGGTGACGGTGTACAGCCGGTCGGGATCCCCGGTGTCGACGGGCCGGCGGATCATGACGGTGAACTCTCCTGGAGCGGTGTGCGCGGCTCGGCCCGCAGATGCTCACCGATCTGCTCGACCAGCTCGGACATCTGGTGGCCCACCACCCCGGGGTCGGCGCCGTCCTCGGCCACCACCGCGAGATGGGCGCCGTCGCCGGCCTCGACGATGAAGAGCAGTCCGCCGTGGAACTCGGTCATCGAGTGCCGTACGCCCCCGGTGCCGTTGCCGAACTCCACCGAGGCGCCCTGTGCGAGCGCCTGGATGCCTGAGCAGATGGCGGCGAGCTGATCGGCCTGGTCGAGGGTGAGATGGCGGCTCCAGCAGAGCTTCAGCCCGTCGCGGGAGAGCACCAGCGCGTGCCGGGTGCCGGGGGTGCGCTCCAAGAGGTTTTCGAGAAGCCAGGTCAGGCTGTTGTCAGTGGTGGTCTGCATGGTGTGCGTGGGGCGGGTTGTCCCGGTGAGCCGGTCACCAGCCCGTGCCTCCTGTCTCGGGTTCGGGTGGGGTGGGCGCCGATTCCCCGGGCGCCGTACGGGGAGAGCGCGGGCGGACTAGGCCCTGTCCGTCGGAAGCCCGGGTATGCCGCTTGTGCCGTCGGTCCCGGAGGTGTGGTCGGAGGTGCTTCCGGTGCCGGGCGTGCGGTCGGTGGCGGTGTCGGCCGGGGTGGGGGAGGTGGCGGCGCGGCGGGCGCGGTGGAAGGCGCCGAACTGCGAGCCCGCGTCGCGGGCGGGACGTTTCGCCTCGGTCCCGGACTCGGACTCCGGCTCCGTCTGCGGCCTGCCGCGGTCCGCGGCGGCCATGGTGCGGCCGGGCGGGCGCACCGGAAGACCGTTGGGCGTCGCCACATCGGGACCGTCCCCGGCCAGGGACGGCGCGGTGGTGGACCGGTCGTCCGGCGCGGAGACCGACGGGGAGGGCGGCACGGAAGTGACCGGCGGCGCGCCGGCCGCGGCGACCGCCGACTGCGGTGCCGTACGGAGCAGCGACTGCTCGGCGGCCAGGATCCGCTGCTGCGCGATGAGCTGCGGCGGGAACAGCACCACGACCCCCGTACCCCCGCGTGACGAGGGCCGGTAGTTGACGCTGATGTGGTACTTGGCGGCCAGCCGGCCGACCACGGCCAGACCGAGCCGGGTGCCCTGGAGCATCGCCAGGTCGGTGACCCGGCCCGACACGGACTCCTCGGCACGCCGCATGGCCGCGTCGGCCATCTTCAGTCCGCTGTCCTCGATGGTGACCACGAGGCCCGCCGTGCGCTCCTCGACATAGACATGCACTTCGTCGATCGGCGGGGAGAAGTTCGCCGCGTTGTCCATGAGTTCGGCGAGCATGTGCATCACCGGCTCGGCGGCGAATCCGGCGATCGCCGCGGTGCTGGAGCAGTGCAGCCGTACCCGCTGGTACGCGGCGATACGGCCCACCGCGCCGCGCAGGATGCTCTCCATGCCGATCGGCTTGTTCCAGGCGCGGCTCGCGCGGCCGCCCATCAGCAGGGCCAGCCGGTCGGTGAGCAGCCCGAGCTGCGAGGTGTTGTGGTCGAGCTTGAGGAGATCCCCGAAGACCTCCTCGCCGTGCCGGTCCTGCATCTCCCGCAGATCGGCCAGCATGCTCACGGCCTTCGCCTGCACCCGGCTCAGGGCCTTGGCGCTGGCCGCCTGCGCCGCCGCCGCGCGCCGCTCGCTGGTGGCGAAGTTCCGTACCACCGAGTCGACCAGGACCCGCAGCCGGGGATCGGCAGGAGGATCGATACTGCCGAGCACCGTGTCGGCGGAGCCGCCGCCGCGCAGCCCGTCCAGCGCGGTGGGCAGCGTCCTGGTGGTGAGCAGATCCAACTCGTCGGTGAGCCTGCCCAGTTGGGTCATGGCGCTGTCGCTGTCGGCGGTGGCCCGGGCGGCGCGCTCCTCGGAGCCCGCCAGTTCCGCGGTGAACAGCTCAAGGAGGCGGCGGAGCTGAGGATCGGACGGCGTGGGCGTGGCGGCGAGCGTCTCGTCGGAACCCGCGCCGTCCCGGACTCTCTTGACCACCGCGGGCAGCGTGACATTCAGCAGATGCGCGCACTCGGCGCCGGACTGGGCGAGCCGGGTCTGTGCCGTCCTGATCTCGCTCTCCGCCGTGGCGGTGGAGCGCCGGACCCGGCGTACCAGCAGCGCGGCGGTGACGACGGCGACCGACACACACGCCCAGGCGACCGTGACGGTGGCGGCCACCCAGGTACGGGCGGAGGCCGGGGCCGCCGCGGCCACCGCGCCCGCGACCGCGCCGGACAGCACCACCACCGTCAGGGGTACGGCGAGCGACGACCGTGTTGTGCGTATGCGGCGCGGGCTGGGGGCGACAGGCACTGACATTCCGCGGTCCCTCGGTACTTGAGTGCGGGGGGAACAGACCGGCCGACCAGCGCGGTTCGGCCGCACGGGCGGGATCGGACACCGATGAGGACGGTGATCTTCCGCACCACATGTGGCGCTCATGCTAACCACGTCGAGTGGTGCGGGAGGCCAGGGAAAGGCCGGAGCCCACACAACGGGGGAGTTCGTCCCGAAGTCACCCACCGGCCAGCGTCGGTATGGTAAATGGGAATGGCCGCCGTCGGCCCTTCTGTCCGGGCCCGCCATGCCCGTACGGACGTCCACACCGCCCCTTGGGCCGCCGGGAAGGCGGCCGGAGGGAGCGCGTTCGGGCCTCAATCGTCGCTGTGGTCAACTGATTTCAGCCATCCGAACCCCTCGTACGGGTGTCCTGACGCCTCCAGCGGCGGACGTCAGGGGGCGTCCGTGGGGTGAACGTCACAGCGGGTATGCCCGATCCGGTCGGTCCCGGCCCACTACCGTGAGGCGCGTGCCGAAGAACAGAAACACGTTCTCATCACTGGGCACCTGGCGGCGGCGCCTGCTCGCGCGGGCCGTCCAGGGCGGGTGGCGATGGCTCCAGGAGGCGGGCGCGGTGAGCGCCGAGCGTCCGGGGCGGCTGCGCTTCCGCCGGATCGGCACCGGCACCCGGCTCGCGTTCCCGCAGGGCACGGTCTTCGGCGAACCGTGGATCGAGCTGGGGGACCACTGCGTCATAGGCGAACATGTCACGCTGACCGCGGGGATGATGCCCGGAATCGACCTCGGGCCCGAGACGGTGCTGACGCTGGGCAACGGGGTGGTGCTGGGCCGGGGCAGCCATGTGATCGCCGACACCACGGTGTCCATCGGCGCCGACACCTACTGCGGGCCGTATGTCTACATCACCTCGACCAACCACAGTTACGACGATCCGGCCACGCCCGTCGGCAAGCAGTGGCCGCGTATGGAGCCGGTGGAGATCGGGCCCGGCTGCTGGCTGGGCACCGGCGCGGTGATCCTGCCCGGAGCGCGGCTCGGCCGGAATGTGGTGGTCGCGGCGGGCGCGGTCGTACGGGGAGAGGTCGCCGACCATGCGGTGGTGGCCGGGGCGCCGGCCCGGGTCGTACGGTGCTGGGACGCCGAGCGGGGCTGGCAGCCGCCGCTGCGTACGCCCGCACCGGTGCCGATACCGGAGGGGATCACGCCGCAACAGCTTCTGGCGCTGGGCGAGCTGGAGCCGCCCTCCTGACCTGCCGCGCTCCCCGGGCGGCCGGTGCGGTCATCACGGGCCCCGCAGTACAGTGCGATGAACGATGGGGTGCACCACACCGTAGTGCGGTCCATTGAACTATCTCATTGAATATATTGGACGGAATGTGTCTGACCTCGATCAGCTCACGCAGTCGCTGGCCCGTAATCTCAAACGCTGGCGAGGTGAACGGGGCTTCACCCTGGACGCCCTGGCCGCCCGCGCGGGGGTCAGCCGTGGAATGATCATCCAGATCGAGCAGGCACGTACGAATCCGAGCGTCGGCACCACCGTCAAGCTCGCCGACGCGCTCGGCGTCTCCATCACCACGCTTCTCGACTACGAGCAGGGCCCGCAGGTCCGGATCGTGCCGGAGAGCCAGGCCGTACGGATGTGGTCCACCCCGGCGGGCAGCAGCACCACCTTGCTGGTGGGCACCGAGGCCCGGGGGCCGCTGGAGTTGTGGTCCTGGACGCTGATGCCCGGGGACGCCAGCTCCTCCGACCCGCATCCGCCGGGCACCACCGAGCTGCTGCATGTCACCGCGGGCGAGCTGACCCTCGTCGTGGACGGCGAACCGCACACCGTGCCCGCGGGCGCCGCCGCGGCCTTCGAGGCGAGCGTGCCGCACATCTACCGCAACGACGCCACGACGACCTGCGAGCTGGTGATGGCCGTCTCGATCCCGCCCGTACGCTGAGGCGCCGGTACGCCGCCGCAGGCGGCCGGTCCGGTCAGGTGAGCTGCGGGATCTCAATCGCCGGGCACCGGTCCATCACCATGTCGAGCCCGGCCGCGCGCGTACGCCCGTACGCCTGCTCGTCGATCACCCCGAGCTGGAACCAGACGGCCTTGGCGCCGATGGAGACGGCCTCGTCGGCGACCTTCCCGGCCAGCTCGCTGTTGACGAAGACATCGACCACATCGACATCGAACGGAATGGCGTCGAGCGAGGGATAGCCCTGCTCGCCATGGACCGTCTCGGCCTTCGGATGGACGGGGACGACCCGCTTCCCGAACCGCTGGAGGACCTCGGCGACGCGGTACGCGGCCCGCCCCTGGTTCGACGACAGGCCGACGACGGCCCAGGTGTCGCCGGACTCCGTGAGGATCCTGCGGATCGTCTCCTGATCGGCGTACATGCGTGGCCTCCCATGGGCTCAAGGTCTACGCAACCGACAACGACCGGCGGCACCCGGCGATTCCCGGGGACGAGTCCCCGGGAACGCGGTGGCCGGAAGTCGCCATCACGGGGTGCGCGGCACGTCCCTGGCGTTCTCCCAGTGCCGGTCGAAGTACGCCTTGAAGTACGACGCGGCCTCGCTGTCCTCGATCCGCATCCCCTGCACCCGGTCGCCGACCGTGAAGGCGAGGAACACCGCGGTCGTGTCCATGATCGCCATGCTCATCAGATCGGCCTTGATCGGCCAGGTCACCTCCCGGACGCTGTACCGGTGCAGATCACGGGTGTCGTTCCGGTGCCGGGTGATCCAGTCCGCGTAACCCCTGGACGAACCCGAGCCCGAGCAGAACAGCCGCCGTACGGAGCCGCCGGCGCGCGCCCAGTCGAGCACCACCCGGAAGTAGTCCGCGAAGGCGGCCGTGGACTCGCTGAAGGCGTCGGGGGTTTCGATCCGCATGTACCAGGTGTCCAGGTGGCGCGGGCTGCGGTGGACGAGATGGTCGGTGAGCGCCTGGTAGAAGGACGCGGCATCCGGATAGTGCTCGATACGGGAGGTGTTGACCTGGTCGAAGTCGCGCCGCAGCGACGCCACTTCGGCGCTCAGGCCGGCGAGTTCCCGGTGTGAGCGGGTCAGTGGGACAAGGGCGCGCAGGATCGCGTACACCGCGGTGAAGAGGAACGGCATCTGCCAGGCGGGGGAGAGTCCGAAGAGCGCGGCGGCCAGCGATCCGCAGACGGCGATGAGACAGGCGACGGCGAGTCCCCGTTCGTCCCAGCGCTCGAAGAGGCTCCCCGGTTCCGGCGTCGTACGCGTACCGGCCATGCACACCTCACAGGATCCGTTGGATTCCGATGACGGGGCGTCATATCTTAAGCGCTGAAGGCCTGTTGAGCGCAGGGTTTTACGGTGGCAGTACCGGCCGATGACATTCCGTCTGCGGGACCCGCCCCGGCCGCCGGCGGCGAGCTGTTCGCCGTGGATTGGCCTTTGGTTCACCCGGCTCGTCGTGCGGGCGCGTAAAGCTGTTCATCACGTGGGACGAGGACAGCGGGGGAGGGTGTCCGTGGCCATGGGGGGAAGACAGGTCGTCGAGGAGCCGCGGCTGGAGATACGGCGGCCGTCGTCGCCCTGGTGGCGGAGGCGTGACTTCCTGGTCGTGTTCCTGCCCCTGCTGGCCGCCGTGCTGACCGGTGTGACGCTGCTCGCCGCCGCCGGGAAAATCCTGCTGCCCTTCGAGCGGATCACCACGCTGGAGGCCAAGATGGCCTCCAAACGGGACTTCTTCGAGGACCCGGAGGTCCAGCGGCTGCTGCTGAAGCACCGGATCCGGGTGCACATCACCAGTTCGGGCTCGCGCGAGGTGGCCATCCGGGACATCTCCTCGTACGACTTCGTGTTTCCCTCCGGCCAGCCCGCCGGGGACCTGATCGTCGCCGAGCGCCAGGCGAAGGGCCGGGACCCGAAGGTGTTCCGGCCGTTCGTCAGCCCCATCGTGCTCCCCACCTACCGCGCCTACGCCGAGACCCTTGAGGACGCCGGTATCGCCACCGCGCAAAGCGGCTCCGGTCCCGGCCGGCCGCTCTACTACGTCCTGGACATGGAGAAGTTCCTCAAGGCCATCGCCCAGAAGCGGCGGTGGAACGAGATCGGCATCCGCGACCACGGGATCAGCAACGCGAACCGGATCGTCGTCCAGAGTTCCGATGTCTGCGACTCCAACTCGGCGGGGACCTATCTGGGACTGGTCGCCTTCACCTGGCACGGCGGGGCGGACGAGGTGCCCGACACCGACGAGGAGGCGGACGGACGCGGCCGGGCCATCAAGCCCCTGATGGACCAGGGCCTGCCGGGCACGGATGTGTTCCGTACGTACATCTCACCCGAGGGCGACAGGATCGCGCCCGTGGTGGTGGCGTACGAGCACCAGTACCTCAACTACCAGGCGCAGTACCAGGCCGAGTCGGGCAAGCTGGACACGGACCGGGTGCTGCTCTACCCGTCGGCGCAGTTCGTGACCCAGCCGCAGTTCATCGCGCTCAACGAGGAGGGCGACCGGCTCGGCGAACTCATCACCCATGACCCGGAGTTGCGGCAGCGGGCGATGGAGCTGGGCTTCCGGATCCTCGACCCCGCCGGGGAGGTCGCGGGCGACCAGCTCACCACGTTCCTGGAGGAGCGGAACATCCCGGTCCCCTCGATGGCGGACGACAACACCCGCTCCTCGATGCCCAGACTCCGGTACCTGGAACGGATGATCTCCATCGTGGGGGGCTGCCCGGCCGTCGACATCCCGGACGTGGCGCCACCCTCGGCAAAGCCCCCGAGTGCCGGTAAAGCAGCGGGAGTTCCCGAGTGAGCCGGAGTGCCCGAGTGCGTACGATCCGTCGCTCCCGCGCGACCCGGCGCCCGGCGACGGGCCTTGTCGCCCTCTGCCTGGCCTGGCTGCTCCTCGGCACCGCCGTCACGGCCTGCTCGGCCGGCGGCCCCGAGCCGGTGACACTGCGTGTGCTCGCCAGCTCCGAACTCGCCGACATGGCGCCGCTCCTCGACGAGCTGCGCGAGGAGACCGGTATCGAGCTGGAGATGGAGTACCGGGGCACCATCGACGCCGGCGACGCGCTGGCGTCGGGTGCGTACCGGCACGATCTCGCCTGGCTCTCCTCCGACCGCTACTTCCAGCTCAAACGGAAAGCGGCCGGGGACCACGGCGAACCGCCGCTCGCCACCAGCATCATGCGCTCGCCCGTCGTCATCGGCCTGAAGCCCGCCACCGCCGAGCGGCTGCGCCGTACCACGCCCGACGGCCAGATCTCCTGGGCCGATGTCGCCGACGCCGCCGCCGACGGCAGTCTGCGGTTCGGCATGGCCGATCCGCGCCATGCCAACAGCGGACTCGCCGCGCTCGTCGGTGTGGCGACCGCCGCCGCGGACACCGGTGGCGTACTGCGCCCGCAGGACGTGTCCTGCGACCGGCTGCATGGTTTCTTCGCCGGACACCGGCTCGCCGAGAACACCTCCGCCGGTCTCGTCGACGGATTCGTCAAGGACCGGAACAACCTTGAAGCGCTGATCACTTACGAGTCCGAGCTGCTCGCCCTCAACGGCTCGGGAAAGCTCCGCGAGCCGCTGGAGATCGTCTACCCGAAGGACGGCATGGTGCTGTCCGACTATCCCCTGCTCCTGCTCGACCCGGCCCAACGGGCCGCGTACGACAGGCTGGTGGAGTGGCTGAAGAGCGAACCGGTCCAGAAGAAGATCATGGACCGTACGCTGCGCCGGCCCATCGATCCGGCCGTCCCCCGGGTGCCGCGCCTGCGCCGGCCCATCGGTAACGCGCTGTACTTCCCCGACGACCAGAAGGTCGTCGACCGGCTCCTCGCCGACTACGGCGACCCGAGGCGCGGCAGAAGCTCCCGGGTGATCTTCCTGCTCGACTTCTCCGGGTCGATGCGGGGCGAGCGCATCGCGCGGCTGCGCGCCGTCTTCGACGGCTTGAGCGGCGGCGACGACTCGCGCTCCGGAAAGTTCGTCAGGTTCTACCGGGGCGAATCGCTCACCGTCATGAGATTCGGCGGGCGTGTGCTCGACGAACGGAGCGTGACGTACGAGAGCCCGCGCGACCTGGACCGGCTGCGCGGCTTCGTCGCCTCCGACGGCTTCGGTACGAGCACCGCCATCTGGTCCGCGCTGGACCACGCGTACGACACGGTCACCGACGAGGCGCGCGAGCGGCCCGGGCAGGCCGTATCCATCGTGATGATGACGGACGGCGAGAACAACGCCGGTATCGACCTCGACACCTTCGTCCGCCGCTACCGGGCACGGCCGCCGGAGGCACGGGCCGTACGCACGTACACCGTCCGCTACGGCGAGGCCGACACGGGCGAACTGGACCGAGCGGCACGGACGACCGGCGGACGCATGGCCGACGCCACCGTCCAGTCGCTCCTGAGCGCTTTCAAGGAGATACGTGGGTGTCATCAGTGAGGCGTGGTGGGGCATCCGATGGCCCTGGATGCTCGTATGGCTGCTCACCGCGGTCTGCCTCGCGGCGCTCCTGGTCCTGACGGTCCTCCGGCTCGTCCGGTTCCTCCGCGGGCGGCGGCCCGACAGCCGGCCGGCCACCTTCAGCATCTGCTTCTACCTCCATGGCACGACCGTCATGGACCACTACCAGATGCGTGGTTACGCGGCGGCCCTCCGCCGGGAGGTGGAGCAGCGGACCAGCGACAGTACGGAGGGGAACGTCCGTGCCTCGGTCCTCGGGGCGACCCTGGGCGGCGGCAGGCGCGACACCATGGAGGTCGTCAGCAAGTATCTCCAAGTGGCCGAGCCGATCTCGGTGATCGGCGTCATCATGGATGTCCTTGAGAAGGAGGACGTCATCGTCCATGTCGATCTCGTCAACGGGACGGTCCGGCACAACAGGGCGCTGGCCGCCGGATCAGGGACAGGGGCCGGGGCGGGCGCGAGGGCCGGGGCCGGGGCTTCGCGGCGGACCGTACGGCTGCGGGACATCGAGGACTTCGTGCTGATCAGGGGCCGGTTCAGAAAGGTCAGCGAATCGTCCGGGGCGACGGTCTTCGAGGCGCCCTACGGAGACCCCGACCTTCCTGGCGAGGGGCCGCGTGTCCGGGTCACCTGCGCCACGGAAGGTCTGCGTACCGCGCCCGGACAGGGCACGTTCCTGGCTCGCTGCCTGGGCAAGGTCCAGGACTGGAACGCCGAGGACGCGGTGCTCGACGTGCAGGCCATGGCGATCTTCCGCTGACCCGCCGACCGGACCTGGTGGGCCCGTCCGCCGTAGACTGGAGATCTCCTGCGATCGAAGGAGATGGAACCATGAAGGCAGTCCGATTCGATCAGTACGGTGAGCCCGCAAAAGTCATCTCGGTGGATGATGTGCCTCTTCCGGAACCGGGGGAGAGAGAAGCGAGGGTCCGCATTACGGCGACCCCGGTCAATCCGTCCGACCTGCTGTATGTGCGGGGAGTCTACGGCGGCCTCGAAGCGCATTTCCCGGCGCCGATCGGATTCGAAGGCGTCGGTACGGTGGACGCCCTCGGGCCGGGAGTGAAAGACCTCGCGGTCGGCCAGCGTGTATCCGTCATGAATGGCACAGGCGGCAACTGGGCCGAATACACGGTGGTACCGGCCCGCGATCTGTTTCCGATGCCGGATGACATCCCCGATGAGCAGGCCGCCTGCTTTGTCGTCAACCCGGCTTCCGCCATCATCATGGTCCGCCAGGCCCTGGCCGTCCCCCGGGGCGAATGGCTGCTCCAGTCGGCGGCCGGCTCCGAATTGGGACGCATGATCATCCGCCTGGCCAAACGGGACGGGATCCGTACGCTCAATGTCATCCGCCGCCGCGAACCGGTCCCCGAGCTGAAACGCCTCGGCGCCGACGCCGTCATCGTCTCCACCGACGGTCCGATCGACGAACAGGTCCGTGGCATCGTGGGCCCGGAAGGCGTCAAATACGCCATCGACCCCGTGGTCGGGGAAACCGGAACCCAGATGTTCAAAGCCCTCCACGCCGAGGGCAGAATGCTGGTCTACGGCTCTCTCACGGGCGAACCGATCCGCGTGGGTGAGGACCCCCGCTACATCCTGGCGGGCCGTCGGACTCTCGAAGTCTTCTGGCTCCCCGATTGGCTCGCCAGAATGGATGACACAGCACGCGAGCAGCTCGTCCAGGACATTGTGACGCTTATGCGCGAGGGCATCGTGGAAACCTCTCCCGGTTCCACATTCCCACTGGACGAAGTCACCACCGCGGTCGCCGAGGCGGAAAAGATAGGCAGAAAGGGAAAGGCACTCCTGACTCCCGGAAACCGATGAAACACGGCCACTGATGCCCGTCGCCGCGCGGCCTCGCGAACCCCGGGCGAGACCGGCCCGGGTTGGCGCATAGGGTGGGGGGATGCAGGAGCGGTACCGGGTTGTGGCGCGGGCGGGCGCGCATGAGGCCGAGATCAATCGGTCGCGGTTCCTCTGCGCGCTGGCGCCCGTCGCGAGCGAGCAGGAGGCACAGGACTTTGTCGCCCGCGTCCGCAAGGAGCATCCGACGGCCACTCACAACTGCTACGCGTATGTGATCGGCGCCGACGCCTCCGTACAGAGGGCGAGCGACGACGGAGAGCCCGGCGGCACCGCCGGAGCGCCCATGCTCCAGATGCTGATGCGCCGCGAAGTGCGCTACACCGCCGCGGTCGTCACCCGGTACTACGGCGGGGTCAAGCTCGGCGCGGGTGGTCTCATCAGGGCGTACGGCGGAGTGGTCGGCGAAACCCTGGACCTCGTGGGGACATTGACACGGCAGCGCTTCCGGCTCGCCACCGTCACCGTCGACCACCAGCGCGCCGGCCGGCTGGAGAACGATCTGCGCGCGACCGGCCGTACCGTACGCGAGGTGCGGTACGGAGAAGCCGTCACCATCGCGGTCGGCCTGCCGGACGCGGACCTGCCGGCCTTCCGCGCCTGGCTCGCCGACACCACGGCCGGCACAGCCGTACTGGAACTGGGCGGCGAGGCCTTCATTTGAGGATTCTGCACACCTCCGACTGGCATCTCGGACGGTCGTTCCATCGCGTCGGACTGCTCGACGCCCAGGCCGCCTTCCTCGACCATCTCGTGGCGACCGTCCGCCAACGCGAGATCGACGCCGTCCTGGTCGCGGGCGACATCTACGACCGGGCCGTACCGCCCCTCGCCGCCGTCGAACTCTTCGACCGCGCGCTGCACCGCCTCGCCGACGCCGGCGTACCGACCGTCATGATCTCCGGCAACCACGACTCCGCCCGCAGACTCGGCGTCGGCGCCGGGCTGATCGAGCGCGCCGGTATCCATCTGCGTACCGACCCGGCTGGCTGCGCCACCCCCGTACTGCTCTCCGACACCCATGGCGAAGTGGCTTTCTACGGACTGCCGTACCTCGAACCGGCCCTGGTGCGCGACGAGTTCGGCACGGAGAAGGCCGGCCACGAAGCGGTCCTCGGCGCCGCGATGGAGCGCGTACGGGCCGACCTCGCTGGACGCGCCCCCGGCACCCGCTCCGTCGTCCTCGCACACGCCTTCGTCGTGGGCGGCGAACCCAGCGAGAGCGAACGCGACATCACCGTCGGGGGAGTCGCCGCCGTGCCCGCCGGTGTCTTCGACGGCGTCGACTATGTCGCCCTCGGCCATCTCCACGGCTGCCAGACCGTCAACGAGCGTGTGCGGTACGCGGGTTCGCCGCTCGCCTACTCCTTCTCGGAGACCGCCCACCGCAAGACCATGTGGCTGGTGGAGCTGGGCCCGGCCGGCGAGATCGAGGCGGAGCGCATCGACTGCCCGGTGCCCCGCGCCCTGGCCCGGATCCGCGGCCCCCTCGCCACCCTGCTCGACGATCCCGCGCTCGCCCGCCACCAGGACTCCTGGATCGAGGCGACCCTCACCGATCCGGTGCGGCCCGCGGAACCCATGGCCCGGCTCACCGAACGCTTCCCGCACACCCTCAGCCTGGGCTTCGCCCCCGAGCGCGGGGACGACGACCCCCTCGCCTCGTACGCCCAGCGCCTCGCGGGCCGTACCGACCAGCAGATCGCGGAGGACTTCGTGGCCCATGTACGGGGCGGACCGGGGCCGGACGAGCGCGAACGTACGGTGCTGCGCGACGCCTTCGACGAGGTACGGGCCGACGACGCCGTGCGCGAGGTGGGCCGGTGAGGCTGCACCGGCTGACGATCACCGCCTTCGGCCCCTTCGCCACCACCCAGACCGTCGACTTCGACGCGCTCTCCGCCGCCGGGCTGTTCCTGCTGCACGGCCCGACCGGAGCCGGGAAGACATCCGTACTCGACGCGGTGTGCTACGCGCTGTACGGAGCCGTGCCCGGCGCCCGCCAGAGCCCCGGTGCTCCGCTGCGCAGCGACCACGCGCCGAGCGGCACGCCCACCGAGGTGGAACTCGAACTGACCGTGGGCGGACGGCGGTTGGAGATCACCCGGCGGCCCGCCCAGCAGCGCCCGAAGAAGCGGGTCAAGGGCTTCACCACGGAGAAGGCGCAGACCTGGCTCCGTGAGTACGACACCGGGCGCGGCGCCTGGCGCGCGCTCAGCCGCTCCCACCAGGAGACAGGCGAGGAGATCGGCCGGCTGCTCGGCATGAGCCGGGACCAGTTCTGCCAGGTGGTGCTGTTGCCGCAGGGCGACTTCGCCCGCTTTCTGCGCGCCGACGCCGAGGCGCGCGGCAAGCTCCTCGGCACGCTCTTCGACACCCGCCGGTTCGCGGCGGTCGAGGAACGGCTCGCCGAGCTGCGCCGCGCCGCCGAACACCGGGTACGCGAAGGGGACGAGCGGCTGCTCGGTATCGCGCAGCGCATCTCCCAGGCGGCGGACGGCAGTTCGGCAGCGCTGCCCGAGCGGCGGCCGGGCGACGCCGGACTCGCCGAAGCCGTACTGGAATGGGCGGCGCTCGCCCGTACCACCGCCCAGGAGCGGGTGGACATCGCGGAGTCGGCCCTCACGGCGGCCGAGAACCGGCGGGCCGCCGCCCGGCACGCACTGGACGAAGCACGCGAACTCGCCCGGCTGCAAGGGCAGTTCGCCGAGGCCCGGATCCGCGCCGAGGCACTCGAAGCGCGCCGCCCCGAACACGACCGTGCCCAGGGCTTCATCGAGCGCGCCCACAAGGCGGAACTGGTCGCCCCGGCGCTCGCCCTGCGCGAAGAAGCCGAGGAGGCGCACCGGGCGGCCTCCGACGCGTACGACCGGGTACGGGCGCTCCTGCCCGCTCGTCTCGCCGAGGCGGGCGCCGAGCAACTCGCCTCGCTCGAAAGGACCGTACGGCAGGAACTCGGCGCCCTGGACGCGGCCCGTCGCTCTGAACGGCGCGCCGCGGAGATCACCGGTGAGCGCGCAGCGCTGGACCGGCAGGCGCGCGCCGACGAGGAGTTCCTCCAGGAGACGGCGGGCTGGCTGGCGGGCTGGGAGTCCGAACGCCGGGCGCTCCGGGACCGTATCGAAGCGGCCCAGGAGGCGGCGACCCGTGCCGAACAGCTCGCGGGTCGGCTCGAACCCGCCCGGCTCCGGCTCGAAGCGGCCCGGCGGCGCGACACCCTGGAAGCGGCGGCCGGTGAAGCCGAACAGCGGTTGCACCGAGCCAGAGAGCACGCCAACAGCGCGCATGAGACCTGGCTCGATCTGCGTGAGCGGCGGCTGCGGGGCATGGCGGCCGAGCTGTCCGCCGGGCTCGTCGACGGCGAACCTTGCGCGGTCTGCGGCTCCGCCGTACACCCCGAGCCCGCCCGCGCCGGTGCAGGACAGACCGAACCGGCCATGGAAGAAGCGGCGCTGACGCGGTATCAGCGCGCTTCGGAGGCCCGCGACGAGATCGAGCGCGAACAGGTCGCGCTCGCGGAGCGGTACGCGGCGGCCCGCGAGACGGCCGGTGGCGCGAGCGTCGATGAACTGTTCGTGCTCGCAGGCGAGTTGGAGCGCGAATACACCGACGTGCACCGGCTCGCCGCCGGTACGCATGCCGCCCGCGAGGCCCTCGGCCGCGCCGAGCGCGAGCATGACGAGCGGCTCACGGCACAGCGGGAGGCCGAACGCCGGGTCGCCGCCCGCACCTCGCGGCGCGAAGCCCTCGACCGCGAACTGACGGTGCTGAGCGCCGAGTTGAGCCGCGCGCGGGGCGATGCCGAGACCGTCGCAGACCGGGTGGCCCAGCTTGAGGACCGGGCCCGGCGGCTCGCCGGAGCCGCCGGGGCCGCCCGCGAGGCCGACACCACGGCGCTCCATCTCAAGGAGGCCGACGGCCGGCTCGCCAACGCCGCTTTCCGGGCCGGGTTCGACACCCCGCAGGCCGCGGCGGCTGCCCTGCTCACGGACACCGACCGGCGCCAACTCCAGCGAGTCCTCGACGAGTTCAGGGACGAGGCGGTGGCGATCGACACCGTGCTCACCGACGCCGAGATCCGGCGCGCCGCCGCCCGCCCGCCCGCCGGGACCGCCGCGACCGAGGCCGCCTACGATGCGGCAGAGCGGTCCCTCCAGGACGCCTCGGCTGCCGCTGTCACCTCCCGCGACCGCCGTGCCGAACTTGCCAGGCTGTCGCGGCAGGCCGAGGCGGAGGTCCGGGGCCTCGGCCCGGTCCGCGAGGAGTACGACCGGGTGGCCCGCCTCGCCGGACTCACCGCGGGCACCTCCGCCGACAACACCCGCAGGATGCGGCTGGAGTCGTACGTCCTGGCGGCCAGGCTGGAGCAGGTCGCGGCCGCCGCCAGCGCCCGGCTCCAGCGCATGTCGTCCGGCCGCTACGCCCTCGTCCACTCCGACGCAAGGACGGGCGGGCAGCGCCGTTCGGGACTGGGACTCCAGGTCGTCGACGCCTGGACGGGCAGCGCGCGCGACACCGCCACACTCTCCGGCGGCGAGACCTTCTTCGCTTCACTCGCCCTCGCGCTCGGCCTCGCGGACGTGGTCACCGACGAGGCGGGCGGCGTACGGCTGGACACCCTCTTCATCGACGAGGGCTTCGGCAGCCTGGACGACCAGACGCTGGACGAGGTCCTCGACGTCCTGGACGGCCTGCGGGAACGCGACCGCAGCGTCGGCATCGTCAGCCATGTCGCCGATCTGCGCCGCCGTATCCCGGCCCAGTTGGAGATCGTCAAGGAGCGCCACGGCTCGGCAGTGCGCCATCGCGTCTAGGGCCTCTCGTCTGGGCCCTGGCGCGCAGTGCGGGTGGGCCGCTCAGCGGCTGAGGGAGCGGCGAGGCAGCGGCGACGAGTAGACGACGCTGGTGGTCACCGAGCCCAGTGCCCCGATCCGGCCCGCGATCTCTTCGAGATGGCTCATCGAGCGTGCCGCGACCTTCAGTACGAAACAGTCGTCCCCCGTCACATGGTGGGCCTCCAGGATCTCGGAGGTCGCGTCCAGCAGATCGTGGAACGGCTTGTAGTTCCCGTTCGGATACCGGAGCCGCACGAAGGCGAGGATGGTCCGGCCGAGCCGCTCACGGTCGACCACGGCCGTATAGCCCGAGATCACCCCGGCCTCCTCCAGCCGGCGCACCCGCTCTGTCACGGCGCTCGGGGACATGGAGACGGCCCTGGCCAGCTCGGCGAAACTGACCCGGCCGTCGCGTTGCAGGACATCCAGCAGGTGCCAGTCGGTGGCGTCCGGTGAATACGTGGTCATCACCGAGAAATAGCAGGGAAAGCACCGTCCATCAAGGCAAGGACAGTGGATTCCCTCTTCAGCGGGCCGTCCGGCGACCGTAGATTTCGGGTCATGACCACCACCACAGACACCTCGGCCATCCCCGAGGACAGCCCCGTACTGCGGGTGCCGCCCGCCTCAGCCGCCGAGGCCGTCGCGTACTTCCGGGCAAGCCTCACCTTCCACGCGGATGTCTCCGATGTCGCCGCGGCGCTGGCCGTCGGAGGCGACGCGGGCTTTGTCGTCATCGACTCCCGCTCCACCGAGTCCTGGGACCAGGGGCATGTCCCCGGGGCCGTCCACCTGCCGACCGCGCTGATCCCGGAGCAGGCGGAGCGGCTCCTCGACAAGGCGGTGCCCGTCGTCACCTACTGCTGGGGCCCCGGCTGCAACGGCGGGACCCGGGCCGCGCTCGCCCTCGCAAGCCTCGGCTACCGCGTGAAGGAGATGCTCGGGGGCATCGAGTACTGGATACGGGAAGGTTTCGAGGTCGAGACGTGGCAGGGACGCGAGCGGCGCGCCGCGGACCCGCTGACCGCGCCGGCCGGTGCGGAGTGCGGCTGCTGACGGCCGTACGGTGCGGGGTGGGCGGACTCCGGCGGCAGGCGGCCCGGTGCGGGATATCCGTATGACATCCGCTGCCGCACCGGCCATCATGGCTGCCCATGCCCGCACTTGATCCCCTCGCCCCCTCGGCCCTCCGCCGTGATCCGCTGCCCCTGCGCGGCCGTACCGCCCTGGTCACAGGGGCCAGCCGCCGTGGCGGTATCGGCTGCGCCGTCGCGCGGCGGCTGGCCTCGTACGGCGCGAGCGTCTATCTCCATCACCATGTGCCGCACGACGCCGGGCAGCCCTGGGGCGCCGACCCCGGAGGTCCGGAAGCGGTCGCCGCCGCTGTTCGGGAGGCGCGGGCCGATCCGGCGGCACTGGTGGTGCACGGACCCGGCGATCTGTCCGGTGCCGACGCGCCCGCCACGCTGATCGGTACCGCCGTCGAGGCGCTCGGCGGGCGGCTCGACATCCTCGTCGCGAACCACGCCCTCAGCGGTTTCGACGGCACACTCGACACCATCGACGCGGCGATGCTCGACGCGCACTGGGCGACCGACACCCGGTCGGTGATCCTGCTCGTCCAGGCGTACGCGCGGCTGCGCGCGACACTGCCCGCCCGTACGCCCGGCGGCAGGGTCGTCATGATGACCTCGGGCCAGGATCTCGGGGGCGGTATGCCCGAGGAGATCGCGTACGGTCTGGCCAAGGGAGCCCTCGCCTCGGCGACCCGGTCGCTGGCCACCTCGCTCGCGGATCTCGCGGTGACGGTCAACACCGTCAACCCCGGCCCCGTCGACACCGACTACCTGTCAGGACCCGCGGACGAAGCGGTCGCCGCCCTGTTCCCGGCCGGCCGCTGGGGCATGCCCGACGACCCGGCCCGGCTGATCGCCTGGCTCACGACCGACGAGGCCGAGTGGGTCACCGGCCAGGTCATCGACTCGGAGGGCGGCTTCCGCCGCTGAGACAGGCGGGCCGGGACCGGTCACTTCAGACGGCTCGCGAGGCGGCTCGCGAGGCCGCGCGCCGGCCGGAAGGCCGTCGGGCCCGGTCGGTTCGACCGGGCCCGGCCGGCACCGTAACGGCGCGCCGTACCGTACGCCCGCTTCCGGTCAGAGCTTGGACAGCTCGTCCACCAGGTCGTCCAGACCGAGCGAGCCCTGGGACAGGGCCGCCATGTGCCAGGCCTTCGCGTCGAAGGAATCGCCGTGCGCCTTACGGGCGTTGTCGCGGCCGAGCAGCCAGGCGCGCTCGCCCAGCTTGTAGCCGATCGCCTGGCCCGGCATCGACAGATAGCGCGTCAGCTCGCTCTCCACGAATTCCGCGGGACGGCCGCTGTGGTTCCCGAAGAACTCCTGCGCCAGCTCCGGGGTCCAGCGCTCGCCCGGGTGGAACGGCGAGTCCGCCGGGATCTCCAGCTCCAGATGCATACCGATGTCCACGATCACCCGGCAGGCGCGCATCATCTGGGCGTCCAGATAACCGATCCTGCGCTCCGCGTCCGGCAGGAAGCCCAGCTCGTCCATGAGCCGCTCCGCGTACAGCGCCCAGCCCTCCGCGTTGGCGCTGACCATACCGACGGTCGCCTGGTAGCGGGACAGCCGGTCGGCGACCAGCGTCCACTGCGCGAGCTGGAGATGGTGTCCCGGCACACCCTCGTGGTACCAGGTCGACACCAGGTCGTAGACCGGGAAACGGGTCGCGCCCATGGTGGGCAGCCAGGTGCGGCCGGGGCGCGAGAAGTCCTCGGACGGGCTGCTGTAGTACGGGGCGGCCGGCCCGCCGGGCGGGGCGATCCGGGACTCCACCTTCCGTACCTGCTCGGCCAGTTCGAAGTGCGTGCCGTCCAGCGCCTCGATCGCCTCGTCCATCAGGTTCTGGAGCCAGTCCCTGACCTCGTCGACCCCGTCGATGTGCTCGCCGTGCTCCTCCAGATAGGCGAGCGCCTCCCAGGGGCCCGCGCCGGGCAGGATCTTGCCGGCCTCGGTCTTCAACTCGGCCAGCAGCCGGTGGTACTCGGACCAGCCGTACGCATAGGCCTCGTCCAGATCGAGGTCGGTGCCGTTGAAGTAGCGCGCCCAGCGGGCGTAGCGCTCCCGGCCGACGGTGTCGGGCGCGTCCTCGACGGCCGGCGCGTACACGTCGCGCATCCAGTCGCGCAGCTCCGCGACGGCGGCGGTCGCCTGGTGCGCGGCGCTGTCCAGTTCGGTACGGAGCGAGCCGGGGCCCGCCGCCGCGAACTCCTCGAACCAGCCGCTGTCCTCGCCCGCCCACTCCGTGAGCTGGCCGATGAAGGTCGCGGTGGGGCGCGGCCCGGCGTACAGCTTGCGTTCCAGACCCAGGGCCAGCGAGGCGCGGAACCCTTCGAGCGCGGCGGGCACGGCCCGCAGCCGCTCGGCGATCGCCGCCCAGTCCTCGTCCGTCTCGGCCGGGGTCACGGTGAACACCTCGCGGATGTGGTGCGCCGGCGAGTGGATGTTGCTGACCTTGCGCAGCCCCTCATCGGTGTCGTGGACGGCGAGTTCCGCCGTCAGCCGCTCCCGCAGCAGCCGGCCGCAGCGCCGCTCGGCATCGGTGTCCGCGCCCGGCAGGGTCTCGGCCGCGTCGAGCCGGCGGAGGGTCTCCCGGGCGAGATCGGCGAGCGCCTGCTGGCCGGCCGGGGAGAAGTCGGGAAGGCGGCGGGAACTCTCCGCGACGCCCAGGAACGTGCCGGTGATGGGATCGAGTTCGATGAGTGCGTCGACGTAGGCGTCGGCGACCTGGCGGGGCAGCGCGCTGCCGGCTGTGTCTGACATGCGGGCCATCTTCTCCGAGAGAGAGCCCGCCGTCACATCATGGATTCCGCTCCGGGGACGGTTTGGCCGACGAGGACGCGACGGGCGGGCGCCGATCCACCGTTGCGGCGGCCAACCGGGCGCCGAAGCGGGCGACTTCGGGCCATCAGCCGGATTCGTACCGAGTGGCCGGAGGTCAGGTCTGGACCGGGAGCGGGCGCGCGGAGCCCGCGCGGCCGCACCCGAGTTTGGCCGGAATCAGTCGCCCGAGGGCCGGACGGGATGCCCGTACGGACGAATTGGTGGGATGGCTGCACAGATGGGCCCCACGGACTGGTCGGTGGTACGGGTACGGAAGGGCCGGCGGTACGGCCGGAGCGCCCGGCGGTCGTACGGTCAGGGCCGGGCGGCCGGACGGCCGGATGGGCTCCGCGGGCGGGCGCGCCGGGCGGGAGCCGCGGGCCGGGGCGGCGCGGGTCAGCGGTCGGCCTGCTCGTGGTCATGGCCGAACAGCCCCGGGGCCTCGCCTTGGTTGCCGTACTCGCCGTACGGCGGGAGCACCGGCACGGCCGTCGCCTCCAGCCGGGCCGTGATCACCAGCGTGCCCTCGTCGATCTGGTAGTCGAGGGGCAGCCCTAGCTCCCGCATGGTCGCGACCATGCCGGTGTTCGACGCCTGGGTGACCGCGTACACACTGGTGCAGTGCGCCTCGGCCGCGAGCGCGACCAGCCTGCCGAGCAGCTCGGAGCCGATTCCGCGCCGCTGCCAGGCGTCCTCGACGATCAGGGCGACTTCGGTCTCGTCGCCGTCCCAGAGGAGATGCCCGAGGGCGACCAGCTTGCCGGAGGCCGACTCGACCGCGAGGGTACGCCCGAACCGCGGGCTGAGCAGATGCTTCAGATAGCGGTCCGCGTCGCCCACCGGGCCGTGGTAGCGCAGCCCGAGCGTACGTTCCGAGCAGCGGCCGTGCATGGCGAGGGCGGCGTCGAGATCCTGGTGGTCGGCCCGCCGTACGGTGATCTCCTGGCCTTCGTGCAGGGTGAGGACCGCCTCGCCGCGGGGGATGCGCGGCCCGAGCCGGGCGTCCAGCTCCACCAGCGCGCGGGCCCGGGCGAACTCGGTTGGGGTGAACGGCAGATACGGACGCTCTACGGAGATGCTCCCGCCGTGCGGGTCGTGCAGCCGCATCTCCGTCCCGTCCAGCACGCCTTCGACCGGGGCGTCCTCATCGACGGGCCGTCCGGTGACCGAGAGGGCCGGCCGCGAGTGGATGGTGCAGCGGCCGAGCAACTGGCGCAGCGCGAGCGGCAGTTCGGCGCCGTCCAGCGCGGTGCGGGTGGCCAGGCCCAGCACCCGGGTCGGGGTGTCCACCAGATCGTGCGCGTCGGCGCGCTCGATCCAGGTGCCGCTGCCGCCCGCTTCCGAGACCTCGCGGGTGAGGTCCTTGGCCTGGAGCGCGGCCGGGGCGCGCAGCAGGAACTCGTCCACCGTGCCCTCGGTCAGCGGGTGCGTCTGGAGGGTGAGGATGTCCACCCGGAGCGCGGCGAACGCCGTGCACAGCGCGGCCAGGCTCCCCGGCTCGTCGCGCACGGTGGTGCGCATCCGCCAGAGCGTCGTCCCGCCCTGTCCGACGGCGTCGGCCTCGTCCAGCGGATCGGCTCCGGGGAGGGCCTCGGCGGTCGCGTCGCCGGTCGTGGCGCCGCCCGGTGCGGACGCCGGTGGGGCATGACCGTGCTTTCGTGCCCACCATGTGTGGAAGGCCGCCGTGGCGACGAGCGCTATGGCCGAGGCGAACAGCAGGAACGCACCGTCGGGTCCATGGGCGATCATGTTCGCCACGGAGTCGGCGACTCCCACGGCGGTGAACAGGGCGGCCAGCTCGACCATGTCCCGGCGCCAGTGGTGGGCGCGGCGGACACTCTTCGCAGACGTCACATTGGTCATGACCTCACTCTGACGGAACGGTGTTGCGTGATCACGAACGGTTTGTGACTGATGGGTTAAGGATGGATCTGTTCCCTTTTGGGCGATCTTTGGCCTAAAGTGCCACGGTTTGATCGCCCCCTTGGCGCAATGCGGCCAGAAGCCGGGCCGCCTGGGCGGCGAGGCGTGAGGTCTTCCCCCGATCGGCCCACTCGGCGAGCCCCGGTATCCCGCCCCGGGCCCCGCAGCGCTCCGCGCAGTCCGCGGCCACGGACAGCAGCTCCCCCAGCCCGGGCCGCGCCGCACCGGTCTCCGCCAGCAGACCGGCCAGTGCCGCGGCCAGTACGGACCAGACCGTGGCACAGGCACCGGTGGCCGCGGCCGTACGGGCGGCGTCGGCCAGCCGCGTGGGCTTGACCGCTCCGGACGCCACCAGCCCGGCCAGCTCCCGGCCCAGCAGCGGTCCGTCCAGGTCACCACGGGCGGCCAGTACCAGCAGCGCGTCCACCGCCGACAACCGGTCGTCCGGATGCCGGGCGCCTAGTCCGTACGCCACGCCCCGGTGCAGTCCGGCACCGGCGGGACCACCGCTCTCGGCGAGGGCCGGCAGCCACCGCGAGCCGCCCCGCTGGTCCTCCTCCGCGCAGGCCGCCACCTTGGGCAGCAGCCATCCGGCGAGCGTGTCCCGGTCCTCCGGCAGCACGGCCGGCCAGTGGACGCTCTCGCTCCCTGTCCAGTGACGGCACCCCGATCCGACGGGGCGCACCGGACTGCCCAGCCAGCGGAACGCCGGCGGGAACTCCCGGTGGATCGCCAGCCGCTCCCTGACCGCGCCCACCCGGCCCGTCACCGACTCCAGCCAGTGGCGCCCCTCCCCGGTGGACCCGTCCGCGTCCGGCCTCCGCTGCTCCTCACCGGAGTCCAGCGCGGGCAGCGCCGTACCGTCCCCGCTGAGCCACGCGGCCAGCCGGCCGGCCTCGGGGGTGCCGAGCGCCGCCGCCGCTCGGGCCGCCTCCGGGTGGGCGTCGCGCCGTACCCGCAGCAGCGCCTGGGCGAAGTCCACCGGAGCCGGGGCGGCACAGAGCCGCTCGTACTCACTGAGCCGCTCGACCAGGACATCGGGGTCCAGCGCCCCCGTCTCCCAGGTCGGGGTGGCCAGCAGGAAGGGCAGCGGCCTGGTGCGCAGCAGATAGGCGGCCTCCCACAGCCGCGCCTCGGTCACTCCGTTCAGCACGGTGTGCGCGCACGACTGCCGTACCGCCGCCCGCGCCCTGGTGTCCCACAGCGCCCTGACGGAGACCCGCTCGCAGATGGAGGCGGCCACCACCTCCAGTCCATGGGGGATCCTGGAGAACCGCCGGTCGCGGCCCTTCTCCGACTCGCCGTCGAGCCACCAGCGGTCGGCCAGCGCGTCCTTGAGCGCGTCGGCGAGCGCGGCCCGGTCCCGGTAGGCATGACGCACCAGCCCGTCCAGGGTCCGTTCGAACGACGTCACCTCCTCGCGCGAGACGACCAGCGCCACCACCTCCTCGACCAGCTCGGCGAGGCCCGCCGGGGCGGGAGCGAGATGCGCCGGGACGGGCACGGGCGGCAGGATCTCCTCGTACGGGACCGGCTCCGGCTCCGCGGGCAGCTCACCGAACACCTCGGCGGCCCGTGCCCGGTGGACCGGGCTCAACGCGCCCGCCGCCAGGGCCAGTTCGGCCCGCACGCCGGAACCGACAGCGGTCAGCCGGCTCCCCACCAGCTTCAGCGCCCGCTCCTGGACGGCCGTGTCCTCGTGCCCGAACGCCTCGGCGACGACGGGCAGCAGCTCACCGGCCGTGCCGCTGTCCGCGCGCAGGACCTTGCCCAGCAGCACCAGTTGGGCGCGGACGAGCTTCTTCTCCGGCCGGAACAGCACCGACCGCGACATGTCCGCGAGGCTCCGCACCGGCAGATCACCGGCGAGCGCCAGCCTGCCGAGCACGCCCTGCGCGTGGCCCGCCACTGTTGAGGACCCGTCCGCCGCCATGCCGATCCAGTCGGCCAGATGCACCCGCTCCTCGTCCGCCGTCAGCCCGAGCCGGCGCAGCAGATTCAGGAAGAAGCCCGCTTCCCCCGGTCGGCCGCCGCGCAGCAGCCGGGCGATGACGCGGTCCACCAGCAGACTCCGCTCCACCACCCCCTCCTCGGCGAGGACGGTGAGCGCCGTCGGCCAGTGGTGCGGTTCCTCGGCATCGCCGTACCAGGTGAGCGGAGCGGGCAGTTCGGCCGTCTCGAACAGCCGCGGCACCATCGTCCGCACCAGAGGGTCCGCCCGCAGCGCGGGCAGCAGCCTGCCGTGCGAGGGCGTGGCCTCAGCCCAGCCGTGCACAAAGGCGTCGGTGGCCGGCACCTCACACCCCGAGAGCCGCACCAGGCCCTCTATCAGCGGATAGTCCATCTGAGCGGTCGACGCCCGGCCCGCGAGCCGGTGTGCCACATTCCCGAGCCACCAGGGATCCCGCTCCGCCAGCAGGTCGAGCAGCTCGGCGTGCGGCAGCCGGAACCCCTCACGCATGTCACGCGCACCGATCCAGGCCGCCGTCGCCGCGGCCCCCGTATGGCACCCGGCGCCCGCGACCACGAGGGCCTGTCCGGCTCTCCTGCGCTCGCGCCAGCGGTTCCAGGACCAGGTGCCCAGCTCCTTGCGCAGTTCCTTGAGCGCAGCCAGCTCCGTCTTCCTGTCCGCCGCGCCGAGCGGCTTGACCAGCCCGGGAATGTCCTGGACGCGGCCCTCCCTTACGGCATCGGTCAGCTCGCTCATCGCGCGCCCCCGCTCACCGCGACGGCCTCGCGACGCGCCATCCGGACGGCCAGCGCGTGTTTGCACGGGCCGCGCTTCCCCCGGTAGTCCGCCCACCAGCGGCAGGTGCAGCTCAGCACACCGGCCGCCTCCCGCACCTGATAGCGCCGCTCGCCCGAGGCCACGGAGGCCGGCTCGCCGTCCAGCGCCACCGCCCCCGAGGAGAGCAGGGCCCGGGCCGCGACCAGCCGGGGATTGTGCCGCTCGGCGCGGTCCGCGTGGTACGGCAGCTCACGGTGGAAGTACGCCGCGTCCGCGATGTCATAGCCGACCCGGCCCGCCGTACCGAGCCGGACGAGGGCCGCCCGTACCCGCTCGGCCGGCAGCCCCGCACGCCCGGCCAGCTCCGCCGGGTCGATCCGAGGCTCCCACGCCAGCAGCACCGAGATCAGCTCGGCGTCCTCCGCGGCCTCCTCGGTGGCCAGCGCCTCCAGCACCCCGCCCTCGCCCGAGAATCCCCGCGCCGCGTCCGGGGACAGCGTGAGCGTGAGCCGCATCCCCGGCAGCACCGCCTCCCAGGCGCTCGCGGTCGCCGCGCCGTCCGTGACCGGCCCGTACACCCGCAGCGCCGTCGCGTCCCGGAGCACCCGCTGCAGGGCCGCGAGCCGCTCGGGCCCCGGCAGACAGACGGCCCCCGGCACCGGCCGGGTGGTCGGACGCAGCGTCCCTCCGGCCGGTACGACCCACCGCGCCCCGCGCGAAGCCGTCCCGCGCGGGAGCGAACGCAGGAAACGGACGGCCTCGGGGGCGGTCAGCTCGGCACGGAGATCGAAGCCGACCGAGACGACCTGCGCCTCGGCGAAGCCTCTCAACCACCGCTCCGGCAGCGGCACCTTCTTCTCGACGAGCGGACCGTCCAGGGTGGTGACCGTCAACTCGTCAGGGCCCACCCGCAGATGGAGCGGATCGTCTCCGGTCATCCGTGAGAGTGCCTCACGCAGTGGATTGTTGACGTCGACATTGGTCGTGCCGTGCCCGGTCTCCGCGCCGCCGAGCCCCTCGCGCCCCACATCGAGCCTCGCGTACACCCCGCAGCACCCGGAGAACGACTCGAAGCGCAGCCGGTCGCCATTGCCCGTCACCACCGGATCGAGTGAACTGGCCGCTATCCGCTGGTAGTAGAGGGCCCCCGCCACATCCGCGACCGCCAGCAGCCCCCGGGCCGCGGCGCGCGGCGAGGCCAGGAAGCCGGAGAAGAAGCGCGGGTGCGCCTGGGCGCCGGCCGGGGTGAGCCCGCCCGACGTCTCCAGGCCGAGCAGCCGCCCGCCCGGGGCGCTCTCCAGGGCGGACGGACGGGAATAGGCGAGTGCCTGTACGGATCGCGTCATGGAAACGACGTTAGAGCGCGGCACTGACAATCGGCCTCGGCCGAGGGTGCGGGGACTTCCCCGGCAGCCCCCGCCCTCGCGTCGGTTGACCGTTCCTCACTGCTACTGACCGACCCGGCCCGGCTGGAGCACCTTCGTGAACAGCACCGTGCCGCCCTCCGCCCGCAGCCGCACCGTCAGTTCCCCGCTGCCGCCGTCGATGTCCACCTCGCCGAAGAGCTGCGGCGCCTCCATCGGCGACACGTTCGCCCGGTCCGGAGCCTTCACGTACACCCGGTCGGGACCGAACGTGCCGTCCAGGGCATTGGCCTGGAACTGCCCCGCCGCCAGCGGCCCCGACACGAACTCCCAGAACGGAGCGAAGTCCTTGAACGCCGCGCGCTCCGGCTCGTAGTGCTGCGCCGAGGTGTGGTGGACATCCGCCGTCAGCCACAGCGTGCCGGTGATCCGCTGGTGCTTGATGTACCGCAGCAGCTCCGCGATCTGGAGTTCCCGGCCCAGCGGGGCACCGGGGTCGCCCTGCGCGATCGCCTCGATGTTCGCCGTACCGTCCGGGACGACCAGACCGATCGGCATGTCGGCGGCGATCACCTTCCACACCGCCCGCGACCGCGACAGCTCCCGCTTGAGCCACTGGAGCTGCTCCGCGCCCAGGATGCCGGTCGTGTCGTCGGCCTGCCGGCCGGGCGAGTTGGCGTTGCGGTACGTCCGCATGTCGAGGACGAACACATCCAGCAGCGGACCATGGCTGATCACCCTGTGCACACGCCGGTCCGTGCCGCGCGCGCCCCCGCCGGAGATGGGGAAGTACTCGTGGAACGCCTGCGTGGAGCGTGCGGCGAGCACATCCACGTTCTTCTCGGTGTAACGGACGTCGTCGAGGATCTGGCCCGGGTACCAGTTGTTGCGCACCTCGTGGTCGTCCCACTGCACGATGGCCGGCACCTGGGCGTTGAACCGGCGGACGTTCTCGTCGAGCAGGTTGTAGCGGAAGTTCCCGCGGTACTCGTCGAGGGTCTCCGCGACCTTCGACTTCTCCTCGGTGGTGACATTGCGGTAGACGCGCCCGTCGGGCAGCGTCACGCTCGGCTCGATCACACCGTCCGCGTAGATGGTGTCCCCGCTGCACAGGAAGAAGTCCGGGTTCAGCCGGCGCATCTCCTCGTACACCCGGAAACCGCCGATGTCCGGGTTGATGCCCCAGCCCTGGCCCGCGATGTCGCCGGACCAGACGAACCGTACGTCCTGCCTGCGCTGGGCGGGCGCGGTACGGAACGTGCCGTACACCGGCTCGCCGGTACGGCGGGGGTCGTGCGGATCGGCGAGCGTCACCCGGTAGTGCACCTGCTCACCGGCGGGCAGCCCGCGCAGCGGGACCGTACCGGTGAAGTCGCTGCCCGGGCCGAGCAGCGGTCCGTGCCAGGTGCGGGCGCGGCGGAACGATTCGGTCGCCGAGGTCTCGACGATCATCCGGGCGGGCCGGTCGGACCGTACCCACACCAGCCCGGTCGAGGCCGTGATGTCACCGGCCTGCACACCCCAGGCGGCCCGCGGCCGTCCCGATCTGGCCTGCGCGGGGGCGGCGTTCAGGAGCGCGGCGCCGGGCAGGGCCAGCGCGGCCGAGGCGGCCAGCGAACCGCGCAGCACACTGCGGCGCGCGGGAGAAGTGGCGGCGGAAGTGCCCGGATCGGGGAGGGAGTCGGAAGAAGCGGCGGCGAAGTCCGAGGACTTGGGGGTGTTCGACATCGATGGGTCTCCTGGGCAGGTGGATGCCGGTGTGTCCTGCCATGCCTAGTCCTCGGTGGCGGCCATCGCGCGAACCCCGTGTGAACAACCGGCCGTTGCCCCGCGCGCGTCACCTGGACAGCCGATCGGCCGTGGGCTGGGATGGAGCGGTGACGGCGGACATGGCGAGCAGCGAGGAATTCGAGGCGCACCGGAGCGTCCTGACCGGAGTGGCCTACCGGATGCTGGGCCGGATCTCCGACGCCGAGGACGTGGTGCAGGAGGCCTGGCTGCGCTGGAGCGCCGACGCGCGTACGGACGTCCGCGAGCCGCGCGCGTACCTCGTACGCGTGACGACCCGCCTCGCCATTGACCGGCTGCGCCAGCTCCAGGCGCGGCGCGAGGCATACGTAGGGCCCTGGCTGCCGGAGCCGGTCGTCACCGACTACGGACCCGCCGCACCCGACACCGCCGAGCGCGCGCTGCTCGTAGAATCCGTCTCCCTCGCCGTGCTGATCGTCCTCGAATCCCTCTCGCCGCTGGAGCGCGCGGTGTTCGTCCTGCGGGAGGCGTTCGGCTTTCCGTACGGCGAGATCGCGACCGTACTGGACCGGAGCGAGGCCGCCGTACGCCAGCTCGCGGGCCGGGCGCGCCGCCATGTCGACGAGCGCAGGCCCCGGTACGACGTCGACCCGGCCGAGCGCCGCGATCTCACCGAACGGTTCCTCGCGGCGGCCGGCGGAGGCGATCTGGAGGCGCTGATCGCCCTGCTCGCGCCGGACGTACGGCTCGTCGGCGACAGCGGCGGCAAGGCCAAGGCGCCCCTGCGGGTCATGGAGGGCGCCGACAAGGTGGCCCGCTTCTTCGCTGCGGTCGGGGACGAGGCAGCCGCGTACGAATTCCGGATCACGGAGGTCAACGGCGCGGTGGGGGTGCTGGTCCTCAGCGGCGGAAAGACGGATCTCGTCCTTCAACTGGAGATCGGGGACGGCGCGGTGGAGCGCGTCCACGTCATGCGGAATCCGGACAAGCTCGCGGGCGTGGTTTCCGGGCGCCCGCCGCTGTAAGCCCTGCTCCACGCCCTCCTCGCGTGACCTGGCCCCGTGTCCGATCCGGACGCGGGGCTCTGTGCTGCCTGCGTTTCACGGGTGTACGAACGTACTGTGAACACCCTGAGTCGGAGAGTGACTTCTCTCGGTGACCGACGCAGGATTGGTCTTGACCAACTGGATGGGCGGTCCTATCGTCGCTAGTTAGTGCAGGAACCTTTAATAAACAAGGGCATGGAAACCTGCCGGGACACGGCGATTGCGGAGGATCAGGTGGGGACCACGCAGCTTGAAACAGTGCCGGAGCCTAAGTACTGGCACCTCAAGACCGTGCTCGGCGAAGCGCTCGACTCCGACTTCGCGGTGGGCGAGATCCTGCCCAACGAGCGTGAACTGGCCGCTCGTTTCGGGGTCGCGCGCGCCACGCTCCGGCAGGCGCTCGAACAGCTTGAGCTGGAGGGCCGCCTTCAGCGCCGCCGCGGTGTCGGTACGACCGTGGCGCCGCCCCGGGTCGGTGTGGACGTCTCCACCGCGCAGCACGAATGGCCCGGCGCCGCGCAGGACGCCTGGCAGCCCATCGACTGCGGTCTGGCGCCCGTCCCCTCCGCGGTGGCCCGGCTGCTGGAGACCGGCCCCGGCGAAGAGGTCCACACGGTCCGCAGGATCCGGGTCACGCACGGCCAGTCCGTCGCCACCGAGCTGCTGTACGTACCGTCCTCGTCCGTGCCCGAGCTGTCGGCGATCGACGCGCCGTCCGGACCGGCCCGCGCCCGGGGCGTCCTGCGCGAGCTGCAGCGGCTCGGCCTGGACGGGCAGGACCGCGCGGTGGAGCTGGGCTCGGCGCGCGCGGACGACGCGAAGGCGCTGGACCGGCTGCCGGGGGCGCCCGTCCTCGTGGTCACGACGCGCTATGTGGTGGGAGGGCGTACGGCGGCCGTCTCGGTGGCCACGTACCGCGCCGACACCTGCCGGCTGACCTTCGGCGCCTCCGGCGACCTGGAGATCAGCGACCATCCGCAGGAGCGCAAGGCGTCCTGAAGCGGGGCCCGCGCCGGGCCCCGGGGCATCACTTCACCGGGGCCGCCCCTCGCTTCACCGGTCCCGTTACCGGTCCCGGCGGGATGTCACCGTACCCTCCACCGCGAAGAGCTGCTCCTCGACATGGTCCAGGGCCAGCCGCAGCGCCCCGGTCGCCACCGCCGCCTCGCCGAGCAGTGAGAGCGTCACCCGCGGCGGGCGCAGACAGTAGCGGGACAGCTCGCCGCGCAGCGGGTCCAGTACGCCGTCGAGCCCTGCCGCCCAGCCGCCGATCACCACCAGCTCCGGGTCCAGCGCCAGCACCAGCGCCGCCACATCGTGCACCAGCCGCTGGATGAACCGCTCGACGGCCGCCCGGGCCTGTGCGTCGCCCTCCTTGGCATGGGCGAAGACCTTCGCCACCGCCGCCTCGTCGAGCGGATGGAGCGGCTCGTCGGTCGTCGACAGCAGCTTCTCCGGAGTCACCTCCTGGCCCAGCAGATGCAGCGCGCCGATCTCGCCGGCCGCCCCGCCGAACCCCCGGTGCAGCCGCCCGCCGATCAGCGCGCCCGCACCCGGGCTCAGCCCGGCCAGTACGAAAACGATGTCGTCGGAGTCGGTGGCGGCGCCCTTCCACTGCTCGGCCACCGCCGCCGCGTTGGCGTCGTTCTCCACGAGAACCGGACATCGGAACGAGCGGCGCAGCCGCTCGCCGAGCGCGAGTCCGGTCCACCCGGGGAGCGCCGTGCCCAGCCGTACGGTCCCGTCGGCCTCCACGATCCCGGGGCTGCCCACCCCCACGGCCCGCAGGGAACTGCGTGCCACGCCGGTGCGCCGCAGGACGTCGGCGACGACGAGCCGTACCCGCTCCAGCCGTTCGTCCGCGTCGGCCTTCTCCGACACCTCGCGCGAGCCGGCGCCGATGATCCTGCCGTCCAGCCCGGACAGCAGTGCGGCGATCCGGTGCGGCCCGATCTCGATCCCCAGCAGATGGCCGGCCTCGGCCCGGAACCGGAACCGCCGCGCGGGACGGCCCTGTCGGCGAGTCTCGCCCTCCTCCGGCGCGGACTCGCAGACGAGGCCCGCGTCGATCAGCCCTTCCACCACACCCTCGACGGTCGGCCGGGAGAGATCCGTGATGCGGGTGAGATCCGTGAGGGTGAGGGGACCGGCGCCGCGCAGGGCGTGCAGCACCACCGCCGAGTTGATCCGCCGCAGGAGAGAAGGGTCTCCGCCGGTCAGCCGCCCCACGGTATGTCCTCCCAGCTCGTGCGTGTCTGGCGGATGCTACTCGGTGGTTGACGGTGCGGCGAGTCGCCTGCGTTGCGGGCTGATTAGGGTGGGGCGCGTCGGCGAACACACGGATCGAGGAGCCGGAAATGGCGCAGGACGAAGACGTGGTCATCAGCCCCACGGGCTGGGTGGCCGAGCAGGCGAAGACATACGAGGAGTCCAACGGGGCCCGCGGCACCGTGATCCAGGGCGCGCCGTGTCTGCTGCTCGACTACCGGGGCCGGCGGACCGGGCAGTGGCGGCGGACCGTGCTGATCTACGGGCCCGACGGCGACGACTATCTGCTCGTGGCGTCCAAGGGCGGTGCCGACGAGCATCCCCTCTGGTATCTGAACCTGGTGGCGGAGCCCGATGTACGGGTCCGGGTCGGCGCCGAGCGCTTCGCCGCGCGGGCGGAGACCTTGTCACCGGAGGAGAAGGCCCGGGTGTGGCCGGGGCTGGTGGAGCTGTTCCCTCCGTACGAGGAATACCAGAAGAAGACGGACCGGGACATCCCGGTCATAAGGCTGCGCCGGGTGGCGGACTGAGCGCGCGCCGAAGCCGTGGGAGAGGGGCCCGGACAAGCTGACGGGCAGCCAATTGTCAGTGGGCGGGGGTTTACTGGGGGCATGACCACCGCACAGCGTCTCGCCGTCATCGAGCTGCTGCGTGCCCGTGAATTCCCGGCGGCGCGCGGCCCGTCCGAGGTGGGCACGAGCGGGCCGGGCTATCACCTCGCGGAACTGGCCCATGGCGACGGCTTCCTGGAGGTCGACGACGGTACGCGCCGTATCGAGGACGCCGATCAATTGGGCGCGGAGCACACCGCGCTGACGGAGATCCTCACCGTGCGGTACGGCGAACCGGATCACCTCAGCCTCTGGAGCCTACGAATACGCGGCGGCGAGGGCGAGGAGATACCGGAGCCGTGGCGGGAGCTGAGCGACGGCCCCCGGTTTCTGCATCTCTGGCGGATCGAGGGCCGCTGGCTGGCGTTGGGTCTGGCGGGGGACGACGGGGAGCAGCCGATGCGGCTGATAGCGGCCGTGACGGAGATAGACCCACCGTGACCTGACCTGACCTGACCTGACCTGAGGGAGCCGATTCAGAGGTGACGGGCCGTCAAGAAAGATCGGTCAGGCCCGGCTCCGCGGCGGTGCCCCGTGTCCGTCCCGCTCACAGGATCGAGCCGGGGGTGTAGCCCGCCGCGGCCGGGTGCTGCTTGACGATCTCGTCGATCCGGGAGACCACCGTCGCGATCTGGTCCTCGGCCGCGCCGGTGAAGGACAGCTTGTCCGCCATCAGCGCGTCCAGCTCCGCCCGGCCGAGCGGGATGCGCTCGTCCGCCGCGAGCCGGTCGAGCAGTTCGTTGCGCTCCGCGCCCTGCTCGCGCATGGCCAGCGCCGACGCCACCGCGTGCTCCTTGATGACCTCGTGCGCGGCCTCACGGCCCACCCCGGCCCGTACCGCGGCCATCAGGACCTTCGTCGTCGCCAGGAAGGGCAGATAGCGGTCCAGCTCGCGCGCCACGACCGCCGGGAACGCGCCGAACTCGTCGAGGACGGTCAGGAACGTCTCCAGCAGTCCGTCGAAGGCGAAGAACGCGTCGGGCAGCGCCACCCGGCGGACCACCGAGCAGGAGACATCGCCCTCGTTCCACTGGTCGCCCGCCAGCTCGCCGGTCATCGAGGCGTAGCCGCGCAGGATCACCATCAGACCGTTGACCCGCTCGCAGGACCGCGTGTTCATCTTGTGCGGCATCGCGGAGGAGCCGACCTGGCCGGGCTTGAAGCCCTCGGTGACCAGCTCGTGCCCGGCCATCAGCCGGATCGTCCTCGCGACCGAGGAGGGCGCGGCCGCGAGCTGCACCAGCGCGGTCAGCACCTCGTAGTCGAGCGAGCGCGGATAGACCTGGCCGACGGAGGTGAACCCCTGGGCGAAGCCGAGATGGGCCGCGATCCGCCGCTCCAGCTCCGCCAGTTTCGCGGTGTCGCCGCCCAGCAGATCGAGCATGTCCTGTGCCGTGCCGACCGGGCCCTTGATCCCGCGCAGCGGGTAGCGGCCGAGCAGCTCCTCCAGCCGGCCGTACGCCACGAGCAGTTCGTCGGCGGCCGTGGCGAACCGCTTGCCGAGGGTGGTGGCCTGCGCGGCCACATTGTGCGAGCGGCCCGCCATGACCAGCTCGCCGTACTCGCCCGCCAGCTTCCCGAGCCGGGCCAGCACCGCGACCGTACGGTCCCGTGTCAGCTCCAGCGAGAGCCGGATCTGAAGCTGCTCGACATTCTCCGTCAGATCGCGCGAGGTCATGCCCTTGTGCACCTGCTCATGGCCGGCGAGGGCGTTGAACTCCTCGATGCGCGCCTTCACATCGTGCCGGGTGACCTTCTCGCGCTCGGCGATGGACGCCAGGTCGACCTGGTCGAGGACGCGCTCGTAGTCGGCGAGGGCCGCGTCGGGCACCTCGATCCCGAGGTCCTTCTGCGCCCGCAGTACGGCCAACCAGAGCCGGCGCTCCAGCCGTACCTTCTGCTCGGGGGACCACAGCACGGCCAGCTCCGTGGAGGCGTAGCGGCCGGCAAGGACATTGGGGATGCGAGGCTTCGCGGTTACGGCGGTCACGTGAGCCGATTCTACTGGCGGTTTCCGCAGGCCGGCGCCGCGGCAGGGTTCACCGGGTCCAGCCGGGCGCCAGTCCGTCCTCGATCGCCGGACCGGCTCCAGATCCGCGCCATGATTCCGACGTGTCGTTTCCGTTCGAAAAGGCGCCCATGGGATTTCAGCGTTGTGCTGATACCCCATAGGCGCCCGGTCGATTTCCGCAGCCGCCGGCGTCGGCGCTGATGTCGGTGTCAGGCGGCGACTGAGCTGGCCCAGTCGTTATAGGCGCCGAGATTCGAGCTGTAGGAGTTGGGGCTGAGCGAGATCTGACCGCCCCTGCCCCCCTCGTCGGCGGCCAGCCAGGCGTACGAATTCGACTGCCTGTTCCGCCATGACGATGTCTGGTCGTTGAAGCCGTACTCGTTGAGGTTGTGCCAGTAGTAGTCGTTGAAGATCAGCCGGCGTCCGCCGCCGTTCGTGTGCTCGTACAGGCATGTCCAGCCGTCGGCGCAGGCCGGCAGTGCCTTGGCGCCGGCGGCCCTGGCGCCACGCAGCAGCGGATCGGCGGCGCGGGAGTAGCCCAGCGCCTTGTCCGCTTCCGTGTGCGCCTTGAAGCAGCGCACCGAGGTCAGGGAGTACACGACGCAACTGCGGGCGTTGCCCCAGCCGTCGTGCTTGAGGTTGACCTTCTTCTGTCCGAAGGCGGCGACGGCGCCGTCCACCGCCGAGCCGGCCTTGCCTGCGCGGACCTGGACCTCCGTGGCCGATGCCGTCGGCACCGGACCGGCGAGCAGCGCGCCGACCCCTGCCAGTGCCGCGGCCACTAAGACGGAACTGTATTTCTTCACTGTTTCCCCCAGATCGGAATCTCACCGGACCAGTCGCCCTGTGGTCAGTCAGGGCATGGCATTCTTCTGGCCCGTCAATCCTGTCGACATGTTCCACTAAACGGTGCGGTGCAATGTCCGTCAATAGCCCGGCAAAATATTGGTCAGGAACAAGCCATTCCCGGACTCCCATTCGAGCCGGGGTTCAGGAATTCCAGTTCGGCATTCGCCTATTAGTTCGTTCTCAGTCGCCGGACGGGCTGAGTATTTGCGCCTCGTAAGGCAGCAGCTCCGGGCGTTTGGGGGATCTGCCGTCGCCGGACGAGCGGCCGGTCACCCGGCGTGCGATCCACGGCCCGAGATGCTGTCGCGCGAACCGTACGTCGCTCGCCCGCTGTGTCAGCCACCGTACGGGCTCGGCCGGCGGCAACTCAGCACGCCAGTCGCCCTCCGCGGGCAGCCCCAGTGTCTGCCAGACCGCCTCGGCGACCCGCCGGTGGCCCTCCGCCGTCAGATGCAGCCGGTCGGTGTCCCACAGCCGCTGGTCGCCGAGCGCGGGCGCGCCGTACAGATCGACGACCAAGGCGCCGTGCCGTACCGCCAGTTCGTCCACACACGCGAACAGCTCCTCCATGCGCGGCCGGAAACGCTCCATCACCGGTCCGTTCCGCCCCGGGCTGCGCATCAGGACGAGCCGGCCGCAGGACGGGGCCAGCTTCTCCACGGCTTCGGTGAGCAGTCCGCGTACCCGGCCCATGTCGCAGTTCGGCCGCAGCGTGTCATTGAGGCCGCCGACCAGCGTCACCACATCCGCGCCCATGGCCGCCGCGGCGTCCACCTGCTCGTCGAGGATCTGGCCGATGAGCTTGCCGCGTACGGCGAGATTCGCGTAGCGGAAACCGGGGGAGCGGGCGGCGAGACGTCCGGCGAGGACATCCGCCCAGCCGCGGTACGAGCCGTCGGGGAGGAGGTCGGACATGCCCTCGGTGAAGGAGTCACCGACCGCCACAAGGCTGGTGTAGTTGGCATTCATCTGCATGGCGGGCCGATCGTACCGCGCGGTACGTTCACCCGATCAGCGGCCCCGGACCAGGCCCCGGACCACGCCCCGCACCGGGCGCCGGCCCTCCGCCGCACGCCTCGCCCGCGTCGCCGCTCACGCGTGCCTGCCCACCAGTTGGCGCAGTACGTCCTCCATGGTCACCAGGCCCGCCAGCCTGCCGTCGGCGTCCAGGACCGCCGCGAGATGCGTACGGCTGCGCCGCATCGCGGTCAGGACGTCGTCCATCGGGGTCGATGCCCGTACCCGTGCGATCGCGCGCATCGCGGAGACCGGGAACGGCTCGTCGCGCGGAGCAGCGTCCAGCGCGTCCTTCACATGGAGATAGCCCAGGATCCGACGGGTGGCGTCCACCACCGGGAAGCGGGAGAAACCGGACTCCGCCGACAGCCGTTCCAGCTCCTCGGCGGTGACCCCGAGCCGGACGGACACCACCTGCTCCAGCGGCATCACCACATCGCTGACCGGCCGCCGCCCCAGCTCCAGCGCGTCGTGCAGCCGCTCGGTGGCGCGGTCGTCGAGCACTCCGGCATGGCCGGCGTCCGTGACCAGCCGGGACAGTTCGTCGTCGGAGTACGTGGCCAGCACCTCGTCCCTGGTCTGCACCCGGAGCAGCTTCAGCAGACCGTTGGCGAAGGCGTTGACAGTGAAGATCACCGGCCGCAGCGCCCGCGCCAGCGCCACCAGCGGCGGCCCGAGCAGCAGGGCGGCCCGCGCCGGTTCGGCCAGCGCCACATTCTTCGGGACCATCTCGCCCAGCAGCATGTGCAGATAGGTCGCCAGGACCAGTGCGATCACGAACGAGACCGGATGCACCAGGCCGTGCGGCATCCCGACGGCATTGAAGAAGGGCTCCAGGATGTGCGCGATGGCGGGTTCGGCGACGATGCCCAGCACCAGCGTGCACAGGGTGATGCCGAGTTGCGCCGCCGCCAGCAGCGCCGACACGTGCTCCAGTCCCCAGACGACCGCGCGCGCCCGCCGGTTGCCCGCCTCGGCCGCGGGCTCGATCTGGCTGCGCCGTACGGAGATCAGGGCGAACTCGGACGCGACGAAGAAGGCGTTGACGACCAGCGTCAGCAGACCGACGAAGAGCTGGACGGCGATGATCATCCGTGTCCACGCTCCTCGTTCTCCCCGGTGCCCTCTTCCTCGTGTTCCTGTTCGTCCTCGGGCAGCCTGACCGGCGCGTGGAGCAGCAGCCGGGCCGCGCGCCGGCCGGTGGCGTCCACGACCTCCAGCAGCCAGCCGCCGAGGGCGAGCCGGTCGCCCACGATGGGGATACGGCCCAGCTCCGTGGCGACCAGCCCGGCGAGCGTCTCGTACGGCCCTTCGGGCATCCGCAGCCCGACCGTCCGGAGCTGGTCGGCGCGCGCCGCGCCGTCCGCCGACCAGAGCGCCCTGCCCTCCGCGTCCTGGCCCACCGGCGCCAGATCGGCGGCCTCCTGCGGATCGTGCTCGTCGCGTACCTCGCCGACGATCTCCTCCACGATGTCCTCCAGCGTCACGACCCCCGCGGTTCCTCCGTACTCGTCGATGACGACGGCCATGGTGAGGCCGCCCGAGAGCCGGTCCAGCAGCCGGTCGACGGTCAGCGTCTCCGGCACCAGCAGCGGTTCGCGTATCAGGTCGGCGACCGGGAGGCGGTGGCGCCGCTCGGCGGGGACGGCCAGGACGTCCTTGATGTGCGCGATGCCGACGACCGTGTCGAGACCGTCCCGGTAGACGGGGAAGCGCGAGAGGCCGCTGGCGCGGGTGGCGTTGGCGACGTCCTCGGCGGTGGCCCGTACATCGAGGGCCATGACCCGCACCCGGGGCGTCATCACGTTCTCCGCCGTGAGCGCGGCCAGGCTCAGGGTCTTCACGAACAGCTCGGCGGTGTCCTGCTCCAGCGCGCCCTCCTTCGCGGAGTGCCGCGCCAGGGCGACCAGTTCCTGCGGGCTGCGGGTGGAGGCCAGCTCCTCGGTGGGCTCCAGGCCGAGGCCGCGCACGATCCGGTTGGCGGTGTTGTTGAGATGGCGGATGAACGGGCTGAAGGCGGTGGAGAAGTACCGCTGCGCGGGGCCCACCGTTCTGGCGACGGCCAGCGGCGACGAGATCGCCCAGTTCTTGGGGACGAGTTCACCGACGACCATCACGAAGGCCGTCGACAGGCCCGTACCGATGACCAGCGCCACCGAGGACGCGACCGACGGCGACAGGCCCACGGCCTCCACGGGACCACGGATGAGCTTTGCGATCGACGACTGGGCGAGCATGCCGATGACCAGATTGGTCACGGTGATACCGAGCTGGGCGCCGGAGAGCTGGAAGGTCAGACTCCGCACGGCCTTCAGCGCGCCCACCGCACCGCGCTCACCGCGCTCGGCGGCCCGTTCGAGATCGCCGCGCTCGACGGTGGTGAGGGAGAACTCCGCCGCGACAAAGGCCCCGCAGAGGAGCGACAGCAGGATCGCCACCAGGAGCAGCAGCACTTCGGTCATCGGTTCACCTCGGTCCCATGGTCGATCAGTGAACGAAGGACCGCGCGGCGTCGCCGCCGGGAGGTGCGTTCAGATGCGTCAGCCGTCGAGCCGCTTCACCCACCGGGTCCACTGCCCCTGAGGGGCGTAGCCCGCCGCCCGCCAGGCGCGGTGCGCCCGCTCGTTGCGGTCCAGCACCATCGCGTCGCCGCGCCGCCCGCCCAGCCGTACGAAACGCGCCTCCGCCGCCGCGATCAGCGCCCGGCCGATCCCGAGGCGCCGCTGGTCCGGGTGCACGGCGAGCCGGTAGAGATGACAGCGCCAGCCGTCGAACCCCGCGATCACCGTTCCGACGACCGCCCCGCCGCGCTCGCCCAGCATCAGCGCTCCGGGATCGCGTGCCACGAGTCCCTCGATCCCTTCGCGGTCGTCCGTGATGCTGGTGCCCTCGGCTGCGGTCTTCCAAAAGGCGAGGACCGCGTCGAGATCCGCCGGTGCGGCGGCCCGTATCCGTAGATCGTCCATGCGGGCATCCCACCACCGGCCGGGGCGTGCTGGCGAACGGATTCCTGGGCGGGTACGCGCGTGGGTACGGGTCAGTCGCCCCGTAGCTCCTCGATCACCGGGGCGAACGCCTCCATGTACGGGTCCAGGACCGTCAGATAGCTGAAGCCGAAGCGGGCGCGGCGCTCGCGCAGGAGGGCCGCGATCTCCTTCGCGGTGCCGACAGCGATCAGCGGGAGGTCGAGGATCTCCGCTTCCGACAGGTCCGGCACCAGCGGGCGCAGGCCCTGGACCGCTGCTTCCGGGTCGGTGGTGACGGTGACCAACTGGAGCAGCAGATTCAGCTCCGCGGGTTCCGCGCGCCCCGCCGCGAAACCCTGATACGCGGCGACGCGCTCGTCGAGTTCCTCGGCGGTGAGCACCCGGATGCCGTCCTCGGTGCTCCGGCCCCCGGTGAACGCCGCGATCTCCGCGCGCTCGGCGGCCAGCCGCAGCACCCGGTCCCCGTTACCGGCGATCAGCAGCGGCGGCCGGGGCCGCTGGGCCGGGCGCGGCAGATGGGTGTCGTCGGCCAGGAACCGGTCCAGCTCGTCGACCGTACGGCGGAGCAGATCGACGCGTTCGCGGGGCGGCAGGAACTCCAGACCCGCCCGGTCGTGCTCCTCCCGCACATAACCCGTGCCGATCCCGACCTCCAGCCGGCCGCCGGTCAGCGCGTCCGTGGTCGCGATCTCGCGCGCCAGCAGCGCCGGGTTCCAGAAGGCCGTGTTGAGTACGAAGGTCCCCAGCCGGGGCCGCTCGGTCGCCTCCGCGGCGGCCACCAGCGCGGGGAAGGGCGCGACCATGCCGAGATGGTCCGGCACCAGGATCACGTCGTAGCCGAGTTCCTCCGCCCGCGCGCAGCGCCGGCGCCAGACCTCGCCGGCATCGGGCGTCACCATGTTCACGCCGAAACGAAAGGGCCGCGTCATGGCGCCGAGCGTAGGGGCCGGGTGCCGGGGCCGGCAGGCCGCCGTGCCGGCCCCGCTTGCCCTGCTAGCACTCCTGCGCTAGCTTGGTCGGATGGCAAAGACCCAGCTCAATGTGCGGGTGGAGGACACCACCGCCGAGACCGCGCGGCGACTGGCCTCGCAGCGCGGCATGAGTGTGAACCGGTATATCGAAGAGCTGGTCAGACAGGACGAGGGCGAGGCCGGTCGTACGTTCGTCGAGTCCGCGGCCGACTTCATGAAGCAGTACGCAGCGGTCTTCACCGAGGAGTTCGGCGCGGAGCGCGAAGGCGCGCGTTGACCCTTCGGATCGAACTTTCGTGGCTCCTCATGGTCGCGGAGCACAACACACCCGGTGACCCGGAGGTCACCGACTGGGGAGCCCTTGTCGCCGCCGTCAGCCGCCATGAGGCGGAGATATTCGGCACCCCCGTCTACGCCGACGCGCCCGCCCGCGCCGCCGCCCTGCTGCAACTGCTGCTCCATGTGCCGGCGCTGGAGCGCTCGAACGCGCTGTTCGCCTCCGCCGTGGCGTACGCGTATCTCGTCGCCAGCGGGCTGAAGGTCAGCACCTCGCCCGAGCAGGTGCGCGATCTCGCCAAGCTGGTCAAGGACGGCACGGCCGATGTGCGCGCCATCGCCGACGAACTGCGTGCCTGGAGCGTCTGAGCAACGGGAGCCGCTGAGCCGCGGGCCGGCTGGTCAACGGCCCGCGCTGTCAGTACGGCTTCCCGGCTGCCGCTCCGAAGCCCACCGCTCCGAAGCCCGCGGCGAACCGCCCCGCGTCCCAGTCCCCGTCCAGCCGGGGCGCCAGCCACCCCGCCGCCCGCGCCTGGAACGCACCGGGCTCCAGCGCCCCCGCGCCCTCCGGTACGGCGCCGAGCAGCGGAGCCCCCGCCGCCTCCGGCAGATCCGTCAGATTGCAGCGCTCCGCGAGCCCCGGCGCGGCGGGCCAGCTCCCCACCACCACGCCCGCGAGCGTCAGTGCCCTCGCGCGCAGCGCCTCTGCGGTGAGCGCCGTCATATTGAGCGTGCCGAGCCCGGCGGGGACGACCATCAGGACCGGAGCCCCCAGCAGTCCGGCCACGTCCGCCAGCGTCCCGCCCGTCTCGTCGAACCGTACGAGCAGCCCGCCCGCGCCCTCGACCAGCACCAGATCGTGTTCCGCGGCCAGCTTCTCGGCCGCCTCGGCCACCTCCTCGGGGCTCACCGGCGCCGCCCCGGCGCGGCGCGCCGCCGTCGCCGGGGCCAGCGGCTCGGGGAACCGGGCCAGCTCGGCCGCCGTCACCGGACCCGCCAGCCGTACGACCTCCGCGGCGTCGCCGTGTCCGTCCGGGCCGACCCCGGTCTGCGCGGGTTTGAGGACCGCGACCGTACGCCCCCGGGCCAGCGCCGCCGCCGCGACCGCCGCCGTGACGACGGTTTTGCCGATCTCGGTGCCGGTCCCCGTCACGATCAGTACGGGCATGGCTCAGCCCTCCCGCGCCGCCGCGGCCACCGCGCGGCAGATCCGTGCGACATCGTCGTCCCCCGTCACATACGGGGGCATCGTGTAGACGAGATCGCGGAATGGCCGCAGCCAGACGCCCTCGCGCACCGCTGCCCGGGTCGCTGCCGCCATGTCCACCTCATGGTCGAGCTGGACGACGCCGATCGCGCCGAGCACCCGTACATCCCGTACACCCGGCAGGGACGCGGCCTCCGCCAGCCCGTCGCGCAGACCGGTCCCGATCCGTTTGACCTCCTGCTCCCAGTCCTGGCCGAGCAGCAGCTCGACCGAGGCGAGGGCGACGGCCGCGGCCAGCGGATTGCCCATGAAGGTCGGCCCGTGCGCCAGTACGGGCACCTCGCCCCGCGAGATGCCCTCGGCCACCCGCGCGGTGCAGAGCGTCGCCGCCATGGTGAGATAACCGCCGGTCAGCGCCTTGCCCAGACACATCACATCGGGGGAGACGGCTGCTTGATCCGCCGCGAAGAGCGTGCCCGTACGCCCGAAACCGGTCGCGATCTCGTCAAAGATCAGCAGCACCCCGTGTGCGTCGCACGCCTCCCGGAGCACTCGCAGATAGCGCGGGGAGTGGAAGCGCATCCCGCCCGCGCCCTGGACCACCGGCTCGACGACGACCGCCGCCAACTCGTCCGCGTGGCGCGCGATCAGCGCGCGCAGCCCGTCCGCGTAACTCTCCTCGTACTCCGCCGGCGGCGCGTCCGCGAAGATCTGCCGCGGCAGCACCCCCGACCACAGCCCGTGCATACCGCCCTCGGGGTCGCACACCGACATGGGCTGCCAGGTGTCACCGTGGTAGCCGCCCCGCCAGGTCAGCAGCCGCTGCTTCTCGGGTCGTCGCAGCGAGCGCCAGTACTGGAGGCACATCTTCACCGCGACCTCGACCGCCACCGAGCCCGAGTCGGCCAGGAACACATGGCGCAGCGGCTCGGGAGTGATGTCGACCAGCAGGGCGGCGAGCCGTACGGCGGGCTCATGGGTGAGCCCGCCGAACATCACATGGCTCATCCGGTCGAGCTGTCCGCGCGCCGCCGCGTTGAGTTCGGGGTGGTTGTAGCCGTGGACCGCGGACCACCAGGAGGCCATGCCGTCGACCAACTCGCGCTGTCCGTGGGCGGGTTGGGCGAGCCGTAGCCGTACCCCCGACGCGGACTCCACGACCAGCGGCTCCGTGCGCCCCGGCATGGGACCGTACGGATGCCAGACATGGGCCCGGTCGAGGGCCAGCAGTTCGGCGGTGGACAGGTCAGGCATTGGGCGCCAGATCCGTCCCGGCACCCCGGCGGCGTACGGCGACCAGATCCGTACGGGCACCGGACGCCGGGCCGGCACCGGACGCCGGGCCCGTGCCGGACGCGGCGGCCGTACGGTCCTCGGAGGCAAGCGGCCCTTCAGCGGCCGGGGACTCGCCGCACGGCCCGCACCCGCCGTCCGCCCGGTGCTCCGGCAACGTCGTGGTGTCCGCGCCCTCCACCTCGAAGCCCGCGTCCGCGATCATCTCCAGGTCCGCCCTGCCCTCCTGGCCCTCGCTGGTGAGATAGTCGCCGAGGAAGATCGAGTTGACGAGATGCAGCGCGAGCGGCTGCATCGAGCGCAGATGCACCTCGCGCCCGCCCGCCAGCCTGACCTCCACATCCGGGCAGACGAACCGGGTCATCGCCAGAATCCGCAGACACCGCTGCGGGGTGAGGTTCCACTCCTCGGCGAGCGGCGTCCCCTCGAACGGGATCAGGAAGTTGACCGGCACCGAGTCCGGGTCGAGCGCGCGCAGCGAGAAGACCACATCGACCAGGTCCGCGTCGCTCTCGCCCATCCCGGCGATCAGCCCGGAACAGGCCGACAGACCCGCCGACTGCGCCTGCCGCACGGTGTCCACCCGGTCGGCGTAGGTGTGGGTGGTGGTGATGTCGCCGTACGTCCCCTCGGAGGTGTTGAGGTTGTGGTTGTACGCGTCGGCCCCCGCCGCGCGCAGCCGCTCCGCCTGACCCTCCGACAGCAGCCCCAGACAGGCGCACACTTCGACGCCCTCGTTCTGCTCCTTGATCGCCTCGATGGTCTGCGAGACCCGGTCCACATCACGGTCCGTCGGCCCGCGCCCGCTCGCCACCAGACAGACCCGCTTCGCCCCGCCCGCCACTCCGGCCGCCGCCGCCTTCGACGCCTCGTCGGGCTTCAGCCAGGTGTACTTGAGGATGTCCGCCTTCGAACCGAGCCGCTGCGAGCAGTACGAGCAGTCCTCGGGGCAGAGACCGGACTTCAGGTTCACCAGATAGTTGAGCTTCACCCGCCGCCCGAACCACTGCCGCCGCACCTTCCCGGCCGCGGCCACCACTTCGAGCAGATCGTCGTCGGAGGTCGCCAGTACGGCGAGCGCTTCTTCGCGGGTCGGCAGCTCGCGCCGCAAGCCCTTCTCCACCAGCGTGTTCAGCAGGTCCATGGTGCCGATCCTGGCCTACACGAGCACCCCGAAGCCAGGGAGGAACCCGACAACACCGCCGGAACGAAGTGTGTGCATGGCCACATCCTGACCCGGTCCCCACGCGGTTAAAGTCTGTGCGCACCCTACAAAAGGACCGCATCCATGGCGCAGGATCCGTTCGACTGGACCGACGACGAGGCGCGCCGCCGCGAGCGGGCGGGCCTGGTCCGTACGCTCAGGCCGCGCCCGGCCGAGTCGGACCTGCTGGATCTGGCGAGCAACGACTATCTGGGGCTGGCCCGCCATCCGGCGGTGACCGGCGCGGCGGCTGAGGCGGCGCGCCGCTGGGGCGCGGGGTCCACCGGCTCCCGGCTGGTCACCGGCAGCACGGAGCTGCACGCCGAACTGGAGCGTGAACTCGCCGAATTCTGCGGCTTCGAGGCTGCCCTCGTCCTCTCCTCCGGCTACGCAGCCAATCTCGCCGCCCTCACAGCCCTCACCTCGCGCGGCTCCCTGCTCGTCTCCGACGCGGGCAACCACGCCTCGATCGTGGACGGCTGCCGGCTCTCGCGCGCCGAGACCGTGGTCGTGCCGCACGCGGAGCCCGAGGCCGTACGCAAGACCCTCGAAGCGCACCCGGGGCGGCGCTCGCTGGTGGTCAGCGACGCGGTGTTCTCGGTGGACGGCGACGCCGCGCCGCTCGCGGAACTGGCCGCGCTCTGCCACGGAGGGGGAGCCGCGCTGCTCATCGACGACGCGCACGGACTGGGGGTGCTCGGCGAGGGCGGCCGGGGCTCGGCGCACGCCGCGGGCATCGCGGGCGCGACGGGACTGGCCGTCACCCTGACGCTCTCCAAGTCCCTGGGCAGCCAGGGCGGCGCGGTCCTCGGTCCGGCCCGGGTCATCGAGCATCTCGTCAACGCCGCCAGGACGTTCATCTTCGACACCGGGCTCGCGCCGGCGGCCGTGGGCGGCGCGCTGGAGAGTCTGCGGCTGCTGCGCGCGGAGCCCGGCAGGGCGGACCGGGCTCGCGACGTGGCCCGGACGCTGCACCGGCGGCTGACCGGGGCGGGTCTCAGCACCGCGCCGCCGGACGCGGCGGTCGTGTCCGTACGGGCACCGTCCCCGGAGGCCGCCCTGCGGTGGGCCGCCGACTGCCGCGCCGGGGGACTCGCCGTGGGCTGTTTCCGCCCGCCGTCGGTGCCGGACGGGATCTCCAGGATCAGGCTCACCGCGCGCGCCGATCTGACGGAGGAGCAGATCGGCGCGGCGGTACGGACGGTCACGGCGACCGCACCCGAGGGCGCGGCCGGCGCCCCGCCGGTCAGTGCGTGAAGCTCTCCTCGCGCAGCGCGGAGACGAAGGACGTCCACGCGGCTGCCGAGAACGACAGATGCGGCCGGGTCACGTTCTTGGAGTCCCGTACGGCGAGGACGTCCGCGGCGGTACGGGCGGACTCGACGCAGTTGTTCGCCCCGGTGCTGCGGCTGCTGCGCCGCCAGACGGCGTCCGCGGCCAGGGGCGGCAGGGGGGACGCCGGACAGGCCGGGGAGGCCGTTGATGGGGTGGGGGATGTGCGGGGGGTGGAGGATGGAGTCTGGACAGGGGGCTGTGCGAGGTAAGCGGACATGATGCTCCCTACACGCCGTCACCGATCCCGGCGATGAGATCCAATGATTCTTCGGGCGGGAGGGCATGCGCCTGCATCGTACGGAACGCGGCGCAGTACGCCTCAAGGTCTTCTTTCCGTTCCAGATAGAGGCTATTCGTCAAATGGTCGAGAACGACCAAATCCAGATCAGCAATATGCGGGAATGAGAAGACAACGAAAGGCCCGCTGAGTCCGACATAGCCGCCCCCGGTGAACGGAAGCACCTGGAGACAGACCTGCGGCAGCGCCGCCAGCTCGGACAGCCGGCGGAGCTGACCCCGCATCACCCCGGGACCGCCCACCTCGCGCCGGAGCACCGCCTCGTCGAGTACGGCGTGCAGTTCGAGCGGCGCCGCGGAGTGCAGCACCTCCTGGCGGGCGAGCCGTACCTCCACCAGGGAGTCGACGGTCGAGGCCGGCAGGCCGTCCAGCGCGGCGCGGGTGACGGCACGCGCGTAGTCCGGCGTCTGGAGCAGTCCCGGCACCACCGAGGTCTCCAGCGTACGGGCCGAGGAGGCCTGGGACTCCAGGCTGATGAAGTCCCGGTACCGGGGCGGGATCACCCCGCCGTACGCCTTCCACCACCCCGGGCCGTTGTCCGAGATCCCCGCCAACGCGCCCAGCAGCGCCCGCAGTTGCGGATCGGCGATGCCCAGCGCGTCCAGCAGCGCCGCCAAATCCTCGTCCTTCACCCCGCTGACACCGGTCTCGATCCGGCTCACCTTCGACTGGTGCCAGCCCAGCAGCCGCGCCGTCTCGCCACTGGTGAGCCCCGCCCGCTGGCGCAGCCTGCGCAATTCCTCCCCGAGCCTGCGCCGGCGTACCGCCGGAATATGCCGCATGAGTAATTCCCTTCCCCGAACCGCTCCGGTAAGCGTCTCGTACACGCCAAGGGCGCCGCGGCGGAGAAGTTATCTTTTCGCCGCCCAAATACGGTCTCGCGTAGCAGAGTTCACCACTTTGAGCGACAGATATATGCAGATCTCGGTGGATCGGCGGTGTGAACGGCAGGATGAGTGGCACGCTGAGCACAGTCCGAGGCCGTCCGCGCAGTCATCCGCACTGCGCCGGAGTCAGGTCCGGCGGGAAAGGGACGGCGTCGCCATGGCAGACCATCAGGAAGCATCCATCACGCTGCCGAGCGATCCCGCGTCGGTACCGGCGGCCCGAAGATATGTCGCCGACCTGCTGACCGAGTGGGGTCTGCCGGGGGAGGCCGAGACGGCCGACGCGGTACGGCTGATCGTCTCGGAGCTGGCGACCAATGCCGTGCAGCATACCTTCGGTCAGTCGCCCACCTTCACGGTGGAGATCGTGCTCGACCGGGACGAACAGCTCAGGGTGGGGGTGACGGACAGTCATCCGCGCTGGCCGCAGCGGCTGCCCGCGGCCGTGCAGCAGGACAATGGGCGCGGCATGGTGATCGTCCGCTCGCTGACGGCGGAGGGCGGCGGACAGGTGACGGTGACACCGACCGCGGAGGGCGGCAAAACGGTCTGGATCGCACTGCCCTGGACGGTGCCGGTCCAGAGCTGATCCGTTCCGGGTTTCCGTACGGTCTTCCTCGTACGGTTCTGAACTCGGCGGTTCTGATCTGAACTCGACGGTTCTGAAGTCGACCGTCCTGGGTTCGAACGGTCCTGGGTTCGTACGGCATTGCGGGGGACTCCCCGGACCGGCCGGGCGCGCACCGGCCGGTCCGGGCATGTCGTGCCCGGTCAGTTCACCCGGCCGTACAGGACGCTCCGGGACCAGATGCGTTCGAGCCGTACGAGCGCACCGGTCTTCGGCGAGTGCCAGATTTTCCCGCGTCCGGCGTAGATGCCGACGTGGTAGACGTAGCCTCCCGAGTGGAAGAACACCAGGTCGCCCTTGCGCCGGTGGGAGGCCGAGATATGGCGCGTCTTGTTGTACTGCTGGTGAGCGGTGCGCGGGAGCTTCTTGCCGGCCTTCTTGAACGAGTAGAGCGTCAGGCCCGAGCAGTCGAAGCGGTGGGGCCCGGTGGCACCCCACTGATAGGGGGAACCCTCCTTGGAAGCGGCCACCCGGAGCGCTTTGGCCGCGCGTGTGGCGGCCTGGGCCTCGGGTGTGGCGCCGGGCGCCAGTATCGTGCCGCCGACCGCCGCGATCGTGAGGACCGACACGGCACCGGCCCGGGACAACAGTGACGGGACATTTGTCTGCGCATTCATCGCGCAACCCTTCGTCAGCCGCCTGTGAAGGATGACCTGTCGGGTTCGGACAGGCGAAGATGCCCGGCCGCGTCAGCGGCTTCACCCCAAGAGACGGCCTCGTAACGAACTGCGTGGCCGTCCCGTACTGCTCGGGTCCTCCACTCCTGCCGATCCACTCCTGTCGACCAGTCATCCGGAACGGCGGCAGGACTCGGCGTCCGCCCGGACCGCCCCGCCGTGGATGGCGGGGGCTTGTCGTCCCAGGGATCTTGGCGCGTAATCAGATGAATTCCGAGGAGAAACGACGCTATGTGAAGTTCGTCACGCCTGTTCCATATGGGTGGCGGAGCGGTGTGTCGTTCCGGGGCCCGGGACCGCGATGAGTGCCGTACCTGCAGGCAGTCGGGGTGTGCTTCGCGCGTCCGGCCGCCGTGCGCAACTTGACTCCCCTCGCGCGTCCCGCCGCGCCGTACGTCGTACGGGCCAAGCGTTCCCGTACGGACGCCCTCCATACGGGAACGGACGGGGGGTCATGGCGTGTCGGGGCTCATCCGGTGGCTTCGGGGGGCAGCGCCACGCGCCCGGCGCGCCGCTCGCCGTCCAGGACCCGCAGTGCGCGGGCCAGGGTCGCGCTGTGCAGCTCGGTCTCGCCCCGCATGTGCATCGCCGTCAGGGCGTCCCGCAGGGCCATGGCCTGGGCGGGCAGCGCCTGCGCCGCCCGCAGCGCGCTGTAGGTGTCTGCGCCGCGCGCCGGGTTGATCCGCCCCAGCAGATCGACGACCTGGAGGAAGCTGTCGACGAAGTCCCCCTCGGCGCGGGTCAGGGCGGGCAGCGGCGGAAGTTCCGGGGGCAGCATCGGCGCGTCACCGCCTGCCGGGAGAACCGAAGGGGTGGGCCGTGGCCAGGGACTTCTTGCGGTTCTGGACCACATGATCGACCAGACCGTACGCCTTGGCGTCGGCCGCGGTGAAGATCCGGTCCCGCTCGATGTCCTCGGCGACCTGCCGCTCGCTCCGGCCGGTGTGGCGCCCGAGCAGCGACGCGAGCAGGGCCCGCAGCCGCAGCAGCTCCTCCGCCTGGATCACCAGATCCGACGGCTGCCCCATGACCGGCTCCTCGATCGCGGGCTGCTGTACGACAACACGCGCGCCCGGCAGCGCCATCCGCTTACCGGGCGTGCCGGCCGCCAGCAGAAGGGCGGCGGTGGAGGCGGCCTGGCCGAGGCAGGTCGTCTCCACGTCGCAGGTGACGAGCTGCATCGTGTCGTAGATCGCGGACATGGCGCTGAGCGAGCCGCCCGGGGAGTTGATGTAGAGGCAGATGTCCCGGTCGGGCGCGGCGTATTCGAGATGCAGGAACTGCGCGATCACATCGTTGGCGGCGGTGTCGTCGACTGCGGTGCCGAGGAAGATGATCCGCTCGTCCAGGAGCTTGGAGTACGGATCGAGCGTGCGGAACCCGCCGGCGGTGCGCTCGGTGAACTCGGGCAGGACATAGCGGGCCGAAGGACGGTTCATCGCATACCTCTCCTCGTAGCTGTGGCCATGTAAAAAATGTACAGGACGTACAGGCCGTTATGATGGGGAGCATGGCCTACGAGATTCCGGTGACGCAAGCCCGGGCAGAGCTCGCCGATCTGATCAACCGCGTGGTGTACGGCGGTGAGCGAGTGGTCGTGACCCGGCACGGGAAGCCGCTTGTCGCGCTGGTCTCCGCCGCTGACCTGGAACGACTCGAAAGCGAGCGGGAGGTGGCGGAGGAGCGGGTGATCAGCGCGGTCTCGGCGATCCGGCCCGCGCCGTCCGCTCCGGGCGAACGGCGGCGTTTCGGTATCGCGGCCGAACACCGGCCTCCGGAGCACCGTTCCGAGCACCGGCCCTCCGAGCATCGCCCCGAGCGGGACTAGCCGGAGCGGGGCCGGTCGGAGCGGGACCGGCCGGAAAGGCCTTCGACGGAAAAGCCCTCGATCGCCGGACCGGCTGCTTGAGCCTGTCCGGCGATCGAGAGCTGATGCTGTGGGGTCAGCCCGCCAAGGCCGGTTTCGGGGTACGGGTCCCAGGCCCGGCGGGCGCGGGTGCGGGACGGCGGGCGCCGACCAGGACCGCCGCCAGACCGAGCACCGCCCACAGCGCGAGCGTCAGCAGCGCCGGCCCCGCCGCGGCGCCGTCGAAGAACGCCACCGAGCGGATCAGTGAGCCGCCCGCGCCCGGCGGCAGCCACTGGCCGATCATTCCGGTCGGCTCCGGCAGCAGCTCGGGCGCGCTCGTCATCCCCGAGAACGGATTGCCCAGCAGCACCACCAGCAGGCCCGAGACCCCGAGCCCCGCCTGTCCGATCAGCGCCGCGAGCCCGGCGGCCGCCGCGCCGATGGCCAGAACGGTCAGCCCGAACGCCCCGGCCTGCGCCCACCAGTCGCCGGTGATCACCCCCAGCCAGTTGTCCGCCAGGACGGTGGCGGTGATCCCGACCAGCGCCGCCGCGCCGGCCAGGGTGAACGCGGCCCGTGCGCCGCGCAGCCCCAGCAGGGTCACCACCGCGCCCGACGCCACCCCCGCCAGCGACATCGGCAGGGCGCTCGCCCCCAGCGCGCTGCCCCTGGGATCCCCGGCGGGCGTCGGCACCACATCGGTCACCGGTATCTCCGTACCGGCCGGAGCCTGGGCGGTCACCGCCTGGGTGAGCAACTGGGCCACCACCGGGCTCGCCGCCGTCGCCGTCAGCAGCCGCGGCCCCTCCGGAGTGACCACCACCGCGCCGTATACGACCCGGTCCTCGATGGCCGTACGGGCGGCGGCCTCGTCCTCGTACCGGTGAAGCTCGAAGGCCCCCGCCTGCTCCGAGAACCCGCGTTCCAGCGGGGCCACGGCCTCGGCCGGGCCGGCCAGTCCGACCGGCAGGTCGCGCGGGGCGATACGGGCGGCGGGCCAGGCGAAGGCCCACAGGGCCAGTGCCACGGCGACGGGGATCAGGACCATCACCGCGATCATGCGCCGTGTTGTCGCGATACCGGACGGGGCCGGAGCGGACATGCTGCGCCTCGATTCAGCAAAGAGAAGGATCGTTCGTTTTGTTTGCGTCGCCACTGTCTCCGCCTGCCCGGCGCTTGTCAAGAAGGAATGTTCGTTTTACGTTGGCGCCATGGCCCGTGTATCCCAGGAACACCTCGACTCCCGCCGCCGCCAGATCATCGAGGGCGCCGCGCACTGCTTCGCCCGTAACGGCTTCCACGCCACGTCGATGCAGGACGTCCTCCGCGAGGTCGACCTCTCCGCCGGTGCCGTCTACCGCTACTTCAGCGGCAAGGAGGAGCTGATCGGGGCCATCGTCGCCGAGGTGCTGGATCTCATCAGGGACGCCTTCGAGGAGGCCGCGCTGCGCCGGCCGCCCGAGCCGCCGGACGCCCTGCTCGGCGAGGTGATGAGCCGGGTCCTGGGCGGTGCCGTCGTGCCGAAGTGGGAGACTCCGGCCGAGTTCGCGCGGCTGATGATCCAGGTGTGGGCCGAGACGCTGCGCAACAAGGAGCTGGCGGCGTTGCTGCGCGAAGGGTACGAGAGTGTGCGCGCGGCCTGGATCAAGGTCGTCGAGGCGTATCAGGAGGCCGGACTGATGCGCGCGGACATCCCCGCGGCCGATGTCGCCAGGACCATGATCGCCACCTGCCAGGGATTCGCCGCCCAGGAGGCGCTGTTCGGCGACGGCTCCCGCGAGGTGCCCGTCGAGGTGCTGCAGAACGGCATGCGGGGTCTAATGTCGATGGGCGGGCGGAAGATCAGTTAACGCGCCGGAAAAACGTGCGCCCTACCGTGCAAGGTTGGACCACGAGCATCCCGGTCGTGGTCCGGCAGAGCACCGACGTCGGCCGGGGTTCCGCTGCGCCCGGCCGCCACCGGGCCGGAGACGATGAGGTGGAAGCGTGCAACTGAGCCCGCACGAGCAGGAACGGCTGCTGATCCATGTGGCCGCGGATGTCGCGGCCAGGCGCAGGGCCCGGGGGCTGCGGCTCAACCACCCCGAGGCGGTCGCCCTGATCACCGCGCACATCCTCGAAGGCGCCAGGGACGGGCGTACGGTCGCCGAACTCATGGCGTCGGGACGGAAGGTGCTCTCCCGGGCCGATGTCATGGACGGCATCCCCGAGATGATCCATGACGTGCAGGTGGAGGCCACGTTCCCGGACGGCACGAAGCTCGTCACTGTCCACGACCCGATCGTCTGAGGAGGGCGCGCCGATGATCCCCGGAGAGATCCTGTACGCGGACGACCCCGTGGTCCTGAACGAGGGCCGCGAGGTCACCCGGCTCACCGTCCTCAACGCCGCCGACCGGCCCGTCCAGGTCGGCTCCCACTACCACTTCGCCGAGGTCAACCCGGGGCTGGAGTTCGACCGCGCCGCCGCGCGCGGCAAGCGGCTGCACATCGCCGCGGGCACCGCCGTACGCTTCGAGCCCGGCATCCCGGTCGACATCGCGCTCGTACCGCTCGCCGGACTCCGGGTCGTACCGGGCCTGCGGGGCGAGACCGGAGGGTCCCTCGATGACTGAGCTGTCCCGCGCCGTGTACGCGGATCTCTTCGGCCCCACCACCGGCGACCGGATCCGGCTCGCCGACACCGATCTGCTGGTCGAGATCGAGGAGGACCGCTCCGGCGGACCGGGCCGGGCCGGGGACGAGGCGGTGTTCGGCGGCGGCAAGGTGATCCGCGAGTCGATGGGCCAGTCCCGTACGACCCGGGCCGAGGGCGCGCCCGACACCGTGATCACCGGCGCCCTGATCATCGATCACTGGGGCGTCGTCAAGGCCGACATCGGGGTACGGGACGGCCGCATCACCGGCATCGGCAAGGCCGGGAACCCCGACACCATGGACGGCGTCCACCCCGATCTGGTCATCGGGCCCGAGACCGAGGTCATCGCGGGCAACGGGAAGATCGTCACCGCGGGCGCGATCGACGCGCATGTCCACTTCATCTCGCCGACCGTCGTCGAGCAGGCGCTGGCGACCGGAGTCACCACCCTCGTCGGCGGCGGCACCGGACCGGCCGAGGGCACCAAGGCCACCACCGTCACACCCGGACCCTGGCATCTCGCCCGCATGTTCGAGGCGTTGGAGACCTTCCCGGTCAATGTCGGGCTGCTCGGCAAGGGCAACACGATGTCGCGCGAGGCGATGCGGTCCCAACTGCGCGGCGGCGCCCTCGGGTTCAAGATCCATGAGGACTGGGGCGCCACACCCGCCGTCATCGACGCCTGTCTGAGCGTCTGTGACGAGTCCGGCGCCCAACTCGCCATCCACACCGACACGTTGAACGAGGCGGGCTTTGTGGGGGACACCCTCGCGGCCATCGCCGGACGCACCATCCACGCGTACCACACCGAGGGCGCGGGCGGCGGGCACGCCCCGGACATCATCACCGTCGTCGGCGAGCCGTACGTACTGCCCAGCTCCACCAATCCGACCCGGCCGCACACCGTCAACACCATCGAGGAACACCTCGACATGCTGATGGTCTGTCACCACCTCAACCCGGCGGTACCCGAGGACCTCGCGTTCGCCGAGTCCCGGATCCGGCCCTCCACCATCGCGGCCGAGGACATCCTGCACGACCTCGGCGCCATCTCGATCATCTCCTCCGACTCCCAGGCCATGGGCCGGGTCGGCGAAGTGATCACACGCACCTGGCAGACCGCGCATGTGATGAAGAAGCGCCGGGGCGCCCTGCCCGGCGACGGGCGCGCCGACAACCACCGGGCGCGCCGCTATGTCGCCAAATACACCATCAACCCGGCGGTCGCCCAAGGGCTCGACCACGAGATCGGCTCGGTCGAGACCGGCAAGCTCGCCGATCTGGTCCTCTGGGATCCCGCCTTCTTCGGGGTGAAGCCGCAGCTCGTCATCAAGGGCGGACAGATCGCGTACGCGCAGATGGGCGATGCCAACGCCTCCATCCCGACCCCTCAACCGGTGCTGCCGCGCCCGATGTTCGGGGCGCTGGGGCGGGCGGCGGCCTCAAGCTCGGTCAACTTCGTGGCGCAGGCGGCCCTTGAGGACGGGCTGCCCCAACGGCTCGGTCTGGCCAAGGAGTTCGTACCGATCGGCAACACCCGGCGGATCACCAAGGCCGATATGCGGGAGAACGACGCGCTGCCGCGGGTCGAGGTCGACGCCGACACCTTCACGGTGACCATCGACGGCGAGCCGGTCGAGCCCGCGCCCGCCGCCGAACTCCCGCTCGCCCAGCGCTACTTCCTGTTCTGATGAGCACGCCCCGGCCGCCCGTCGCGCCGCCGGTGCCCGCGGGCCGGGCCGCACTGCTGGTGCTCGCCGACGGGCGGTTCCCCGCGGGCGGCCACGCCCACTCGGGCGGCGCGGAGGCGGCCGTCAGGGCGGGGCGGATCCGCGACGCCGGGGACCTGGCCGCGTTCTGCCGGGGGCGGCTGCACACCACCGGGCTGACCGCCGCGGCACTCGCCGCGGCGGCGGCCAGGGGCCTCGACCCGCTGGCACTGGACGAGGCCGCCGACGCCCGGACGCCCTCACCGGCGCTGCGGGCCACCGCGCGCAGGCTCGGCCGGCAGCTCATGCGCGCCGCCCGCGCCACCTGGCCGGGCCCGGAGCTGGACGCGCTCGCCGCCGCCCGGCCGCGCGGCGCGCACCAGCCGGTGGTGCTCGGCCTCACCGCGCGCTCGGCCGGGCTCAGCCCCGAGGACGCCGCGCACTGCGCGGTGTACGAGACGGTCGGCGGGCCCGCCACCGCGGCCGTACGGCTCCTCAGTCTGGACCCCTTCGAGGCCACCGCCGTCCTCGCCCGCCTCGCACCCGACCTCGACCGGGTCGCGGGCCAAGCGGCGGAGTACGCGCGGCGCGCGGAGCAGGAGGGCACCGACGCACTGCCCGCCGCCTCGGCGCCGCTGCTCGACATCGGCGCCGAGGCCCACGCGGCCTGGCCGGTCAGGCTGTTCGCCTCATGACCGGCGCCCTAGGGCGTGTCCGCAAAGTCTCGCCTGGTCCGCGACGCCCGGCACGCACACTCTCCCCCGTAGCCTTAAGGGCACGGGAGGGACCCCCTCCGTTGTCGGAGTCGCTCAAGTACGTCCAGTACGAGAGCGATCCTCCGCCTTGCGATTGCACGCACCGCTGTGACATCAGCCGCTCCGCGGCGGGCGCGGACCCCGCCCTGCGGGCGGACGCCGATACTTTGCGGACACGCCCTAGCGGCAGACCGCCCCGTACCCCCCGCCCCGTACACCCGCCCGCGTACCCCCGGCCCTTCTCCGTACCGTCCCGACAGGAGTCGCCCCATGCATCTCGACCACAGTCACCAGGGTCCGGCCGCCGTCAGCGCCGATGCCGTACGGCCCGACGGCCGGCGGCGTGCGCTGCGGATCGGGCTCGGCGGGCCCGTCGGGTCGGGGAAGACCGCGGCCGTCGCCGCGCTCTGCCGGGCCCTGCGCGACCGGCTCTCGCTCGCCGTCGTCACCAATGACATCTACACCCGCGAGGACGCCGAGTTCCTGCTCAGGGAGGCCGTGCTGCCGCCCGAGCGCATCCAGGCCGTGGAGACCGGCGCCTGTCCGCACACCGCGATCCGCGACGACATCTCCGCCAATCTCGAAGCCGTCGAGGACCTGGAGGACGCGGCCGGACCGCTCGATCTGATCCTCGTCGAGTCCGGCGGCGACAATCTCACCGCGACCTTCTCCAAGGGCCTTGTCGACGCGCAGATTTTTGTCATCGATGTGGCGGGCGGCGACGACATCCCGCGCAAGGGCGGCCCCGGGGTCACCACCGCCGATCTGCTCGTCGTCAACAAGACGGACCTGGCGCCGTATGTCGGCTCCGACCTCGGCCGGATGGCCCGCGACGCCAAGGAGCAGCGCGGCGAACTGCCCGTCGCCTTCACCTCGTTGAAGGCACCGGACGGTGTGGGGCCGGTCACGGACTGGGTGCTCGGGCGCCTCGCCGACTGGACCGCGTGAGCGCCCACCGTATGAGCGTCCGCGCCACCGCCCGTATCGTCGCGACCCCCGCGGGACTTCCGGTGCTCGCGGGCGAGGGACCGCTCGCGCTGCGCCGTACCCGCGCCACCGGACCCGGCGCCCGGGTCACCGTCGTCGGCGCGATGAGCGCGCCCCTCGGCGGCGATCGGCTCGCGATCGAGACGGAGGTACGGGACGGCGCCCTGCTCACCGTGGACTCCGCCGCGGCCACCGTCGCCCTGCCGGGACGCGACGGCGAACCCGCCCACTACGACGTACGGCTGACCGTCGGCGAGCGCGCCGGGCTGAACTGGGTGCCGGAGCAGCTGATCTCCGCGTACGGCAGCGACCTCCGGATGCGTACCCGCGTCGAACTCGCCGCCACCGCCCGTCTGGTGCTCCGCGAGGAACAGATCCTCGGCCGCCACGGCGAGGAGCCCGGCACCCTGTCCACCCGGCTTACGGTGCTGCGGGCGGGCCGCCCGCTGCTCGACCAGGAGCTTTCGTACGGCCCCGGAGCCCCCGCGGGCTGGGACGGCGGAGCGGTCCTCGGCGGCCATCGCGCGGTCGGGCAACTCCTGCTCGTGGGAACGGAGTTCGAGGAGAAACCGGCTCTGCCGCGGCTGCTGGGGGAGACCGCCGTACTCACTCCGCTCGCCGGACCCGCCGTCCTGATCACGGCCGTCGCGCCGGACGCCCTGCGGCTCCGCCGTGTGCTGGACGAGGCGCTGCACAGCTCCGCGTACCGCTGAGCGGGACAGCACGCACCGGTTATTGGTTCGGTAAAGAAATGGCCGTACGGCCTGTTCCCGGCGATGCCGCAGACGGAAGGATCCCCAGGAGTCCCATCGAACGCGTTGCCGCAGGCAGCGAAACACAACAGGGGGAGGTTCCACTTGAGACGCACCGCAGTGCTCGGCTCGGCCGGCACTCTGCTCGCGGGCACGCTGATAGCCGGCGCCATGGCCGCTCCGGCGGCCAGCGCCGACGGACGCCACCACGGCGACCCGGCGGCGTACGGCGCCACGGTCGCCGCGGAACGGGCCGCGAAGGCGGGCATCGACTGGCAGGACTGTCCGGCCGACTGGTCACTGGAGAAGCCCATCCAGTGCGGCTATGTGAGCGTCCCGCTCGACTACACCAAGCCGAACGGCCGGCAGATCAAGCTTGCCGTCGACCGTATCGCCAGCACGGGCACCAAGGACCAGCGCCAGGGCGCGCTGATCTACAACCCCGGCGGTCCCGGTGGCTCCGGCATGGCGTTCCCGCGCCGCGTCGTCACCAAGAACGCCATCTGGGCGGACGCGGCGAAGGCGTACGACTTCGTGGGCTTCGACCCGCGCGGGGTCGGCCGCTCGACCCCCATCTCCTGTGTCGACCCGCAGGAGTTCGTCAAGGCGCCCAAGCTCGACCCGGTCCCCGACAGCGAGGCCGACAAGCGCGCCCAGCGCAAGCTCGCCGCGGAGTACGCGGACGGCTGCAAGGAGCGCAGCGGCTGGATGCTGCCGCACATGACGACGCCCAACACCGCCCGGGACCTGGATGTCATCCGGGCCGCGCTCGGTGAGAAGAAGCTCAACTACCTGGGCGTCTCGTACGGTACGTACCTGGGCGCCGTCTACGGCACGCTGTTCCCGACCCATGTGCGCCGGATGGTCGTCGACAGTGTGGTCAACCCGTCGAAGGAGAAGATCTGGTACCAGGCCAACCTGGACCAGGACGTCGCCTTCGAGACCCGGTTCCAGGACTGGATGAAGTGGGTCGCCCAGAACGACGCGGCCTTCCACATCGGCTCCACCCCCGCCGCGGTCGAGCGGCAGTGGGAGAAGCTGCGGGCCGCCGCGAAGAAGAACCCGATCGGCGGGGTCGTCGGTCCCGCCGAGCTGATCGGGCTCTTCCAGAGCGCCCCGTACTACGACTCCAGTTGGGTGCCCGTCGCCTCCGTCTGGAGCGACTACCTGGCCGGTGACACCCAGGCGCTCGTCGACGCCGCGGCCCCGGACCTGTCCGACACCAAGGGCAACGCCTCGGCCGAGAACGGCAACGCCGTCTACACGGCCGTCGAGTGCGCCGACGCGCAGTGGCCCACGAACTGGCGGACCTGGGACCGGGACAACACCCGGCTGCACCGGGACCACCCGTTCCTGACCTGGGCCAACGCCTGGATGAACCTGCCGTGCGCCACCTGGGGCGTCGAGCAGCAGACCCCGGTTCAGGTCAAGACCGGCAAGGGGCTGCCGCCGGTGCTGATCACGCAGTCCACGCGGGACGCCGCCACGCCGTACGAGGGTGCCGTCGAACTGCACAAGCGGTTCAAGGGCTCGCGTCTGATCACGGAGCGGGACGCCGGTTCGCACGGCATCACCAACCTGGTGAACCCGTGCATCAACGACCGGGTCAAGGCCTATCTGCTGACCGGCGCGCTGGACAGCGCCGATGTGACGTGCGGTCCGCACGCCACGCCGAAGCCGTAAGGCCGACAAGTACAAGTAGCGAGTGGGTAGTTGGGGGCGACCGGTCCTGCCAGGGCCGGTCGCCCTCTTTCCTCGGCCTTGTCAGCGCCGGCGCCGCAGGAACTTCCTCGGCTGCCCGGCCTCGTCCTGCTTGCCCTTGGCCTGTTTGTCCTTCGCCTGCTCGGCCTTCACCTCGGCCGCGTAGCGGTCCACGTACTCCTGCCCGGACAGTCCCAGGATCGCGTACATGATCTCGTCGGTGACCGCACGGACCGCCGCCCGCTCATGCTCCAGACCGGCGTAGCGCGAGAACTCCAGCGGCTCGCCGAACCGGATCGTCACCCGCCGGATGCTCGGTACGACCTGGCCGGGCGGCTGGATCTCGAACGTGCCGACCATGGCGCACGGCACCACCGGCACCTGCGCCCTGATCGCCATCACCGCGACCCCGACCTTGCCCTTGTAGAGCCGTCCGTCGTGCGAGCGGGTGCCCTCGGGATAGATCCCCAGCAGCTCGTCCCTGCCCAGCACCGCGAGCCCTTCCCTGATCGCCGCGCCTCCGGCCTCCTTGCCCGACCGGTCCACCGGGATCTGCCCGGCGCTGCGGAAGAAGAAGGCGGTCAGCCGCCCCTTGAGACCGGGGCCCGTGAAGTACTCGGCCTTGGCGAGGAAGGTGATGCGCCGCTTCAGGATCGCGGGCATCAGGAAGTGGTCGGAGAAGGAGAGATGGTTGCCCGCGACGATGGCCGGGCCGTGGGCCGGAATGTGTTCCAGGCCCTCGATCCGGGGCCGGAAGAGCAGCCGCAGCAGGGGCCCCAGCAGCACATATTTGAGGACGTAATAGAACACGGGATGCGCTCCTCACTGGCCCGACCGGCTCCCGGGCTGCCATTTTCCCAGGTCAGTGGGGGCTCCGGCGGGCAAGTGTATGTGCGGGGGCGCCGTGTGTCTGCGTGGCGGGGACGATGCCGGCCGGTCGGTCACTCGACGGGTGCGGTTCGTCGCCACCAGTGCTCAAGGTGTGCCCTTTTCGTCCCCAAAATAGAGTGGTCGGGGTGAGGAGGGCATCGCCATGGCCAGCAGCGTGAAGAACGTGAAGCAGGAAGAATCCGTACGCAGCGCACAGCGGGCGATCGAGACCGTCCAGTCGCAAGGTGTCCCGTTCATCTTCGGGGTGCCGGGAGCGAAGATCGACGCGGCCTATGACGTACTGGCCGATATGGGCCCGCAGTTGGTGGTCTGCCGGCATGAGCAGAACGCCGCGTTCATGGCGGCGGCGTTCGGCAGGCTCACCGGCACGCCGGGTGTCCTCCTGGTGACCTCGGGCCCCGGCACGGCCAATCTGGCGACCGGTCTGCTGACCGCCAACACCGAGCAGGATCCCGTGGTGGCACTGTGCGGCGCGGTCGGCCGGGAGAACAGGCTCAAGCGGACACACCAGTCGATGGACGCCGCCGCGCTCCTCAGGACCGTCACCAAGTTCACCGGCGAGGTCAGCGATCCGGACAATGTCCCGGAGACCGTCGCCAACGCCTTCCGCGCCGCCGCCACCGAGCCGCGCGGATCGGCCGCGGTGGTCCTGCCGTCCGACGTCCAGGCGGCCCCCACCACCGCCGGGATCACCCGGGCCCTGCCCGTACCGCCCATGGGCCCCGCTCCCGCGGAGGCCATCGAGCATGCGGCGAAGCTCATCCGCCGGGCACAGCGGCCGGTCCTGCTGGTCGGTATCCGGGCCGCCGACCCCGAGAGCTGCGCCGCGCTGCGGGCGCTGGTCGCGAAGACCGGGTTTCCGGTGGCCGAGACGTTCCAGGCCGCGGGCGTCATGTCCCGGACCCTGGAACGGCATTACGTCGGGCGCGTCGGCCTGTTCCGCAACCAGCCGGGCGATGTCCTCGTGGCCGAGGCGGATGTCCTGGTCACCATCGGGTTCGACCCCGTCGAGTACGACCCGGTCATGTGGAACGCCGACACGGCCCGTACGGTCGTCCACATCGACGCCCTCCCCGCGGCGATCGACAACCACTACGAGCCGGCCCTGGAGCTGCGCGGCACCGTGGCCGCGACCCTCACGGAACTCACCGGGCGGCTGGCCGGAGTGGCCCCGAGCGAGTCCTTCAAGGACGAAATCGCGCTCAGGCAAAGGGAACTGGCCGAGGTCGACGAGCGTGCCCGGGCCGCCGTACCGACGGGCGCCGGGCTCAATCCGGCGGCCGTGGTGCTGGATCTGCGGGACGCCCTGACCGACGACGCCACCGTCACCTGTGACATCGGATCCGTGTACATCTACATGGCCCGCCACTTCCGCGCCTACGAACCGCGCCATCTGCTGTTCTCCAACGGGCAGCAGACCCTGGGCGTCGCCCTGCCATGGGCCATGGCGGCGAGCATGGCCCGCCCCGGCACCCAGGTGGTGTCCGTATCGGGAGACGGCGGATTCCTCTTCTCCGCACAGGAGCTGGAGACCGCCACCCGGCTCGGGCTGACCTTCACCCATGTCCTGATGCGCGACAACACCTACGACATGGTGGGCTTCCAGGAAGTGCTCAAGTACGGCAGGAAGTCGGGCGTGCAGCTCGGCGACTACGACGTGGTGAAGTACGCCGAGGCCTTCGGGGCGCACGGCTACCGGGTCACGACCCAGGACGAGTTCGTCTCCGTACTGCGACAGGCGCTCGGCGAGGACGGCCCCTCCATCGTCGACGTACCGGTGGACTACAGCCACAACACCGATCTGGCCGCCCAGCTTCACGACGAGGTCTTCGAATGATGCCGGGCGCCGTCGCGCAGAAGGGTTGGCAGACATGAACGCGTCCGGCCACCACACCGCGGCGGACCGGTTCCGGCGATGGGCGCGCACGATGGTCGCGCACCGCTTCGGGGACGCCGGGGCCCGCGACCGGGGCGGCACGGCCCCCGAGATCTACCAGTCCTCCACCATGGGCGCCCTGCTCGACGGCGTCTACGAGGGCGAGGTCACCATCGCCGAACTGCTCACCCATGGCGACTTCGGGCTGGGTACGTTCAACCGGCTCGACGGTGAGATGGTCATCCTCGACGGCACCTGCTACCACCTGTGGTCGGACGGTACGGCCGCGGTCGCCGCGCCCACGGACCGTACGCCCTTCGCCGCCATGACCCGGTTCCGGCCGCAGACGACGATCCGGATCACCGAGCCCACCGGCAGGGACGATGTCGTCGCCCTGATCGACAAGGCGATCCCCAGCGAGAATCTCGTCCACGCCATCCGCATCACCGGCACGTTCGGTGCCATGCGCACACGTACCGTGATGAAGCAGAGCCCGCCCTATCCGCCCCTGGTCAAGGCCACCGAGGGCCAGGCGGAGACCGGCTTCACGGATGTGGCCGGGACACTGGCCGGATTCCGCTCGCCCGACTACGAGCAGGGCATCACGGTGGCCGGCTACCACCTGCACTTCCTGAACGCCGCTCGTGACAGCGGGGGCCATGCCCTGGACTTCCGGATCGACGACGGCGACATCGCCATCAGCACCGCGTCGGAGTTCCATCTGAGCCTGCCGCGGTCGGAGGAGTTCCTGACGGCCGATCTCCGTACGAGCCGTCTCGGCGACCAGATCCGCCAGGCGGAAGGCGGCTGACACCACCGCTCTCACCTGCGCCTTTCTCCCTCCCTCCGCCCCGGTTTCTCCCTCCCTCCGCCCCGGTTTCCCCCTCCGCCCCGGCCGGCCACCGAGTCTCCCGCTCAGGCCATACCGCAAGAGATCACCAAGCGCTTAGACTCGGGCCAAGGCTTTGATCGGGGCCGGACCCTGCCGGGGCACCGGACGGGCCCGGGAGTGGTACGCAGGTGTCCGCGTCACGCGGAACTCCGGTACCTGGGAGGAGTGAAGGTGGCACCGCAGGGCTCTCCGGACGACCGATTCAACACCGGCGAGGCGCATTCGGCACGCGTCTACGACTACATCCTGGGCGGCAAGGACAACTATCCGGTCGACCAGGAGGCCGGGGACGCGATGTGCCAGGGGTGGCCCGCGCTGCCCGTCCACATGCGCGCCAACCGGGAGTTCATGCACCGTGCGTCCCGCTATCTCGCGCGCGAGGAGGGCATCCGCCAGTTCCTGGACATCGGCACCGGCCTGCCCACCTCGCCCAATGTGCACGAGGTGGTGCAGGAGGAGCGCCCGGACGCCCGGATCGTCTATGTCGACAACGACCCGATCGTGCTGGCGCACGCCCGCGCGCTGCTCACCAGCACCCCCGAGGGCCGTACCGCGTATGTCGACGCCGATATGCGGGACCCCGACGCGATCATCAACTCCCCGGAGTTCGTGGAGCTGCTCGATCTGAAGGAGCCCGTCGGCCTGATGGTCATCGGCATCCTGCACTTCATACTGGAGACCGACGACGATCACGGTCTGGTGCAGCGGCTTCTCGACCCGCTGCCCGAGGGCAGCTTCCTGGCGATGACCATCGGGACCGCCGATTTCGCCCCGGTCGAGGTGGGCCGGGTCGCCGCGGAGTACGCGAGCCGCGGCATGCCCATGCAGCTCCGTACCCATGCCGAGGCGCAGACCTTCTTCGCCGGGCTCGACATGGTCGAACCGGGACTGACGCAGGTCCACCACTGGCGGCCCGACCCCGACCAGGAGCCCATCGACGACCGCGACATCGCCATGTACGGAGCCGTCGCCCGCAAGGGCGCCTGACGGCGGCGGCGCACCGGCAGGTCGGGTCCACCGGCAGGTACGGTCCACGGGCAGGTACGGGTCGCCGTACCTGCCCGTACGCGTTCCTGACGCCCTCCGGAGTCGCTCCCGACGCCCTCCGGAGTACTGTGAATCCAACGAGGGTTTTGTCGCCTTCGGCCGCATTCGCCGGGGGTGTCCTCGACGAGGTACGAGGTCGGAGGCCCATGTATGCGGCGGATGACTCCGCGCAGAGCCCGGTCGGCGCGATCGGCAGGGTGACCGTACCCATTCCGGCGGACGGGCCCGGGGAGGTCCTGGTCTCCGTACGGGGCGGGTCCGAGGCCTACGCGGCCTGGGCGGACCGTCCGCTCGGCAGGAATCTCCGGGTCATCGTCACCGAGTGCGTCTCGGCGCGCTCGGTGATCGTGGAGCCCTTCCCCGCCTGACCGCTCGGCCTCCTGACACACGACAGGAGTTCCCCATGCTGTTCTGGCATGTTCCCGCGCCGAATGAGGCGATGCTCATCTCGGGTTCGAAACGGCAGGCGCAGGACACTCAGTTCCGTATCGTCACCGGGCACGGCAGCTTTGTCATGCCCATCAAGCAGAAGGCCCGCATGCTGTCCCTGGCGCTGCGGGAGGCGGAGATCGTCGAGGACTGCGTCACCCAGCAGGGCATCCGGCTGCGGGTACGCGCGGTGGCGGTGTTCAAGGTCGGCGACGACGCCGTGTCCATCGCCAACGCGGCCCGCCGCTTCCTGGCGGAACAGGACCGGATGGAAGAGCTGGTGGGCCGGATCTTCGCAGGTCACCTGAGGTCCATCGTCGGCGGACTGACCGTCGAGCAGATCATCCGCGAGCGTGACAGGGTCGCCCAGGAAGTGAAGCAGGGCAGCCACAGCGAGATGGAGAAGCTGGGGATCGTCGTGGACGCGCTCCAGATCCAGGAGATCGACGACGCCACCGGCTATATCGACAATCTGGCCGCCCCGCATGCCGCAGCCGTCGCGAGCCAGGCCCGGATCGCGCAGGCCAAGTCGGACCAGGAGGCGGCCGAACGCGAACAGCAGGCCGCCGCGCTCAAGGCCGAGTACGAACGGGACACCGCGATCAAACGCGCCGGCTTCCACGCCGAGACGGAACAGGTCAACGCCCGCGCCGCACAGGCCGGACCGCTGGCCGAGGCGCGCTCCTCGCAGGAAACCATCGAGGAACAGACCGCGTTGGCCGAGCGGCAGGCCCAACTGGCCGCGCAGCGGCTGGAGGCCGAGGTCAGGCGCCCCGCCGACGCCGAGGCGTACCGCCAGCGCACCCTCGCCGAAGCCGCCCGCGACCGCGCGAAGTTCGAGGCGGACGGCGGCGCGTACACCGAGCGCACCCTCGCCCAGGCGCAGGCCGACGCCAACACCGCCCGTGCCGCGTCGCTGAAGGACGGCAACCAGGAACTCATCGCGGCCAACCGCATCGTGGAGAACCTTCCCGCGCTCGCCGACGCGGCGTCCCGGGGCATCTCGGGTGCGAACCTGACCGTCCTGAACGGCACCGACGGCGTCAACGACATGGCGGCGGGCCTGGTGGGCCAGGGCATGGCCATCCTCAACGCGCTCAGGAGCGGAGCGCCCGGAGCCGGCAAGGCGGCGAGCGTCAACGGAAAGCCCTCGCTCCGCGTCACCGAGTCCAACTGAGCCGGTCCGGCCGACCGAGCCGATCGCCAACTGAGCTGATCCGACCGGGCCTCTGGGCCTGACGCCGTGCCGCTACCGGTCCGGCGTCAGGTCCTGGAGGCCCACTACGCGCAGGAGTTGGAGCCGTTCGTGGGTCTCGGTGCCCGGCCGGGCCGAGTGGACGATCAGGAACTGCCCCCGGTCCGCGCTCAGCAGCACCTCGCAGTCCAGATCCAGCGGCCCGACCACCGGATGCAGGAACCGCTTCGCCGACGAGCGCCGCACCGCCACCTCGTGCTCCTCCCACAGTGCCGCGAACTCCTCGCTGACCGCCCGCAGATGGGCCACGAGATGCGCCGGCCCCGGATCCCGCGGCCGGGCCGCCAGCACCGAACGCAGCTGGGCCACATGCGCCCTGGCGTGCTCCTCATGGGTCTCCGGCGGGAACAGCGCGCGGGCCGCGGGCTCGGTGAAGTAGCGCAGGATGATGTTGCGGCCCACTACGGACTCGCCGGTCAGCGCCGCCGCCATGGCGTTCTGTGCGAGCACCTCGCCCCAGTCGTTCATCACCTGCGCGGGCGCGTCGTACAGCCGGTCCAGGATCATCATCAGCCCCGGCCGCACATGCGTGGACGCGTCGGTGTCGCGCGGCGGCTCCTCGCCCGTGAGATGGAAGAGATGGTCCCGCTCGTCCTCGCTCAGCCGCAGCGCCCGCGCGAGCGCGGTGAGCATCTGCCGCGAGGGTCGCGAGCCCCGGCCCTGTTCGAGCCGTGCGTAGTAGTCCACGGACATGCCGGTGAGCTGGGCGACCTCCTCGCGGCGCAGTCCGGGGGTACGGCGCCGGGACCCGGCCTCCATCCCCACATCCGCGGGATCCAGCCGCGCCCGGCAGCGGCGCAGGAAATGTGCCAGCTCTTCTCGGTCCACACCCCCAGCATGACGCCGGACGGCGGGCCCATCCAGGGAGAGCCGGTCCCAGGACAGGAACGTCTCTCCCCGCCGGGCCGGGCCCCGGCCAGGCTGGAACCGCCCGGCAGAGACATGCGGGGCGCAGACACCGGAGCAGGGAGAGAAGACGATGCTGACGCTGGTGACAGGTGTGACGGGGCAGGTCGGCCGCCGGTTCGTACCGAGGCTGCTCCGGCGCACCGCCCCGGGCGACACGGTCCGGGTACTGGTACGGGACGAGGAGCGCGGCGCGCCGTTCGCCGCGCTGGGCGCGCGGATCGCGGTCGGCGACCTGCGGGACGCGAAGAGCCTCCCCGCGGCGCTGGAGGGCGCGGACGCGGTGGTGAACATCGCTGCGGCCTTCCGCGGAGTCCCGGACGAGGAGGCCTGGGCCGTCAACCGTGACGGCGCGCTCACCCTCGGCCGGGCCGCGCGGGACAGCGGCGTGAGCCGCTTCGTACAGGTGAGCACGAACCTCGCGTACGGCGCGGGCCGGGGCAGGCCGCTCACCGAGGACGACGAGCCCGTGCCCGGCGGCCTGCTGTGGGGCGCGTACGCCCGGTCCAAGGGCGAGGCGGAGGCAGGCCTGCTCGCACTCCACAACAGCGGCCACGACGCCGAACCCGGCGCAGACGTGCGCGGTATGACCGTACGGATCGGCTCGCTCGCCTTCGTCTACGGGGACGGCGACCCGCATCTCGCCCAGGCCCTCCAGTGGGCGTCCTCCTGGGCCGGCCACCAGCGGCTCCAGATGGTCCACCACGCCGATGTGGCCCAGGGGCTGATCCGGCTGCTGTACGCGCCCGGGACGGCGGCGGGCAAGTACAACATCGCGGACGACGCCCCGCTGACGGCCGTGGAGGCCCACCGGATCAATGGCGTACCGCTGCCGGAAGGGATGGACCAGCGGACGGACCCCGACCCCTGGTACGGCATCGTCTCGAACCTCAGGATCCGGGACGAGCTGGGTTTCCGGCCGCTGTACCCCTCGGTCTGGACGGCCAGGGACGCGGGCGCGCTCTGACCACCGAGCTCGCAGAGCTTGGGCCCCGGGCCTGCGCCCCGACCCGCTCAGCGTCCGTGCGCGGCGGTCATGGCGATGGTGATCAGCGCGAGCACCACCCACCCGAACCAGAGCCACCCGTTCCCGCCGAGCACCGCCGTGTACCCCGTCACCAGGACCAGCGCGCCGACGGTCACCACACCCATCGTCTTCGTCGAGCGGGGCATCTGGGTCCTCCTCCGGGCCGGGGCCGTAGCGCCCATCGTCGCCCGCGACAGGGCCTTCGCGCTACCGGCTCCCGACTACTGGCCCCCGGCCACTGCCTACTGGCTCCGGGCCTGGAGCGAGGCGAGATACGCGTTGTACTCCGCCAGCTCCTTGTCGCCGTCGCGCTCGGCGGCCCGGTCGGAGCGCTTCGCCTGCCGCTGTTCCGAGCGGTACCACTGGTAGACGAGCGCCAGCAGCACCAGCACCGAGGGGATCTCGCTGAACGCCCAGGCGATACCGCCCGCCGCGTTCTGATCGGTGAGGGCGTCGATCCCGAGCGAGACCGGGGGAGTGCGGTACGCCGCGACCATCGGCTCGCTCGCCATCATCAGCGCGATCCCGAAGAAGGCGTGGAAGGGCATCCCGGCGAACAGCTCCAGCATCCGCATCAGATGGTTGGGCCGGTGCGGTCCCGGGTCGACGCCCATGATCGGCCAGAAGAAGATCAGACCGACCGCGAGGAAGTGCACCATCATCGCGATGTGCCCGGCCTTGGACCCCATGAGGAAGTCGAAGAGAGGCGTGAAGTACAGCCCGTACAGGCTCGCGATGAACAGCGGGATGGTGAAGGCGGGGTGTGTGACGATCCGCACATAACGGCTGTGCAGCACCGCCAGCAGCAGCTCGCGCGGCCCCTTGCGGCCCTGGCCCGCCACCGGCAGCGCCCGCAGCGCCAGCGTCACCGGAGCGCCGAGCAGCAGCAGGATCGGCGACACCATGCTGATCACCATGTGCTGGATCATGTGCGCGCTGAACATGACCATGCCGTAGTCGTTCAGCCCGGTGCACATCACCAGCGCCACGGTCAGCACACCGGTCACAAACGCGACGGTCCGGCCGACGGACCACTCGTCCCCGCGCCGCCGCAGCCGCAGCACACCCACGCCGTACAGCGCGAGCGCCAGCAGACACCCGATCAGGAAGAAGAGGTCCGGAGAGTACTCCAGGGCCCGTCCCAGCGTGAACGGCGGCAGATCCATGGTCATGCCGTGCCCGCCGTGATCCATCCGTGTGCTCCCGCCGTGGGACGTGACTGCTCCACCCGGCCGGATTCGCGCCGGTTGTCCGTACAGACTAGAACCGCCCCCGGGCGCCTCGGCGGGCGGGGGCGGTTCTTCCGTCGGTGCGAGCGGGCCGGGCCCGGTCGGCCGGAAGCCGTCCGGTCAGAGCACGCACTCCGCCTCGGCGTACCGCTCCGCGGGCACCGTCTTGAGCGTCTCCACGGCCTGGCCCAGCGGCACCATGAGGATGTCCGTGCCGCGCAGCGCGGTCATCATGCCGAACTCGCCGCGGTGCGCCGCCTCGACGGCGTGCCAGCCGAACCGGGTCGCCAGGACCCTGTCGTACGCCGTGGGGGTGCCGCCGCGCTGAACATGGCCGAGTATCACCGGCCTGGCCTCCTTGCCGAGCCGTTCCTCCAGCTCGATGGCGAGCTGCCGGGCAACGCCCGCGAACCGCTCGTGGCCGTAGATGTCCTTGCCGCCTTCGTCGAACTCCATGGAGCCCTCGCGCGGCTTCGCGCCCTCCGCGACCACCACGATCGCGAACCTCTTGCCCGCCGAGAACCGCTTGCCGACCAGTTCGGTCAGCTCGCCTATGTCGAACGGGCGCTCCGGTACGACGATGGCGTGGGCGCCGGCCGCCATGCCGGAGTGCAGCGCGATCCACCCGGTGTGCCGGCCCATGACCTCCACGATCAGGACCCGCTGATGGGACTCGGCGGTGGTCTTCAGCCGGTCCAGTGCCTCGGTGGCAACCCCGACGGCCGTGTCGAAGCCGAAGGTCACATCGGTCGAGGCGATGTCGTTGTCGATGGTCTTCGGTACGCCGACGATGGGCAGCCCGGCCTCGGAGAGCAGATGGGCCGCCTTGAGGGTGCCTTCACCGCCGATGGGGATGATCGCGTCGAGCCCCAGATCCGCCACATGGCCCCTGGCGCGCTCCACCCCGTCGCGCAGATGCGCGGGCTGGACCCGGGACGAGCCCAGGATCGTACCGCCGCGGGCCAGGATCCCGGCGACGGCGTCCAGGTCGAGCTTGCGGTAGTCGGCCTCCAGCAGGCCCTTCCAGCCGTCGTGGAACCCGATCACCTCGTCGCCGTGGTCGACGACGGCGCGGTGCACGACGGACCTGATCACGGCGTTGAGGCCGGGGCAGTCGCCGCCTGAGGTGAGCACACCAATTCGCATTGCCCGGGATACCTTTGCAACGTGGGCCGACGGCCGGACCCCATCGTCCGGACAGATCCCGGCCACCCTACCGGCGGGCGGCGGGGGGACCGAAACCCGGAGTCCGCCTTCTGGACACGCCTGCCGCGCCCGGGCCGTACGCCTGCGTACGTCCGCACAGGCCCGCGCACCGAGCCCCGGCCCGCGGTCCGGAGGACCGGAGCGGGCCGGGGAAGAGCCGGCCGGGTCAGGCGGGCTGGACCGCCGCCGCCACCCGCTCGGCGCGCAGCGCGTCGTACCACCGGTCGTCCGTCGGCGGCAGCGCGTTCACATCGAGGGCCAGCTTCAGCAGCAGGTCCGCGATCTGCGGGTTGCGCGCCATGACCGGGCCGTGCATGTACGTACCGAACACGGTGTCGTTGTACGCGCCCTCCGTACCGTCGCCCGTACCGTTGCCGCGGCCGAGCCTGGTCCGCGCGAACGGCCGTGCCGTCGGGCCGAGATGGGTGATGCCCTGGTGGTTCTCGAAACCGGTGAGCTGCGGCAGGTTCAGCCGGGGATCGATGTCCGCCAGCACATCGCCGACACACCGCTCGCCCTCGCCGCGCGTGGACACCACATCGAGCAGCCCGAGTCCGGCCTCGCGCTCGCCGAGGTCGTTGATGAACTCATGGCCCAGGATCTGATAGCCGGCACAGACCGAGAAGACGATCGCGCCGTTCGAGACGGCCCGGCTGAGACCCCCGTCACGGCGCAGCCGCTCCGCCGCCAGCCGCTGCGGCCTGTCCTCGCCGCCGCCGATCAGATAGATGTCGCCGGAGGTCGGCACCGGCTGGTCGCTGCGTACATCCACGCGGGTCACGTTCAGTCCGCGCTGCCGTGCCCGGCGCTCCACCACCAGGGCGTTGCCCTGGTCTCCGTAGGTGCTCAGCAGATCGGGGTAGATCCACACCAGGCGCAGGCTGCTGTCGCTCATTCTCCCTCGTCCTCCAGGCGTCCGTGGACTCGTGTATCCCGACATCAGGTCAGTTCCCCACCCGTCTGCGAAGGTCCTGGAACGAGGTGTAATTGGCGATGGCCTCGATCCGTCCGGGCGGCGCCATCCGCACGGCTTCGTCCGGCGTCTCACAGACCCGGAAGTCCAGCCCCGCGACCTCCAGGCGTACGGCGAGGTCCAGCTTGCGGTCACCGATGACGAAGATCGGATGGCCGGCGAGCCGGGTGTAGTCGACGTCCCAGAGCCACGAGGTGTCGGTGCCGTCCGCCCCCCGGGCGTTCACGGCGAGAATGACCGGCGACGGCGGCGGATCGATCAGCGAGAACGTCTCCAGCCAGCCCGCGGGGTTCTTGGCGAGCAGCAGCCGCAGATCGCGGCCGAGGAACGACACCACGTCGTACCGCCCGGCCACGGCCTGCACCTGGTACATCCGCTCCAGCGCCACCTGCGGCGGCACCCCGAACGTCGCCGCGACGGCCGCCGAGGTGGCGGCGTTCGCCTTGTTGGCGCGGCCCGGGAGCTGGAGATGGATCGGCCAGGCCGAGCCGTGCGGGTCGAGGACATGGTCGCCGTGGAGCGCCCAGCTCGGCGCGGGCCGGCGGAAGCCGCACTCCCCGCAGAACCAGTCGTCGCCCGGACGCTGCATCACACCGCCGCAGGCGGGGCACGACCAGGCGTCGTCCTTCCACTCCTGGCCCGCGGCCACCCAGACGACATTGGGCGAGGAGGAGGCGGCCCAGACGATCAGCGGGTCGTCGGCGTTGGCGATCACGACGGCCTTCGTACCGGCCAGCCCCTCGCGCCACTTCTCGGCGAGCATCCGGGTCTCGGCGGCGCGGTCGAGCTGGTCGCGGGAGAGGTTGAGCAGCGCGATCGCCTTCGGCGTGGTGTCCCGCGCCACCCCGGCGAGGTACTTCTCGTCGACCTCGATCACGCCGTACTTGGCGTCGGAACCGCCCGCGAGGGCCGAGGTGATACCGGCCGGCATATTGGCGCCGAGCGCATTGGACACCACGGGGCCCGCGGCCCGCAGGGCCTCGGCGATCAGCCGGGTCGTGGTGGTCTTGCCGTTCGTCGCCGACACGAGGATGACGTCGAGGTGCTGCGCGAGCCGACCCAGCAGGTCGGGGTCGAGTCTGAGCGCCACCTTCCCGCCGATCACCGATCCGCTGCCGCGGCCGGCGGCGCGCGACACCGCGGCAGCGGCCTTGCCCGCCGTCACGGCCAGCTTGGCCCGTGGCGTCAGCGGGTCCGTGTTGCCTGCCATCGTCCTTGATCCTCCTTGCGTCGGTCCGGGGTCAGCCTATCGAGATCCGGCCAAGGGCCCGAACCGCGGCACCGGGCGGGAAGGCGGAGGTCACAGTGACCGTACCCTGACCGGCATGTCGAACCGTTCGATCCCCGGCAGCGCCGGGCGGGTACGCGCCTTGAGAACACTGGGCGATCCGGTCCTGCACGCCCCCTGCGAGCCCGTCACGGACTTCGGTCCCGCCCTGTCCGGACTGATCGAGGACTTGTTCGCGACGATGTACGCCGCCCGGGGGGTCGGGCTCGCCGCGAACCAGATCGGCGTACCGCTGCGGGTGTTCGTGTACGACTGCCCGGACGACGAGGACATCCGCCACCTCGGACACCTCGTCAATCCGCGATTGACCCGGGCGGACGACATCGTGCTGCGCGGCCCCGAGGGCTGTCTCTCGCTGCCGGGACTTGAGGCGGGCACCGAGCGGTACGACCATGCCGTCGCGGAGGGCGTCGACCGCCATGGGGAGCCGGTACGGATCGAGGGCTCGGGCTTCTTCGCGCGCTGTCTCCAGCACGAGTGCGACCATCTCGACGGTACGGTCTACCCCGACCGGCTCAGCGGGCGGCGCCGCTCCCGGGTGCTGCGCGCGGCGCGCCGGGCCGCGTGGTCGCGGCCTGTCTGAAGGCCTGCCTGAGAGCGGCATTCCGCGGGTTCCGAAGCCGCTTCAGATTCCGGAAAGCCGTTTCAGAACCCGGGCCCGCCCTCGCGGTCGTCCACCGTCGCCAGTCTGCCCCACAGCAGGTCCGCGAGGCTCCGTACCAACTGCTCGCGCGAGCAGGGCCGTTCACCGAGCCACCAGTCACCGGCCGCGTGCATCATCCCGACGATGCCATGGCCCCAGACCCGCGCGAGCTGCCCGCTGTCCGGGCCGAGGTCCACCCGCTCCTCGATGACCTTCGCGAGTTCCTCGCCGAGGCGGCGCAGCAGCGGCGCCGAGTGGCGGCCCACATCGAAGCCCTGCTCCGGCAGTTGGCTGTCCTCGGCCGGGTGCATCAGGAAGCGGTAGACCTGCGGCCGGGCCTCGATCGCGGCGAGGTACGTGTCGAGGGTGGCCTCCACCCGCCGGCGCCGCTCGGCGGGCGCGTCCAGCGCGGCCCGCAGGGCGTCCAGCAGTGCGTCGGTGTGGCGCTTGGCGAGCGCGCGGTACAGCCCGCCCTTGTCCCCGAAGTGCCGGTAGAGAATGGGCTTGGTGATGCCCGCCTCGGCGGCGATGGCGTTCATGGAGGCCTGGGGGCCGTCCCGGAGCACCACCCGGTCGGCGGCCTCCAGCAACTGGCGCCTCCGCTGGCGCGCGGACCGCTGCTGCTCGGCCTGCTGTGTGGTCTCCATAGCTGTGTCTCCCCGCCCATGCGATTGCCCGACGCACCGGCAAAGTAACACCCTGCCCGCCGTCAATGCTGATCAGACCATGGCCGGTTGACATTCTCTACCTACGGGTAACAGACTGGGGTTACCATGAGTAACGTCGGTCGGTGACGCCATGGTTGCGGGTACCGGCGCAGCGCTGGAGGGGAACATGGCCGAGTTCGCGTTCGAACTCAACGACGACCAGAAGCAGGTCCGCGACTGGCTGCACGGCTTCGCCGCGGACGTCATTCGTCCGGCCGCCGCCGAGTGGGACGAGCGCGAGGAGACCCCCTGGCCGGTCATCCAGGAGGCCGCCAAGATCGGCGTCTACTCCCTCGACTTCTACGCCCAGCAGTTCTTCGACCCCACCGGCCTCGGTATCCCGATGACCATGGAGGAGCTGTTCTGGGGCGACGCGGGCATCGCCCTGTCGATCGTCGGTACGGGCCTGGCGGCCGTCGGCGTCCTCGCCAACGGCACCGACGAGCAGATAGGCACCTGGATCCCGCAGATGTACGGCGACGCCGACGAGGTGAAGGTCGCCGCCTTCTGCTCCTCCGAGCCCGACGCCGGCTCCGACGTCGGCGCGATGCGCACCCGCGCGGTGTACGACGAGGCCACGGACGAGTGGGTGCTGAACGGCACCAAGACCTGGGCCACCAACGGCGGTATCGCCAATGTCCATGTGGTGGTCGCCGTCGTCGACCCCGGTCTCGGTACGAGGGGCCACGCCTCCTTCATCGTCCCGCCCGCGACCCCCGGCCTCTCCCAGGGCCAGAAGTTCAGGAAGCACGGCATCCGCGCCTCGCACACCGCCGAGGTCGTCCTGGAGGACGTCAGGATTCCAGGGCACTGTCTGCTCGGCGGCAAGGAGAAGCTGGACGAGCGGCTCGCCCGGGCCCGCGAGCGGGCGAAGGAGGCGGGCGGCGAGCGGGTGAAGAACGCGGCGATGGCCACCTTCGAGGCCTCCCGCCCGGCCGTCGGCGCGATGGCGGTGGGCACGGCCCGCGCGGCGTACGAGGTGGCGCTCGACTACGCCATGACCAGGAGCCAGTTCGGCCGCCCGATCATCGACAACCAGGGCATCGCCTTCCAACTGGCCGACATGCGCACCCGGATCGACGCCTCCCGGCTGCTGGTGTGGCGCGCCTCCTGGATGGCGGCCACGGGCAAGCCCTTCACCTCCGCCGAGGGCTCGATGTCCAAGCTGTACGCCAGTGAGACGGCCAAGCAGGTCACGGCGCAGGCCGTACAGATCCTGGGCGGCAACGGCTTCACCCGCGAGTACCCGGTGGAGCGCATGCACCGCGACGCCGCGATCTACACGATCTTCGAGGGGACGAGCGAGATCCAGCGGCTGGTGATCGCCCGCACGCTGTCGGGCATGCCGATCCGCTGACCCCGGAGGCAGGGCCGGGGCCGCCGTGGGCAGCCCCGGCCCCACCCCCTGTCACTCAGCCGGGAAGCTGGGCCTCGATCGCCGCGATCACCTCGGGCGCCTCCGGCTCCGTACGCGGCCGGATCCGGGCGACGACCTCACCCGTACGGGAGATCAGGAACTTCTCGAAGTTCCACTGCACATCGCCCGCCGCGCCCTCGGCGTCGGCCGTGGCCGTCAGCTCCGCGTAGAGCAGGTGCCGGGTCTCCCCGTTCACATCCGTCTTCTCCAGCAGCGGGAAGCTCACCCCATAGGTCGCCGAGCAGAAGGTCTGGATCTCCTCCGCGGTGCCGGGCTCCTGTCCCGCGAACTGGTTGCAGGGCACGCCGAGGACGGTGAAACCCCGGTCCCCGTACTGCTGCTGGAGCCGCTCCAGACCGGCGTACTGCGGGGTCAGACCGCACTTGGACGCGACGTTCACCAGCAGGACGGCCGTGCCCTTGTAGGCGGCCAGGGAAGTGGGTTCACCCGCGAGGGTGCGCAGCGGGATGTCGTACAGAGTCATCAGGATCTCCTCGGTCTCCGGCGTTCTGTCCTCATTGTGAACCCGCCGTCCCGTGCCGCCGGAACAGCCCCTCCTGCACCACCGACACCAGCAGCCGGCCCGCACGGTCGTAGATCCGGCCCCGGGCCAGCCCCCGGCCACCCGTCGCGATCGGCGACTCCTGGTCGTACAGAAACCACTCGTCCGCCCGGAACGGCCGGTGGAACCACATCGCATGATCCAGCGACGCCATGTCGAAGCCCCGCGGGCCCCACAGCGGCTCGACGGGGATCCGGACCGCGTCCAGCAGGGTCATGTCGCTCGCGTAGGTCAGCGCGCAGGTGTGCACCAGCGGATCGTCGCCCAGCGGTCCCACCGCCCGCATCCACACCGCGCTCCGCGGGTCCGCGTCCTTGATCTCCTCCTGCGTCCACCGCAGCCGCTCCACATACCGGATGTCGAACGGCGTGCGCCGGGCCATCCGCTCCAGCGACTGCGGCAGTTGCCCCAGATGCCCCCGTACCTCCTCGGTGACCGTGGGCAGCGTCTCCGGGTCCGGGAAGTCCAGCCGGGGCGGCAACTGGTGCTCGAAACCGCCCTCTTCGGGCCGGTGGAAGGAGGCCGTCAGATTGAAGATCGTGCGGCCCTGCTGGACGGCGGTGACCCTGCGGGTGGTGAACGACCGTCCGTCCCTGATCCGTTCGACCTGGTAGACGATCGGCACCCCCGGCCGCCCCGGCCGCAGGAAGTACGCGTGCAGCGAGTGGACGGGCCGGTCCCCGTCGGTGGTACGGCCCGCCGCGACCAGCGCCTGGCCGGCCACCTGGCCGCCGAAGACCCGCTGCAGGGACTCCTGAGGGCTGCGCCCGCGGAAGATGTCGACCTCGATCCGCTCCAGATCGAGCAGATCGACCAGCCGCTCGGCGGGATTTGTCATGGTGCGCTGTACTCCCGTTCTCCTCTTGCCGCTCTCGTCCCCATTCTCAGTGCTGCACGCGTCTCAGAGCTGCCCGACGGCCGTGACACGCACCACTGCCAGGCCCTCCTCGTCGGAGGCCGCGAGATCGACCTCCGCGCTGATGCCCCAGTCGTGGTCGCCGTTGGGGTCGGCGAAGGTCTGGCGCACCCGCCACAGCCCGTGCGCCGGATCCTCCTCGATGGCCAGCAGCTTGGGCCCGCGGGCGTCGGGCCCGGTGCCCAGGTCCTCGTACTCGTCCCAGTACGCGTCCATCGCCTCGCCCCAGGCGTCCGCGTCCCACCCCGACTCGCCGTCCAGCTCGCCCAGTTCACCGATCCGGTCCAGGGCGGCCAGCTCGACCCGGCGGAACATCGCGTTGCGCACGAGCACCCGGAAGGCCCGGGCATTGGCCGTGACCGGCCTGACCTGGTCGGCCTTCTCCTGCGCCTGCTCGGCCGTCTCCACCTCGGGATTGGCGAGCTGCTCCCACTCGTCCAGCAGACTGGAGTCCACCTGCCGGACCATCTCGCCGAGCCACGCGGTGAGATCCTCCAGATCCTCCGACTTGAGATCGTCCGGAATGGTGTGTTCCAGCGCCTTGTACGCGCCCGCCAGATAGCGCAGCACAATGCCCTCGGTCCTGGCCAGCTCGTAGAACGAGGTGAACTCCGTGAAGGACAGCGCCCGTTCGTACATGTCCCGGATCACCGACTTGGGCGACACGGGATGGTCACCCACCCAGGGGTGGCTCTTGCGATAGGTGTTGTACGCGTGCACCAGCAGCTCTTCGAGCGGCTTGGGGTACGAGACCTCCTGGAGCCGCTCCATCCGCTCCTCGTACTCGACACCGTCCGACTTCATCGCGGCGACCGCCTCGCCGCGCGCCTTGTTCTGCTGCGCCGCGAGGATCTGCCGCGGATCGTCGAGCGTCGACTCGACGACGGAGACCATGTCCAGCGCGTACGAAGGGGATTCGGGGTCCAGCAGCTCGAACGAGGCCAGCGCGAAGGTCGACAGCGGCTGGTTCAGCGCGAAGTCCTGCTGGAGATCGACGGTCAGCCGGACGATACGGCCCTCCGCGTCCGGTGTCGCCAGTTGCTCCACCACCCCGCCGTCCAGCAGCGAACGGTAGATGGCGATGGCCCGCCGGATGTGCCGGAGCTGCTGCCTGCGCGGCTCGTGGTTGTCCTCCAGCAGCCGGCGCATCGCCTCGAAGGCATTGCCCGGCCGTGCGATCACCGACAGCAGCATGGTGTGAGTGACCCGGAAACGGGAGGTCAGCGGCTCGGGATCGGAGCCGATGAGCTTCTCGAAGGTCGTCTCCGACCAGGCCACAAAGCCTTCGGGCGCCTTCTTGCGCACCACCTTGCGGCGCTTCTTCGGATCGTCGCCCGCCTTGGCCAGCGCCTTCTCGTTCTCCACCACATGCTCCGGCGCCTGCGCGACGACCAGACCCGCCGTATCGAATCCGGCGCGCCCCGCCCGGCCCGCGATCTGGTGGAACTCCCGCGCGCGCAGCGTACGGACGCGATTGCCGTCGTACTTGGTGAGCGCGGTGAACAGCACCGTACGGATGGGGACATTGACGCCGACGCCGAGCGTGTCCGTACCGCAGATCACCTTCAGCAGACCGGCCTGCGCCAGCTTCTCCACCAGCCTGCGGTACTTGGGCAGCATCCCCGCGTGGTGCACACCGATGCCATGGCGCACGTACCGCGACAGATTCCGCCCGAACCGGGTGGTGAAGCGGAAGTTGCCGATCAGCTCGGCGATACGGTCCTTCTCCTCCCGCGAGCACATATTGATGCTCATCAGCGACTGCGCCCGCTCCACGGCCGCGGCCTGGGTGAAGTGCACGATGTAGACCGGCGCCTGCCGGGTCTCCAGCAGCTCCGTCAGCGTCTCGGTGATCGGGGTGAGACGGTACTCGTACGACAGCGGGACCGGCCGGGTCGCCGACCGTACGACGGAGGTCGGCCGGCCCGTACGCCGGGTCAGGTCCTCCTCGAAGCGCGAGACATCGCCGAGGGTCGCCGACATCAGGATGAACTGCGCCTGCGGCAGCTCCAGGATGGGGATCTGCCAGGCCCAGCCACGGTCCGGCTCCGCGTAGAAGTGGAACTCGTCCATCACGACCTGGCCGATGTCCGCGTACTTGCCGTCGCGCAGCGCGATCGAGGCCAGCACCTCGGCGGTGCAGCAGATCACCGGCGCGTCCGCGTTGACGGACGCGTCGCCGGTCAGCATGCCGACATTCTCCGTACCGAACAGCTTGCACAGGTCGAAGAACTTCTCCGAGACCAGTGCCTTGATCGGCGCGGTGTAGAAGGTGACCTTGTCCTGGGCCAGCGCCGTGAAGTGCGCACCCGCCGCGACCAGGCTCTTTCCCGAGCCGGTGGGGGTGGACAGGATGACATTGGCCCCGGACACCACCTCGATCAGCGCCTCCTCCTGAGCCGGGTAGAGCGTGATGCCCTGGCCCTCCGCCCAGGAGGAGAAGGCCTCGAACAGGGCATCGGGGTCGGCGTCCGGCGGGAGCTGATCGATAAGGGTCACGCCCCCATCTTGCCTGCCTTTCCCCCGGATCCGGGAACCGGCGGGGGAAGCGAAGATCGCGGACGGTACGCTGGCCTGTCAACTGAGCCCGGCCACGCGGGGTTTCTCCGTGCGGGGCTCCACCACAACTGCATTGGGGCGGGTACGAGCATGATGGGACCGGCACACTCCCTGTCAGGGGCGGCGGCCTGGCTGGGGGTGGGTGCCGCGGCGGCCGCCGCCGGGCACGGGATGCCCTGGCCGGTCCTGGTGGCCGGCGCGCTGATCTGCGCGGGCGCCGCGCTCGCGCCCGACCTGGACCACAAGGCCGCCACGATCTCCCGTGCGTTCGGACCGGTGTCCAAGGGGCTCTGCGAGATCGTCGACAAACTGTCGTACGCCGTCTACAAGGCGACCAGGAAGCCGGGCGACCCCCGCAGGAGCGGCGGCCACCGCACGCTGACCCACACCTGGCTCTGGGCGGTCCTGATCGGCGCGGGCGCCTCTGCCCTGGCATACGTCGGCGGGCGCTGGGCGGTGCTCGCGATCCTCTTCGTCCATGTCGTACTGGCCGTGGAGGGGCTGCTGTGGCGGGCCGCGCGGGTCTCCAGCGATGTGCTCGTCTGGCTGCTCGGCGCGGCCGGCGCCTGGATCCTGACGGGCGTGCTGGACGAGCCGGGCAATGGCGCGGACTGGCTGTTCACGGCCCCGGGGCAGGAGTACCTCTGGCTGGGCCTGCCGATCGTCCTGGGCGCGCTGGTGCATGACATCGGGGACGCGCTGACGGTGTCGGGCTGCCCGATCCTGTGGCCCATACCCCTGGGCCGCAAGCGCTGGTACCCGATAGGACCGCCGAAGGGCATGCGCTTCCGGGCCGGCAGCTGGGTGGAGCTGAAGGTGCTGATGCCGGCGTTCATGGTCCTGGGCGGAGTCGGCGGCGCGGCGGCACTGAACGTCATATAGGCGCTGAACGTCATATGGCGGCGGTACGGAGGGGCCGGGGCTCACCCGTCGTACGGGGTAGGCCCCGGCCCCTGCCGCGATCACCCGTGCCAGGACCGCCACAGTGCCGCGTACGCGCCGTCCGCCGCCACCAGTTCGTCATGGCTGCCCAGCTCGCTGATCCGGCCCTCCTCGACCACCGCGATCACATCCGCGTCATGCGCGGTGTGCAGCCGGTGCGCGATCGCCACGACCGTACGCCCGTCCAGCACCCGGGCCAGTGAGCGCTCCAGATGCCGGGCGGCCCGGGGGTCGAGCAGCGAGGTCGCCTCGTCGAGGACCAGGGTGTGCGGATCCGCCAGGACCAGCCTGGCCAGCGCGATCTGCTGGGCCTGCGCCGGCGTCAGGGCCGTACCGCCGGAGCCGACCCCGGTGTCCAGACCTTCCTCCAGCGCCCGCGCCCAGGTGTCCGCGTCGACCGCCCCCAGGGCCGCCCACAGCTCGGCGTCCGTCGCGCCCGTACGGGCCAGCAGCAGATTGTCGCGGAGCGAGCCCACGAACACGTGGTGTTCCTGGTTGACCAGCGCGACATGCTCCCGGACCCGCTCGGCGGGCATCCGGGACAGCTCCGCGCCACCCAGGGCGATACGGCCCTGCCGCGGCCCGTATATGCCCGCGAGCAGCCGGCCCAGGGTCGACTTCCCGGCGCCCGACGGGCCGACCAGCGCGAGCCGGGTGCCGGGGCTGACATCCAGGGTGACCTTGTGCAGTACGTCGACGCCCTCGCGGTAGCCGAAGTGCACCCGGTCCGCGCTGACATCCCGGCCGTCCGGCACGACCGAGGCGTCGCCTGCGTCCGGCTCGATGTCCCGTACCCCGACGAGCCGGGCGATGGACACCTGGGCGACCTGGAGTTCGTCGTACCAGCGCAGGATGAGCCCCACCGGCTCCACCAGCATCTGGGCGAACAGCGCACCCGTCGTGAGCTGGCCGACCGTGATCCAGCCCTGGAGGACGAAGGAACCGCCCAGCACCAGCACGGCCAGGAAGATCGTCGTATGGGTGAGGTTGATGGTCGGGAACAGCACCGACCGCAGCCACAGCGTGTACCGCTCCCAGGCGGTCCACTCCTTGATCCGCCGCTCCGACAGCGCCACCCGGCGCCCGCCGAGGCGGTGCGCCTCCACCGTCCGGCCGGCGTCGACCGTCTCGGCGAGCATGGCGGCCACCGCCGCGTACCCGGCGGCCTCCGAGCGGTACGCCGAGGGCGCGCGCCGGAAGTACCAGCGGCATCCGAGGACCAGCAGCGGCAGCGCCACCAGCACCGCCAGCGCCAGCGGCGGCGCGGTGACCGTCAGCGCGCCGATCAGCAGCGCCGCCCACACCACGCCGATGGCGAGCTGCGGCACGGCCTCGCGCATGGCGTTGGCCAGCCGGTCGATGTCGGTGGTGATACGGGAGAGCAGATCGCCGGTGCCCGCCCGCTCCAGCACACCGGGGGGCAGCGCCACGGACCGTACGAGGAAGTCCTCACGCAGATCCGCGAGCATCTCCTCGCCCAGCATCGCCCCACGCAGCCGTACCAGCCGTACGAATACGGTCTGGACGATCAGCGCGAGTGCGAAGACGGCCGCCGTGCGCGCCAGGGGCAGTTCGCGCGCCCCCTCGGAGAGGTCCTCGACGATGCCGCCGAGCAGATAGGGGCCCACCATCGAGGCGATCACCGAGACCGCGTTGACGGCGATCAGCAGGATGAACGCCGTGCGGTGCCGGCTGAGCAGTTCCTTCACATAGGACCGTACGGTCGCGGGGGTCCCGACCGGCAGGGTCGTCGCCGACTCCGGGGCCGCCGGGTCGTACGCCGGTGGCGCCACGCCGATCATGCTGATTCCTCGATCTCTTCCCGGGCCCGCGAGGCGGCGGGCTCCATGATGTGGTCCCGTTTCGCGCGCTGTTCCTGTTCCTGTTCCTGTTCCTGTCTCTGTGCCTGTTCTTGTTCGGCCTCGGTCTCGCGGGTGACGACCGCCCGGTAGCCGGGCTCGTCCCGCAGCAGCTCGCGGTGGGCACCCACGGCCGCGACCTCGCCCTCATGGACGAACACCACCCGGTCCGCGTGGTCCAGCAGCAACGGCGAGGAGGCGAACACCACGGTCGTACGGCCGGCCCGCAGCTCCTTCACACTCCGGGCGATCCGCGCCTCGGTGTGCGAGTCGACCGCGGAGGTCGGCTCGTCGAGCACCAGCACCTCCGGGTCGGTGACCAGCGAGCGGGCCAGGGCCAGCCGCTGGCGCTGGCCGCCGGAGAGCGAACGGCCGCGCTCGGTGATCCGTGACCGCATCGGATCGCCGCTGCCGTCCACCGACGCCTGGACGAGCGCGTCGAGCACATCCCCGCACTGGGCGGCGGCGAGCGCCTTCTCCGGGTCGACCGCGCCGGAGGCCGGGATGTCCAGCAGCTCCGTGAGGGTGCCGGACAGCAGCACCGGGTCCTTGTCCTGGACGAGGACGCTGGCGCGCGCCGCGTCCAGCGGCAGATCGTCCAGCGCCACCCCGCCGAGCAGCACGGAAGGGCTCTTCTCCTCCTCGGCCGCGTGGCCGCCCAGCCGCTCGGCGAGCCGCCCCGCCGCGTCCGGGTCGCCGCAGACCACGGCGGTCAGCAGTCCGGCGGGGGCGAGCAGTCCGGTCGCGGGGTCGTACAGGTCCCCGGTCGGCCGGGCGTCGTCGAGGCCGCCGCGCTCGTCCTCGTACGCGGTCCGCTCCAGCGACAGCACCCGCGCCGCGCGCCGCGCGGAGGGCCGGGAGAACGAGTACGCCATCGCGATCTCCTCGAAGTGGCGCAGCGGGAAGAGCATCAGGGTCACCGCGCTGTAGACGGTCACCAGCCCGCCGACCTCGATACGCCCGTCCAGGGCGAGGCGCGCCCCGTACGTGATGACGGCCAGCAGCAGGGTCCCCGGGAGCAGCACCTGGACCGCCGAGATCAGCGACCACATCCGGGCGCTGCGGACGGCGGCCTTGCGGACCTCCTGCGAGGCGGCGCGATAGCGCCCGAGGAACAGCTCCTCGCCGCCGATGCCGCGCAGTACCCGCAGTCCGGCGACGGTGTCCGAGGCCAGCTCGGTGGCCTTCCCGGCCTTCTCGCGCTGGATGTCGGCGCGCTGGGTGGCGCGGGGGAGCAGCGGCAGGACGGCCAGGGCGAGCACCGGCACCGAGAGGGCGACCAGAATGCCCAGCGCCGGCAGATAGATCACCAGACCCACGCAGACCACCACGATCGCGAGGGCGGCGGCCAGGAAGCGCGAGACCGCCTCCACGAACCAGCCGATCTTCTCGACATCGCCGGTGGAGACGGCGACGACCTCACCGGCGGCGACCCGGCGCGTCAGCGCCGAGCCCAGCTCGGCGGTCTTACGGGCGAGGAGCTGCTGGACGCGGGCGGCGGCGGTGATCCAGTTGGTGACGGCGGTGCGGTGCAGCATGGTGTCGCCGATCGCGATGGCGGCACCGAACAGCGCGATCAGCCCGCCGGCGAGCGCGAGCCGGCCGCCCGAGCGGTCGACCACGGCCTGGACGGCCAGCCCGGCGCCCAGCGAGAGCCCCCCGATACCGGTGAAGTGCAGGAGGCCCCAGGCGAGGGCCTTGAGCTGCCCGCCCAACTGGTTGCGTCCGAGCCACAGCAGGAACCGGGGGCCCGACCGGACGTCGGGGATCCCCGGATCGGGATACGGAAGGTCGCGAATCTGCATGATGTCCCATGACTCGTGGAGTGGACCGGGCGGAGTGGCTCAAACCGTGCAAGGTTCGCGTCATCCGGCAGCTCACGGCAATGGGTTTTCCGCGCGGAGAGCCAGATCGAGCCAGCGGACGCGGCGTGAAACGCCCGGTCGTACGGGGTCACGAGGGTCTGGTGCGACGGTACGGCGGGGTCCGGCGCGGCCGTACGGGCGGGCCCGGTGGCGGCTCAGCAGGGGCGGTGGTGGCCTCCGTCGACCAGCGTCGACAGCAGTCCGCCGAGCACTTCGCGCTGGTCGGGGGTGAGCGGCGCGAGTATGTCCTCCGCCGCGGCCCGCCGCGCGCCGCGCAGCGCCCGCAGGGTGGCCCGGCCGGTGTCCGTCAGCTCGACCCGGACAACCCGGCGATTGGTCCGATCGGGTGCTCTCCGCACCCAGCCGCTCGCCTCAAGACCGTCCACCAGGCTGGTCACGGCACGGGGCACGACTTCGAGCCGCTCGGCCAGATCGGCCATCCGCGGCGGCTGTTCGTAATACGCGAGCGTGCGCAGCAGCCGGGCCTGCGCGGGGGTGATCCCGATCGGCTCCATCTGGCGCTTCTGGATGCGCTGGAGCCGACGGGTCAGCCGCAGCAACTGCTCGGCCAGCATGCCGTCCGCGTCGGGAGTGCTCATGGCGGGAACAATATCAGGAGCCCGTTCATTGTGTACATAGGTAACAGTGAGCTAGGCTCTGAAAAGCCGAGCGCGGCCGAGCTGGGAAGGCCAAGCCCGGAAAGAGCCGAGCCCGACCGAGCGCGGTGGGACTCGCCTGTCCCGCCGCTTCCACCGTCCACCGCTTCCACCGAAGCCGTTCCGCCCGTCGAAGGAGCCCATGAAACCCGAGGAATCCACCTGGTCACCCCCGCCCCGCACCGACCGTCCGGGGCAGCCGGAGCCACCCGCACAGCTCCGGCGCATCTTCGGTCTCTTCCGTCCGTACCGCGGCCGGCTCGCGATCGTGGGACTGCTCGTCGGCGCCTCGTCGCTGGTCTCGGTCGCCTCGCCGTTCCTGCTCCGCGAGATCCTCGACACCGCGATCCCGCAGGGCCGTACCGGACTGCTCAGCCTGCTCGCCCTCGGCATGATCGCCACCTCGGTGGTCAACGGCGTCTTCGGCGTGCTCCAGACGCTGATCTCGACGACGGTCGGCCAGCGGGTCATGCACGACCTGCGCACCGGTGTCTACGCCCAGCTCCAGCGGATGCCGCTCGCCTTCTTCACCAGGACCAGGACCGGCGAGGTCCAGTCCCGTATCGCCAACGACATCGGCGGTATGCAGGCGACCGTCACCTCGACCGCGACGTCCCTGGTCTCCAACCTCACGGCCGTCGTGGCCTCGGTGGTCGCGATGGTCGCCCTGGACTGGCGGCTCACCGTCGTCTCGCTGCTCCTGCTGCCGCTGTTCGTCTGGATCAGCCGTCTCGTCGGCAACGAGCGCAAGAAGATCACCACGGACCGCCAGCGCCAGATGGCCACCATGGCCGCCACCGTCACCGAATCCCTCTCGGTGAGCGGTATCCTCCTCGGCCGCACGATGGGGCGGGCGGACTCGCTGACCAGGTCCTTCGCCGACGAGTCCGAGCGGCTGGTCGACCTGGAGGTACGGGCCAATCTGGCGGGCCGCTGGCGGATGTCCACGATCGGCATCGTCATGGCCGCCATGCCCGCCGTCATCTACTGGGCCGCAGGCATAGCACTGGGCGCCGGGGGCACCACCGTCTCCATCGGCACGCTCGTCGCCTTCGTCTCGCTTCAGCAGGGACTCTTCCGGCCCGCCGTGAGCCTGCTCTCCACCGGAGTGCAGATGCAGACCTCACTCGCCCTGTTCCAGCGCATCTTCGAGTATCTCGACCTGCCCGTCGACATCACCGAGGCCGAGCACCCGGTCGGGATCGAGAAGGTCCGCGGTGAAGTGCGGTTCGACGGAGTCGACTTCAGCTACGACGACAAGGGCGGGCAGCCGACACTGAAGGGGATCGAGCTGACCGTTCCGGCCGGCGGCAGCCTCGCTGTCGTCGGACCTACCGGCTCCGGCAAATCGACCCTGAGCTATCTCGTGCCCCGGCTGTACGACGTGACCGGCGGCCGGGTCCTGCTCGACGGGGTCGATGTGCGCGACCTGGACTTCGACACCCTGTCCCGGGCCGTCGGAGTGGTCTCCCAGGAGACCTATCTCTTCCATGCCTCCGTTGCCGAGAATCTCCGCTTCGCCAGACCCGAAGCCACCGACGAGGAGATAGAGAAGGCCGCCAGGGCGGCCCAGATCCACGACCACATCGCCTCGCTCCCCGACGGTTACGACACCCTGGTGGGCGAGCGGGGATACCGGTTCTCCGGAGGTGAGAAGCAGCGGCTCGCCATCGCCCGCACGATCCTGCGCGACCCGCCCGTGCTGATCCTCGACGAGGCGACCAGCGCGCTGGACACCCGTACCGAACACGCCGTACAGGAAGCCATCGACGCGCTCTCGCGGGGGCGCACCACGATCACCATCGCGCACCGGCTCTCCACCGTCAGGGACGCGGACCAGATCGTGGTCCTGGACGCGGGCCGGGTCGTGGAGCAGGGCACCCATGGCGAACTGCTCCAGCGGGACGGGCGCTATGCGGCCCTGGTCCGCAGGGACAGCCTGCCGGGCCACACCGATGAGGCCGACGAGGAACTGGCCCCGGTCGCCCCCTGAGTACGGCAGTGCCGCCGCTCCCCTGAACCAGGAACCGGCGGCACCGCATCCGGGGGCAGCCGCGTGTCCATGGCACGGTCGCCATGCGTACACGGACTGGCGGAATATCCGTCCGTATGTATACGAACCGTGTCGCCGCACCGCAGGTGCCGGGATCGGTGATCACTCCGGGTTACCGTGCCCATATGATGAACGAGCTTCCGGATGCGAGACCCGGTGGCAGGCCCCGTCTGACCCGCCGTGGCCGACTGGTCCTGCTGGTGGCCGCCACCCTTGCCGTCGGAGCGGCGGTGCTGCTGCCCGTACTTCTCATGACCGAGGAGAGCGGTGGCGAGAAGTCCTCGACGCTGGTCATCACGGAGGGGCGACGCGCCACCGATGTGTACGCCGCCGTCGACAAGGCCCTGGAACTGCCGACGGGCACCACCAGGAACGCGGCGGCCACGGCCCGGCTCAAGCTGCCGGAGGAGGCCAAGGGCAACCCCGAGGGCTATCTCTTCCCGGCCACCTATCCGATCGATTCCTCGACCACCGCGGCCGGTCTGCTGAGCTATATGGTCAACACCGCCAACAAGAAGTTCACCGGCGATCACATCACCGCCGGAGCCCAGCGCAATGGAATGACGACCTATGAGTCGGTCACCATCGCCAGCATCGTCGAGGCCGAAGCCGAGTCCGCGGCCGATATGCCCAAGGTCTCCAGGGTCGTGCACAACCGGCTCGCCCTGGGCATGCCGCTCCAGATGGACTCGACCCTCAACTACGCGCTCAACCGCAACACACTCGACACCACCCATGCCGACACGAGGATCGACAGCCCCTACAACACCTATCAGCACAAGGGTCTGACGCCGACACCGATCGGGAACCCGGGGGAGCAGGCGATGGACGCGGCGCTCAACCCGTCGCGCGGGGAGTGGCTGTACTTCGTCACCGTGGCGAAGGGGGACACCCGCTTCACCAACAACTACTCCGAACACCTGCAGAACGTCGAGGAGTTCAACGAGAACCGCGCCAAGGCAAAGGGCAGCGCGTCCGCCGACACGAATACCGAAGGCTGACAGTGGGCGACGGCTTCGCAAGCGCCGCTCAGGCCGCCGCCGCGGGCTCGCGTTCCAGCAGCCGCTTGATCTCCCGTACCGCGGCCCGCCCGGCACGGTTGGCGCCGATGGTGGAGGCGGACGGCCCGTACCCGACCAGATGGACGCGCTCGTCCCGTACCGCGCGCGTCCCCTCGACGCGGATGCCGCCGCCGCGCTCGCGCAGGCCCATCGGCGCGAGATGGTCGATGGCCGCGCGGAACCCGGTCGCCCAGAGGATCACATCGGCCCGCACCGTTCGCCCGTCGTCCCAGGCCACCCCGGACGGGGTGATCCGGTCGAACATCGGCAGCCGGTCCAGTACGCCTTCCTCCCGCGCCCGGACGATCGCCTCGTTCAGCGGAAGACCGGTCACCGAGACCACGCTCCCCGGCGGCAGGCCCTGGCGTACCCGTTCGTCGACGAGCGCGACGGCCGCCCGCCCCTGTTCCTCGCCGAACGGTCCCTCGCGGAAGACGGGCGGCCGGCGCGTCACCCAGGTGGTGTCCGCCGCGACCTTCGCGATCTCGATCAGATGCTGGGTCCCCGAGGCGCCGCCGCCCACCACGACCACCCGCAGTCCGGCGAACTCCTCCGGTCCCGGATAGTCCGCCGTGTGCAACTGGCGGCCACGGAAGGTCTCCTGGCCCGGATAGCGCGGCCAGAAGGGGCGGTCCCAGGTGCCGGTGGCGTTGATCAGCGCCCGCGCCGACCAGTTCCCCTCGGAGGTCTCCACCAGCAGCCGACCGCCGGTTCCCTCCCGTACCGCCTTCACATCGACCGGCCGGTGGACCCGCAGGCCGAAGCGCCGCTCGTACGCCGTGAAGTAGCCGCCGATCACTTCCGACGAGGGCCGGTCGTCATCGGCCGGCCCGGTGATCAGCTCCATACCGGGGAGCGCGTGCATGCCATGGACCTTGCCGTACGTCAGCGAGGGCCAGCGGAACTGCCAGGCGCCGCCGGGGTGCGGGGCGTGGTCCAGTACGACGAAGTCCTTGTCCGGTACGAGCCCGGACCGCCGCAGATGGTAAGCGCCGGACAGACCTGCCTGTCCGGCGCCCACGACGACCACATCGATGTCCCGTGCCCCGTCCCGTACCCCGAAGTCGTTCACGTTTCTACGAACAGCCCCGGAACCGGGAATCTTCCCGCTTCCCGCGCATGCGAAGGCGGCGTGCCCGAAGGCGATGCCCCCGAAGACGGTGCACCCGAAACGCAGGTATCTCGCTCAGCTCAGCGGCCCCCGGCGAACAGCAGCGGAGCGCCACCGGGCGCGGACGCCGGCCGCCCGTTGGCCGCGGGCACGCCCAGCAGCGGAGCGGGCGGCACCTGCGCCAGCAGCCCGCGCGCCGCCAGCTCGGGGGTCACGCCCTCGCCGAACCAGTACGCCTCCTCAAGGTGCGGATAGCCGGAGAGCACGAAGTGCTCGATGCCCAGCTCGTGGTACTCCTCGATCCGGTCGGCCACATCGGCGTGGCTGCCCACCAGCGCGGTGCCCGCGCCGCCGCGTACCAGACCCACCCCCGCCCAGAGGTTGGGCGAGATCTCCAGCCCCTCGCGCGAGCCGCCGTGCAGGGCGAGCATCCGCTGCTGCCCCACCGACTCGCTCCTGCCGAGCGCCTGCTGGGCCGCGGCGACCGTCTCGGGGTCGAGATCCTCCAGCAGCCGGTCCGCCGTGGCCCAGGCCTCCTTCGCGGAGTCCCGCGAGATGGTGTGCAGCCGGATGCCGAAGCGGACCGTACGGCCGCGCTCCTCCGCCAGACCGCGGATCCAGTCAATCTTCTCCTTCACCTGGGCCGGCGGCTCGCCCCAGGTCAGATAGACATCCACATGCTCGGCGGCGACCGGGCCCGCCGCCGCGGACGAGCCGCCGAAGAAGATCTCCGGCAGCGGGTCCGGCGGCAGCGCGGTGAGCCCGCCCTCCACCTGGAAGTGCTCCCCGTCGAAGTCATAGGGACGCCCGCCCCAGACCCCCCGGATCACCGACAGGAACTCCGCCGTCCGCGCATAGCGCCGGTCGTGGTCGAGATGGTCGCCGAAGCGCCGCTGCTCGGTCGAGTCGCCGCCGGTCACCACATTGAGCAGCAGCCGGCCCCGGGTGACACGCTGGTACGTGGCCGCCATCTGCGCGGCCAGCACCGGCGAGATCAGCCCCGGGCGGAAGGCCACCAGGAACTTCAGCCGCTCGGTCTGCTGCGCGAGCGCCACCGTCGTCAGCCAGGCGTCCTCGCACCAGGTGCCCGTCGGTGTCAGTACCGCTTCGAACCCGAGCTGCTCGGCCGCCTTGGCGATCTGTGCCAGATACTCGATGTCGGGCGCCCTGACCCCGCTCACCGGAGTGATCCTGGAGCGTTTGATCCCGCCGTCGGTGTACGCGTGGCGGTCCACGAGCGTCCGTCCGTCGCCCCCGGTCGGCAGGAACCAGTGCAGATGAATGCTCATCGGGAAGAGGCCTTTCCGAAGCTGCGTGCCGGGGAGGTCGACGGCGGCAGGTCCTTGTTGAAGCGGTCGTCCACGTAGTCGGCGATGTCGAACCGGCGCGGGATGAGTTCCAGATCGGCGAAGGTGTCGGCGATGGCCTGCTCGGAGTCGACGGCGGCCTGGTCGAGGGCGACCGGCACCCGGGTGCCGTGCGTCAGCTTCGCCGCGGCCAGGGCCACTTCGTACGGCAGTCCTGTGTCCTTCGCCCAGACCTTCGCCCACTCCTCGGGATGGTCGAAGACCCAGTCCTGGGCCCGGCGCAGCCGTTCGACATAGTCGCCGATGGCCTCGGCCTTCGCCTTGTCCGCGAGGGCGGAAGGCGCGGCGACCTGGAAGTTCAGACCGTTGACGACGCCCTCGCCGTCGGCCAGGACCCGCCCCTGTCCGGCCTGTAGCACCTGTGAGGTGTACGGGTCCCAGACCGCCCACGCGTCCACCTTGCCGCTGGTGAACGCGGCGAGTGCGTCTGCCGGCTGCAACAGCGTGACCTTGATGTCGTCCAGTGTGAGACCGGCCTCCTTGAGCGAGGCGATGAGCTGGTAGTGCGCCGAACTGCCCTGGGCGACGGCGACCGACTTCCCTCGGAGATCGGTGGTCCTGGTGAGCGGCGAGTCTTTGCGTACGAGAATGGCCTCGCCCCGGGAGGAGCCGTGGGTCGCGGCCACGATCGTGATCTTCGATCCGGCTCCGGCGGCGAAGACCGGTGGAGTGTTGCCGACGGAACCGACGTCCACGGCCTTGGCGTTGACGGCTTCGAGCATGGGTGGACCGGAGGTGAAGGTCGACCACTTGATCTTGTAGGGGAGATCGTCGAGTTCACCGGCGGCGCGCAGGACGGCCTCGGCACCGCCCTTCTGGTCACCGACGTTGAGAGTCACGGAACCTTTGCCGTCGGTGTTGCCGCCGGCGCCGCCCGAGTCGTCGGCGGAGGAGGCACCGGAGCAGGCGGTGAGCAGCAGGGTGAGGGGGAGGAGTACGGCGGGCAGGAAGCGTTTCATGGGGAAGAGGGCTTTCTGGGGAGGGGGCCGGGCTGGGGGCCGGTTCCGTACGGGCTGACCGGGGGCTCTCTACGGGGCGGTCGGGCGGCGGGGAAGCCCGCCGGGAGGGATGGCGGATGTGTGCGAGAGGGCTCAGGCGGCGGCGTACGACAGGTCTCAGGGACGGTGCACGAGAGGGCTCAGGCGGCGGCGTCCGCGGCCGGTTCGTCGACACCGAGTTCGGTGAGCAGCCGGGAGCGCAGCGCGGCGAAACCCGGATCGCCCACGGAGCGCGGACGGTCCAGCGCGACCTCCGTCTCGTACGCGATGACGCCGTCGCGCATCACCAGCGCCCGGTCCGCGAGCAGCAGCGCCTCCTCCACGTCATGCGTGACCAGCAGGACCGCGCAGCCGCGCCGCTGCCACAACTCGGCCACCAGACGCTGCGCGTTGAGCCGGGTCAGCGCGTCCAGCGCGCCGAACGGCTCGTCGAGCAGCAGCAGATCGGGTTCCCGTACGAGCGCCCGCGCGAGTGAGGCACGCTGGGCCTCGCCGCCCGAGAGCGTCTTGGGCCAGGCACCGGAGCGGTGGCTCAGCCCGACCTCCTCCAACGCGCTCTCGGCGACGGCCCGTTGGGGCTTGCCGTCCAGACCGAGCAGCACATTGCGCCAGACCCGTTTCCACGGCATCAGCCGGGGCGCCTGGAACGCGACCGCGCGCCGTTTCGGTACGAGCACCGTGCCCTCGATATCGCGGTCGAGGCCCGCGAGCACCCGCAGCAGGGTCGACTTGCCGCAGCCGCTGCGGCCGAGCAGGACCGTGAACTCCCCGGGCCGCAGCGTCAGATCGAGCTTGTCGATCACCGGACGTCCGTCGAAGGCCCTGGTCAGCCCTTCGACCCGTACCGCGGCTGCGTGTCCGCCGACTTTGCTGTCCTTGCCGTTTTTGCTGTCTTTGCTGCCGTCGCCGGAGGCGGCGGGGCGCGGGCTCACTGGCCCGTGAAGGTCGGTCGCCATTGCAGCAGCAGCCTTTCGAGAGTGCGGACGACGGCATCGGCGAGCAGCCCGAGAAAGGCGTAGACGACCAGGCAGACGACGATCACATCGGTACGGAAGAACTCCCGGGCCTGGTTCATCAGAAAGCCGATACCGGCGTCGGCGTTGATGGACTCGCCGAAGACCAGCGCGAGCCAGGCGGTGGCGAGCGAGTACCGCAGACCGGTCATCGCGCCGGGCAGCGCGCCCGGCAGCACGACATGCCGGATCAGCCCCCACCGGCCGAGTCCCAACGACTGCCCGGCCTCGATGAGTTGCTCGTCCACCCCGCGGATGCCCGCGTACACATTGAGATAGAGGTGAAAGGCGACACCGAGAGCGATGAGCGCGATCTTGGGCGCCTCGCCGATGCCCAGCCAGATGATGAAGAGCGGGATCAGCCCGACCCAGGGCACGGTGCGCAGCATCTGTACGGTCGCGTCGACCAGGTCCTCGCCGAGCCGGGAGAGCCCCGAGACCAGGGCGAGCGAGATACCGATGACCCCGCCGAGCAGCAGCCCGACCGCGACACGCTGGAGCGAGACACCCATGGCGGCGGGCAGGGTGCCGTCCGCGATCAGATCGCCGGCGGCGCGTGCGATGGTGCCGGGCGAGGCGAGGATGTCCTCGTGCAGCACCCCGGTCGCGCTGAGCACCTGCCAGGCGAGGAGAAGCAGCAACGGTCCCACGGTGCGGCGCAGCCACCGGGGTACGGAACGCCGCCGCGAGCCGGGTACGGAGGCGGGGGTGATCGGCTCCAGATCGGGCGTCGGACTCCTGGCCGTCGAGTCCTTGGATGTCGGGTCCTTGGACAGCGGATTCCTGGGCAAGGGGGAAATGTCCGGCGGGGCGTGGCCGAGGGTCATAACAGCTCCACGGGGGCGAAAGAGCGCGGAAACGAAGAAGGGCGCGCCTCGACGGCCGTGTGCGGCGGTGCTGTGACGTCACACGGTCAGGGGCTTACGGCACTCATCCGAGAAGGAAGCCGGGGCGCCACCGGCGGAAAGAACGGCGCGGACGCGCGGACGCGAGGACACGCGAACACGTGGACGCGCGGGCGCCGGAAAGGATCAGCGGCCGCGACAACACGCGGCGGACGCCACCCGCAGCAGGTCGATATGACCGCGCGTGGTGAGCAGAGCTGAACGCAACATGGCGCTGAACGTAGCGAGCGTTTCCGGATCCGGTCAATGGTGTCTCGGCACGCGGACGGGCGATCCCGAGGGCCGGGCGGGAGGATGTCCGTATGTCCGACGCGTTCACCACCAGAATCCTGAACATCACCACCGGCACGCATGAGGCCGTGACCGATCTGACCCACGCCTGCGAGGAATTCCTCCAGCAGACGGCCGCGGGCCGCGACGGCCTGCTCAACATCTTCGTCCCGCACGCCACCGCCGGCCTGGCCCTCATCGAAACCGGCGCGGGCAGCGACCACGACCTGCTCACCGCCCTCCAGTCCCTCCTCCCGCCCACCACCCCCTGGCAACACCGCCACGGCACCCCGGGCCACGGCAGAGACCACGTACTCCCGGCCCTGCTACCCCCACACGCCACACTCCCGGTCATCGGAGGCGGGCTGTCCCTGGGCACATGGCAGTCGGTATGCCTGGTGGACACGAACAGGGACAACCCGGACCGCCAGGTCAGACTGAGCTTTCTGGGCTGAGCAAGATCGGCCTGGGGTAGGACCGCATCGGGAGCGTTTCGTTCTCCGTCTCCAGCACCACCAGGCCGTCCTTGACCAGGTGGGTGAGAGATCTGCCGACTGCCCGGTCGCGCAGTTCCAGGGCGCGGGCTATCTGGCGCGTACGGGCACCAGGGGTCTTGGCGAGGTGGGCGACGATCCGTGCGTCGCGGCGCAGGGAGTCCTCCCGTACGTCGTCGAGGGTGAGGAGTCTGCCGCTGGCGGCGACCGCGAGGCCGAGCACGAAGGTGAGGGTGTTCGGCGCGGTGTTGACCGCGCTGATGAGGCCGAGGCCCGCGATGGCGGAACCGGGAAGCCTGTTGGGGTCGAACGCGAGCTTCACGGGATCCTTCCGGAAGGCGGTGAGGAACATCGGTCCGGCAGGGAGCCGGGCCGCTGGGGGATGTCAGCGAAGAGGCATGGCGACAAGGGCGGCGAGGAATCCAGCGACGGCCTCGGAAGGGGTGTCGGGGCCGAACTCCTGGACCCAGGGCTCTCCTTCGGCGGGGGTGACCCTGATCTGCCAGATGATGTCGCGCTTCCACGCGGCCGGGTCCTCGGGGAGCCAGCCGACGTAGACGCGCCGGTCCGGGCTGGTGCAGTGCACATCGGCCTCCGGGGTGTCGACAACGGCCCAGCCGAGCCCGCCGAGCATCAAGGACGGGGCCCGCACAGTGGTCGCCGGAGAGCCACGCGCGGTCCTCCACGGCAGGGCGGACGACGTCAGGCAGGAGGGTGCTGTAGGTGTTCACGGTGGGACGGTCCCTTCGTTGACCTGCGGGTTTTCCCGACGTCCGTACGTTGACATGCGATGCGCCGAAGTACGTAGTCGTTTCCTGGGGAAGGGTGTCTGCCGTGGGCGAACTGGCCGTCGAAGGGGTTGTTTGACAGGGACGGGGAACGGATCGGCGCCGCCGGTTGTCTTACGCGTGGCCGAGCTGAGCGGGCATCGGGACGGTGCAGGGCTGGAGCGCAAGGTCTGCGCGGTTGAGCAGCCGTGGATGCCGGGCGGCTGAGTGGTCGTGTTCCGAAGGGGGGCGTGATTTGGTGCTTTCTTCGTGGCTGGCGCGGCAACTCGGTTCAGCTTGTTGGCAAGGGGGCGCCGACCTGGGTTCGGCAAGGGGTGGCGCAGCTCCAGGGCGATCTGCCGGTCGGCGAGTGCATGCCGGTCCGGCGGGCCGTCGTCGGGCTGGGCGGCCCGACCATGGCGCGGCGGAGTTCCAGGCTCGCCTTAATTGTTGTTGCCTGGGCCGCCGGTGGGGTGGGGTATCAGATGATGGTCCGCATTTCAATGTCGGAGACGTGCCGACCGGGATGGTTCGGTACGCCTATCTTCAGTGCTTGGGCGTCGGGATGGGCCGGTGAAGGGGCGGGGCGATGCGGGGTTCAGCGGGGGATGTGCCGTCCTCGGGGAAAGTGAGCGGGGTGCGGTATGCGGTGTTGTCTTTGGGTATCGCGTTGGCGCCTACCGAGGATGGCGATTCGCCAAGGCTGGGCCTGGACCTTTTGGAGAGGGCTCCCGATCACGCCCGGAAGGTCGCGGAGACTCTGCGGCAGTTTCGGTACGTGCAGCAGCCGGTCGTGGTGCCGGACGGATCGGCTGACTACGGCGATGTGGTCGAGCGGGCGCTGGTCGCAGAGGACGTGGATGTGCTGGTGGTGCACATCGTCGGGCATGGTGAGGTGGCCGAGGGCAGCAGTGAGAAGTTGTATGTCCTGGACAGTAATGGGGAACGCCTGAGCCGGCCGGTGGGTTCGTGGATCGACCGGATCGAGGACCATCCGGAGCGGCATCGGCCGGTGACGCTGTTCGTTCTCGACGTCTGTTATGCCGGGGAGGTCGCTGTGACGTCCTGGCACGCGCGGATGGACGTCGCTGAGCGCAGGGCGTGGGTGCTGGCGGCCACCGGTCCCAAGGACCAGGCGTTCGGCTACCGGCTGAGCCGGGCCCTGGTGAGCGTCCTCGGGAAGTACCGGGACCGGGAAGTTCGCTTTGATCCCTCCGTGCGGTACATCCCGCCGAGCACCGTGTGGCAGGAGATCGAACGTACGGTCAATGATCTGACCGCGCAGGACGGAGGTCTGCCGCAGACGGTCCTCACCAGTCTTGTTCCCGGCCACGCGGACCTTTCCCATCTCCCGTTCTTCCCCAACCCCTGCTTTGATCCGGGCCACAGCGCGGGCGGCGGCGCGGTTGCTGGGCTGCCCGGCGAGATCGCCCGGCTGGCGGACTGGGCCGGGGACCCGCAGCACTTCATGCGGCGCGCCGGCGGTGCCGAGCCGGTGGACCGTGACTGGGACGAGGGCTACTTCTCCGGCCGCACCGAGGAACTGCGTGACCTGTCCAGTTGGCTCGACGACGAAGCAGCCGGACCGGGCTTGCGTGTCGTCACTGGTAAGCCCGGTGCTGGGAAGTCAGCCCTGCTGGGCATCCTCGTCTGCGCCGCACACCCGGCACTGCGCCAGCACACCAAGCATTTGTGGCGCGGGCTGGGCGATCGGGCTCCGGGGGAGAACGACCGGACCGTGGTGGTCCACGCGCGCCGTCTGGGAGTCGAGCAGATTGTTGCCTCGCTCGCCCGCCAGCTACGACACATTGATGATCCCCACAGCCGGTTGTCCGGGACTGACGAGGTGCGTGAAGCGTCCGTCACGAACCCGGTGGATCATCTGCTGGGTCTGCTGCCCGGTGACGGACGCCCGGTCACCGTGATCGTCGACGCACTTGACGAGGCGGTGCGGCCCCAGGACATCACCGCCGCGCTTATGCTCCCGCTCGCGCAGCGTGCGCAGGCGCCGGGAAGTGGGCTGCGGCTGCTCGTCGGCACACGTGATGACGAGCGGTTCCACGGCCTCCTGGCTCTCGCCCGTGACGGTGACGCGTGCACGGATCTCAGCGACGTCCCGCCGGAATCGGTCTGCCGGGACGTCACCGAGTACGTCAGCCGGCTCCTCGCGGCTGACGGCCCCTACACCCTCGGTGTCAGGCGAGCGGCCCGCTATGCGCTGGCGCGGACCATCGCCGGGAGGCTCACTGGACCAGGCCGCAGGGAGCGCTCGGCCGGAGACACCGAGGCCCTCCAGTGGGGCGAGTTTTTGACCGCAGGTCTCTACGTGCACTACCTCCTGGCTGCCGAAGAGCCCCGTAACACCCCAGAAGAGGCCGCTGAACTGGGCCGGGCGGTCCCTCGCAGCTTGCCCGCACTCATGGAACTGGACCTTCGACGCCACACCGGCCAGCCGCTCCTGCACGCCGTGCTGACTGCTCTGGCCTTCGCTCAGGGCCGGGGGATGCCTGAACGCGTCCTGGCCCACACTGCCGCGGCCTTCACCACCGTCCTCATGGACGACGGCCCCCTTCCCCTCCAGGAGATCTACACGCTCTTGGACCAGGAGGCGCGCTTCTACCTGCGCCGCGACGTGGACGAGGACGGCACCACCCTCTATCGGCTCTTCCATGAAGGTCTCGCCGAATGGCTCCGGCACAACCCGCCAAACAGCCGGCCACCACGACAGGACCCCGTCATTGGCGGGGAGGAACTCCGTCCTGCGGAAAGGCGGATCGTGAACGGTGGTGTGCCCGGTGATGGTGCCGATCAGAAGCTATGGCATCTCCGTACCGCGGAACGACTGTACGAGCAGCTCCTGAACGGTGTGCCCCGTGACGGGGCGGGCCGGAGGCTCTGGCATCTGGCCGCCCCCTACCTTTGGCGGCACACCGCCCAGCACGCTGTGGATGCCGGGCGCCTGGACGACCTCCTCCAGGACAGTGGCTTCCTCGTGCACGCGGACCCGCGCGCCCTGGCGGACGCCCTGCCCCACGCCGGATCGGAGCAGGCCAGGCTCAACGCCGCTGTGTACCGGGCGTCCTGGGGCATACACCATGCTCTGCCGCCCGCCGCGCGCCGCCAGCTCCTGGCTCTGGACGCGGCACGCTACCGCAACCAGCACCTGCAGGCCGATCTGCCCGGCGACGCCGACTGGCACGTGCGATGGGCGACCGGAAGCCAGGTCTCGACAGCACTGGTCCGTACCCTCATCGGCCACACCGGCGAAGTCTTTTCGGTGGCGGTGGCGGGGCTGGAGGGCCGTCCGCACGCTGTCACCGCCGACAGCGGTGGGTCGGTGCGGGTGTGGGACCTGACCACCGGAGACCAGACCGGCCAGCTCACCGGCCACACCAGCCGGGTCCGTTCGGTGGCGGTGGTGGAGCTGGAGGGCCGCCCGCACGCTGTCACCGCCGACAGCGGTGGGTCGGTGCGGGTGTGGGACCTGACCACCGGAGACCAGACCGGCGAGCTCACCGGCCACACCAGCCGGGTCCATTCGGTGGCGGTGGTGGAGCTGGAGGGCCGCCCGCACGCCCTCACCACCGCCGCCGACGGCGGGTCGGTGCGGGTGTGGGACCTGACCACCGGGCACCAGACCGGCGAGCTCACCGGCCACACCAGCCGGGTCCATTCGGTGGCGGTGGCGGAGCTGGAGGGCCGCCCCCACGCCCTCACCACCGCCGCTGCCGACGGGTCGGTGCGGGTGTGGGACCTGACCACCGGAGACCAGACCGGCCAGCTCACCGGCCACACCGGCACGGTCCATTCGGTGGGGGTGGTGGAGCTGGAGGGCCGTCCGCACGCCGTCACCGCAGGCGACGACCGGTCGGTGCGGGTGTGGGACCTGACCACCGGGCACCAGACCGGCCAGCTCACCGGCCACACCAGCCGGGTTCGTTCGGTGGGGGTGGTGGAGCTGGAGGGCCGTCCGCACGCCGTCACCGCAGGCGACGACCGGTCGGTGCGGGTATGGGACCTGACCACCGCATCCTGTCTCACCACGTATCACCTCCCTGACGTAGCGAGGGCCGTAACCGTCACCGCCGACGGCACCGTCGTTCTCGGTGTCGGCCATGACGTGGTCGCCCTCAGCCTCGCACCCCTCGCCCGGAGGCTTCTATGACCAGCCCCGTCGCTGTCCCCCTTCGAATCGTCGCCGTACACGGCGTGGGCAACAGCTTCGGCCCCGAGGTGTCCGGCACGCGCCTCGAAGAGTTGCGCACGCTCAAGGCCCGCGCCTGGACACGGCAACTGACCGACCCTCTCCACGTCGCCCCGAATCGGCTCGATCTCGACTTCGCCTACTATGCGGACAAGCTGGTCACCGGTCCGGTAGCCCAGGGGACAGGAAACCCCGACCTCCTGGACGACCCACTGGCACAGGAGATGCTCGCAGCATGGGCGCGGACATTGGGGGTTCCCGAGGAGGTGTCGCAGGGCCACGCGACGGTGCCCTTGCGGGGACTGTCGTCCTGGGTGGCCCGGAGGTTCGACCTCGCCGAAGGACCGCTGCGCGTCTTCATCCGGCTGCTGTTCCGTGAGGTAGCCGCCTACCTGCGAGCCGAGGATGCCCCAGAACGCGTGGCGGCGCGCGACGAAGTGGCCCTGCGGATCGCCCGGCACAGGCCGCGCGTCGTCATCGCGCACTCGCTGGGCTCCGTCGTTGCCTACGAAGCCCTGCACGCCCACCCGGAACTGAAACCCGAGCTGTTCATCACCCTGGGCTCTCCCCTGGCACTGCCCCGTGCCGTTTTCGAGCGCCTCATCCCCGCGCCACAGGGCGCCGGCTGGGCACGGCGGGGAACGCGACCGCCCGGTGGAACGCGATGGGTCAACATCGCCGACCCCGGTGACCCCGTGGCCATCCCGCCCCAACTAGGCAGATATTTCGACGGGATCGCCCTGGACCACACCACCGTCATCAGCCCCCTGTTCGGCTTCCACCACGCCGAGAACTACCTGCGGTCCGCGACCACCGCCGCCACCATCGCCCCCTACCTCGAACTATGAGATCTGCGGCGCTTTCCCCACCGCGACCAGTCTGACCGACAAAGAGAGCGGCAGCAGCGCGGAGGCGGGAGAGGGTCCTGTGGGGAGATGGCTGGCGGATGGGCGCTGCGTCGAGCTGGCGGTGGAGGAGCCGGTCTGCGAGGTGGGCTCCTGCTTTCGGGAGACCCACCGCGACGAAGACGGGGACCGACGGGGTTACTGACGTGGCCCGGTCGCGGCCACGGTTGGGCGGCAGCGGCCGAAGGGGCTGGCTGGTCGGGTGGCTGGCCCGGGGCGCCCGGTGCGTGTGCCGAACGGGCGGAAGCGGCCTGCGCCAGGCGGGCCCCCGGCGTTCGCTGCGCGGTCGTGGTGGCTTCGCGGTCCTCGATCACGCGGCTGACCGCCTGGCGGGCTGTGCGGCTTTCGGCATGTGCGACCCGCAAGTCCGTTGCTGAGCTGGTGATCCGTTCCAGGTCGTAGAAGGCCGGCACGTGGCCGGGCCGGGTGAGCATGTGCAGACGCTGTTGGTGGACGGCGATCGTGGTGTCCAGGACGAGGAGAGCCGAGCGGATGTGCATCGCCGAGCGCAGCAGCGCGTCTTCGACCGGACTGTTGATGGCGTGGGTTTCCAGCGCGTCGATGGGACGGCCTCAGGCTATCTCGATCAGCGAGGTGGCCTGGCCGAGGGCGCTGGTGTCGGACACAGGTGGCTCCGGGAGGCGTGCGAGGGGTGGTGGTCAGCGGATGTGCCCCGGGCGTGGGACCTGTGGAGCCGAGGGAATGTGTGGCATCGGGGTGGCGGGTCGCGCCCTGGCGGGCGGGGCAGTGCTCCATCGGTTCGAAGGCGGCATGGGGAAGAGGATCCGCAGGTTCCGGGATTTGGCCCGGCCGGAAGAGGGTGGTAGGGGGCCGCTACGGCGTGGTGCAGCGTGGGCAGCGTGGGAACGGCGGTGCCAGCAACTCCACGGCGCGGGTGGCTTGTTGGGGGATGACGCCGTTGCCGAGGGCGGTGAGCTGGGCTGGCCGGCCGAGCCCCTCGGTGGCGGTGACCCAGCCCGGTGGAAGTCCTTGCATCCACTCGACGAACGACGCACGCAGACGTCCGCCCGCGTCGATGGGCGGTGGTGCGGGGCGGGTGAGCGTCTCCCATCGGGTGACGGCGGCGCCGTAAGGTCCCCATCGCCCGTCAGATCCTCCGTCGCCGGGCCTGTTTCGGACCACAGCGGCAGGACGTCCGCCGACAGCCGAGGACGTCGGTTGCTCCCCGGGCTGCGGCCGGTTGTGCCCGTGCGGTCCCGATGGGGTGTCGGCAGCGAGGCTGCTGCTGAGGGGAGTGTCATGTCCCCGTTGCCGTGGCGCTGGTTCGGTGAGCCTTTGATCCCGTCCGATGCTTTCGGGGTGGGCAGAAGCCACTCCACCTCGTCCGCGAGACTCGGACCGTGGCCGCCGCTCTTGCGTTTGGCGGGGTGCTGGGAGCCGCCGTTCTTGGCGATGTTGCTGGTCGGGGTCTTGAGGAGTGTGTCCGGCGGGCCAGGCGGTGAGGAAGGTCCGCTCACGGCGGTGCGGGGCTCCGATGTCGGAGGCGCGTAGCACGAGCCAGCGTGTGTCGTACCGGAGGTCGGCCAGGGATCCGAGTACGGCACCAAGTGCCCGCAGAGGAGGCTGATCTGGGGTGTCTCCCAGACACCACGGGCAGAATTCCACGTCGCCAGGGGAACCGGCGGGCGCGGTGAGGAGTCCTCGGACATTCTCGATCACCACCAGGCAGGGACGGAGGGCCTCGACCGCACGGGCGACATGCAGCCACAGCCCCGAGCGGGTAAGGGAGTTGAGTCCGGCCCGGCGGCCGGCGGCCGAGACGTCTTTGACACGGGAAACCCGCCGTCAGGACACACACCCGCTCGACATCGGCCCAGTCCACGGCGCTGATGTCACCCAGGTTCGGCACGCGAGGCCAGTGCCGGGCCAGGATCCGGGCAGCGTCGGGATTGGTTTCGGCCTGCCAGGCGACCCGGCCGCCGAGGGCGGCCTGCACACCGAGGTCCAGGCCGCCGTACCCGGAGCACAACGATCCGATCAGCGGACCGTGCGAGGCATTCGTCTCCATGTCATCGGCCCCGTACGGACGCCGGGAGGCCCGCTGTTGTAGAGGCTGCTTTCGTAGCGGACGCCGGTGGCGGTGTTGTGCTGGCGGCGGTGTGGGACCGGCTGAGGGCGGCCCGGAGCCGTACGGACGGGGGCGAGTGTGTTGTCGCGGCGGCGTGGAGCCAGGTGGCCGCGTCGTGCAGTGCGTTGTTTGCGGTGGCGAGCGCGTCTTCTATGACGTGGACGGCCGCTTCGCGGGCGTCGCGTATCCAGGGGTGGTTGTGTGACGGTTCGGTCTGGCCAGGAAGGCGAGCTGGTGGTTCACGGCGCCCAGGGCGGTGACGGCCTCGCCGACGGGCTCGACGGCGGAGGCGTCGTCGTTGAGTTCCACGGAGGTGGTGTTGCGGATTGCGCAGTGCCAGGTGAGCTGCCAAGACGGGGTGTGCCCGGTCTGCGCTTTCCGCAGAGCCAGCGGCTCGTTGGCTTTGTTCACGAGTGATGCGATCAGGCACCAATTCCGTGACGACGATCAGCGGGTTTCGGTCTCAGTGACGTAGCGTCATCTGAGCGGGTGGTTCGCAAGGGCATGTCTGTTTCTTCGTATGGCTGGGGATGCTCCTATGCTTGTCAAGCGGCAGGAGGTCATCCCGGTGGGAGATCGTTGAGGTGCCGACCGGCGACTTTCAGCATCTTCGGGTGGGGCCGGGGCGGCCTACTGGCAGGCTCGCGGTGACTGCAAGGCCCTCGCCGCCCCGGGCTGGCAAGACACCAGCGCCTCGCGTTCACAATGACTTTGGCCAAGTTGCGCGGGGAACACACCTACGGCACGAAGCTGATTGTGGCGCCCCGCGGGACAGTCGCCCGGCACGGTCGGCTTGTGTGGTCGAACCGTCGTTGTCCCTGCCGTGCGCGCACGGCAGCACACGGTGCTTTCGGTGATATGCCTTTTGACGACCGGTCGGTAACGCAACGGGGCTTGGCTGGACCGGGGGCCGTGCCGAAGCGTCGAAGGGTTCTCGCTGAAATGACGGTCAACTGGCCCTGGAATGGGCATGATTGTGGCTGTCGGCAGTTCCGCACGCGTAAAGGGGAATCAGCGGTGACGCGAGTGGTGGGCATCGACCTCGGGACGACGTACTGCGCCGTGGCGGTCGCCGACCGGTCGGGCAGCCCGTCCATCGTCCGCAACCGGGAGGGGGAGAACATTACCCCGTCCGTGGTGATGTTCCAGGGCGACACAGTCGTCGTGGGATCCCAGGCGAAGCGGTCTGCGGCCACGGCTCCCGACCACGTGGTGCAGTTCGTCAAACGCTATATGGGGGAGGCCAACCCCATCTACCACTCGGAGTCCGGCACTCCGTACCGGCCTGAGGAGATCTCCGCTCTGCTGCTCAAACGCCTCAAGGAGGATGCCGAGATGATGCTCGGCGAGCCCGTCGAGCAGGCGGTCATCACCGTACCCGCGTACTTCGACGACGTCCGGCGCAAGGCGACACAGGACGCCGGGCGGCTCGCCGGGCTCGAGGTGCTGCGTATCGTCAACGAGCCCACCGCGGCTGCGCTCGCCTACGGCCTCGACCGGTCCTCCGCGGATGGCGAGGAAGACGGGGAGGGTGGTACGAGGATCGGCACCGTGCTCGTCTACGACCTGGGCGGCGGCACCTTCGACGTCACCGTCATGCGGGTCGAGGACGGCGACTACACGGTGATCGCCACCGACGGGGACCGCAACCTCGGCGGCTTCGACTGGGACGGCGCGTTGATGAACTACCTCAACGGCGCGTTCATGGCCTCGGGCGGTCCCGACCTCAATGAGGACAGCGCCCTGCAGGCCGAACTGCGCGACAAGGCGGAGATCGCCAAGCGGACCCTCTCCAACGCCCCGCAGGCCGTCGTGATGCTCTCCGCGGGCGGCCGCCATGAACAGATCCGGGTGACCCGCGAGAAGTTGGAGGAGATCACCGCAGAGCTTCTCGACCGCACCCGCATCATCACCGAGGGCGTGCTGGAGGAGGCCGGGCTCGGCTGGGACGGCATCGACCGGGTACTGCTGGTGGGCGGCTCCACCCGGATGCCCATGGTGCAGGAGCTGATCCGGCGGCTCTCCGGCAGGGAGCCGGAGCGCGGCATCGCCCAGGACGAGGTGGTCGCGCTCGGCGCCGCGCTGGTGGCGCTGGACGCTGCGGTGCGCGCCGAGGAGGCGAAGGAGAAGCGGAAGTACGTCGGCAGTGGGGCGAGCGTCGAGTCCGCCCCCGGCGACGGCCTGGCCCGCCTCACCAAGGGGAAGGTGAAGTCCATCAAGGACGTCACCTCGCAGTCTCTCGGCATGGTCGCGGTCCGCGAGGAGGACCACGAGCTCGAATACAACGCGGTGATCATCCCGCACAACACGCCCGTGCCGGCCAAGAAGAGCGACACCTTCCACACGATCCGCAACCGGCAGCGGCGGCTCAGGGTACAGGTGACGGAGGGTGACGACGAGGACCTGGCGTACGTGAAGACGGTCGGGGAGAGCGTCATCGACATCCCGCAGTACCCGATGGGCGCGCCGTTCGAGGTGTTCTACTCCTACGACGTCGACGGCATCATCCACGTCGAAGTGAAGGACGGCACGACGGGCGAGTGGCTCGGCGAGTTCGAGCTCGAGCGCCCCGACAACCTGGGCCCCGCCGAGCTGGCCGAGCTCAGTGACCGCGTCGCCCGTATCCCGACCCTCTAGGTCCCGATCCTCCAGCCGGAGCCGGCAGCGATGACGACCGATGACATCCCCGACTACTACGCGGAGTTCGACATCGACCGGTCCGCGACCGCGGACCAGGTCTCCGGGCAGCTCGACCGGGCTTTCCGCACCTGGTCGAGCCGGGCCAGCCGGGCCCCCGACGCCAAAAGGCGCCGGGAGGCCGAGGACAAGGTCGACCTGATCTCCCAGGCACGGAAGGAACTGCTCGACCGCGCCCGGCGCCACGCCTACGACCGCAAGCTGGACCAGCCGCGGCAGCGCCCCGGCTCACCGGAGCCGGCCCCCGGGCCACAGCCGCAGTCCACCCAGGGCGGCCGCGACTGGGTGGGGCACGCCCGCAGGCTGATCGGCCAGGGCAACGAGGAGGGCGCGCTTTACGAGCTGCGGCAGGCCGTGCACCACGACGACGGCAACGGCGATGCCTGGCGGCTGCTCGGTGCCATCCATGCCGGCCAAGGTCGGCTGAGCGACGCGTTGCAGGAGTTCCAGCGGGCCCTCGCGCTGTACCCCGATGACGCGCTCACCCACAACCTGATCGCCCGGGTGTACGAGCATCTCGGCGACCAGTTCACCGCCGCCAACTGGCATCTGAAGACGGTCCGGCTCGTGCCCGACGACGTCGACTTCCGGGTCACCGCCGCCAACAGCCTGTACCAGGCCAGGCGCTTCGACGAGGCGTTGAGCAACTACGAGCAGGCCTTGGCGAAGCGGCCCAGCGACGCGGACATCCGCGACCAGATCGGCCGGATCTGGTCGCTTCGCGCCGAGGGCGCCATGACCTGGCACCCGATCAGACAACGGTACGTCGTCGCCTCGGAGTTCAGCGCCGCGATGGTGACGCACTGCGTGGACCAGGCGCTGGCCGTCGGCATCTCGGACGTCGGGCTCCTCAGCCGCCTGACGGCCTACCGAGCGGATGCGGGCAAGGCACTCGCCAAGACCTGGCGCTGGCAAAAGAGCATGGCCGGGGTCATGGCCGTCTGCTTCGTGCTCGTACTTGTGCTACCGCCGGCGCTCAGGCCGCTCTTGTTTGCCGGACTTTTCGGGCTGCTGATCGTGATTGGCATCAAGCCGCGCTGGCGGCACGCCTACAACGACCTGCCCTCACACCAGAAGCCGCAGACCGGGAGAGTCTCATGACCACTCCGCCGCCCGTGCCCCAGCCGGATGAGCCGCCCGTCCCACAACCCGCGGAGCAGGCCGGGCCGCCGCCGGGCCCGCGGCCCGGCCCGGCGCCGAATCCTGACCCGTTCGCCGTCGTGGCCGATGCGGTCGACGGCATGCGCGAGGAACTGGCCGCACTCGGTGACCAGTTCCGCCGCCGGCTGCTCAACGACCGGGAGGCCCGTCGCGGCCTCGACGGGCTGCTGACCGAGCTCGACCACGCGCGCAAGGCCGCCGAGGGCCGCATCGTGCAGCCGCTGCTCTACGACCTCGTACTCCTCGTCGACCGGGCCGAGCGGCAGGCCGCGCAGGACGACGCTTTCGCCGGCTCCGTCGCCGCGGAGCTGCTGGCTCTGCTGGAGAAGTACGGCATGACCCGCATCCCAGTTACCCGCGGCCCGTTCAACCCCGAGATCCAGGAGGCCGTCGGGGCGATCGCCGCGCTCTCCCCGGAGCAGAGCGGCGAGGTCGCCGAAGTGGCGCGGCACGGCTACCGGATGGACGAGCGCATCGTCCGCCCGCAGCAGGTCCGCGTCTATACCGACCGGTGAGCGGCGGCCCGATGGGCGCCGTCTACGCCCTGCTCACGGGCATCAACGCGTACCCCGTCGACCGTTGCACACCGCTCGAAGGGTGCCTCAACGACGTCGAGGCCGCCGAGGAGCTGCTGCTACGGCGCGTCGACGGGCGGCTCGAACTCAGGAGACTGCTGAACGGCGACGCCACCGTGACCGCTGTCGAGGCGGCGGTCCGAGGCCACCTGGGACAGGCCGGCCCTGGGGACACGGCGCTGTTCTGGTTCTCCGGCCACGGCTCCGAGATGTCGGCCACCGAGCGGGCGCACCTCGACGTCGAGGCCACCGGCCGCTACCAGGCGCTCGTCTGTGTGGACGGCCTGCTCATCGACAAGCGCCTCGGCGCCCTCCTCAACGAGGTGGCCGCGGGCGGCGCCCACACGGTCGCGGTCCTTGATTGCTGCTACGCCGGCGGTGCCACCCGCGGCCAGCACCTCACACCGCGCTTCGCGCCGCCCGACCCGGCCTGGCTCGCGGCAGCCGCCCGCGACGCCCGCATCCCCGAACAGTCGGCCAAGCACGTGCTGCTCGCCGCCAGTCGGCTCGATCAGCCCTCCTACGAGGGCCGGTTCGGCGGCCGGACGCAAGGCCTGTTCACCTATGCCCTGCTGGGCGCGCTGCGCGCGGCAGGTCCGGCCGCGACGTACCGCGAGCTGCACGCCGCCACGAGCTCCCGGTTGCAGGTCTCCTGCGAGTATCAGCGGCCGACGCTGGCGCCCACGGAACCCGGCGGGGTTGCCGACCAGCCGTTCCTGGGTGGCGCCGGGGCGCGCGAGCCCAGCCCGTATCTGCTGTGGGAGGACCGGCAGGACGGCTGGCAGGTCGACTGCGGCAGCGGCCATGGCCTGCCGCCAGGGCCCGGCACCGAGTTCCGGGTGACCCGGCCGGATACTCCCGGGCGGACTCCTGAACGGACGGGGGCCGCAGGCCGGGTGGTCAGGGCCGTGACAGTGGGCTCGGAGCACACACTCGTCGAGCCGGTGGGCTGGGCACCGGAGACGGCGCAGGTCTACCCGGTCGCCCTCTCCGCACTGGCCGTGCCGCCCGCCTCGGTCGCACTGTCCGCACCCGGCGACCCCGCCGCGGCACGGGCGCTGGGGCGGGCGGTCGCCGAAGCCGGCCCCGGCGGCGGACCCTCACCGCTGCTGCGCCTCGCCGGACGGCAGGAGGAGACTGGCGACCTGCTGTTCCGGGTCGAGGCCCGCGGGGGGCAGGCGCATGTGCTGCGGCGCGACGGCTCCCCGTTCGTCCACCCACTGCCGCTGGCCGGGCCCGAGGACGCGGATCGGGTCGCTGCCTGCCTCATCCACCTGACCCGCTGGCACCAGCTCCGCGACCTCGAGGCGCCGTTCTGCCCACTGACGGGACGGGTCCGGCTGGAGATCACACCATGGGGCAGCGATGTCCCGCTGGTGCCTGACGCCAACGGAGAGGTCGTCTGCCGGTACGGCCTCGGACCCACCGGACCCATACCGCCACTGGTCTCCGTACGGATCCGCCACAGGGCCGCCGCTGGCCGGCGGCTGTGGTGCCTCCTGCTCGACCTCACCGACAGCTACGCCTCGCATGCCGGGCTCTTCAACGACGGCCAGTTCGTCGGCCCCGGCCACACCGGGTACGCCTTGGACAACCGGCCCGTCCGACTGTCCCTGCCGCCGCACCGGCCGGTGCGGCCCGGCGCGTCCGTACGGGACTGGCTGAAGCTGATCGTCTGCGAGGGCGAGCTGAACACCGTGCCCTTCGGCCTCGACCGCTGGGACCCGCTCGCCCCCCTCGGCAGCCGGGACACCGTCCTCCGGCACTCAGCCGGGGTGCTGCGATTCGACGCGCCGGAACAGAGCAGCAGGGACGCCCGCCCGGCGGAGGCGGGCGGGCCGGGGCAGTGGGCCACCCAGACCATCCAGGTGCGCACCGTCGTGCCCCAGTGGTGAGGGGTCCGTATGGCTGATCGCTTCGACCTTGAGTCCCTGATGCGCTCCGTGAAGACGGTGACCGGTGACAGAGCGTGGAGCACGGCGACCGCCCGGCTCAGCGCGATGGTCGCGGAGCACGCAGGCACGCCTGATGCCGCAGCGGCTTTCGACCTCTATTACGCCCACTGGCGGAGGATGCCCGCCACCGACCCGCGCCACCCGGCCTTCGCCGGCTACCTGCTTCAGCTCGTACCGCTGATGCGGCAGAGCGGGCCGTGCTGCACCTACGAGCAGGCGAAGGAGCTGGCGGCGGCGGCGCGGACCGTGCGGGACCCGCATTGGCAGGCCGTCATCACGGGTGTCCTGGCACTGGTAGTGCTGCAGGATCCTACCGCCACCCTTACGGATCCGAGGCTGCTCGAAAAGGTGGTGAAGGACCTGGATTCGGCTTCCCGCCTGCTCCCGGCCGGGGATGACGCGACCACCGCCACCGCCATCGGCATCGGCCGCGCGGTGGCGCGGGCGGAGCACGCGCGGCTGCGGGGTGGCGAGGCTGAACTCGACGCGGCCATCGAGGAATTGACCGCGGCCCGGCAGGGCCTGGCCGACCGACCGGACGACCAGGCGTACCTCACCTGCCATATCGCCTGCCTCCGCGCCGGTCGGGCCTACCTCGGCATGGACGAGGACGCGATGGCCCGGTACGTCCGCGAGCAGGAGATCGCCTTGGCCCGGGTGCCACGCCGCCATCCGGGGCGGGACAGCGCCGAGTCGTGGCTGGCCATCGACCGGATCAAGCTCCGGAACCTGATCGCCGAGCGCACGGGCGAGCCCTGGCCGGGGCCGCGGCCCCGGCGCGGCGCCCACGAGCGGCCGGACCCGGCGGACCGCTACGCGCTGGTGCGGGCCGCAGTCGAGGTACTCGGCGGGGCCGCGTACGACGAGGACCAGGAAGCGATGGCCAAAGCCATCGGCCTGTTCCGCGAGGCGCTGGCGCAGTGCGGCGAGGGCGACGAGCACTGGGTGCGGTGCGCGACCCAGCTGGCCACCGCTCACCTGATGCAGTCCGGTCTCATCCCCTGGGAGCCGAAGCCGCTCAGCCACCTCTCTCGCGCGGGCCGACAGATCATTGCTCACATCGACCAGGCCATCTCCCTGCTGCGTCGGGCCCGGCGGGCGGCCGAGGGGCCCGCGCACCCTCTGTGGATCAGCATCGGCCGCCTCCTGGCGGACGCGCTGCGCTCGCGTTCGATGATGCTGCCGCAGATCCGGGGGGCACGGCTGCGGAAGGAGTCACGTGAGGTCGGCCTCGCCGCACTGTCCGGCCTCGCCTGGAGCGTCATCCTCCAATCCGGTACCAGTCACGCCATGGAGGCGGGCAACAAGGCGATGGAGGAGCACTGCCTCGACATCGCCCGCTGGTGCATCGCGGACGGCGAACTCGACGGCGCAGTACGGGCGCTGGACAGCGGCCGGGCACTGCTGCTGCACGCGGCGCAGGTCAGCGCCACCGTGCCGAGCATGCTGAATCAACTCGGCCAGGACGAGCTGGCCGAGGAGTGGCGTGCGGCCGGGCCGGTGCCGCTTGAGCCGGAGCCCGGCAGGCTCGGCGGTCTCGCCCCCATGGCGGCGCTACGCGCGACCGCCGGCCCCGATGTGCGGCTGCGGCGCCGGGTGCTGGAGGTGCTGGCTGCCTCGCCGTACCGCAGCAGGCTGCTCTCGCCGCCGACCCCTGCCGAGATCGCCGGGTCGCTGCGGACGCTCGGCGTCGACGCGCTCATCTACCTGGTGCCGGCGGGGGAAATAGCACTGCCGATGCGACTGGGCCGGACGGAGCCCGGCGCCGCGCTGATCGTAGGGGCGGACGGGGCGCCGCGCTCGGTCGAGCTGCCGCACTTGCACCTCGACGCCCCGGAGCTCACGGCGTACCAGGCCGCCGGCAGCGCGGGCTGGGACCCGCGCAGGCGCGGGAGCGGGGACCCGCGCAGGGATGCGGGTCCGGTGACAGCGCCCCAGAGCGGGGTGACACTGCAGGCGGCCGAGGCGCTGGACCGGCTGTGCGGCTGGGCCTGGAGATCCGTACTGGCGCCGCTGGCGGGGGAGTTCCGCGGGAGCGATGGCTTCTCCGGCGCCCAGTCCGGCGAATCCCGTATTCCGTGCGTCGTCCTCGTTCCCCTCGGCGCGCTCGGCGCCGTACCGTGGCACGCCGCCTGGCGCGCCGAGGGGCCGGGCCGACGCTACGCGCTGGAGGAGCTGCAGGTCTCGTACGCACCCTCGGCCCGGATGCTGTGCGAGGTCGCCGGGCGTACGCCCGCCGATGTCGGGGCATCAGGCAGCCCTGCGTTGGTGATCGGCAACCCCACCGGGGACCTGCGGTACGCGGGCGAGGAGGCCGAGGCCATCCACCGGGTGTTCTACCCGGACGGCACGTATCTCGACGCGGACACCGCTGATGCGACAGCGACGTCCGCCCGGCTGGCGGACCTGCGCGGCGGCGTGCTGCACCTGGCCTGCCACGCACGGGTCGATCCCGGCGAGCGCCACAGCGCGTACCTGGACCTGGCCGCGGGCAGCAGGCTGACCGCGGAGCAACTGACCGAGGGCACGGCCCGGCGGTGCGAGCCCGGCCTGGTGTGCCTCGCCGCCTGCTGGAGCAACGTCTCGAGCCGCGGCTACGACGAGGCGTACAGCCTGGCCACAGCCTTTCTGGCGGCCGGTGCGCACACGGTGCTCGGCTCGCTCTGGCCGGTGCCGGACGAGGCCACCTCCTTGCTGATGTACATGACCCATCACTACCTGCGGCGCGAGGCGCTGCCGTCAGGGCAGGCCCTGCGCCGGGCCCAGCTGTGGATGCTGGACCCGCGGCGAAGGACTCCACCCGAGATGCCGGCCCGCCTCGCAGTCCGGGCCCGCTACATCCGCCCCGACAACCTGGCTGGCTGGGCGGGCTTCACTCACCAGGGCTGGTGACCACCGGGGCTGCGCCCTGCGGCGAGGAGCGGCCTGCCGAGGAGGATCCACGCCCAGACTCCCACCAGCGACGACTTCGACACCGGGGACGCCGCCACGTGCCCCAAGTACGGCGACCGCGTCACCGTCCCGCCCCCGACGACCAGTGGGAGATCCACTCGGTGACCAGCGACGCCGTACGTGACCGGGAGGAACTGTGCCGCCAAACTCCTAGTGGTGTTGTCAAGCGGCAGCAGTGACGGAGACCGCTGTCCAAAATGACCGGCAGACGCTGTCCCTGGAAGTGAACGAAGCCAACTCGTCGAGCAGCCGCGCCAGGTCCGGCAGGGGTGACGGTGTCCCAGGCAGCCGGCACGGGTGACCAGGCGGTGTGCGAGTACGGGCGAAGCCGGGCTCGCTGCGGTGCAGTTCAGCGAGCAGATCGGTGGTGCTTTCGGTGCGCCGCACATGGCGGCGCAGGGGGGGATGCGGGCATGGGGATCCGTATCCGTGGCGGGGTGAGGGCGGGAGCCGGCGCGCCCCGCCGGGGCGGGGCACCGGGCGGTGTCAGAAGTGGGGGTTCTCGGTGGGCCGGTCGCGGTCGGTGCACGGGGGTTGTGGCGCCATCCGTGTTCTTCGAGGAACTGGCCGCCGAGGCGGGCGTCGTCGGCGGTGGCGGCGATGATGCCGAGCTGGGGATGTTCGGCGAAGGCGACGCCGGGCTCGACGCACACAGGCCGGTCGTGTTGGCGAGCGGGGCGGTGGTCCGTCAAGGGTTCGAACGCGGTGTCCGCGTCGACCCGGTATCCGGCCCTGCCCAGGTAGACGACGGCGCGTGTGGCGCGGTTTTGTCCCCAGTGGGCCTGGTCGTTGAGGGCGTAGAGGGTGGGGTGGCCGGGGATGGGGTGGAAGTCGAGGCGTTCGAGCATCCAGCGGCTGGCGGGCTGGTGTTGGGGGTTGGCGGCGGTGATGCCGTACTGGGGGTGGTGCCCGATGGCGATGTCGGGGAGGGGGTGGTGTTCGGTGGTGGGCATGGCGGATCCATCCGGGAAGGGCGGGAACGAGGGGGCGGTCAGAGGTGATCCCGGTTCTGTGGTTACGGGTCATGGGTGGGGCTCCGGGAGATGGTGGTCAGCGGCTGGGGGCGGACGAAGGGCACCTGGGCGGCGGGCCTGGTTGCGTGGCATGGTCGGCCGTGACCGTGTTGGCGGCGATGCCTTGGTCGTGGGGTGAGACGGATCAGGCTGCGGATACCCGGGCTGTCGTGGTCGGATCCGAGTCGGCGGCTGGCTGGCCCCGCGTGTACGGGCAGCGCCGTCGGTGGAGCTCCGTGCGGCGTTCGAGGGGGAGATCGGCGTTGCTCCCCCGGTGATGGCCGGTAGATCACCAGCGGGGACGATGCCCGCACCTGCCCGTGGTCCGAGGTCGCCGGCAGCGACTACCGGCTCGTCTTCGACCAGCCGCCCTAACCGCTCGCGGAGATCCCGCAGCAGCTCACTTGCGAGGGCTTCGTGTAACCAACGTCCCGAGACACCAACGCTAGGAAGGAGCGCTGATATGGGCTTGCGGGCCATCGCAACGTTCGATGCCGGTACCGACGGCGGGGTCGGAAACGGGCTCGCCTCCTGGTTCGGGGCCGCTCTGACGGGGCCCCTGGCGAGCCTGCTGGAGCGGGAAAGCCAGGGCAGCGCCTTCTTCTCGGCGCGTACGCGGGCTGATGAGCGGGCCCCGAGCCGGGAGTTCCATCCCCTGTCGACAGGCTGGGAGGCCATGCGTCAGGAACTGCTGCTTGAGCCCGAGACGGCGCATGTGCTCTACATGCGCGAGTATCTGGGGAGGGCGCTCGTCCATGTACGCAGCTCGACCATCAGGGTCCACCGCCCGAACGCGGAGGCGCAGCTGGTGTTCGGCGAGGAGTTCGGCGAGGAGTTCGGCGGGCTCGGCGATCCCGGCCTCTGCTCCCGTGCGGTGGAATTCCTCGTGGCCGCGCTGGACAACGTGAACCCGGCCTTCGCCTGGCTGGGGGCCGACGCACCGGCCACGGAGGAGACCAACCTCGACTGGGTCCTCAACCGCCGGGTGCGCAACTCCGTACGGGAGGCTAGAAAGCTGCTCCGGGGCTACTCCTGGACGACGGTGTGCCCCGGGGAACTGTCCGAGCGGCTGGGTGGCCCCGCTGCCCTCGCCGCGACGGGTGCGTTCCACAGGGTGTTCCCGCTCGCGGCGGGCGGGATCGTACTCCAGGCGACCAGGACGGTTGCGGAGTACTCGGACGACGCCGTGCGCAGGGTGTTCGAGGCCTTGCATCCTGTTCTGCCGCCCGGGATGCCGCAGTTCGACCCCGCCCACCCGGAGCTACGCTACTTTCCCGCTGACGCGTCCCGTTTCAGTGGATAGTCGATGCCTCAGCGGCGTACACGACGAAGTCGTCCGGGAGCCGAGGGAAAGGGCGAGCGTATTGCCTCGGCCTCCGCACGTTCTGAGCTGTCCGTCCCGGCATCCGGCGCGTTCGGCGGTCGATTCCTACGGCCCCCGCCTACGACGCGTTGGTCAGGGTGGCCGCGCCGCTTTCGGCGGAGTCAGACGGGCGCGGAAGCCGTCACCGATACCCGAACCTTCGCCTCGTGGGTATTGCGGGATTGCTTTAGCGGAGGTTGGCGGACACGAATGCCGACAACCCCGAACGTCAGGTGAGACTGAGCTTCCTGGGCTGAGCAGGACTGACTGGGCCGTTCTTTCCAGGGTCCGGTGGACGAGCCGGCTAACGCGTCACGCGGTGGCGGAGGTAGACGACTCTTGAGTTGAAGGTGCGGGTCTCGACCAGTTCGAGATCCACCTGGCGCTCGCGCTGGGGAAAGAACGGAATGCCACCGCCGACCAGCACCGGGTAGACCATGGCCCGGTACTCGTCGATCAGACCCGACGCGGCCGCCTCGGCGGCGAGAGTCGCGCCGCCGATCGCGATCTCGCCCTCTCCCGGCTCGGCCCGCAACCGCTCGATCTCCTCCGCGACGCCGCCGGAGGCCAGGCGGGCATTGCCCTGCACTGCCGACAGCGTGCTGGAGAACACCACCTTCGGGAGCGGCTTCCAGAGCGAGGTCCACTCGCGCATGGAGTCGTCGAGCGTTGGATCCTGGTCGGCGGTCTCCCAGTACAGCATCGTCTCGTACAGCCGCCGTCCCAGCAGGTGGACGCCGACGTCCCGGATCTCGTCGATCCAGAAGCGAAAGACGTCCTCGTCGGGCGCCGTCCAGTCGAAGCCGCCGTCCGGCCCGACGATGTAGCCGTCGAGTGAGACGCTCATCGAATAGGTCACGCTGCGCATCAGAAGTCCTCCTCGGTAACGGGTTTCACCGTATGACCGCCGGACGCCGCAGAACTCATCGCGGCTCGCGGGATCCCCTGGGCCGAGTCACCTCACGAGATCATTTCGTTGAGAAAAACTCACTGGCCTGGATGGTCCGGGCGTTGGGCGCCTGCTCGGCCGGAAAACGTGTCTATCCTCCGGCCTATCCCTCGTCGGCCGGTCGCCGTCAACCGCAGAGCGGAGCGGGTACCCTCCTGCCGCGCCCAGAACAAGCGGCACCGCGTATGAGCTGCACGCTGCACCGAGGCGATGCTCTCACTGTCCTGAAAACCCTCCCGGACGAGAGCGTCCACGCCGTCATCACCGACCCGCCTGCAACCAGCCCGGCGTCTGGACGGTCCTGGGGTGTGTGACCTCGAACCTGCCCCGACGCCGGGCCGTAGGGCGCGGCTTACGCCTTTGGCCCGTCGGTACCGTCCTGACTCTGACCTTCGCCACCGCTATCGCCGTGGCCGCCGTGGTGTTCATCGCCGGGTGGGACCTGCTCGGCGCCCAGGGACTGAAGCCCGAGCGGCAGCTCACGTCGTCGACGCTTTTCGATCTGGTGAAACTGTCTTTCGGCGTGGTCGCCGGGGCCGGTGCGCTCGTCGCCCTGGTCGTGGCCTACCGGCGTCAGCGGGTCGATGAGGACGGTGCCCACAGGGAGGCCACCCGGCTCCACACCGAGCGTTTCTCCCAGGCCGTCGAACAACTCGGTTCGGACTCCCCAGCCGTCCGGCTCGGCGGCGTGCACGCCCTGGCCGGCCTCGCCAATGACGCGCCCACCCGCGACCTGCGCCAGACCTGCATCGACGTCCTGTGCGCCCACCTCCGTCTGCCGTACACCGCCGAGGCCGACTTGCCATCGGGCGATACGGATGCCAGGCACATGTACCTGGCCCTGCGAGAGATCCGGCACACGGTCATCCGCCTCATCCGCGACCACCTCCGCCTCCCTCCAGAACACCCCCACTCCTGGCAAGGCCACGACCTCGATTTCACCGGCGTCGTCTTCGACGGCGGAGACTTTTCCGGTGCAACGTTCTCCGGCGGCACAGTCCGCTTCAGCTACGCGGCGTTCTCCGGCGGCAGGGTCAGCTTCGACGGCGCGGAGTTCTCCGGTGGCACGGTGGACTTCGGCGGCGTGGTGTTCTCCGACAGCATCGTGGACTTTGAAGGTGCGGCATTCTCGGGCGGCACAGTGCGCTTCACCAGCGCGGTGTTTTCCGGCGGTCTGGTCAGCTTCGGCACGGAGTTCTCAGGCGGCACGGTCGCCTTCGACTATGCGCAGTTCCTGGGCGGCACGGTCACCTTCGACGACGCCACGTTCTGGAACGGCACGGTCAACTTCAACCACGCGGCATTTCTGGGCAGTACGGTCAGCTTCAACCACGCGACGTTCCTGGACGGCACGGTCAACTTCGACCATGCGAACGGGTCCGCGTCGTCCGGGCTGGTGCCTTCGGGCGGACGTCTGCCGACCGGGCTGAGTTTGCCTCAGGTGTGGTACCCGCCGACGCCCTGAAGTGCGGATCCACGCGGTAGTGCCCGACAGGTCGTGCACACGGCGTGGGCGGCCTTCGCTCGCATTCACCCACGGAGCATGGGTATGCGGATGGCGAGACGGGGGGCTTGATGAGTCTTCAGGGGGTCGGCCCGGTGTTCCGGCCGCTGGTTGGCGGTGATCCGGCCACCGGCGCGGGGTACCGGATCATTGTCCGGCTGGGTGAAGGCGGCATGGGCACGGTGTACCTGTCCTGCACACCCGGTGGGCGGCCTGTGGTCATCAAGGTGATCCGCCCGGAACTGGCCGGGGATCCGGAGTTCCGCCGTCGGCTCGCACAGGAGGTACGGGCCGCGGCAGCAGGTGCAGGGCCTGTACATCGCGCCGGTCATCGACAGCGATACGGAGGGGGAGCGCCCCTGGCTTGCCACCGCCCATGTGGCGGGGCCCTTCCTGCATGCCGCGGTCAGCCGCCACGGGCCGCTGCCGGTTCCGGCTGTGGCGCCGGTCGCTGCCGGGGTCGCCGAGGCGCTGCGGGCCATCCACGGTGTCGGCATTGTTCACCGCGATCTCAAGCCGTCCAATGTCCTGCTGGCCGCCGACGCGCCGCGTGTCATCGACTTCGGTATGGCCCGTGCCGCCGACGCCACCTCGCTGACCCGTAGCGGCGCCATCGTCGGCAGGCCTGCCGCCGTCCATGCCGCCACTGGTCTGCCGGCCTTCGGCGAAGGCATCTCGCACGCCGTGCTCTACCGCATCGTCCACGAAGAGCCGAAGCCCGCCCCGTGCCCGCCGACGTCATCAACATGTGCCGGCAGGCTTCGCCGCGTGCCGAGTTGCGCCGCCCCGAGAGCTGGCTCCCACTCACCGTTGCCGCTGATATCGGTCGCCACACGGCCACGCCCGGCCCCCCGCGGCCGCCCGTCAAGCACAGGCGCGTCTGGCTCACGGGCGTGGCGGTCCTGGCCGCGGGTCTGGCGGGGGCCGGTGTCACCGCGCTCCTGGGGAATGACGGAACGACGGGGCAGGGCCTCGATCAGGACGTGGCCGAGCAGCCGGGCCGGAGCAGCAGCGGGAGCAGCGGCCAGAGCGCCCCACGGGAGACGGCCACGAGCAGCGGCCCCGAAACGACGACACCGGCGGCGGGCCCGGAACCCTCCCGCCACAAGGCGATCGGTATCGCCGACGGCCCGGGCCTGCTCCCGAACCTTCCCCGCCCGTAACCGTCGCTTTCATCGGGCCGGCGGGTTCCCTCCACAATGTGCCCCATGAGTGACCATTACGAGGTAGTCCTCTCGTGCCTCCTCCGCGACGACACCCCTGATCCCGTCCTTGCGGCGCTGCGCTGGCATCTGGGTACCGAGACCGAGGATCCTGAGGATCTCGACTTCGAGGAGCATCCTTACCCGCTGCTCGTGCAGAATCCGAACAGCCGTCTTCCCGGTGGGGACTTCGTCTCCCTGCGGCGCGAGGTGCAGGATTTTTCGGCTATCGGGGAGGTCTATGCGTGGGAACTGTTCACACGGACCTACTGGGTCGATGACCACATGCTTCATCTCACCGGGCTGCTCGACCTGATCGCGCCGTACGTCGCGGTATCCGGCTACGGGGGTCACTATCGCGAGGAGTTCGCGACCGCGATGACCCCCTTCAGGTTTCACGGGGGAACATACGATCCAGTGGGGTTCTAGGGAGAGCGGAGGTCCGGGCCGGGGCCGTAACGGCTCGCTCGGCCTGTAGGCGCGCGATGCCATCCGTCGGACGCTGCGCCGCGCGCCCGGTACACCAACCGGGCGCGCAGCGCATTTCCTTACCTCCGTACTTCCGTACCTCCCTAGTGCTGTTCCGGGTCAGGGGCTGCTGAACTCGATCGCGTCCACGTCGAATGAATTGTTCTGCGGGGACGTGAAGACCAGATACAGCTTGTGGGTGCCCGCCAAGGGCTGGACCGGGGTCGGCGGAGTGGGCCGGTAGGTGTCCCACCCGCCTGTGTTGGGGACCGGGGTGGTGGCGAGGAGTTGGCCGTCGGGGGCGTCCGCGCGGAGTTCGATGGCGCCGACGCCGTACGGGGACGACAGTGTGTAGCTGACCTCGTCGATGCCCTCGACGCTCATCGGGTCAAAGGCGATCCAGTCGCCGTTGCTGATGTCGCCGATGCGCTGCCCGTTCTCGGCGCCGGACTGTGCGACCACACGGGTGCCGGACTGCGCGTCGTAGTACTCGGCCTGCTTGTGACGGGGCTGCAGGACGGCGCGGCCGTAGCCGGTGAGGGCGGAGGTTCCCGGGGCTCCCTTGTCCGTGTACTTGGCGTTGAGTACGTACGTGAGATCCGCGCCCTCGGGGTGGCCGCCCAGGTCACCGGTGTCGACGGTGCCTTCGCAGCCCGGGATGTCGGTGGTCGGGTGCTCGTGGTCGTCATGGCCCAGGGCCGGGTTGACGGTGACCTGGGAGCAGTCGACCGGTCCGTCCTCCGGATCGGTGACCGTGACCTTGTAGGGGATCAGGTCCCCGAACGTGATGAGTTTGCCGCTGACCGGGAAGTCGATGGTCACCTTCGGCGCAGTGTTGCCCGCGGTGACCGGGATGTTGGCGTAACCCGACCTGCCGGTGGAGTCGGTGACCTTGAGCTGCGCGGTGAAGTCCCCCGCGGTGGTGTACGTGTGGGTGGGGGCCGCCTCGGCCGAGTCGTACGTACCGTCGCCGTCAAAGTCCCATGCGTAGGTCAGCGCGTCGCCGTCGGGGTCCGTGCTGCCCTCGCTGGAGAAGGCGACTTCGAGCGGCAGCGGCCCGTTCGTGGCGGAGGCCGTGGCCTTGGCGACCGGGATGCGCTGCCCCTGGGCGTAGTCGACGCGGTACAGGCCCGAGTCGTTGTTGCCGCCGCCGAACGAGCTGCCCCATTCGAGGACGTACAGCGAACCGTCCGGGCCGAAGGTCATGTCCATCGGCTTGTTGAACGTCACCGAGGACAGGAAGTCGTTGATCTTGAGGAGCTTCTCGTCGGCGTCGAACCGGATCTCCTTGACGTAGTTGCGCGACCACTCGTAGAAGAAGCTCGCTCCCTCGAAGTAGGCGGGGAACTTCGTCGTGGACGGGTTCGCGGGGTCGTAGTGGTAGACCGGGCCGCTCATCGGGGCTGAGCCGCCCGAGCCCATCTCGGGGAACTCCTCGGAGACGCCGTAGCCGTACCACAGCTCCGGCTGCGTCAGGTCCGGCAGGTCGGTGAGCCCGGTGTTGTTGGGCGAGGGGTTCGTCGGGTTCGCGCAGTCGAACTTGGCGCCGACTGCCCCGGTGTCCGGGTTGTACGGGGCGTACGCCTGGTTGTTGCCGTGGCAGAACGGCCAGCCGAAGTTGCCCGGCTTCTTGATGACGTTGTACTCGACGAGGCCCTCGGGCCCTCTGTCGGTGGCGGGGGCTCCGCGGTCGGGGCCGTAGTCGGACACATGGACGTATCCGGTCTTCGGGTCGACGGTGAAGCGGAACGGATTGCGGAAGCCCATCGCGTAGATCTCCGGGCGGGTCTTCTTGGTGCCCGGCTTGAAGAGGTTGCCCTTGGGGATGGTGTAGCCGCCGCTCCGGGTGGGCTTGATGCGCAGGATCTTGCCGCGCAGGTCATTGGTGTTGCCCGCGGTACGTGCGGCGTCGAGCATCTCCTTGCCCGGGCGCCAGTCGATCGGCGCGTACCCCTGCCAGTCGGGGTCGAGGTTGGGCGGTACGTCGTCGCCGACACCGAGATAGAGGCTGCCGTCCGGGCCGAACTCGACGGCGCCGCCGGTGTGTCCGGGTTCGGGGAAGGTGCGGTCGCGGTACGCCGGGACGTCAAGGAGTTTCTTCTCGCTCGCCGGATCGAGTGTGTTGCCCTTGATGGTGAAGCGGGAGAGACGGTTGACGTCCTGGGTGGCCCCGGCGGGGGAGTGGTACAGGTAGATCCAGCCGTTCCTGGCGAAGTCCGGGTCGAGTTCCATGCCGATCAGGCCGTCCTCGCCGCCGGTGTACACGTCGAGCGTGCCCGCGGTGACGGTGGAGTGGGCCTCGGGGTCGAAGATCTTCACTTCGCCGCTGCGCTGGATGTAGAAGACACGGCCGTCCTCGGCGACGTCCAGCTCCATCGGGTCGGCGGTGTTGTCGTCGAGGGTGACCTTCTCGTAGCCGCTCCAGACGGTGCCGCCGCAGTCGCCCGCCTCGTTGCCCGCGGCCCACTTCAGTCCGCCGATGACATGGTCCCGGAAGAAGGCTTCGCTGTACGCCGGGGTGTCGTGCCCCATCGCGGTGGCCCAGACCTTGCCGCCCTGGGTGTTGCGGCACCAGGAGATGGGATGGTCGGCGCCCATCGCGGAGCCGCCCGGGTCGTAAGTCGTCTCGTCCGCGGTGACCAGGACATGCACGTCGCCGCGGGGATTGCGGTCGAAGTTGTACCACTCCTCCGGGCGTTCCCAGCGCTCGGGCAGGCCCTTGGTGGAGGGGTGGACACGGTCGGCGACCTTGGCCGTTCCCTGGAGTACGCCGGGCGAGTGGGCCGGCATGTGTACGCCGCCGTTGATGGTCTCGTCCCACCACGGGAACTGTTCCTCGACGCCCATGTCGAGTGTGTTGTGAATGGCTACGACGCCCTTGCCACTGCGTACGTAGTTCTCCATCGCGTCGCGCTGTGCGTCGGTGTCCCACACCATGCCGGAGTTCTGCAGCATGACGACGGCGTCAAAGTCCTTCAGCTTCTCGTCGTCGAAGACGGCCGGGTCGGCGGTCTGGACGATCTCGAAGTTGTTCTCGGCAGCCTCTTCCTCGAACATCTTGATGCCCGCGGGGATGGAACCGTGGACGTATCCCACGGCGCGGGTGAAGAGCAGCGCACGGAAGGCGGGTTCGGCACTGCCGGCGGTGGCGGCGCCGGCGGGAATCGCGGCGAGCCCGAGCAGTAACGCGCTCGCCGAGGCGACGACCGCCCTTCGTATGCCGCGAGCATGACGGCTCATGACCGGTCCTCTCTGGAGGGGGTTCGGTGTGCGGGTGCGGTACTGATCAAGCGGGTACCGATCAGGGGGTGTCGAGGGCGAGGGCCCGGCGGAGGAAGGCGAGACCCTCGGTGGCGATCCCGTCCTGCGTGGGGGCGAGGGGCCGCCAGACGGACGCGGCGACCGCGATCGCGTCGTTGTGCGCGGTGAACGACTCGATGCACAGAGCGCCCCGGTAGCCGCTCCCGTCCAGCGCGGTGAGAAACCCGGCCCAGTCGAGATGGTCGGCACCGGGAGTGCCGCGGTCGTTGGCACACACCTGCACATGGATGATGCGGGAGCCGGCCTCGCGTACGGCACCGGGCAGACCGCGCTCCTCGATGTTCTGGTGGTACGTGTCGAGGGCGACCCCGATGACCGAGTCGTCGAGGCCGTCGAGCGCTGTGAGGGTCTGGCCGACGGTGTTGAGCAGGGCGGTCTCGTACCGGTTGAGCGGCTCGACCCCGATCCGTACGCCCGCGGCGCGCGCGTGACCGACGACGGGCGCGAGGTTCTCCCTCAACTCCTCGCAGGCGGCGGCCCGTTCCTCGGCCGTCATCCGCCACGTACGTCCGACAGCCGTGTACACCGGACCGGCGACGACAGGGGCCGCCACCGCGTGGGCCGCGTCGACACACCGCCGCAGATAGTCCTGAGTGGCCCGTACGGTGCCGGGATCCGTCCGTACGAGATTCCGGTCGGGCGGCATGACCGCGATCACGGCCGCCGGGGCGAGCCCGGTCGCGTCCAGCAGCTTGGTGGTGGCCGCGGGATCCCAGTCCGCGGCCTGCTCCAGCGGCAGTTCGACGCAGTCGAAACCCCAGCCCGCCAGCCTCGGAAGGACCTCGGCGAGGGCGGTGTTCCCGACGGGGGAGTGCCAGATCCACGGGTTGGCGCCGAGCGGGAACCGGCTCATCCCTTGCCTCCCCACCCCTCGGGGAACCCCGGCAGATCGGCGCAGCCGCACATCGCGTAGTGCAGCGGCGGCATGCCCGGCCGGAGATACTCGTCGAGGTTGTCCTCGGTGATGGAGGGCTGCGGGAGCTTCCACTCCTTGGGGACCTGCTGTCCCTGGAGGATCTTCAGAGCGGCGATGACCGGGGTACGCCATTGAAAGGTCGGGTACGCCGGGGCGATCGCGGTGAGGTTCTTGTCCTTCCACGCCTGGAGGAAGTCCTGCTGGTCCTCACCGGTGATGGGCGGTACGTCCTGACCCGCGTCCTCGAACGCCTCCACCGCGGCCACGGCGGTGGCGCCGGAGTCCATCCACACACCGTCGATGCTGCCGTGCCGGGTCAGCGCGTCGGTGACGACCGACTTGGTCCTGGCCGGGTCACCGTCGGTGAACTTCACATCGACGACGTCGAGTTCACTCTTGTCGAAGGCGACCTCCGCGGCCGACCAGCGGGTCTCCAGCACATCCACACCGGGCGAGATGCGCAGGGCGAGGATCTTGCCCCCGGGCTTGACCTTCTCGACCAGGAAATCGGCGGCGACCGCGCCGTACGCGTAGCCGCCCACCGGATTGATGAACGTGACCGCGCAGTCCGTCTCCACACCGCGGTCGAAGACGATGACCGGCACCTCGGCGCAGGCCTGCTCGACGGCGGGGGTGAGCGTGGCGGTGGTGTTCGGGGAGACGATCAGGGCGTCGCAGCCCTTGCCGGTGAGTTCCTGGATGTCGGAGATCTGCTTGTCGTCCTTGCCCTGCGCGTCGAGGACGGTGAACTCGGTGATCTCCTTGTGCAGTCCGGCTTCCGCCCTCATGTTCTTCAGGCCGACCTGCCGCCAGGGGTTGAAGACACCGGCATTGGAGAAGCAGAGGTGGACACCGCCCGCGGTCTCCTTCTTGTACTGCGCGGTGTCGGTGAACTCGGGCCGGAGCATCTGTTCCCACGGCTTGCCGGCGGGGCCCTGCGGCTCCTCCTTCATGAGGGCCAACTGACGCTCGTACTCGGCCTGTTCGAAGAACTCCGACCGTTCGCCGCTGCCCGCGTCGTCCGCCGTGGCGGAGGAACTGCCGGGGGCGGCGGGCGCGTCCGGTGGTGTGTCGCTCGTACAGGACGCGAGGAGACCCGTCGCGAGCAGTGCGGCGGTGGCCGGGATGAGGGCGCGCACGCGGAGCGGACGTCCGCGCAGGGGGCGGGGCGCTGTCATGAGGGTTGTCCTTCCGAGGGGTTCGTACGTCGGCGGCGCAGCCGGGACCAGTCGGCGGCTCCCAGCCCGACGGCGGCAATGACGATGCATCCTTGGACGGTGGACTCCAGTGCGCCGGAGACGCCCCGGAGGTTGAGCAGGGTGAACAGCGCCTGCAACGAGAAGGCGCCGGCCATGGCGGCGACGATGGAGCCCCGCCCGCCGCCGAGCACGACTCCGCCGAGGACCACGGCCGTGATGGCCTCGAACTCGTAGCCCCTGCCCGCCTGGGCGGAGACGCCCGAGAAGCCGCCGACCAGGACCGCGGCGGTCGCGGCGGCGACTCCGGAGAGGACGAAGGCGATGATCCGGGCCCGGGCGACCCGTACCCCGGCGAGGGCCGCGGCGCGTTCGCTGTCACCGGTGGCGACGAGCGTACGGCCGAAGTCCGAGCGCATCAGCAGCACGGCGGCTCCACCGGCGACAAGGCAGACGACCACCGCCCATGGCAGCCAGCCGAACGCCGAGCCGCGCCCGAGCTGGCGGAAGGCGGCCGGCAGGGCGCCGTGCGGGGAGCCGCCCGTCCAGAAGAAGACCGCGCCTTCGAGGATCAGCATCATGCCGAGGGTGGTGATGAACGACGGCACACGCAGGGCCGTGGTGATCAGCCCGTTGACGAGTCCGGCCACTCCGCCCGCGACGAGCAGCAGAGCGGTGACGAGCGGCCAGGGGGCGTCGGGGAACGAGCCGTACAACTCCGCGGCGACCACCACGCCCGCAGTGACGACCGCTCCCACGGAGAGGTCGAACTCGCCGCAGACGATGACCAGATACTGGCCGGCGGCGAGGATCACCAGGGGCGCGGCGCGTTTGACGAAGGAGAGGAGACGGTCGGGTTCGTAGAAGCCGGGATCGGTGAGCGCCAGCGCGGCGAGCAGCAACGCGAGGAGTACGAAGACGGGGGCGCCGGTGCCCAGCGCCCGTACTGCGCGCTTGCCGTGGCGGGTGACGGTTGCCGTGGTCATGCGGTCGGCCTTCCCTTCGCTCCACGGCGGGGCCGGGCGTAGACGGCGACGGCCGCGATGATGACGACACCGCGGAGCACGTTCTTGAAGAACGGGTCGACGGCGAGCTGGTTGAAGACGCTGTCGAGAACGGCGAGGACGAGGACACCGCCGAGGGTCCCCGCCACTCCGCCGCGGCCCCCGGCCAGCGCGGTGCCGCCGAGGACGACCGCGGCGATCGATTCGAGGTCGTAGCGGGCCTCCGTACCCGCCCAGGGCGCTCCCGCGCCGAGCCGCGCCGCGAGGAAGAGCGCGGCAGCGCCGACGCACAGCGAGCAGATGACATGCGCGACGACGACGGTACGGCGGGTACGGACGCCCGAGAGCCGCGCGGCGTGCTCGTCACCGCCGGTCGCGTACATGTGATGGCCGAGACGGGTACGGCGGGTGATGAACCACACCGCGCCGGCCACCGCCGCGAGGAGGAACACCGAGACGGGGACCGGACCGACACGGTCGTAGCCGAGGTGCTGGAAGGAGGCCGGGACCTTGCCGGCGGGGCCGGTGTAGTTGTCCTCGATCCAGCCGCGCAGGATGAACGCCGTGCCCAGTGTCGCAATGAACGCGTTGACCTTCAGGCCGGTGACGACGAGTCCGTTGGCGAGCCCGACCGCGGCCGACAGGGCGAGGACGGCGATCACGGCCGTCACGACGCCGCCGCTCGCCATGGTCTCCGCGGCGACGAGTGTGCCGAGGCTGATGAGATACGCGACCGACAGGTCCAGCGAGCCGGTGAGGATGACGGCGGACTGGCCGACGGCGACGAGGCCGAGCGCGACACTGTTCTGCAGGATTGTGACCACATTGGTGGTGGTGAGGAAGTCCCCGCCGCGGGCCGCGACCACGATCCAGCCGAGGACGGTGACGGACAGCGCCGCCAGCCAGACACCGGCGACGGGATCGCCGAGCCGTAATCCGCGCGTACGCGTACGGGCGGTGGCTCGGGGCGGGGCGAGCGGCCCCGGACCGGTCGCGGTCACGCGGCGTCCTCCCATCCGCCCCGGCGCCCGCTGGTGGCGAGCCGCATGATGCTCTCCTCGTCCGCGCCCGCGGGTAGTCCGCCCACGAGACGGCCCTCGGACATCACAAGGATCCGGTCGCTCATACCGATCAGCTCGGGGAGTTCCGAGGAGATGATCAGTACGGCGAGTCCTTCACGGGCGAGTTCCCGTACGAGGGTGTGGACGGCGGCCTTGGCGCCGACGTCGACGCCGCGCGTCGGCTCGTCGAACAGGAGCACCTGCGGCCGGGCCGCGAGCCACTTGGCGATGACGACCTTCTGCTGGTTGCCGCCCGAGAGATACAGCGCCTGCTGGTCCTCGCCACGCGCCTGGAGGCGCACGCGTTCGAGGAGCGCCGTGATCTCCCGGCCCGTCGGCGGTCCGCCGCGCGGGGGGACGGCCCGGGTGACGAGCAGCGCGTTGTCCCGCACCGACTGGTGCAGCGCCAGGCCCTCCGTCTTGCGGTCCTCGGTGACCAGCGCGATACCGGCGCGGATGGCCTGGCGCGGGCGGCGGGGCCGCAGCGGGCTGCCGCCGACGGTCATGGCGCCCGTGGTGAACGGGGCCGCGCCGAACAGGGCGCGCGCCAGTGACGTACGCCCGGATCCCTGGAGGCCGGCGACGCCGACGACCTCTCCCGCCCGCAGGGTCAGGTCGATGTCATGGATACGGTCGTTGCCGCCGCCGGAGACCGTGAGCCGCTCCGCTCCGATCTCCTCCGGGCGGGCACGCGGCGGGTAGTAGGCGGTCAGCTCGCGCCCGACCATGCTCCGTACGACCTCGTCGGCGTCGGTGTCGGCGGTACGCAGTGTCGTCACGCGGCGGCCGTCCTTGAGGACGGTGATGCGCCGGGACAGGCCGAAGACCTCCGGCAGGCGGTGCGAGATGTAGAGAATGCCGAGGCCGCGCGCGGTGAGCCTGCGGACGAGCGCCGCGAGGAGTTCGCTCTCGTGGTCGGCGAGGGGCGCGGTGGGTTCGTCCATGACCAGGACCCGGACGTCGGAGGCGAGTGCCTTGGCGATCTCGACGATCTGCTGGCGTGCGACTGACAGGTCCCTGACAAGCATATGTGGGGTGATGCCGGTGACGTCGATCTCGGCGAGGAGTTCGGCGGTGCGGCGCTCCATGGCCCCGCGGTCCACGAGTCCGCGGCGGACCGGTTCACGGCCGAGAAAGACGTTCTCGGCGACCGTGCGGTGGGGAAGGAGCGCGAACTCCTGGTGGATGATGCCGATTCCGGCGTCCCGCGCCTGCGCCGGGTGCGTGAAGGCGTGCGCGGCGCCGTCGATCGTGATGGTGCCGGTGTCGGGGATGTGCTCGCCGGCGAGGATCTTCATCAGGGTGGACTTGCCGGCGCCGTTCTCGCCCACCAGAGCGTGCACTTCACCCGGTTCGAGGTCGAGCGTCACGTCATGGAGCACCCGTACCCCCATGAAGCTCTTGGACACGCCTTGCATGGTCAGCATCAGCCGGCTCCTCGGTCAGCGGTCTGCAGTGCAGAGTCGTGACTCACCTTTGACCTGTCAAGAGTCCAAGGGGCATTGTTTTCCGGGGAGTTGGCGGGAACTTAGGACGACAGGCGAACAGGGAATGCCTTGTGAGCAGCGGAAGTCGTCCCTAGGGTGACTCTCATGCCTGCGCCGTCGGACCACAGTGTTTCCGCCGCACACTCGCCCGGCGAGGTGCTGGCGCTGATCAGTTCCGGAGCCGTGACGACGCGCGCGGACATCGCGCGGATCACCGGACTGGCCCGCTCCACGGTCTCCCAGCGCGTCGACGCGCTGATCGCGCACGGCCTCGTCGACGAATCGGCCCCCGCCCCCGGCGACTCGACCGGAGGCCGCCCGCCGCGCCGGCTCCAACTGCGCACCGCGGGACACCTGGTGGCCGGTGTGGACCTCGGCGCCTCGCACTGCGCGGTGGCCCTGACGGACATCGCGGGAACGATGCTGGCCACGCACAACGAGCCGCTGTCGATCGCGGACGGTCCGGAATCGGTGCTGCGCCGGGTCGAGCGAACGCTTCAGGCGCTGCTGAAGGAGACGGAACGGGATCCGCGGACGCTGCGTTCGATCGGGATCGGGGTGCCGGGACCTGTCGAGTTCTCGACCGGCCGACCCATCGATCCGCCGATCATGCCGGGCTGGCACCAGTATCCGATCCCGGAGTTCTTCGCCTCGCGCTTCGGCGTGCGGGCGCTGGTCGACAACGATGTGAACGTGATGGCGCTGGCCGAGCAGCGCCGCGCGTTTCCCGACACCCGCTACCTCCTCTACATCAAGGTCGGTACGGGCATCGGCTGCGGCATCGTGGCGGACGGCCGGCTCCACCGCGGCGCCCAGGGCAGCGCCGGCGACATCGGGCACATCCAGGTCGGGGACCAGGCGGAGCCGTGCCGCTGCGGCAACACCGGCTGTCTGGAGGCGGTGGCGGGCGGGGCGGCTCTCGCGGCGAAACTGGCCGGTCTGGGGCTGGACGCGGCCTCGGGGAGCGATGTGGTGCGGCTGGTGGCCTCCGGCAACCGGGACGCCGTACGCATGGTGCGTGAAGCGGGCCGGGCGGTCGGCGAGGTCCTGGCGGGACTGGTGAACTTCTTCAACCCGGACACGGTGGTGCTCGGCGGCGCGCTGGCCGCGGTGCACGACCAGCTCCTCGCCGGGGTACGGGAGGCGGTGTACCGGCGCTCGCATCCGCTGGCCACCCGTGTGCTGCGGATCGAGCCGAGCCGTACGGGCGAGAACGCCGCGGTCATCGGGGCGGGGATTCTCGCGGCCGAGCAGGCCATGTCGCCGTCCCAGGTGGACCGCAGGCTGGCGCGGGCGATGGCCTGACCGGGCTCGATGACTCTTCCCCCGGTCGTCTCCGGCCGGGGGAAGCGTCGACGTACCGCAGCAGCACCGCGCCGCGGTCGGTCCAGGTCAGTCCAGCGGTTCGACCCACAGGTTCCTGAAGCGGACCTTGTTGCCGTGGTCCTGGAGCCGGATCGCCCCCGTCGCGGCCGATTCCGCGTCGCCGCTACCGGTGGGACCGTCCACAGCCACGTTGTCGTGGACCTTTGTGCCGTTCCACACCACGGTGACTCTGGCGTCCTCCGTCTTGTTCCCCGCGGCGTCGAAACGGGCCGCGCGGAAGACGATGTCGTACGTCTGCCAGGTCTCGGGCGCGGTGGCGGCGTTCACGTCCGCGGCCTTCTTGTTGTAGATCGACGCGGCCTCGTTCGCGGCGAGTTTCTCCACCCCGAACGAGTCCAGGATCTGGATCTCGTACCGCTCCTGGAGATAGACACCGCTGTTGCCGCGATCCTGGCCGGTCACGTCCGGCGGCAGCTTCGGCACCCGGAACTCCGCGTGCAGCCTGAAGTCACCGAAGGACTGCTTGGTGCGGATGTCGCCGCAGCACACTTCGACGGAGTTCTCGGCGGTGCGCGGCCATTCGACACTGCGGCCGTCGGTGTGCTGCCAGGCGGAGGAGATGCTCCCGCCGGAGAACAGATCGATACGGCTGCCGCGTGCACGTACCTCGATCATGTCGAGGTTGACATGGCCGGTGTCCTCGGGCCGGTAGGTGTACGAGACGGTGTTACGGCCCTTGCGCAGCTCGAACCGCTCGGTCCGGGTGGACCAGCGGTTCCAGGCGCCGGTGGAGGGGAGGCTGATCTGCCGTGTCTGTCCGCCGTTGACACCGGCGCCGATGGTCTTGGTGCCGGTGAAGGGGTGCGGGCCGTTGGCGTAACGCAGGCTCACGTCGTACGTGCCCTTGGCGGGGACCTCGATCTCGAAGGTGGCGGTGGCGCCCTGGGTGCCGAAGCCGTCGACGAACCCGCCGCCCGTGTAGCCGGCGTGCTCGGTGTCGATGTCCGCGCCGCCGGAGAGCCGCGCGGACTCGGCGTCGTACGACGTGACGGGCGCCTCGGGGCCCGGCCGCGCGTTCAGGGTGTACCAGGCCTCGGTGGACCACAGCTGCTCGCCGTCGGCCGACGCGAACGGGCGCGGCGAGCGCACATGCACGACCCGGTCGGTCTTCAGCCCGGGGATGCTGAGCCGGACCGTGCGGCGGTCCTCGGAAATCCGGGCGGCCGCGACGGGCAGGCGCTCCTCGTCCACCTTGGGACCGCCGTACGCCGGCGTGGGAACGTACCGCCACTGCTCCACCGAGTAGCCGCTCGCCAGTGCGGCGGCGGTCTCCTCCGACAGGGGCTTCGTGTAGGTGAGTTCGAAGCCGTCGCGGGTGGCGCGCATGGTCTTGATGTCGAAGACGTTCGTGCCGTTCGGGGCGAGTTTCTGGAGACCGAAGCGGAGCTTCCCCTCCTGGCCCCAGTTCCCGTCCGCGCCGAGGCCGCCGGCGTAGATCGCGCCGTCCGGTCCCGTGCTGATACGGGTGATGCCGGCCTCCAGGCCCTGCGTATGGCGGAACACCGCGCCCTGGTACTCGCCGTCCACCTTCTCCAGATCGGCCCGCTGGAGGCCACCGTAGGTGACGTCACCGAAGAGCAACTGACCGGCGAAGGTGCCCTGCTTGACCACCATCGGTGTGCTCGGCGAGTTCGCGATCTCGTTCTGCGGCAGCCAGAGCACCGGCTTGGTGACCGTACGGTCGTCGAACGGGCCGTCCGGGTTGGTGTAGTGGTTGAAGAACCGGTCCTGCTTCACCTGGACGAGCTTCGAGGCGGGCAGCCAGCCGCCCTGGTTGTCGGTGACGAAGAGTTCGCCCTCCGGGCCCCAGCCGATCCCGTTCGGGGTGCGGAGGCCGCCCGCGACGTAACTGACCTTTCCGGTCTCCTTGTTCACCTTGACGGTGGTGCCGCGGTTCGCCGCAGGCTGCGGATCGGTCGTCGCGCCACCGTGATTGATGGCGACCGAGAGATTCAGATAGAAGTCCCCGTCCTTGTAGAGCAGTCCGAAGGCGAATTCGTGGAAGTTGCCTCCGAACGGCCAGGCCGCGACCTTGCGGGTCGTATCGGTCACGTCGTCGCCATCGGTGTCGGACAACTCGGTGAGCTGGTGTTTCTCCGACACGTACAGCTTTCCGTCGACGTACTTGATGCCCATCGGCTCTTTCAGCCCGCCGGTGATCTTCTTGTACGTGACCTTCTCCGGGCCGGTGTCACCCGTGACACCGTCGAGGAGGTACACCTCTCCGACGGTGTTGTCGCTGCCGCCCCAGGTGGTCACGGCGAGCCGGCCGTCCGGCAGCCAGTCCATGGCGGAGACCTGCGGCTCGAAACCCTCGGGGCGCAGGTCGGTGAGGGTGTAGCCGGGATTGACCGAGGTCAGCGGGAGGCCGTCGCCGGGGGTGTCGTAGCTGCCCTCGCACTCCTTGCGGCCGGGGGCGGTGACGCGTACGACACCGGCGTCGGTGCTGAGCACGGAGTTCGGGACGAGTGTGAATTCGGTGGCGCCCGGCGGCTTCCACTGGAGGGTCACCTGCTGCTCGCCGCCACGGTCGAAGTGGTCGATGTGGAGCGCGTGGTAGCCGGGGGTGAGGGTGATCTCGCCGTCCTTGGGCTCGGCGCCGTGCAGTCCGTCGTGGTCGATGACCTGCTGGTCGCCGATGAAGAGACGGGAGCCGTCATCGCTGATCAGACGGAAGGCGTACGTTCCGTCGGCCGGGACACTGACGTTGCCGATGATCTGCGACATGAAGTTGTCGCTGAAGCCGAAGCCCTCGGTGGAGGACCAGTCGACCGTGGGGATCAGCTTGTCGACGTTGGGGGTCTGGGCCGGCTTCAGGTCGCAGAGCTTGCTGAGCGGGGACTGGACGTCGAAGACGCGGAGGGTGACGCCGGGCTCCTGGGGCGGCAGTTCCGCGGGGGCCCTGGTGTCCCGGGGGCCCGGTGTCTCCGCCGGGGCTTTCGTCTCCGCGGGGGCTCTTGTCTCCGCACCGGCCGCGGGCGCCGCGAGACCTCCGGTGACGAGGGCGGCGAGGAGTAAACCGATGATGGTCCGTGGTCCGCGTCGACTGTGGCGGGCGCTCTGGTATGCGTGTGGCTGCACTCGTCCTCCTGCTGGGGGCTGCGAGTGGGCGGGGGCCCGGCGGCCCGCGCCCGCGGAGTGGAGTTCGTACACGTACCGGCGGTGCGGTGGCGGAGTTCCGCCGCGCTCCACGCGGACTTCTGCGCGAGAACGACGCCCAGAGTATGGACGGGCGTCGTATCGGTCCATACTTTGTCCACAACAAGGAGAAACGGATCGGGTGTTGGGGGGAGACGGGCGGCGGGCATGGTTTGCGGCAGCTTCCGCTGAACCGCGGGCGGGCCGGAGCGCGGGTGGGCCGGGAGCGCGGGCGGGCCGGAGCGCGGGTGGCTGGGAAGCGTCGGCGTTCTTCAGCGCTGCCGGGGCGCCGGGCCCGTGGACTCCCGTACGACAAGGTGCGGCACAAACGCTTCCTGCCGCCGGGGGGCGTCCGGGTCGGCGATACGGGCTCTGAGGATGTCCGCGGCCCGTTGCCCGATGTCCGTCTTCGCCGGGGACACGGCGGTCAGCGGCACCTCGCACAGGTCGGCCACTTCGTTGTCGTAGCCGATCACGGAAAGCTCTTCGGGAACGCGCAGTCCGCGCCGCCGCGCCGCGCCGACCAGCAAGGACGCCTCACGGTCCGCGAAGCAGAGCGCGGCCGTCGCCCCCTCGTCCACCAGACGGCCGAGGAAGCGGTCCGCGTCCTCCGCGGTCCAGCGGGGCAGCGAGTCCGCGACCACCGGAGCGGGGTCCAGCCCGGCGTGCTCCAGTCCGACGGCGAGGCCCGACCGGATCTGCGGGGCCGTGTGCGGACTGGTCCTTTCCATGTAGCCGATCCGGGTGTGCCCGAGCCGCAGCAGATGCTCAACAGCCGTACGCGCCCCGGCCGCGTGATGGGAACAGACGAACTCGTGCGAGGTCGCCGGCAGATCCATTCCGCGCTCGACGAGCACCGCGGGTACGCCGAGTTCCCCTGCGTCCCCGAGCCAGTGCCGCGGGCCGTCCTCGCCGAGCGTGGGTACCAGTATCAGCCCGGCGGAGCCTGACCGGATCAGTTCCTCGACGGCCCCGTGCTCCATACCGGGGTCCCAGTCGGTGCAGCGCAGCAGCATCCGCGAGCCGTGGCGGGAGAGTTCGCGTTCGATGCCGGCGATGACGCGCGGGTAGTAGTACGTCAACGAGGGCACGACGACGCCGACCGCGTATCCGGTATCCGGTGTCCGGGAGGCCGAGATGTACGTGCCGGATCCCTGGCGGCGGTAGACAAGGCCCTCCTGGACCAGCAGATCGACAGCCCGCCGTACGGTGTTGAGGCTCACCCCCTGGTCACGGGCCAACTGCTGTTCGGTCGGCAGCTTGCCGGCCGGCCAGCGCAGTTCGGCGATGGCCCGGCGCAGTTCGTCCGCGAGATGGCGTGTCTTGTGTCCCCGTACGGCGGTGCCGGCAGGAGCGCGTGACGAACTCACCGCATCCCCCTTCGGTCTGTCTCGACACCGGCCCGCCCGATGTGACGAGCTACGACCCTACCCGTCGTGGAGCGGCCCGTCCTGGAGCCGCCGTTGACAGGACATCAACTGCTATTCATTCCAATGAATCTGTTGACGCGTGGCATGACTTGACCCAAACTCCTCACCAGGCGCAGCGCGAGTCACCGCGAGTCACCGCGGTTCCCCCACACCCCTCCCGAGAAGCCGAGGTTTCCTCGTGGCCGTCACCATGTCCGTAAGCAGAACGAGCAGGCGCACCGCACTCTTCACCTGCGCAGTACTGGTTCTCGGGTTCCAGGCCGACCGTACGGCGTTCGGAACCGGAACCTCACCCGCGGCGGCAGCGGCCGCGGTCTACTACGTGGACCCCGCCGTGGGTTCGGCGAGCAATCCCGGTACGGCGGACCGGCCGTGGCGGACGTTGCAGGAGGTCTTCGCGTCGGGGAAGACCTTCGCCGCCGGAGACATCATTTACCTGCGCAACGGAAACCACGGAAGCCCGGTCATCACCGGCGGCGTCGCGTCGGGTGTGCGGACCATCAAGGCGGCGCCCGGTGCGACACCCCGGATGAAGACGCTGAGGTTCGCGTCCGGGGCCACACGCTGGACGGTCGACGGGGTGCTCGTCTCACCCCAGGAGGCGGACGGTACGTACACCACGGGCAACCTTGTGCAGTTCGACGCCGGTGCCACCTATGACGTCCTGCAGAACTCGCAGGTACGGGCCGCGAGCGACGCCTCGGCGGACACCTGGTACAACAACGACTGGGTCGGCCGCAGTGGTACGGCGGTCCTGGTCATCGGCGCCAACAACCAGGTCCTCGACAACCGGATCCGGAACGTCCGCAACGGTGTGATGCTGGAACGCACGTCCCAGGCCGGCGCCGGCGCGACCGGTGCGGTGGTCAGGGGAAACAGCGTCAACCACTTCTGGGAGGACGCCTTCCGCTGCAAGATCAGCGGCTGCCTCGTCGAGTACAACTCGGCGGTGAACAGCTACGCGGTCGTCCCGGCGGGCACCGAGGCCGACCCGCCGCACCGGGACATGTTCCAGAGCTACCGCGGCGACGGCAGCTTCACCCCGGTCACCGATGTCGTGCTGCGCGGAAACGTCTTCATCAGCCGCACGGGCACCCGCTACGCCAAGATCCCGTTCCAGTACAACGGCAAGTACACGATCCAGGGCATCGGCGCCTTCGACGGCCCGTACCGCAACTGGACCATCGAGAACAACGTGGTCCAGGTGGAGGTCGGTCTCGCCATGGGCCTGTACGGCATGAACGACAGCAGGATCGTCAACAACACCGTGGTCCCGCGTTATCCGGCCACGGACAGCGAGATCCGGCTCACCAACCAGAAGGACGGAACGCCGTCGAGCGGCGACATCATCCGCAACAACCTGGCACGCACCTTCAACACCGGCGCCGCCACCAACACCCAGCATTCCAACAACATCACGGTGGGCACGGCCTACTCCACATACTTCACGGACTACCCGGCAGGCAACCTCCACCTCAAGCCGGGCTCCCCCGCCATCAACGCGGGCACAAACAGGGAAGCCCCCACCCTCGACGCCGAACGGAAGCAGCGCTCGGCCCCCTTCGACGTGGGCGCCTACGAGTTCTGACACGTTGCCTTGAGGGCTGATCCCGGTCGCGCACGAGTCGCGCGATTCACTTGCCATTCATGTGGAGTTCATAAAGAATTCCTCGCAAAATTATGGCCATTCTGGTTGGCCAGAAACGTGCTTTCTGCATCTACCTCGCCTGTTTACGCTCGCATGGTTCGCATTCGTGTTCTGTGCAATCGACGAGAGGGTGTAGTCAAATGCTTTCGAAGATTTCCGCGGTTGTCGCGGCCGGAATCTCTGTCGCCGTCATCGGTATAGCGGGAACCACGAGCGCAACCGCGGCGGAGACAAAGAAGCCCACGCCGCTTCCGGGTGCGCTGTCAGCCGGTTCTACCGCGGCCATCACGACGTGGCTCGTGAACGGCAACGGAAAATGTCTCTCCGTGGCGAACGGTGGAAGCACGGCCGACGGAACAGCCATCATTCAGTGGAGCTGCAACAACGGCCCGGAGCAGCGGTGGGCCCCGTACACGGACGGGACCATCAGAAACGACAACGGAAAGTGCCTCTCGGTCGCGGCCGGCGGCAGCACCCAGGAAGGAACCGCGCTGATCCAGTACCGGTGCCTGGCGAACGCGCCCGAGCAGGTGTGGTTCGCCGGCGCCGGTAGCTCCATCTTCAACGGGAAGACCGGCTATTCGATTTCCGTGGCGAACGGTGGAAGCACCGCCAACGGAACGCCGATCATCCAGTGGAGCTACAACGGTGGCCCCGAGCAGCAGTGGAGCTTCTTCTAAGAATTTCCGGCCCGAAAAGGGTCGCGGGCTTTAGCGCATTACCGTGAGTGGGGTCTCTCCGGTGCATTTTCCGGAGAGACCCCACTCATCGCTTCTCCGTCAACCGGCTTCCGGGGAGGATTCGTTGTCGTTGGTGACGCCGTCGTTGAAGACGATGGTCAAGGGGGTCGTTCCCGCGCGGCGGGTTTTGCGGAGGTCCTCGGCCATGCGGCGGTAGAAGGCGGAGGCCATGGCCCAACTGCCGTCGAAGACACTGCCCTTCACCCGTGCTTCGCGCAGGGCGATGAGGACGCCGATGAGGGAGCGGCCCGAAAGGATGATGCGTACGCGGCCGTCGCCGTCGTCGGTGATTTCCGGGGTGGGATTGAAGTGCTCCTGGCCCGAGGCGAGTCCGGCGACGAAGTTCCAGGCGTCCCGATGGCAGACGAGCACGATGGAGGCGATCGGCGCGGCGCCCAGCAGGAGCGCGCCGTGGCTGACTTCTTCGCTCGGTTCGGTGCCGGAGTCGAGTGCTTCGCTGGACTGCTTGCGCTGGTCGGTCCCGTCGGATTCACCGTCGGGAACCAGGCCGGTCCGGCCGGTGCTCCCGGAGGCCGGCGCCTCGGTCTCCCGTGCTTGAGCGTTGGCGGCCTGACCGTTCGCGGAAGGCTCCGCGGCGGGCGCCTCGGTCTCGGCCTCGGGGGCGGGGGCAGGAGCGGTCCAGGGCACTGACGTATCGAAAACCTGGTGGCGGGCCAGCTCGTTCACCAGGCCGTGAAGATCGGCCACCGCCTGCCGGATCTCGTGCAGATCCTGGCGTAGCGCGGTGACTTGGCGGTTGACCTCTGCCGTGGCCGAGGAGCCGTTGTTCACGCGCGCGCGCGTTTCACGGATGTCGTCCCGGAGGCTCTCCACCTCCGCGGTGACGACCTGACGCAGCTCCTTTTCCACGCCCTCGACGCGGTCTCCGACCGCGCCGATGTGGTCAGTCAGCTCCCGCCGAGTGTCCAGCAAGGCCGTCATCAGGTCGTTGTTGCGTGCCACAGCTACCTCATCGCACTAAAAGTATTCGTGTAACTCCGTCTTGTAGTTTCTCCTGGTCATATGGGTGCTCGATGCCATCGGAAGGGATTCGGCCTAGATCCGGCCGAAACTGATCCGCTGTCGGTGCTGCCCCTCCCGTCGTACCTCCCGCCGCTGGTCAGAAGGGGTGCGCGCGCAGCCGTTCAAGGTTTCCGCAAGGTCGGGTGAGCACCATGGCAGCGGGCTCGGGGAACGGCCCCGAGCACGGGGGAAGGAAACGGATCATGCACAGGCCCGCAGCAGTGGCACTCGCACTCACCTGTCTGATGGCCGGAGGCACACTGACCGCAGTCCCGGCAGGTGCCGCCGCGGGGACGGTCACCGCGGGGACGGTCACGGTGTACGTGGACCCCAGCGCCCCGGCGGGCGGCAACGGGCTCCGCCGGACCAACGCGGTGCGCACTTTCGGGGAGGCGGAGAAGCTCCTCAGGAGCACCCGCGCGGTCGACGCCACCATTCTCACGCCCGGGGGCACGTACTACCCCGACAAGGAGATCAAGTGGACCTACGACCCGCCGGGCGGCCGTTTCACCTTCGCGGCGGTGCCGGGAACCGGTGAGGTCGTCATGGACGGCTCGCGGGCGAAGGCCGGCTACTACATGACCATCAGCTCGCCGAACAGCAGCTTCACCGTCTCGGGCAAGACGATCAAGAACTACACCAACGGTGGTATCCGGGTCCGGGGGATGAAGGGCCCGGGCAGGGTGACCATCAAGAACAACCTGTTCCAGCACCTGGGCAACAAGAGCAACCCCGGTGGACCCGGCTACGGAGCCGTTCACGTCACGGATTCCGCCAGGCTCACCATCACCGGCAACAGGTTCTACAACCTGGAGAACACCGAGGGCCCCGGCGAGATCCACGGGGTCTATCTCGCCACCCGCACCAGCTCCACCGTGATCCGTGGAAACCGGTTCGGATACATCACGGGCGATCCGGTCCGTACACGAAACGGCAGCAACAACAACACGGTTGACGGCAACAAGTTCTGGCGCTCCGGTTCCTACGCCGTCTTCAGTGACTGGAGGCCGCAGGACAAGGAGGTGTGCGGAAAGGGCAATGTCTTCAAGAACAACCAGGTGGGCAGGGTCACGTACTTCGGCAAGAAGTTCGGCTCGGACACCTACGGAGCGCACAAGGTCCCTGTTCGGCTTCTGCTCTGGGGTCACCACAAGCCGACCGCGGCGAATGTGGGCGGCTGCGCGACCCGTCCCATCACCAACGGCGGCGGCAACAAGTACGTGACGACCCGCCCCTGGTGACAGCCTCGGTGGAGTCGCGCCGACAGCAGGGATTGGACTTGCTGGTCCATTTTTAACGAGGTAGTTGTGGACCGAACAGTCCAGTCGGCCGGTCCGGTCCGCCCGCCCCTGGCCCGGCAGTGAGCCGGGCCGGGCCGGGCTCGCCGTGGGACCGGCCCATGAGCGGAGTGAATCCAGTGGATCTGCAATTGAACGGCAAGCGGGCGCTTGTGACCGGATCGAGCAGCGGACTCGGCGCGGAGATAGCGAAGGTCCTGGCGGCCGAGGGGGCGGCGGTCATCGTCCACGGGCGCGACGAAACACGGGCCGCGGCGGTCGCCGAGGCCATTCGGGCGGACGGCGGTGATGTCACCGTCGCGATCGGCGATCTGGCCACCGATGCCGGAGCCGACGCGGTGCAGACGGCATCCGCCGACGCGCCGGTCGACATCCTCGTCAACAACCTCGGTGTCTACAATCCGGCGGCCGCATGGCCCGCCACCTCGCCCGTCGAGTGGGCCGACATCTACAACACCAATGTGGTCTCCAGTGTGCGGACCATCCAGCGCTTCGTACCGGACATGCGAACGCGCGGCTGGGGACGGGTGATCCAGATCAGCAGCGTCCTCGGTCGCCTCCCGGCCGCGAGCCAGCCGCACTACGCCGCGACCAACGCGGCCCGGGACAATCTCGCCGCCTCCCTGGCCCGCGAACTGAAGCACTCCGGTGTCACGTCGAACGCGGTGGCGGCGGGCGGCATTCTCACCCCCTCCGCGCAGGCGTACGTCCTCGACCTGGGCAGGCGGAACGGCTGGGGCGAGACCTGGGAGGAGATCGAGCCCAAGGCCATCAGCGCGCTCTCGCCGAACGACGTCGGGCGCATCGGACGGCCGCGCCAGTACGCCGACCTCGTCGCGTTCCTGGCCAGCCCGCTGTCGGGGTACATCACCGGCGCGACACTGCGCGCGGACGGCGGATGGCACGACGCGTAGCCCCGGCTTGCCCATGTGGTCCGGTGCCCGAACAAGCGGTTGCGGCAAGGGTTGACAGTGGTCAGTCACTACAGCACTCTCTCGGGAGAGCGCTCTCCTCAAGATCGATCTGTCGTGGAGCGCCGAGTGTCGAGTTCGGAGCCACCGACAGCCACCCTTCCCGCGCCGTCACCGAGCGTGCCGCGAGGTTCTGGTGGAGAGGCATCACACCCCGTGGAGATGTACATGAGCCTCCTGTCCTCCTTACGCCGAGCCGTTCGGCGCCGCAGACCACTGGTCGCCGCCGCCGTCGCGATGTGTCTTGCGATGGGCGGTGCGGTCGGGTCGTCGGCCGGGGCCGCTCAGGCGGCCGACACCCTGCTGTCGCAGGGCAAGGCCGTCACGACCTCCTCGACCGAGAACGACGGAACGCCCGCCTCGGCGGCCGTCGACGGCGACGCCGGGACCCGCTGGTCCAGCGCCGCCGCCGATCCGCAGTGGATCCAGATCGACCTCGGCGCCACCGCGGCGATCAGCTCCGTCGTCCTCAACTGGGAGACCGCGTACGCCACTTCGTACAAGATCCAGGTGTCGGGCGACGCCCAGAACTGGACCGACATCTACTCCACGACGACCGGGCCCGGTGGCAACCAGACGCTCACCGTCAGCGGTTCCGGGCGGTACGTACGGATGTACGGCACGGCCCGGGCCACCGGATGGGGCTACTCCCTCTGGGAGTTCCAGGTGTTCGGTTCGACCGGCAGCGGCCCCGGCGAGGAGCCGTCCGGGACGGCGATCTCCGCGTTCAAGCAGGTCACGGCGTCGACCTGGGAGGGCGCCAACGCTCCGGCCGCCGCGCTGGACGGACGTACCGACACCCGGTGGTCGAGCGAGTTCGCCGACAACCAGTGGATCCAGGTGGACCTCGGCGGTGCGGCCAGGATCAGTGGCATCGTGCTGAACTGGGAGTCCGCCTACGCCACGGGCTACCGCGTCGAGGTGTCCGACAACGGCTCGGCCTGGTCCACCATCCACTCCACCACCACCGGCCGGGGCGGGACCGAAACACTCGGCATCACCGGCCAGGGGCGGTACGTCCGGCTGTACGCCACCACCCGCGCCACCGGATACGGTGTCTCGCTCTGGGAGTTCCAGGTCTTCGGGTCCGTCGACAGCTCCTCGTCCGCCCCGCCCCTGCTCTCCGGACCCACCAAGGCACCGGCGACCCTGAACCAGTTCGCGCTCAGCGCGCCCGCGGACCGAGCAATGATCACCAACACCCGCAGGCCCGCGTTCTCCTGGGCGGCCGTGCAGGGAGCCGTCCGCTACGAGCTGTGGCTCAACATCAGCCGTACCGACTACGACTTCACCGCCTCGGGCAATCTCCTCGACCTCTACACCAAGGTCGCCGAGCCCACCGGCACCGGCTACACACCGAGTTGGGACATCACCGACCGGTGGACCTACAAGTGGTTCGTCGTCGCGGTGAGCGGCTCCGGTGCGAAGACCACCTCCAACATCCGTACGTTCAGCGTCTATCTGCCCGAGATCGAGACCGTCAACGACGGTGTCGGTGTCATCAACGGCGCCCGCGACCTGAACAAGAACGGGGCCATCGAGCCGTACGAGGACTGGCGCCAGCCGGTCGAGACGCGGGTCAGCGATCTCCTCGGCAGGATGACGCTGGAGGAGAAGGCCTACCAGATGTTCTACAACGTCCAGTCGTACCCCAGGTCCGGCTGGCACTTCGGACCGGCCCAGCCGGCCGATCTGCACAACACCCTGCTCTCCACGGCGGCCACCAGGCTGGGAATCCCGCCGGTCTCCGCCGGTGACACCACCGCCGGCTACCAGACCACGTACCCGCTCCAGAGCACCCTGGCCGCCGCCAGGAACCACGGGCTCGAGTACCAACTCGCCGATATGCAGCGCAAGGAGCAGCTCGAAGTCGGCACCCGGGGAACGCTCTCGCCGCTCGCCGAGGTCGGTACGAAGGTGCTCTACCCCCGTATCCAGGAGGGCGGCGGCGAGAACGCCGATGCCGTGGGGGCCCAGCTCCGTGCGCTGGTGGCCGGTCTCCAGGGCGGTCCTGAACTCAACCCGCAGTCCGTCCTCGCGACCGTCAAGCACTGGCCCGGTGAAGGCGCCGGCGGCGAGGCGGGCATCGTCTACGACGGCGTGACCATCAAGTACCACATGATCCCGTTCCGGGCGGCCATGGAGGCCGGGGCCGTCAACATCATGCCGGGCTACGCGGGCAGTTCGTACCTCGACCCGGGCGGTCCCGGCGCGGGCGACAGCGCCAAGATCCTCGCGTATCTGCGGCAGAACCTCGGTTACACCGGTCTCATCACCACCGACTGGCTGCCCTCGGGCGCCTGGGTGAACGCGGCCAACGCCGGCTCGGATGTGATGGGCGGGGCCGACCCGGGCGCCACCGGGTTCAGCATGGCCACCTTCCAGGCGCAGGTGCCGCTCGCCCGGATCAATGACGCGGTGACCCGGATCCTCCGGCTGAAGTTCCAACTGGGCGTCTTCGACCGGCCGTACGGCGACCCGGTCAACGGACCGTACCGGTTCCACCAGCCCAGCTATGCCGCGCTGGCCAATCTCGCCGCCCGTCAGTCCAACACACTGCTCAAGAACAACGGCGTCCTCCCGGTCAGGCTCAACCGCGGCGACAACATCGTCGTCGCGGGCGCCCGGGCCACCGACGGCGCCGCGTGCTGCATCTGGTCCAGCTACTTCCATCCCAACTACGGTTCGCTGACCACCCTGGAAGCCATCAGGGCCAGGGCATCCACGGCGGGCGTCAACGTCTACCAGGACACCGGGCCTTCACCGAAACTGGCGGTCGTGGCGGTCGGCGAGCCGTCGTACACACACGCCACGGCGTGGCCGAACACCCAGCCGTATCTCCCCGCCGATCAGCTCGCCCTGATCCGGAACTTCAAGAACCAGGGGATTCCGGTGGTCGTTGTGCTGACACTGCCGCGGCCCATTGTGATCAGCGACTGGAACGGCCTGGCGGACGCCATTGTGGTCACCTACCGGGGTGGTGAGGAAGTGGGACCTGCCACGGCCTCCCTGCTCTTCGGCGACTACACGCCCAGTGGGAAGCTGCCCTGGCAACTGCCCAGGAGCCTCGACCAGGTTCTGAAGCCCGGCGGCGGTGATGTACAGGCGGACGCCAATGAGCAGTGGGACCTTCCGTACGATCTCGGCGCCACCGACGCCGAACGCGCGGAGATCCGGGCGAGGATCGACGCCGGACAGCCGGTGCCGACAACCCGTGGGAACCCGCTGTACCACTACGGCGCGGGACTCTCCGGCTGGAACTAGGCGACAGCGCTGGAACGCTCCCCGCCGGTCCTGTCCGGTGGGGAGCGTTCGCCGCGCTCAGCTCAGATGCTTGGCGATCTCCCAGCTCGCCGCCAGCTCCACATCGCCGTTGATCCGTACGTCGACGAGCACCGGGCCGTCCTCCACCGCCAGCGCCCTGTCGATCTCGCCGAAGTCGTCGGGCGTCCGTACGGAGAAGCCCTTCGCGCCGAAGCCGGCCGCCAGTTGGGCGAAGTCGGGCTCCTGGATCTCGGCGTACGACGCGTTCAGCTTCTTGTGCACCAGATCGTGCTTCTCCTGGCCCACCGCGTTGTCGTTCATGACGATGACCGTGAGCGGCAGTCTGTGGCGTACGGCGGTCCGGAAGTCGGCGACGTTCATCATGAACGAGAAATCCCCGGTCACATGCGTGACGCGTTCGCCGGGACGCGCGAAGCAGGCGCCGATCGCGACGGCCAGGCCCTGGCCGATGGAGCCGAAGTCCCAGCCGATGCCCCAGTTCCCGGCGCGTGGCACGGTGAGGATCTTCGTACAGACCATGGCCGCGTGGCCGCCGTCGACCACCAGAATGCGGTCGTTCTTCGGCAGTCTGTCCTCCAGGTACTGGGCCGCCCGGCGCGGATCCGTCGCGTCCCCGTCGGCGTACTGCGCGATCCACAGCTCCTGGTTCCGGATCCGGTCGGCGAGTCCGCTGTCGAGCGGTCGCGCCTCGGCGGTCGCGCCGAGCCGGTCGGCGAGTTGCGCCACGGCCGTCTTGGCGTCGGCCGTCATACCGACCGCGACACGGGCGAACCAGCCGAAGGCATCCGGCCGGTCATCGATCTGGATGATCTTCTTCCCGTTCTTCAGGAGCTTCCCGAAGTCGGTCGTCCATTCGTTGAGGCTCGCGCCGACGACCACCATCACGTCGCTGTCGGCGAGGGTGTTGACGGTGAGGTCCGAGCCGAGTCCGCCGCTGATTCCCAGATAGAGCGGATAATCCGCGCAGAATCCGGAGGCGAGAATGGACACCCCGATGGGCGCGCCGAGTTGCTCGGCCAGTTTCCGGACTTCCTGTTCCGCCTTGGCGTTCGCCGCGCCGAGTCCGCAGAGAATCGTCGGGCGCTGGGCGGACGCGAGAAGCCGGGCCGCCTCCTCGACATCTTCCGTACGCGGCGGCTGGAGCGCGTTGGGCTGATACATGGGACGGTACGTCCACGTGGAATCCGGCATCTCCATCTGCTGGACGTCCTGGGGCAGATTCAGAACGAACGGCCCCTTCCGCGTCTTGATCTGCCGGAATGCCTCGCCCAGGCAGTAGTCCACATTGTGGACCGAGTCCAGCCGTTCGGTCGCCCCGGTGGTGAGTTTCGCGAGCGCGGGCTGGTCCACCATTCCCTGCGGGTTGTACGGGTCGCGGAGCGAGGCGTGTCCCGCGAGCACCATCAGGGGCGTACGGTGCAGCCGCGCGGCCACCAGCGAGGTCGTGGCGTTGGTGTAGCCGGGGCCCTGGGTGACCGAGGCGAGACCGGGCTTGCCGCTGAACCGGGCGTACCCGTCGGCCATACCGACCGCGCCGGACTCATGGTGGGCGTGCACGAATGTCATGCCGTGGCGCTCGCCCAGATCCACGATGAGATCCTGGTTCGCGTCCCCCATCACGGCGAACAAGTGGTCGAAGCCCTCGGCGGCGATCGCGTCGGTAATGGCGTGGAACGCCTTCATCGGAGTTTTCCTTTCGGTTCGCGTCGGTTCGTTTTGTTTCGGAAAAATTCCACCTCTCAATACGCTGCACTCGTTCGGTGATTTCTGCTTCCCGGCGCATCTGAATGGCCCGCCCCAACGGCCCGTACCCAGACGCCGCACGCGGATGCCCGAACGCGGAAATGACACCGCCCCGGCCGACGGGAATGTCGGCCGGGGCGGTGCCGGTAATACGGAGGATCAGCCCAGGGTCGCGATCGCCTGGTTGAAGGTGGCCGACGGACGCATGACCGCCGCGGCCTTCGCCTCGTCCGGCCGGTAGTAGCCGCCGATGTCGGCCGGCGAGCCCTGCACCGCGATCAGCTCGTCGACAATCGTCCGCTCCTGCTCGGTCAGCGTCTTGGCGAGGTCCGAGAACGCCTCCGCGAGCTCCGTGTCGTCCGTCTGCTTCGCCAGCTCCTGCGCCCAGTACAGCGCCAGATAGAAGTGGCTGCCCCGGTTGTCGATACCGCCGACGCGGCGGCTCGGCGACTTGTCCTCGTTCAGGAAGGTGGCCGTCGCGCGGTCGAGCGTGTCGGCGAGAACCTGGGCGCGCGCGTTGCCCGTGGTCTGCGCGAGGTGCTCGAAGCTGACCGCCAGCGCCAGGAACTCGCCCAGGCTGTCCCAGCGCAGATAGTTCTCCTTGACGAGCTGCTGCACATGCTTGGGCGCGGAGCCGCCCGCTCCCGTCTCGAACAGCCCGCCGCCGTTCATCAGCGGAACGACCGAGAGCATCTTCGCGCTCGTGCCGAGTTCGAGGATCGGGAAGAGGTCGGTCAGATAGTCACGCAGGACATTGCCGGTGACCGAGATGGTGTCCTCGCCCCGGCGGACACGCTCCAGGGAGAACGCGATCGCGTCCGCCGGCGCCTTGATCTCGATCCGCAGGCCCTCGGTGTCGTGGTCGGCGAGATACGTCCTGACCTTGGCGATCAGGCTCGCGTCGTGCGCGCGCCCCTCGTCGAGCCAGAACACCGCCGGATCGCCGGTCGCCCGGGCGCGGGTCACGGCCAGCTTGACCCAGTCCCTGATGGGCAGGTCCTTGGTCTGGCACATGCGCCAGATGTCGCCCGCGCTCACCACATGCTCCAGCACGGCATTGCCGGAGCCGTCGACGACCCGGACCGTACCCGTGACCGGGATCTCGAAGGTCTTGTCGTGGCTGCCGTACTCCTCGGCCTTCTGCGCCATGAGGCCGACGTTCGGCACCGAGCCCATCGTCGACGGGTCGAACGCGCCGTTCGCCCGGCAGTCGTCGAGGACGACCTGGTAGATGCCCGCGTAGCTGCTGTCCGGGATGACCGCGAGGGTGTCGGCCTCCTTGCCGTCCGGGCCCCACATGTGCCCGGAGGTGCGGATCATGGCCGGCATGGAGGCGTCGACGATGACATCGCTCGGAACGTGCAGATTGGTGATGCCGCGGTCCGAGTCGACCATCGCCAGCGCGGGGCCCTCGGCCAGCTCGGCCTCGAACGACGCCTTGATCTCCGCGCCCCCGGGCAGCGACTCCAGGCCCTTGAGGATGCCGCCGAGCCCGTCGTTCGGGGTCAGACCGGCCGCGGCCAGCGCGTCGCCGTGCTCGGCGAACGTCTTCGGGAAGAAGGCCCGTACGACATGACCGAAGATGATCGGGTCGGAGACCTTCATCATCGTGGCCTTCAGGTGCACCGAGAACAGCACGCCCTCGGCCTTGGCACGCGCGACCTGCGCCGCGAGGAACTCGCGCAGCACCGCCACCCGCATCACCGACGCGTCCACGACCTCGCCCGCCAGGACCGGCACGGACTCACGCAGGACGGTGGTGCTCCCGTCGTCCCCCGTCAGCTCGATACGGAGCGAGCCGGCCTCGGCGATGACCGCGGACTTCTCGGTGGAGCGGAAGTCGTCGGCGTCCATGTGCGCGACATTCGTCTTCGAACCGGCCGTCCACGCGCCCATCCGGTGCGGGTGCGCCTTGGCGTAGTTCTTCACGGAGGCGGGGGCGCGGCGGTCGGAGTTGCCCTCGCGCAGCACCGGGTTGACGGCACTGCCCTTGACCTTGTCGTACCGCGCGCGGACGTCCTTCTCCTCGTCCGTCTTCGGGTCGTCCGGGTACTCCGGCAGCGCGTACCCCTGCTCCTGGAGCTCCGCGATCGCGGCCTTGAGCTGCGGGATCGACGCCGAGATGTTCGGCAGCTTGACGATGTTCGCCCCGGGGGTCCCGGCCAGCGCCCCCAGCTCGGCGAGCGCGTCATCGATCCGCTGCCCCTCCTCAAGACGCTCCGGGAAGCCGGCGATGATCCGCCCCGCCAGGGAGATGTCACGGCTCTCGACGGTGACCCCGGCCGTCGACGCATACGCCTCGATCACGGGCAAGAACGAATACGTCGCGAGGGCCGGGGCCTCGTCGGTGTGCGTATAGATGATGGTCGAGTCAGTCACCGGTCGCTCCGCTCCACGTCTGCAACTCCACATCTGCAACATTGCTCGACATCAAGATATCTCGTGACCGGTCCCCGCTCGACAGGACCCTGCCCCCATCGGCGACCGCAGGTTGTACGGCCGGGCGGGCCGGCGGCCGGAGCTTCTCCTGGGACGGTAAGCGCGGGTACGGACATGCCGGGCCGGGCCGCTCGGGGGTATGCGGAGGGTGTACGGGTCAGCGCGGTCCGCGAGGGGTGTCCGTCGGCGTGCCCTCGTCCGGGGTGTCATTGCGCATACGGCCGTCCGTCGTGAGCGGCGGATCGTCCAGCCTCGGCAGATAGCAGCGCTGGAACAGCTCGCCGGAGAACTCACGGCGGCTGCGTACCCCCGCCTTGTCGAACACCTTCCGCAGATGATCCTGGACGGTGTACTCGCCGATCCGCAGCGAGTCCGCGACCTCGGCGGTCGAGCGGCCCAGCAGAACGTGCTGGGCGACCTCGCGCTCACGCGGAGTGAGACCGTACGCGTCGAGGACGATGGCCGTCAGTTCGCCGGGGCGGCTCGGAGCCAGCGACACATACGTCAGGGCCTCCGGCTCCTCGGCACCGTCGGCCCCTCTGCCGTCCGCCTTCTCACGCCAGGCGCTGAGGGTGACCCAGTGGCCGGTACGGCTGATCGCGCGGGACTGCACCTGGACGCCCATGCCGACGGAGCGCACCTTGTTGGCGAGGGCGTCGAGCGTGAAGGGGAACCGGTGTCCGGGGGCCGGGTGGGCCTCCTGGATGAGACCGAGCCAGCGCTCGGCGGTGGACGTGCACAGGCGTACCTCCTGATCGTCGTCGAGGATCAGCAGGCCGGCGGCGTCCGGCACGTCGTTGCGGTCGATGCCCGCGAGGAGGAGGGAGCGGCGTAACGCGGTCGTGACCGGGGCGCTCACGGTGCCGGCGAGGGCGACCTCGGCCGGGGTGAACGGCGGCGAGCCCTCCGCGCGGCAGAGCACGAACAGCCCCCAGGTACGGGAGCCGTCCCGCAGGAGCACGCGTAACTCGTCCGCCAGACCTACGGGTCGGAGTACGTCACGGTAGTAGACGCTCTCCGCCATCCGGCCGGTCATGGAGTCGCTCAGCAGACTGGCGGAAGCGGAGCGGCGGGCGAGGGCGCGGATGTTGTCGACACCGGTCTGGGCGGCGTGCTCGATCTCGAACAGCCGGGGCATCACACTGCGCGGAAATCCGTACTCGTGCAGGCCTCCGGTATCGAGGAGCGTCGCGGGATCGAGCATGACGGAGCACCAGATGTCGGCGGGGACGGCGCTGAGCAGGGCGTCCGCGCCGGCCTGGAGGACATCGAGCGCGCCCAGCGATTCGGCCCCGCGCAGCCGGCGGTCGAGGGCGGCGGCCAGCGCGTCACGGGCGGCGGGGGTGACGGCGGTGCTCCGTGCACCGGATCTGCCCGTTCTGCCGGTTTTGCTGGATATAGCTGGTGTGCCGGGCTTGTTGGGGTCTTGAGGTCCGGCGGAACGGCCGGAGCGAGCGGATCCGGCGGGGTCCTGCTCGGGATGAGGACGGGAAGCGGAAGTCACGCGAGCAGGCTAGGGCGAACCCCCAGACATCTGGGATGGGAATGGCACAAAAGCCCGTCTACTTTGGTACCCCCAACCGGGCGGCGCACGGGGGCAGTTGACGTAGCGCCTTCCGCGCGGGCGCGCACGCGGGGGGCGTGCGCGGGACGGCCCTCGCCGGACGGGGGGAGGGCGCGGGGTACGGGGGACTCGTCGTACTGGCGTCCCGTGATCGTGATACGGGGCGTCGGTGCGGCGGCCTCCGCCGCGACGGCCGACGGGCCGGCACCGCAACGGTACGGCAACAGGGGAGAGGTCGGGGGATGGACAGCAGGGGGGACACGATGACGGTTCGAGGAGCGCGGCGGAGTGTGCGGTACGGGAAGCGGGGACCGGGGCCGAGCCGGGGGCGGGTCCGGCAGCGGAGGCTGCTCGCGGCGGTGTGCCTCGGGGGTCTGATGGCGCTGACCGCGTGCGGGGGCGGCGGGAGCGGGTCCGACGAGCCGTCGGACAGCGGATTCACGGCGACGGCGGAGCCGACGCCGACGGAAACGACGGCGGAGCCCACGCCGTCCGATACGGAGACGTCGGAGCCGGCCGAGGAGCCCACGGAGACACCCACCGAGGACACCAGTTCCGAGGACGACTCAAGCTCGGACGACTCCTCGTCGGACGACTCCGGGTCCGATTCGGGGTCGGGGTCCGGGGACGACGTCTCGTCGGGCGTGCCGCGGGGCCAGTGGTCGGGCACGGCCCAGATCAGTGTCGACTTCTCGGATCCCGGCTGCGGGGAGACGTCCGAGTCGTACGAACTGCCCGCGACGCTGATCATCAGCGATCCGGTCGGCGGGGAGGAGAACAGCTTCAATCTCTCCTGGGCCAGCGACAGCCAGACACCGGCGGGGGCGTTCGGGGTCTCCTCCGCGCTCGACGCGACCGACACGATGGACGGCGAGGCGGTGTCCGTCAACTACTGGACCCTCTCCGAGGACGGTTCGGGCGGTATCTCGGGGGACCTCACCGACCCCGGCGCCTCCGAGGCGCTCGCGCTGAACCTGCTGTTCGTGCCCAAGCCGATCCTGCCGTGCAGCCAGTACATGGTCTTCCCGTACGGCATGGCGACGGGCACGACCCTGGAGGGAACGGTGAGCGAGGACTCGGCGTCACTGACCCTCAGCGGTACGTCGCTCGACGGGACGAGGAGCTTCCGTGTCGAATGGTCATGAAAATGGTCATGAGGGACGGTGGCCGGGGGCGACCAGGGGCGCGGCGGGCGCGGAAGCGGCTGCGGGGCGTACGGAACTGCTCGACACCTGGTCGGGGCGGATCGCCGAGGCCGTGGCGCCGGACGAGATCTCCTTCGCGGGCCTCACGGCCCGGGTGTACGCGGACGGCGGCCGGGGCCGCCGCGCCCTGCTCCACTCCGCACCCCCGGCCCCCGGCGGCGCCGGCGGCGAACTCGCCACACTCCTCCCCACCCTCTGGGACGCGCTCGCGTCGTCGTACCACTTCCTGATGGCAGCCCTGGCCTCCCCGGCCACGGCCAACGCGATCTCGGGCGCCGCGCTGCTGCTGGCCCTGGAGGAGCGCGGGGAACGGAGGGCGGGGGCGGTTGATCCGGGCGCCGCGGGCACCGGGCCCGCAGTGGGCGCCGCTCCGGCCGGTCCGGCGCCAGTCGCTGGCGGTGCATCCGCCGCTGCCCCCGGCTCGGCCGGTGCACCGGGTTCTGCCCGTACGGCCGACTCGGCGGCCCGGGCAACGGGCGCCGGCTCGGACGCCGGTGCCGACGCCCCCGACCTGGGTGCTGCGCCGCCCTCTGGCGGCACGGCCGGTCCGGCCGCCCCGGCGGCGGGCGCGGTCTCGGACGTGGGCGCCGATTCCGGCGCTCCCACGCGCGCGGGCGCCGACGCCGTCGGCCCGGGCGCCGGGGCCGCTATGGGCGGCCTGCCGCCGAGCGTGGCCGGTCCGGCACCAGGCGGTGGCGCGGCCGGTCCGGATGCCCTTGACTCGCCCGGTGCGCCCGGTTCTGCCCGTACGGTCGGCTCGGCGCCCCTGGCGGGTCAGGCTCCGCCCGCCGCGTCTGTCGGCAGCGGCGTGCCCGTCTCCGATCTTGCCGTGATCGCTCGCGCCGTCGTGCATGTTTCCTCGTGTCTTCAGGACGGGGGGATGGAGCGGCGCGTCGCTGATCGGGTGGCTGCTGAGGCCGTTGCCGCGCTGTATGCCGGGCGTCGGGAGGGGGCCGGGGACTTTCTCGGTGTCCTCGTGGGCGATCAGCCGCCGGGCGCGGCCGGCCGTACACGCGGGTCTGCCGTTCGGCGGCTGCGGCGGCGGTTGGCCGCTCGGCTTGCGGGCCGCGGGTCCGGCGAGTGAGCCGCAACGGCAACGCGGCCTCCGGCGGGGGCGTCCCGCAAGCTGTACCGCCGCCGCCCTGGCTCTGGCTGGCCCTGGCGACGTACGTCTACGACGCACCCGCCGCGGTCACCTGGTGGCGCGAGCAGATCCAGAACCTGTGGACGGACCGGGAGTACCCCGCCTTCGTCGTGTCCGGCGACGCGTTCGCCGCGCTGCGCGTCATGCTCATCAGCCAGGCGCTCCCCACCCTCTTCGTGGCGGCCGGGGCGGCCGCCGTCCTGCTGCCGCACATCCGCGGCCGGTACACCGAATGGCGGTACCACCTCGTCCCGCCCGCCAACAGCCCGGCGAGCCCCGCACTCCAGGAGATTCAGCGGCTGCTCGACGCGCACGCGCCCGGGACGGTCCTCACCGTCTCGATGCGGGTCCGCGGCCCGTCGATCAGGGTGTACACGCGGAGCTGGCGCGGCCGGAGGGTCGCCGTGTCGCTCGGCTTCCTCTCGCTGTGGGAGCGCCACCCGGACCGGGCGCGCGCCCTACTGCTCCACGAGGTGGCGCACCTCGCCAATGGCGAGCATCTGATCACCGGCCTCGGCAGCCCCTTCACCGGACTGGTCGGCGCCTGGCCCGTGGTGTTCCTGGTCTGCGCCGTGACCCCGCTGGTCTGGCTGATCCAGTTGCAGACGTTCGCCGAGCCGTCGCTGCTGACCGCGGAGGTGCTCGCGGTCGTCGCACGGCTGCCGCAGTTGCTGATCGTGCCGGTCATCGCCCTGTGGTGCGCCGAGCTGGCGGCGGACCGGTACGCGGTGGCCGCCGCCGGGCCGCGTACCGTGCTGGAGGCCCTCGACGCCACCAAGGCGTCCGGGCTGCGCCGGGTGACCGGCAAGCTGTACCACCCGCCGCGCGCCCTGCGCCGCTGGTTCGTCGAGCGCGCGGACCGGCCGGTGGCACCGCTGTTGCTGCTGCTCGCGGGGCCTATCGCCCTGCTGGTGCACGTGGTGGCCGTCACGGCCATCGCCATCCCCAGCTTCATCCTCAACGACTACGCCCCGCTCACCGCGGTCGCCACCAGTTTCGACCTCGCGCACATCAATCTGCTGCGGTGGCCGCGGTGGGCGGGTGTCCTGGCCGTTGTGCTGCTCTGGCCGCTGCTGGCGAAGCCATGGCTGCGGCTGTGGGGCAAGCCGACAAGTGCCCCAACAGCCGTACCGGGCACGCCGACCGGGCCGGGCCGGCCGGCCAGGGCCGACGGCATCGTGCCGTACCCCCGCCGGGCGCATCTGCTCGCCGCGCTGCTGCCCGCCGCCGTCCTTGTCGTCACACTGCTGCCGTCCACCGGCGTGGTCGCGCGCGATCCCCTTCTGCGCCCCGACACCGCCACAGCACAGACGGAGGACTGAGCCGCACCGCCCCCGAGCACTGAGCCGCACCGCCCGCCCCCTCGGCACCTCGCAAGCGGGGGCGGCGGTTCCGGCCATTCATGGGTTCTTCCCCCAGCCATTGCCGTACCGGCCCCCAAGTGCCCGCCGCCCCCGCGTAGTTTGCCCTCGGTCAATCGGACAAACTTCGCGGAGACGTACATGTGCAGTCCGCTTCACCGGCCCGACGGCGCCCTCCCGGCCGCCGCCGCCAGCCGTCGTCACTTCCTCAGAGCCACCGGAATCGTCGGCGCCGCCACGGCCGCCGGGCTCGCCGCCGCTCCCGCCGCCGCCGCGCGGACCCCGCTCACCACGGGCCATGACGAGTCCCGGAGCGCGGCGCCCTGGCAGCCCGACCCCGACAGCCCGCGGTTCACGCTCGTTGTGATGCCCGACACCCAGTACCTCTTCGACGGTGACAGCATCCACCCCGCGCCCGTCGAGGCGTCGCTCCGCTACATCCTCGACCACGGCCGTGACGAGAACATCGTCTTCCTGTCCCATCTCGGCGATCTCACCGAGAACGGCCGCGCCGAGGAATTCGGGCCGCTGAGCGATACGTTCACCCTCCTCGACAAGCGGCGCGTCGGCTACAGCGTGGTCGCGGGCAACCACGACATCCCGTCCTCCACCGACGACCAGCGCGGCCGCACCCCGTATCTGGACGCCTTCGGCCCGCAGCGCATGCGCCGGCTGCCGACCTTCGGCGGAGCCACGCCCGACGGCTACAACTCGTACCACCTCTTCCGCGCCGCCGGCCGCGAGTGGCTGGTGCTCGCGCTCGACTGGCGCCCCTCGGCGGCCGGTCTCGCCTGGGCGAAGAAGGTCATCGCGGACCATCCGGGAACGCCGGTCGTCCTCACCACCCATGAGCTGGTGTACGCCGACGAGTCAGGTGACGAAGCCGAGTTCTCCGACCACGGCAAGCACCTGTGGGACGAACTGATCGCCGGGAACGACCAGATCTTCCTGACCCTCAACGGCCACTTCTGGCCGGCCGCCCGCACCGTACGCCGCAACGACGCGGGCCACGACGTCCATCTGCACATCACCAACTACCAGAACCGCTACTACGGCGGAAGCGCGATGATCCGCCTCTACCGCTTCGACCTCTCCAGGAACACCATCGACGTGGAGACCATCTCCCCCTGGATCCTGGGCCGGGCGGGCGAGCACCTCAATGAGCTGGAACGGCAGGAGATCGAGCTGACCGGACCGCAGGACCGGTTCTCCGTACCGCTCGACTTCGAGAGCCGGTTCGCCGGTTTCGCGCCCGTTCCCGCGCGCGGTCCGCGCCCCGCCGCTCGGATGCTGGTGCCGGGGACCGTCGCGTACTGGCGCTTCGACAGCCCGTACCAGGACGGCCCGCGCCAGGACGGTTCGCCCGCCGACGAGGCCCTGCGCATCCGGGATCTGTCCGGTCACCGCAACGATCTGACCAGGGTGCCCGTCCCCGGCAGCGGGCCCGACGCGCTCCGCTGGTCCGACAGCCACCACCCCGACCAGCCGGGCCACGGCAGCCTGTTCTTCGACGGCGGCAAGCCCCCGCTGCGCGGCGCGTATCTCCGTACGGCCGACGGCGCGCCGCTCAACTCGCACACCTTCCGCGCCGGTTACACCATCGAGGTCTTCTGCAAGGTCCCCGCCGACTGGGCCGCCGGGCACAACGCCTGGTCCTCGCTGCTGAGCCGCCGGGGCACGGCCGGCGCGGCGGGCAAGACCGAAGGCGACCCCAACGAGCCGGTGGCGACGCTCTCCCTCTCCGACGGGCCGGGAGCGCAGTGGGCGGCGGCGCCGCTCAACCAGCCGTCCCTGGTCACCAATTGGGGCCATGAGCTGGAGCGCGAGAAGTGGTGGCACCTCGCCGTCGTCAACGACGGGAAGCACACCACGATGTACGTCGACGGCTGCCCGGTCGCCCGCAACCCCGCCACACGCACCACGGGACTCGCGACGCTCGGTCTGCCCTGGCTGCTCGGCGGCTACGAGTACGGCGGGACGCTCGACCAGCTCCTCTACGGCTGGGTCGGCGATGTCCGCGTCGTGGAACGAGCCCTGTCCGTACGCGAGTTCATGAACGCCTGAGTCGCCGAGCCCCAAGGAGACCCCTCACCCATGCACGACCCCACGCACGACTCCCTCCCCGATGCCCAGCAGTTGCCCCGCTGGGCCGACCCCGCCGTACCCGCCGACTCGCTGGACCCCCAGGGCGTCTCGCGGCGCGGACTCCTGCGTACGGCGGGCCTGTTCGGCGCCGCGTTCGCCGGCGGCGCGGCGGCGCTCGCGCCCTCCCCGGCCGGGGCGACGACCGGACGCGATCGGGGGCACGGCAACCAGAGCGACCCCGAACTCGCCTATCTCGTCGGCGATCACCACGTCCACTCCATCTACAGCCATGACGCCAAGTACACCTTCTCCCAGCTCTCCCGGGCCGCGTCCACCTACGGTCTGGACTGGCTGGTCCTGACCGAGCACAGCAATATCGGCCACTCCCTGCCCGGCGGCGCCGCGGCCGAGCACCGCGAGATACTCCAGGCCAGGGCCGAGAACCGGCGCATGCTGATCTTCCAGGGCCTGGAGTGGTACGTCCCGGGCGCCGAGCACTGTACGGTCTTCTCCCCGCCCGGACGCCACGAGGTCGACCTGCTCACCAGCTTCGAGCAGGCCTACGACGGCAAACTGCTGGGCTATACGGCCGGCGCCCCCGGACACCCCGACACCCCGCGCAACGAGGCGCACGCCGTCAAGGCGCTCCAGTGGCTCGACCGGCAGCGCCGTACCGGATACGTCGACGACGTCCTCGTCCTCGCCAACCACCCCCTGCGCCTCGGCATCGACTCCCCGCACGAGATACGCGCCTGGCGGGACGCCGCCCCGGACATCATGATCGGCATGGAGGGCGCACCGGGCGCCCAGGCCGGCGCCTTCCCCGGCTGGGCCGGGCCGAACAGCATCCGCGGCGAGTACGTCAACTCCCCGTCGGCGGACTCCTGGCCGGGGTATCCGACGGCGGCGTATGTGACGTACGGCGGCTTCGACTGGGCGACCGCGACGGTCGGCGGGCTGTGGGACTCGATGCTCGCGGAGGGCAGGCTGTTCTCCATCACCTCCAACTCCGATGTGCACCGCGTCGCGTTCGACACCTGGAAGAACGGGGACTGGCTGCCCGGCCAGAACTTCGACAACGTCGGCCATCTTCCCGACCCCGTCAACACCACCGAGCCGCAGCCGGGCGGGGACTTCTGGCCGGGCCAGTTCAGCCGGACGCATGTCGGTGTGACGCGGTACGGCTACCGGCAGGTCATGGAGGGCCTCCGGGCCGGCCGCGTGTGGGTCGACCACGGTCAGCTCCTGGACGGTATCGACGTACGGGTGAACACCGAGCACGGCGCCGGGCGCGGAGTCACGCTCGGCGGGCGGCTGCGCGTACGGCGCGGCGAGCGGGTCGTCCTGAACGTCACCGTGACCACGGCGTCCCGGCCCAACCACCACGGAGAGGTGCCGCGGCTGGCGCACCTCGATGTGATCCGGGGCGCGGTACGGGGCCCGGTCCAGGACCGTGACACCTGGCGGGCGCCCGACACCCGGGTGGTGCACATCACGGACGTGCACGGCCGCCGGGGCCGCTACACGCTCCGTATCCCGGTGGGCAGGGCCGAGGAGTCCTTCTACCTGCGACTGCGGGGCAGCGACGGCAAGCGCAACGGGGCCGGATACCTGGGCGCGGCGGTCGACCCGCACGGGCCGGTTCCGCACGAGCCGGGCAACGGCGATCCGTGGGCGGACACCTGGATGTACACCAACCCGGTGTTCGTGGACGTGGTCCGCTGACGGACGCATGGTCCGCCGGCCGCCGCGGGACCGCCTGTTGCGCGTCCGTGTCGCACGCCCGCCGTGTGCTGCGCTGCCGTGCGCGCGACGGGCGGTCCCGTACGGCGGTCGGCTCCGGTGTCACCGGGGGCCGGGCCGCCGGACGCCTCCGTCCGGCCCGGAGCCACCCGTCTCGAAGAGCCAGGTGTACGCGGCTTGCGCCGTGAACTCGCGCTGTCCGCCCGGGAACAGCAGCCCGGCCGTGGCGAACTCCGGGTCGTGGGCCGTGGCCTGGACATAGGGGACCGCGATACAGCGCATCCCGGCGGCGTTCGCCGCGACCACTCCGGGGCCCGCGTCCTCCAGGACCACACATCCGGCGGGCGCGGCGCCCAGCCGGCGCGCCGCCTCAAGGAAGACGTCCGGTGCGGGCTTTCCATGGGCGACCTCCTCGGCGGAGACGGTCGCGGTGAAGTACGCGTCCAGCCCGGTGGCCGACAGGGCCATGTCGATGGCCGCGCGCGAGGAGCCGGACGCCACGGCCATCGGCACGCCCTCGGTGTGCAGCCGCTCCACGAACTTCCGCATCTGCGGGAACACCTCGGTCGAGGCACGGACCCGCTCCAGATAGAGCCGGTTCTTCTCGGCCAGCAGATCGTCGACCGGCGCGTCGATCCCGTACTCCGCGCGCAGCGTCTCCAGGGTCTCCCTGGTGCCGATACCGATGAAGCGGGTGTGGTGCTCCCAGCCGAAGCCGGTCACCCCGTACTGGGCGAGGAGCCGACGTCCGGCTTCGTAATAGTTGGGCTCGCTGTCCACAAGTGTTCCGTCGAGATCGAAGATGACTGTCGGAAGCTGCGAAGTGCTCATACGCCCCAGCATGCCCAGCGAAGCCGGGGCTCCGCTCGTCGGCCGGAGCACCGCTCCCCGGGGATTGGTCCAGACCGCCTGCTACCGTCTGCCGGGCATGTCACGGATCGGGCGTTGAGGTTCAGAGGTTCAGCCGAAGAGGGGACAGGGACTGTGAGCGGCAGGGACAACGGACGGGCCTTCATCGGGTCGTTCACTTCGGCGGGAGGCCGCGGCATCATCCACGCGGCCGTGGACGCGGGCACCGGCGCACTGACGGAGCGGGGAGTGACCGACACCGTGGCCGATCCGTCCTTCCTCGCGCTCGCGCCGGACGGATCCGTGCTGTACGCGGTCTCCGAGACGGACGAGGGCGCGGCGGCGGCCTTCAGCGTGCCGGTCGCGGGCACCGAGGGCGGGAGGCCCCGGCTGATCGGCGACCCCGTACCGGTGTGCGGGAGCAGCCCCACCCATCTCACGCTCACCCGGGGGCATCTGCTGACCGCCAACTACGGTTCCGGTAGCGTCACGGTCCTGCCGGTCGGCGCAGACGGCGGGCTGCTGGCCGCCGCCGGGGTGCTCCAGCACCAGGGCGCGGGCCCCAACCCGGACCGGCAGCGCGGCCCGCACGCGCACCAGGTGGTGACCGACCCGACCGGGCGCTGGGTCCTGGCCACCGACCTCGGCTCCGACTCCGTACGGATCTCCGCCCTGGACACCGCCTCCGGTGAGTTGGCACCGCACGGCGAGACGGCCCTGCGCCCCGGCTCCGGGCCGCGCCATCTCGCCTTCCACCCGGCCGGCGGCCACGCGTACGTGCTCAACGAACTGACCCCCACCCTCACCGTCTGCCGCTGGGACGCGGAGCAGGGCGTGCTCGAACCGCTCGGTGAGACACCCGTCCTGCCCGACAGCGTGGACACCGAGAGCTATGCCTCGGAAGTGGTGGTGTCCCTGGACGGGCGGTTCGTCTGGGCGGCCAACCGTGGCCACGACAGCATCGCCGTCCTCGCGCTCGACGAGACGTACGAGAAGCCGGAACTGGTCACGACTGTGCCGTGCGGAGGGCGCTGGCCGCGCGATCTGACGCTCGATCCGGCGGGCCGTCGGCTGTACGCGGCGAATGAGCACTCCGGTGATGTGACCTGGTTCGACATCGACCCGGAGACGGGCATCCCGGTCCGCGCGGGCTCTCTTCAGGCCCCGGCCGCCTCCTGCGTGATCTTCGGCTGACAGCTCCGGCCGGCTCCGGCCGAAGCCGCGCTCGGCAGGACGCGGAAGGGCCCGCCCCGGGGTGTTCCGGTGCGGGCCCTTTCCATGAGTACGGGGGACGCTGCCGTCCCGTAGCCGTACCCAGGGGCATCCGTCGGCGCGGCGGCTCAGGGAGCAGGTGTCCCCTGCGGCTGCGCGGGGATGCCCAGCGCCGTCGTGTACTTCGACAGCACCAGCTTGCCGATCGCCGGGTAGGCGCCCAGCGGCTCGGCGGCGGCGCAGTCGGCCTCCTTGAGAGCCGCGTCGAGCAGCCCCTCGGGCAGCTCGGGACCCACCAGATACGGCGCGAGCGCGAGCTGCGTCGAACCGGACTCGCGCAGCTGCTCCGCGATCGCGGTGACCGAGCCCTCCTGGTCGAGTGCGGCGGCCATCACCGGTACGGCGAGGCGCGCGGCGAGCAGCATCCCGGTGATCCCCGCTGTCTGGACCGCCTCCTCGCCGCCCACCGTGGCCAGGATGATGCCGTCGGCGGCCGTGGCGACCGTGAACAGCCTGGCGCGGTCGGCGCGGGCCAGACCGGCCTCCGACAGCCGTACGTGCAGGGCCTCGGCGAGCAGCGGATGCGGACCGAGGACATCGGTCAGCTCCGCGACGGCGCCGCTGTCCGCGACCTCCTGGCGTATCCGGGCGATCAGTCCGCTGTCCGGACCGGCGAGCAGCGGTACGACAACGGCGGCGGGGCCCTCGGGCTCGGCGGCCTCCCGGCCCGCGGCCTTGGCCAGTTCATAACGTTCGGTACGGAGGGCGGCGGTTCCCGTCAGGGCGGCCGCCAGCGTGGGGTACTCGTCGTTGTCACCCTCCAGGAAGCCGATGACGGCGTCGAGGCCGGGCAGCTCGGAGCGGGCGATGCTGACAATCTCCTCGGCCAGTCCGCGGACGGCGCTGGAGGGGGTGCCGGGAACGGCGAGAACAAGCGCGGGCGCACCTTCGGGAGCCGCCACCGGTTCGGGGCGGCGGTGGCGCCCCGACTGTCGGGGTCGCGGCATTCGTACAGGCAGGCCGGATGCGGGCCCAGTGGGGGTGCTCATGCCGTCGAATGCTACTGGTTTTGTGGGCGCGGCTGTTCGGGGAGGGGCCGCCCGCGAACCATCTGCCCTTATTTATCCGTTAGGTATTTTTCCCCTTATCTGTCCTGATGTGTCGGGACGTAGAGGAGTCGTCCGTCGGGCGGCAGCCGCAGCGAGTCCGTCGCAAGCTCCGCCGCGATACGCAGCGCTCCGCTCAGCGGATCGGCCGCGGCCGAGACGGTGGTGGCGTGCGGGAGTTGCTCGGCCAGCTCCGCCCTCACCGGTACGAGCAGCGGGTCGCCCAGCTTGAACAGGCCCCCGGTGAGGGCGACTTCGGGATTTCCGGAAGCCGGACAGACGGCCGCCGCCGACTCCGCGATGTGCCGCGCGGCCTGCGCCAGGATGTCCGCCGCGACCGGATCGCCGGGCGCGCAGCGGGCCACCTCCGGTGCGAACGAGGCGAGCACGGCGGGCCGGTCCGTACGCGGATAGATCAGCCCCGGCAGCTCGCCCGCCGGTCCGAAAACCGCTTCCACTCTGGACAGCAGTGCGGGCGAACCACCGCGCCGTCCGTCGTGCGCGCGCATGGCCGCCTCCAGCCCCGCCCGGCCGATCCAGGCACCGCCGCCGCAGTCGCCCAGTAGATGGCCCCAGCCGTCGGCGCGGTGCCAGCCCTTCAGATCCGTGCCGAGCGCGATCATCCCCGTACCCGCGGCGACGACCGCTCCGGGGCGCTGCCCGAGCGCCCCCGCGTACGCGGTGACCGCGTCCGCGGCGAGCGCCAGCCGCCGTACCCCCAGCGAACGCTCCAGCGCGCCGGGCAGCTCGGCCCTGAGCCCGCCGCCGAGCGTCGCCATGCCTGCCGCGCCGATCGCGGCCGCGGCCAGAGTGTCCGTACCGGCCCGGGCCAGCAGGGTCTCCACCGCGGGCAGGAGCTGGGCGAGCAGATGCCCGGCGTCGATCCCCGTGGGCCCGGTGCGCACCGGCTCGGCCGAGGCGGTGGTGCCGACCGTCCTGACCCCGGCCGGCTGGCCCCCGGCCGTGGAGCCGAGCGCGATCCGCAGGCCGGAACCGCCCGAGTCCACGCCCAGCACCCAGCTCATTGCGGTACCTCGCTCATCGCCGGACCCGGCCGCTCATGGCAGCTGCCAGTCCACCGGCTGTGCGCCCTGGCGGACCAGGAGGTCATTGGCCTGGCTGAACGGACGCGAGCCGAAGAAACCCCGGTCCGCCGACATGGGGGAGGGGTGGGCCGATTCGATCGCGGGGAAGTCGCCGAGGAGCGGCCGCAGATTGCGGGCGTCACGGCCCCACAGGATGGACACCAGCGGCTTGCCGCGGGCGACCAGGGCCTTGATGGCCTGCTCGGTCACCTCTTCCCACCCCTTGCCCCGGTGCGCGGCGGGCTTGCGGGGCGCGGTGGTGAGCGCCCTGTTGAGCAGCAGGACCCCCTGGCGCGTCCAGGGCGTCAGATCACCGTTGGAGGGCCGGGGCAGGCCCAGATCCGTGTGCAGCTCCCGGAAGATGTTCTCCAGGCTGCCGGGCAGGGGACGGACCTCGGGGGCCACCGAGAAGCTCAGCCCCACCGCGTGCCCGGGCGTCGGATAGGGATCCTGGCCGACGATCAGGACCCGCACCTCGTCGAAGGGCTGCTGGAAGGCTCTCAGCACATTCGGTCCGGCCGGCAGATAGGTGCGCCCGGCGGCGATCTCCGCCCGCAGAAAATCACCCATCCCGGTGATACGCCCTGCCGCGGGGCCCAGCGCGTCCGCCCATCCGGGCTCGACGATCTCATTCAACGGTCTTGCTGTCACGGAGCGCCACTCTACTGGTGCGCAGGGCACCGCTCCGCCCGCACCCGTCAACACACCTTCATCGCATGGCATTTGACCGGCCGCCCAGCATTCCAGTCGCGCCGCTCCCGGCTATCCGGCGAGCGTGGTCGCACGAACACAGAGTACGTCCGGAAGGTGCGAGGCGAGCTGCTGCCAGGTGTCGCCGTCGTCCGCGCTCGCGAACACTTCGCCATTGCGGTTGCCGAAATAGACGCCCGCCGGATCGGAGCCGTCCGTGCACATCGCGTCACGCAGCACCGTGCCGAAATGATCGCCGTCGGGCAGTCCGGCCGACAGCGGCTCCCAGCTCGCGCCCGCGTCCTGCGTACGGAACACCCGGCACCGGCGCCCGGCCGGGACCCGGTCCGCGTCGGCGTTGATCGGGAAGACATAGGCCACATCCGCGCGGTGCGGATGCGCGGCGACCGTGAAGCCGAAGTCGGACGGCAGGCCGGAGCCGATGTCGGTCCACCGGTCGCCCGCGTCGTCGCTGCGGAACACCCCCCAGTGGTTCTGGAGATACAGCCGGTCCGGATCGCCCGCGTCCTGCGCGATCTTGTGGACGCACTGGCCGAACTCCGGATTCGGATCGGGCAGGAAGACCGCCGACACCCCCTGGTTCGAGGGCGCCCAGCTCTCGCCGCCGTCCCGGGAGCGGAACACCCCGGCCGTGGAGACCGCGACGGTCACCGAGGCCGGATCCCGCCGGTCGGTCACCACCGTGTGCACCGCCTCACCGCCGCCGCCCGGCACCCACTTCGACCGGGTGGGGTGCTCCCAGAGCGGCCTGACCAGCTCGAAGGTCTCCCCGCCGTCCTCGGAGCGGAACAGCGCGGCGGGCTCCGTCCCCGCGTACACCACACCCGGAGCCGCGGGCCCCGCGGGATGGAGCTGCCAGACGCGCTCCAGGGACGCTCCCGTGTCCTTCGGGAACTTCACCGCGGGACGGCTCGGCTCCGTCCAGCTCGCGCCCAGATCGTCCGAGCGGAACACGGACGGACCCCAGTGCAGACTGTCGCCGCCGACCAGCAGCCGCGGTGCTCCTTCACGTCCCCGTGTGTCGATTCCGATCGAGTAGACCGCCTGCGCGTTGAAGTGCGGTCCGTCGAACTCCCACCGGCCGCCGCGCCTGCGGCCGATGAAGAGCCCCTTGCGGGTGCCTACGGTCAGAAGTACCTCTGTCATCGCCTGTCCCTCCAGGACGCCTTTGTCACGGATACGGGCCAGTCTGCACCCGACCACTGACAATGGCGCCTGAAGTGAATGTCCGCGCAGGTCAGAAGGCCCGGTGGTACTGCGGCGGAGTGTGTACGGAGGCACCCAGCACCCCGGCGGCGCGGCGGGCCCAGGACGGGTCGCGCAGCAGCTCCCTTCCCAGCAGCACGGCATCGGCCTCGCCGTTGGCGACGATCTTCTCCGCCTGCTCGGCGTCGGTGATCAGACCCACGGCCGCCACCGGAAGCCGGGTCTCCTTCCTGACCCGGGCCGCGAACGGCACCTGGTAGCCGGGGCCGAGCGGGATCCGTACCCCCGCCGCGTTGCCACCGCTGGACACATCCAGCAGGTCCACGCCGTGCGCCACCAGCTCGTCCGCGAGCCGCACGGTGTCGTCGGCCGTCCAGCCGCCCTCGTCGAGCCAGTCGGTGGCCGAGATCCGGAAGAACACCGGCAGCTCGTCCGGCCACTCGGCCCGTACGGCGTCCACGACCTCCAGGGCGAACCGTGCGCGGTTCTCGAAGGAGCCGCCGTACGCGTCCGTACGCCGGTTGCTGTGCGGGGAGAGGAACTCACCGATCAGATAGCCGTGCGCGCCGTGCACCTCGACGACCTGGAAGCCCGCCTCCCGCGCCCGCCGCGCCGCCGCCGCGAACTGTCCGACGATCTCCTCGATCTGCGCCACGGTCAGCTCCGCCGGCACCGGGTGCCCGTCCGCGAAGGGCACCGGGCTCGGCGCCAGCGGCTGCCAGCCGTTGGCCTCGGCACCGACGGGAGCGCCGCCCTTCCAGGGCCGGTCGGTCGAGGCCTTCCGCCCGGCGTGAGCGAGCTGGATTCCGGCGATGGTGCCCTGCGAGGCGAGGAAGCGGGTGATCCGGCGGAACGCCTCGACCTGGGTGTCGTTCCAGATGCCCAGGTCGGCGGGGCTGATCCGGCCCTCAGGGCTGACGGCCGTGGCTTCCGTGAGGATCAGCCCGGTGCCGCCCGCCGCGCGCGCCGCGAGATGGGCGAAGTGCCAGTCGTTCGGGACGCCCGCGTCCGGGCCGGCCTCGTCCGCGGAGTACTGGCACATGGGCGCCATCCAGACCCGGTTGGGGATGGTCAGCGACCGCAGGGTGTACGGCTCGAACAGCGCGCTCACAGGGAACTCCATTCAGGCGGGACAGGGCAGAGGGAACAGGGCGGAGCGGAGCGGCGCGGCCGGTCCGGCGATCCGGGCGTCGGCCTTCTCCGCGTCGTACGGTACCCATCGTAGTACGGTGAATGTCAAACTACGATGATCCTCGAACGACCGTACAATGGAAGCCCCCGAGGAGTGGAGCCGCTGTGACCGCCGCGACCAGTACGCGCGAACTCGCACACCCCCCGCGCACGGACATCCGCCTGGAGGGGGTGCTGCACGCGCTCTCCGACCCCATGCGCCTGCGTATCGTGCGGGAGCTCGCCGCCGCGGACAGCGAGCTGACCTGCTCGCACTTCGGCCTCCCCGTCGCCAAGTCCACCACCACGCATCACTTCCGGGTGCTGCGCGAGAGCGGGTTGATCCGGCAGATCTACCGGGGTACGGCCAAAATGAGCGGACTGCGCAAGGACGATCTGGACGCGCTCTTCCCCGGCCTGCTCGACAGCGTCCTGGGCGCCGCCGACGCACAGGCCCGGCGGCTCGGCGACGGCTGACCCGCGCGCCACGCCCGGCTGCGGGTCCCACGCCCGGCCCCGGGGCGATGCGCCGACAGGGTGCCGTGCGGGCCCGGTCCGTGCGCGCCATGACAATAAGGGCGGATTGCCTGATTAAGTGGCGAATGTGTCGGAACATAAATGGATTTCCGCCCAGGAACCCCATGAGCGCGCCGCGTACGAATGGCCCGTGTGGGAGGTGCAGGGACACGGCACCGTCACCGGCGCCGGTGACCCGCGCGACGGTGCCACGCGGCGCGAGGTCCTGCCGCCCTGGGTCGATATCCGGCTGACCTTCGCGGACGGCGCCCGGATCGATGTGCTCGCGGTGGTGCAGGACGGCCGTATCGCCATCGAGGACGCGCAGGCCGACCCGCCGCTGGCGCTGGAGGGCTTCGCCGCGCTCGCCGGGGCGATCGAGGCCCCGCTCCAGAACGCCTGCCAGGTGGTCTCCGGCCGGCACCGGCCGCCGGTGCCGGGGACCGTGGTCGTCAGCGAGCCGGTCACATCCGGCACCACCCCCGGACCCACCCCCGGGCCCGCTCCTGTCACCACCCCCGGACCCGCTCCCGAGCCCACTGCCGCGCCCGCCGCTGATGGCACCGCCGCCCAGGAGTACGCGCCCGACCTGCCTGCGGAGGCCGACCCGGCCCCGGGCGGGCCCGCCGCCGACGCCCCGGCCGCGAGCGATCCCGTACCCGAGGCACCGGCCCTGGACGACGCTCCCACCGCCGACACCCCGGCCGTATCAGCCGAGCCCCGCGAAGAACCGGCGCCCGAGCCCGAGCGGGGACCGGAGCCCGAGGCCGAGCCGGAGCGTGAGCGGGACTCGTCGGGACGCCACCGGGCCCGGCCCTCCCTGCCGCGCGGCAGCGCCGCCCGGCGCAGTGTCGCCGAGATCTACCGCGCGGCCCAGCAGGCCGGCCAGGACCCGGTGCTCGCGGTGATGTCCGCCACCGGGTTCAGCCGCCGCAAGTCGCTCAAGCTGATCGCGGGCGCCCGTGACGAGGGCCACCTGACACCACGTCACCACCGCCGCTGATCCACCGGGGCCCTGAGCCCGCCGGCCCTACCGTGCACACCCCGGCACTCACATCGAGCGCATACGGTTCATCTCGACCGTCTGCTGGGCGATGACCTCGTTCGCCATCTCCTCGACCAGGACGTTCTTCCCGTCCGTGAGCACCTCGGTGGCCATGGTGATCGCCCCCTGGTGGTGAACGGTCATCAGCTTCAGGAACAGTTCGTCGAACGCCTTGCCCTTCGCGGCCCGCAACTGGGCCAGTTGGGCCTCCGTCGCCATCCCGGGCATCGTGGCGTGGTCATGGCCGTGCTGCTGCTTCGCCCCGCCCTGGGCCTTCAACCAGCCCTTCATCGACTCGATTTCGGGCTTCTGCGAGGCGGCTATCCGCTCCCCGAGCCGCTTCACCGCCTCGGAACCGGCACGCGCCTCCACGAGTTCGGTCATCTTCAGCGCCTGGCCATGGTGGACGATCATCATCTGCGCGTAGTTGAAATCAGCCGAGTTGGGGGTGTTGTCCGGCGCCGCCTTCACGGCCTCCTCGGCCGAGAGCGTCTTCGCCGGCTCGCCCGGCTTGCCCGGCGCGACCACCACCGGCTCGTCCTTCTTCGCCTTCGCCGCCCCGTCGTCCCCCGAGTCACAGGCCCCCAGGGCGAGTACGGCGACGGCGGCCACCGCCGCCAGGGCGGCCCGGCGGGCACGCTGGCTCCTGTGGTGGATCAACACGGCGACCTCCTGCGACACATGATGTGGTGAAACTTTCCTAGCACGCTTCGGTGTGCGGCTGATCAAAAACTTTTATTACGTCTCTGTTGCCATCTGTTGAGATGTACATGAGAAGGACGATACTGCCCAGGTCCGTGACCCGTTCACCCTGAACGGATACATAGGGAGGACGCAGTGACCTCGTTGCACACCACCCGCGTGCGGCGCAGACGTCTGGGCGTGGCGGCAGCCGCGGCCGGGCTCTTCGCCACGCTGTTGACCGCCGGACCGGCGGTCGCCACACCCGACCCCGGTACCCCGGCCGCGGAGAAGATCTCCTCGGGCCAGGCCGCCGAGGTGCGAGCAGCCATCCAGGACGGCGAAGTGCCCGGTGTGGACGAGATCGTCCACAGCGACAACATCAAGCATCTCGTCAACATCCCCAAGGACCTGATCGCGGGGACCAACTCCGACCTGGCGTTCCAGGGGAAGTACGCCTTCTCCGGCAACTACGACGGCTTCCGGATCTTCGACATCAGCAACCCGAAGGCCCCCAAGACCGTCGCCCAGGTGCTCTGCCCGGGATCGCAGAACGACATATCCGTCTCCGGCGATCTCCTGTTCCTCTCCACCGACTCCTCGCGCAGCGACAACTCCTGCTCGAGCGTCACGCAGTCCGCGACGGTCAAAGAGTCGTGGGAGGGCATGAAGATCTTCGACATCAGCGACAAGCGCAACCCGAAGTACGTCGCCGCTGTCGAGACCGCGTGCGGTTCGCACACCCACACGCTGGTGCCGGAGCGCAAGGACGTCTACATCTACGTCTCGTCGTACTCGCCGAGCACCACCTTCCCGGACTGCCAGCCGCCGCACGACGGAATCTCCGTCATCAAGGTGCCGCGCAAGTCTCCGGAGAAGGCGGCGATCGTCAACTTCCCGAACCTCTTCCCGGACGGCGGGAACCCGGGCGCGCCCACCAACCCGGGCGTCTCGGCGACCACCGGCTGCCATGACATCACCGCGCTGCCGTCGAAGGACCTGGCCGCCGGTGCGTGCATGGGTGACGGGATCATCTTCGACATCAAGAACCCCGAGCGCCCCAGGGTGATCGACCGGGTCCAGGACAACGTCAACTTCGCGTTCTGGCACTCCGCCACCTTCAACCAGAAGGCCAACAAGGTCGTCTTCACCGACGAGCTGGGCGGCGGTGGCGCGGCCACCTGCAACGACGAGATCGGTCCCAACAAGGGTGCCGACGGCATCTACGACATCGTCGGCAAGGGCGACCGGCGCAAGCTGGTCTTCCGCAGCTACTACAAGATCGACCGTCCGCAGGCGGCGACCGAGGTCTGTGTCGCGCACAACGGTTCGCTGATCCCGGTCAAGGGCCGCGACATCATGGTCCAGGCCTGGTACCAGGGCGGTGTCTCCGTGTGGGACTTCACCGACTCCTCGAAGCCCAAGGAGATCGCGTACTTCGAGCGCGGTCCGATCACCACCGCTCAGGTCACCACCGCCGGCCCCTGGTCGGCGTACTACTACAACGGCTACATCTACTCGAACGACATCGCCAAGGGCTTTGACGTGCTCCAGCTCAACGACCGCAGGACGGACGAGGCCAAGCGCGTCCGGCTGCCCGAGCTGAACGTACAGACGCAGCCCGACTACTTCTCCGGCTCCGGCCACTGAGGAGTGATGTCCTGACCCGTTCCGCCGGGCGGCTCGCCGCCCGGCGGAACGCCGAGTTCCCAGTCGAGCCCGTAGCGCTGGAACAGCTCGGCGCGCAGCCGGGGCAGCGGCATCGGGGCGCCCGGGATCAGGACCGCGAAGACCGCGCCCATCAGCAGGGCGCGCAGCATCGGATAGTCGCTGTCCGGGTCCGCCGCTCCGTACCGCGTCACCGTGTCACGCAGCAGGGCCGCCAGCCGCTGCTGCTCGGGGCACTGCACGAAGCCCTGGGCCTGAAGGATGCCGGCCATATGAGTCCGCATCAGTACGGGGCTGTCCGCGGCGAGTCCCAGAATGGCGTCGATCGCCCGCGCCAGCAGCTCCCGCCCGTCGTCCGTGGCCGGCTCGCGCTCCAGGGCCGCGGCCAGGGTGAGATGCATCAGCCGGTGCACCGCGGACTGGAGGAGCTGGCGCTTCCCCGGGAAGTAGTACGAGACGAGACCGCGCGCCGAACCGGCGCGGTCGGCGATGTCGGCGAGTGTCGTGGCCTCGTAGCCACGCTCGGCGACCAGCTCCACCGTGGCTTGCAGTAGCCGCTCCCGGGAACGCCGACGCAACTCTTCATTGACCGATGGGCTCCGCGGGGACATGCTTGACTCCTGCGTTGACTGGCTCTCAGCCAATATACTCAGTGCGTCCCGTCGCAGACCTCTTCAGGCCTGGTCAGCGGGGCTGCCGCCTGCCTTGGGCGACGCGGGGGATCGTCCAAGGCGGGCGGCTTCGGCATGCTCGGGGAGCGCCGGGGTGCCCGTTTCGGACTGCCGGGGGCGCCGTTTCGCGGTCCGGAGCCGCCCGTTCACAGGGTGCCGGATGCCCGCTTTCCGGGCCGCGCCCCGTTTTCCGTACGAGAGGGAGCGCTTTTCCGTACGTCCGTACGGGAGGGAGCGCCCGGCGCCGGAAGCGCCGGGCGCCCGCCGGGGGTTACGGGAGCGGGCCCTGGCCCGCGAGGGCGACGACCGGGCGCAGTCCCGCCGGGCGTTCCTCCACCGGGAGATGGTCCACGAAGTGCACCGAGCAGCCGAGCTGTGCCGCCCCGCCGTCGGCGTTCCGGTCGTCCCCGACCATCAGCACATCGTGCGGGTCCTGCCCCAGCGCCTCGCACGCCACCCGGAAGAGCCGGGCGTCGGGCTTCTGGATGCCGTGCTCGTACGACAGCACATACGCGTCGACGAGGGCGTCCAGGCCGTGCGCGCGGAAGACGGGCCGCAGATCCCAGCCGATGTTGCTGACGACCGCGATCCCGATGCCCCCGTGCCGCAGTGTGGCGAGGACCTCGGCGGCGTCGGCGTAGGGACGCCAGGCGTGCGGGGTCATATGGCGCTCGTACAGCGCGTCGTACAGGGCCGGGCTGGGAAGCTTCACCTGGCGGGCGAGTCCGGTGTACGCGGCGCGGTGGCTCTCTGCGCTCTCGTCGCGGGTGGCCCAGAGCGCGGCCAGGTCCTGCGGCACCCGCTGCGGCTCCGAGCCGCCGGGCAGCGCGCCCGCCACGGCCAGCTTCATCGCGTAGCGCCGTACCTCGTCGGGCGGCAGGGCCACGCCCGCCTCGTCGAGCACGGCTCGTAGCCAGGATCCGGCGGATTCGATGCGGAAGAGGGTTCCGGAGAAATCGAAGAGCACACCTTTGAAGGTCATGCCTCTGATCCTCGCGGGGTCAGCGCTCCCGGGACAAGGCCAGGCGGCCGTACGACGCGATGGCGAAGGCGACCATACTGCCCCCGAGCAGCCAGCCGCCCAGGACGTCGGCGCTCCAGTGGACGCCCAGCCAGAGCCGGGTCAGACCCGCTCCGGCCACCGAGACGGCCGCCAGGACCAGTGCCGTACGCCACACCCTGCGGCCCACCCCGAGATGCTGCGCCAGCCACAGCAGCAGCCCGCAGGAGACCGCCGCAGTCATCGCGTGGCCCGAGGGGAAGGCGGCGAAGTGGGCGGAGTCGACCGGGTCGGGCCACTGCGGGCGCTCGCGTCCCACGGCGGACTTCAGCACATGGGACAGGGCCGCGCCCAGCGCGCTCGTCCCCGCGACCCAGAGTGCCAGCAGGCGTTTGCCGCGCAGCCACGCCACGGCCACCGCCACCGCGATCAGCAGCCGCATCGTCCAGGGGTCCCAGGCCCAGTCGGTGAGCACCCGGTTGATCCAGGTGACACCCGGCTCCGCCACCGCCCGCCGGTGCAGCGCCTGCGCGGCGGCCCGGTCGAAGGAGAGCAACGGCCCCCACTCCGCCACGACCAGAGCCACCAGCAGGCCCAGCAGAAAGGCGAGGAGAGTGCCCGTACGGGCCGGGGTGAGCAGCGAAGGACCGGCGGAGGGCGGCGGTGGTGTCTGCGAATCCGACGAGGCAGCGGAAGAGAGCGACTGCGGGCGCATGGGACGATCTTCGCCGACGACCGGCGCGCCGAGCCAGTCGTACGGGCGTACGGGTTACCGGGGCCGGGGGATGGATCCGGCCTATCCCAGCGCCCGCAGCGCCGGTACGAAGGCGATCAGGAGCGGCACCACGGGGACGGCGGCAGCGGCGGCGGTGAGCCGGAGCCTGCGGGCCGCGGGGAGCCGCGGTACGGGCGACAGGAGGCGGTTCACCCGCTGCGGAAGCTGCGAGTCCGGGGCGGTGCCGGGGCCGAACACCCCACGCTCCTCGTTCAGTTCGACCAGCGCGAGCGCGGTCGTCATCCGGCCGAACCGGCGCGAGGCGACATCGTCGGCGGCCAGCTCCACCAGCCGGTGCATCTCGTCACGGAACGCCGCGAACACCGGCACCTGCGGAAAACCGTTCGCCAGCGCCGCCGAGCAGTGCAGCAGCCAGTCGTGCCTGGCCCGCGCGTGGCCCTCCTCATGCGCGAGTACAGCGTCGAGCCTGCTGCCCTTCAGCTTGCGCAGCGCGGCCGTGGTGATCACCAACTGGGGCGCGGCCCCCGGCAGCCACCAGGCACCGGGGCGCACGCCCTCCAGGACGACCAGCGGCCCGTTCCCGGGCTTCTCGCCGGGCAGCAGAGGGGAGCGTACGAGCAGCTCCGCGCGGCGCCGGCGGCGTCGGCTGCGGGCCCGGTGGATCTCCCGGGTGAGCATCGCCGCCGTCCACACACCGCCGCCCGCCAGGGCCACGGCGAGCAGCGCCGACCAGGGGCGGTGCGAACCGAGGGCGTAGGCCTCCACCACCCCGCTCGGGGCGGGCGCGAAGACATGCCCCCGTACGGCCAGCCAGGCGGCCGCGGCGCTGAAGGTCATCGAGAGCGCGAAACTCAGCAGGACGGCCGCCACGACGCACTGCCACACCCACAGCGCCACCACGGGCTCGCGCTCCGGCCAGTCGGCGCGCGCCAGCAGACGCGGGGCGACGACGGCGGCCAGTGCGCCGAGCAGCAGCAGCGCCAGGGAGACCATCATGGTCATCAGACTATGAGGACGGGAGTACACAGCGGTATGTCCTGGCCGGGCAAGTGACCCAGGACACGTTTTGAGGCGCCCCATGGAGCCCGTGACGCCCCATGCCTCCCGCGCCCGCCCGGTGTCCGCCCCGGTGTGCGCGCCGGTGTCCGCGGGGTCACAGCGCCAGCAGCATCGCCAGCGTCGCGATCCCCATCGACAGCCGGCAGACCAGCGCCAGCTCCGTCATGTCGCCCCAGGGCACCGCCGCCGTGACCGTGCCCGCACCGCCAGGACCCGCCGCCGCGGGCAGCGGCAGCAGACGCCCGCCCTCCCACAGCACATAGCCCGCGTAGTAGAGCAGCAGCGCCCCGGTGACCAGCGGCGCCCCGCCCGCGCCGTGTGAGCCGTGAGCCCCGGCGGGCGCGGCGGCCATCGCCCCGGCCATATAGACCATCACCAGCATCCCCAGCAGATGATGTGTCCGGTGCGCCCGGTAGGCCGCGCCCCGGGACCGTACGGCCGTATACAGCGCCACCGCGCCGAACAGCGCCGCGTACCCCGGCCAGACCCACCGGGGCGGTGACAGTACGGCCGCCGGCACGGCCATCGCCGCCATCCCGAACCCCATCAGCGCCTCGGTACCGGCCCATCGGCGCTGTTCGTCCACACCGCTGCGCATCCGCAGCAGACAGTAACTCCCGTTCGCCGCACAGAGCGCGACGAGCAGCCAGCCGGCCAGTGCCGGTCCGTGCACCGCGCACCTCCCCCCGTCCCCCGTTCGACTTCAACGGTGTCGGGGAGGTGATGCCCGCCAGCGCGGAGGCGCATACGAGCGCAGAGAGACACGGGGGGAGCGCACCGCGCGACAGGGGCGCGCCCGCCGCCAACCGCCGTACCTTCATTCGCATTTCGCTGGAAACGGAAAGCGTAAAGAAAATCGGCTGACAAGCCGGGGGAATTGCGGACGAATTCCTGGCGCACGCGGCTTGTGGTCGGCACGGCGCCCGACTACTTTGCAGATGCGTGCCCTTGGGGTCCTGGCGGGCTGCCACCGTCCGAAAATCCCCCCACCCCCGGGGACTTTACGCATTTCTGGCAGATATCTAGTGGGAGGAAATCCTCCATGAATGTGTCACGACGGTCGGTCCTCGCGTCCGCGCTGGCCGCGTCGGCCGCGCTCGGCGGCGTCGGCGCTGCCCAGCAGGGTGCCGCGGCGGCCGAACCCAGGCGCCGCGCCCAGTTCGGACCCGCCGCCAGCCCGCCCGGCGATGTGGTCGGCAAAATCACCGTGGGCTATCAGGGCTGGTTCGCCTGCACCGGCGACGGCGCCCCCATCAATGGCTGGTGGCACTGGAGCCAGAACATGAGCCAGCCGCCCTCGCCCAGCAATACCACCATCAAGTCGTGGCCGGACATGCGGGAATACACCCGCGGTTACCGGACGGCATATGCGAATCTCAACGGCGGCCAGCCCGCGACGCTGTTCTCCTCCTGGGATCAGCAGACCGTCGACACCCACTTCCGCTGGATGCGTGAGAACAACTGCGACACCGCGGCGCTCCAGCGCTTCAACCCGTACAGCCCCGAGGGCCCCACACGGGACGCCATGGCGCAGAAGGTACGGCAGTCCGCCGAGGCCAACGGCCGCAAGTTCTACATCATGTACGACGTCACCGGCTGGACCTCGATGCAGTCCCAGATCAAGGAGGACTGGACGACGAAGATGCGGGCGCACACCGCGTCCAGCGCCTACGCCAGGCAGAACGGCAAGCCGGTGGTGTGCATCTGGGGCTTCGGCTTCAACGACCCCGGCCGGCCCTTCGCGCCCGCGCCGTGCAAGGACGTCGTCGACTGGTTCAAGGCCCAGGGCTGTTACGTGATCGGCGGAGTGCCGACGCACTGGCGCAACAGCACCGACGACTCACGGCCCGGATTCGGGGACGTGTACCGCTCGTTCAACATGATCTCGCCCTGGATGGTCGGGCGGATCTCCAATGTCGCCGACACCGACCGCTTCTTCCGCGACGTCAACACCCCGGACCAGGCGGAGTGCAACGCCCGTGGCATCGACTACCAGCCGTGTGTGCTGCCGGGCGATCTCCAGGAACGGCACCGCGCGCACGGTGACTTCATGTGGCGGCAGTTCTACAACATGGTCCGGCTCGGCGCGCAGGGCATCTACATCTCGATGTTCGACGAGTTCAACGAGGGCAACCAGATCGCCAAGACCGCGGAGAACGCCGCGCAGGTGCCGTCAGGTTCCGGCATCTGGGCGCTGGACGAGGACGGGACCTCCTGCTCCTCGGACTACTATCTGCGGCTGACCGGCGACGGCGGCCGGATGCTCAAGGGCCAGATCGGGCTGACGGCGACCAGGCCCACGCAGCCCAGGGTCTGACGGGCACGGGACACAGAACAACTGGGCCGCCGGGATCTCACCCCGGCGGTCCGTCATTTCGCCCTCTTCGTACGGGAGTTCGGTTCAGCCCACCGGCAGATGCCGGGCCCGGCCCTCCCGCCCCCGCAGCCGTGGGGTGAACGTCGCGTGGAAGATGGTCGACGCGGCCCCCACCGCCGCCGCCTCCGCGCTGAGCACGGACGGCTCGACCTCAACCCGGCGCAGTCTTCTGGCCGTTGGGAACTCATTGACCGTACGGGTGATCTCGTCGAGGTAGAAGCCCGCGACATCCTCGGTGAAGAAGGGCCCGCCGAGCACGATCAGATCGATGTCCAGCAGATCGACCAGCCCCAGCGCCCCGCGCCCCACCGCCTGCGCCACCTCCCGTACGGCACCCACCGCCGCCGGGTCGCCCGCGGCGGCGGCCCCGCCCACCGCCAGATAGGCCGCCGTACTTCCTGAAGTCGTACTCCCCGAAGCGGTGCTCCCCGAGGCCGTCGTGCCCGACGCCGTCGGTGCGAGCGGTAGGGGCGGTACGGGCCGCATTCCGCCCCGTACCGCCAGATCCGGCACCGACACCGGCGGATTGCACTCGGGCAGGATCTCCGGCCGGCCGTCCTTGCCCACCCGTCCCAGCGCGATCGCGCAGAGCTGCCCGAACTCCCCGGCGTTGGAGCTGATCCCGCGGTAGATGTCACCGTTGAGATAGAGCCCGGTGCCCACGCCCGTACCGAGATACAGATACGCGAAGTCCCTGGCCCTGCGGTCCCGGCCGATCCAGCGCTCCCCGGCGGCGGCCGCGGTGGAGTCCTTCTCCATCAGGACGGGACACGGGAAGTGGTCCTTCAGCAGATACAGCAGCGGCAGATCGCCCCACGCCGACATCAGCGGCGGCCCCAGCACCGTGCCCGAGGCGATGTCGACCGGCCCCGGTACGGCCACCCCGATGCCCAGGAAGCCGTCCTCCCGTACCGCCCCACGCGCCTCGGCGAGCGTCTCGCGGCCCAGCGCGGCCACCCGCTCCACGAACTCCGCGGGATCGGTGTCGGGGGTGACCGGCCGGGTACGGGTGCACACGATCGCCCCGTCCAGGTCGATGACCACGGCGGTCAGCACCTCCGGGTCGATATGGATGCCGAGCGCGTGCGCCGCCGTACCGCAGAGCCGTACCGGCGTCCGGGGCTTGCCGGAGGTGGCGCGCCGCTGGGCGTCCTCGATCAGGATGCCCCGGTCCAGCAGCGAGCGCGCGATCCGGGAGACCGACTGCTGGGTCAGCCCGGTGCGGTGTGCGATCTCGCCCCGCGTGATGGTGCCCGAGAGCCGTACCGTCTCGATGACCACGCACTCGTTGAACGAACCGAGATCGATCTGGTTGACCCCGCTCCACGACTGGCTCCGCGCCGGGCCGCCGGGCCGTCCTGCCGGGTGGCGGGCGGCGAGATGCCCGGCCACGTTCTCGCGCAGCCAGCGCACCGCCGTGCACGGCCGGTCGGAGCGCGCGGTCGCGTACCGCTCCAGCTCGGCCGCGAGATCGAGATAGACCCGGCGCGAGGATTCGGGATGGCTGGTGCTGTCGAGCGCGATCATGGCCCGCAGGAAGGTACGCCAGCTCGACCGCGCCGGGATCTGATGGCACGTCACCTCTCCTTCGTACAGAGGCGGTACGGGCCCGGCACCGGCGTCCCAGAGCGTGATCGCGTGCAGGTCCAGGTCCGGATGGCTGCGGCCGGCCTCGGCCAGATACTCCGCCAGACCGTCCGCCCCGCCTGGCCCGGGCCCGCCGTCCCGGCTGTCCTGGCGCGCCTTCGCCGCCGACAGAGCGGCCTCCAGCGCCCGGTCGAGACCGGCCAGCACCTCCGTGCCGATCACCGTTCCGGCGACGGCCGACCGGTCGGCGCCCCGCCGGGTCCCCACGAGCAGCACCGCGCGCAGCGGGTCCACATACAGGCCCATCACCCACACCGCGGCGGCGGGCAGCGGCGGTCTGGTCGGTACGGACGGAGCCCGCGCCTCGTCGTGGCCGAGCCGCCAGCGCCGCCGGATCCCCGCGACCGTGGCGTGCGAGAGCCCCAGCTCCCTGGCGATCGCGCGGGACGCGCCGCTGCCGCCGGGCGCCAGCAGCGTACGGGTCACCACCTCCGCCTCGTCGACCGTGGCCGGTCTGCCGGTGCGCGGCCGGTGTTCGAGCCCGTCGAGGCCCGCGCTCGTCCAGCGCTGCCGCCAGCTCCCCACGGTCTGCCGGGACACCCCGAGCCGACGGGAGATCTCGGCGTCGCGGAGCCCGTCCGCGGCGAGCAGGACGACGCTCGCGCGGGTCGCGAGCGCGCCGCCCTCCTCGGCCCAGCGGCGCAGTACGGCCCGGTGCTCGGGAGCCAGCGAGCCGTGCTGGGCGGTCGGCGAGCCGTCCGGACCCTCGCCACGCGGGGCATCAGGCACGGGCACCCCCGGCCCGGCCGTCCCCGCGCACCAGCCGCAGGGTGAGGATCTGGAACGGCCGCAGCGTCAGCGCCACCGAGCCGTTCTCGCACGGGCGCTCCGCGAGCGTCTCCTCCAGCAGATCCGTCTCCCGCGCTGCCACCACCGGGAAGGCCGCGGTGAGCGCCGTACGGACCCGGCCGCCGCGCGACTCGTAGAGCCGTACGATCACATCCCCCGAGCGGTCGTCGGCGAGCTTCACCGCCTCCACCACCACATCCGGGTGGTCCACGGACACCAGCGGCGCCCCGGCGGGCCCGGCGGCCCCCGGGCGCAGCGGCAGGGCGAGGGCGTACCCCTCGGCGATCGCGTCGCCGACACCGGCCCCCGGCCGCAGGGTGTGGCGGAAGACCTGGGGTCCGCGGTCGGCGTGCGGATCGGGGGAGTGCGGGGCACGGAGCAGGGAGAGCCCCACGGTCGTGGTGGTCCCGGAGTCCTCACGGGTGTGGCGTGAGACGTCGTATCCGTACGTCGAGTCACCGGCCAGCGCAACACCCCAGCCGTGCTCGCCGACATGGATCCAGCGGTGTGCCCAGAGTTCCGGACGGGCCGCGTCCGGGCCGGAGTTCTCGTGCGTCGGGCGCTTGACATGGCCGAACTGGATCTCGCCCGTGCTGTGTTCGGCGTGCACGTCCAGCGGCCAGACGGCCTTGAGGAGGGTGTCCCGCTCCCGCCAGTCGACCTCCGTGGCGACGCTCAGCACACGGCTGCCCGCCGTCAGGGACAGCTCCTGCCCGATGGTGGATCTGCCGGTGCTCCGTACCACCCGTACCGACGCCAGCAGTGGGCCGCGCGCGGTCACTTCGACCTCGCAGGCGCGGTCCAGGTCCCGGGCGGTGCGGTGGTAGTGGGGGTCCAGGTGCCAGGCGCTGCCGCGCGGCACGTCGTCGCGGTACAGGCGCAGCAGATTGCCGGCGGCGCCGGGCGCGATGGCGTCCCGGCCGGTGGCCAGGTCCAGTACGGAGCGTACGAGCCCCTCGGCGTCGAGACGGACCCGCAGCAGCCCGTTGTCGAGCAGCACCCCGCCGCCCTCGGCGGGCCGGGCGCTCACCGGCGCGACATCTGCGAACTCCCCGGCGCCCACCGGACCACGGCCCAGCGCGGGTGCCTCGGCGAGGACCGCGATCCGGCCGTCGGCGAGCCGCTGGCCGCCCTGCGCGGGCCGGTCCCCGTCCAGGACGACCACTTCGCGGCGGGCGTACGGCCCGGCGTTGAAGACGGCCGTCTCCGCGTCGGGCGCGCCGACGGCACGGCGGATGAGCTGCTCAAGACCCCGGTGGATCTCGCGGTGACCGCGCTCGGCCTCCTGATGCGCCCAGGCGATCGAGGTGCCCGGCAGGATGTCATGGCTCTGGAGCAGCAGAACCTTCTTCCAGAGCGCCTCAAGCTCCTTGTACGGGTACGGGATGCCGTCCCTTACCGCGGCCGTCGCCGACCACAACTCGGCCTCGCGCAGCAGGGATTCGGCGCGCCGGTTGCCGCGCTTGGTGCGCGCCTGGCTGGTGTACGTACCGCTCCTGACCGGATCGGACAGCTCGCCGCGCCACACCGGGGCGTCGTCCGTCTGCTCGTCGAGGGCGTCGCGGAAGAAGTGCGAGGGGTGCTGGATCCCGACCCGGGGCGAGCCTTCGAGGTCGGCGAGGCGGCGGGCGCGCTCCAGGGTCTCCCGGGTGGGCCCGCCGCCGTCCGCGTGCCCGAAGGGCAGCAGGGAGCGGTTGCCCACGCCCCGACCGGTCGTGTCGGCGAGGGAGGTGGGGGAGGTGTACGAGGCGACCGCGCCGGCCAGTTCACCGCCGGTGAGGCCGAAGTCCTGGGCGGCGGGCGGGAGATGGCTGAACAGGCGGGTGCCGTCCAGCCCCTCCCACCAGAAGGCCCGCCGCGGCACATCGCTCGCCGCGGCCCGCCCGCCGAGGAACCAGCGGGCCCCCGCGAGCGCGGCCACCTGCGGAAAAGCTGCGCTCATCGTGGCGGAGCCGGGCAGCCAGACCCCGTCGGTGTCGCCGCCCAGCTCCTCACGGTGGAAGCGCCGCCCGTACACGAACTGCCGTACCAGCGCCTCGCCGCCCGGCAGCGCGCCGTCGGCCTCCGCCCACATCCCGCCCACCGGCGCCCAGTTGCCGTCCGCGACGGCCTTGCGTACCCGCTCGAAGACATGCGGGTGGTGGTCCTTCATCCACGCGTACCGCTGGGCCGAGGCCGCGGCGAAGATCAGCTCCGGATACTCGTCGGCCAGCGCGGTCATCGTGCTGAAGGCGCGGGCGGTTCTCCGTACCGCCTCGCGCGCGGGCCACAGCCGGGCCGGGGCCTCGGGGAGATGGCCGACGGCGGCGACGGTGTGCGCCGACTCATGGGCACGGCGGGCCAGTACGGGAGCGAGGACCGCGCGGGCGGCCCCGGCCGTGCCGGCCACATCGCGCGGGTCGACGGCGTCCACGGCCAGTTCCAGGGCGCGCAGGATCTCGTACCGGCGGGGGAGTTCGACGGGGAGCGCGCGCATCAGCCCGTCGAGGACATCGATGTCATGGATGAGCTGCCAGATGTCCTCGTCGCGGACGGCGAGATCGGCGCGGAGCAGCCGGTGCAGCGGCTCGTCGCCCGCGGTGACCGGGTCGCCGTACGCCGTACCGGCGCCGGATTCCGTATCGATCGGGGGATTGGCGGCGGCCTCGACGAGCAGCCGGACCTGCTCGCCGCCGCTCGCCGCCGTGGAGACGGTCAGGGACCGGTTGAGGGGGTGCAGGCCCTGGAGGGGCGTGCCGTGCGCGTCGTGGACGAGTCCCTCGGCACGGCTGTCGAAGCCGAGGTCGAAGACCGCCTCCACACGCCGGCCGGCCCAGCGCTCCGGGACGGTGGCACGGACCTGGAACCAGGTGGTGGACCAGGGGCGGCCCCACGCGTCGCCGACCACGAAGGGCGTGTAGTCGGCGCGCAGGGCCACATCGACGGGGACCGGCTCGCCGGGAATGTGCCAGGCGCCGACCTCCATCGGAAGCCGTTCGGTGTAGAGCGCGGGGCGCATACGGGCGGTGAGGAAATGGGCTATCCGCTCTTCTCCGGACTTCCTGCGGTCATGCATGGGCGGCCCTTCCTGTCCAGCCAGTAACCGCCATGTAAAACCAAGAGTGTTATCAAGTCAACGCCTTTCCCCATTCCTTCTTGTGCCAGGTGATAAGGGCCTGATGGGCGGCTGTCAGGCCAATTAATGGCCGAATAGTGAAGGCCCCGGAAAATAATTGAATTGACTATCCGCTCACCGGTTCCGGCCTGGCGCAGGTGCTCTCCACCGGCAGCGCCCGGCCCTCCCGCGCCGAGGCGAGCAGGGTCAGCATGATGTCGAGGACATGGCGCGACAGTTCGGCCGACGCCCGGTGCGGACGGCCCGTGGCGAGCGCCTCGGCCAGATCGGCGAGACCGGTGCCGCGCCCTGCTCCGGCGTATCCGGCGGACACGGGAAGGGTTTCCCAGTCGCCGCCGTCGCGATGGAGTGCGACGGGTCCGTCGAAACCGTTCGGGTCGGGCACCGAAAGGGATCCCCCGGTGCCGTGCACCTCGATATTGGGCAGCCGGGCCCCATGGATGTCGAAGCTCATCACCAGGGTGGTGAGTGCCCCGTTCGTATGGTGCAGTACGCCGGTGACATGCGTGTCCACCTCGACTGCGAACCGTTCGCCCGCCCGGGGGCCGCTGCCGATCTCCCGCTCGGCGCGGGGCCGGGAGGCCGCGCCGGTCACCCGGGCGACCGGGCCCAGGAGATGGACGAGTGCGGAGAGGTAGTAAGGGCCCATGTCGAGCAGCGGTCCGCCGCCGGGCCGGTAGTAGAACTCCGGGTCCGGGTGCCAGCGTTCATGTCCCGGGGTGGTCATGAAGGCCGTCGCGGCGACCGGCGTGCCGATCAGCCCGTCGTCGACCGCCCTGCGGGCCGTCTGGATCCCCGTACCGAGAACGGTGTCGGGCGCGCAGCCGATCCGCAGCCCCATGGCCCCGGCGGCGGCCAGCATGGCGTCCGCCTCGGTGAGGGTGGCGGCGAGCGGCTTCTCCCCGTACACATGCCGTCCCGCGGCCAGCGCGGTCAGGGCCACCTCGGCATGGACCGCGGGGATCGTCAGATTCAGTACGGCGTCGACATCGGGGCGCGCCGCCAGCTCGGCCACCGAGCCGCTGACCGCGATCCCGGGGACCCGGTCGGCGACCGCTTGAGCCCGGGCGGGATCGAGATCCGTGACGGCCGTCAGGACCACGTTGTCCAGCCGTTCCAGGGTGTCCAGATAGGCGCCGCTGATCTTGCCGGCGCCCACCATCCCGATCCTCAGCGGCTCGCCCACAGCAGTCCCCTCTCGGTGAGTGTCCGTACCTCCGGCACATCGAAGTCGTCCGGCTTGTGGCCGATCGCGGAGACGAAGACCCGGCCCGCGCCCCACGTCCTGGTCCAGACGGCGGGCATGGTGACCGGCCGCGCCCGGTCCTCGTCGGCCGCGAACTCCGTGGTCGCGAGGACATCGATCAGCGGGTCGGTGAGCATCCAGTACTTCTCGGTGTGGACCTCGAAGGGCCCGAGTCCGGCGATCACCGGATGGTCCGACTGCTCCTCCGTGGGTGTGACGGTGTGGTCGGAGAAGCCGGGCGGGTGCATCAGGAACTGCCCGCCGGTCAGCAGCTGATAGCCGACATCGCCCCGGAAGGAGTCGACGATTCCGCCGTGCCAGCCGGCCAGTCCGGTGCCCGCGCGGACGGCCGCGGCGAGCCCGGCGCTCTGCTCCTCGGTGATCTCGCCCATGGACCAGCACTGCACCACCAGATCGGTGGCGGCGAGGAGTCCGGCGTCGGCGTAGACATCGAGGGTTCCGGAGGTACGGACGGTGAAGCCGCGTGCGCGCAGGAAGGGCAGGAACAGTTCCGTGATCACCACGGGCTGATGGCCCTCCCAGCCGCCACGGACGACAAGTGCCTTGCGGTCTCCGGAGGTTTCGGACGTCACGGTCGTTGCACGCTCCCATCGGTGCTGCGCAGCAGGGCCCAGCGGTCGTGTTCCAGCGGCTCGGGTACGGGATGGCGGCGGGCGGCGGCCTCGTCGAAGTCGACCCCGTGCCCGGGGGTCTCATGAGGGGCGAGGCCCCCGTCCCGGGCGGTGATGGTGCCGGGGAAGACCTCGGCGACCGCCGGTTTGAAGACCGCCGCCTCCTGGACCCCGAAGGCATGGCTGCTGATGTCCAGCGCGAGGGTGGCGGCCTGGGCGACAGGGCTGACATCGGCGGGGCCGTGCGGGGCGAGCCGTACCCCGCGCAGCTCGCAGTAGGCGGCCAGTTTACGGACCGGGGTCAGCCCGCCCAGGGTCGGGATCCGCACCCGGGCGAAGTCGATGACCGGCACGGGCCCGTCGAGCAGCGCCAGGAACTGGCCGGTGTCGCTGAAGAGTTCACCGACGGCGAGCGGTACGGAGGAACCCGCGCGCACCCCCGCGAAGTGCGCCGAGTCCTCCGGGGCGAGCAGGTCCTCGACGAAGTACAGCCCGGCCCCCTCGACCCGGCGCAGGAAGTCGCGGGCCTGCCGGGGGTCGAGCCGTTCGTGCACATCGTGCAGCAGTTCCGTACCGTCGCCGACGCGCGCCCGTACCTCGGTCAGGACGGCCGGTACGGTCCGTACGTACGCGGCGGAGTCCCAGGGCACCGCGCGGTGGCGCAGCGCCCGGGCGTCGGCCGTGCCGCCCGCGCCGGTGCCGTAGGTGTCCGAGCCGGGGACCGCCGCCTGGACGCGGACATGCCGGTAGCCCCGCTCGCGCGCGGCGGTCACCTTGTCGGCGATCTCGGCGGCGTCCGCGCCGTCGACATGGGTGTACGCGTCGGCGCGGGTACGGACCCGGCCGCCGAACAGCGAGTACAGCGGGGCGCCGAGCCGCTTCGCCTTGAGGTCCCACAGGGCGACGTCGACACCGCCGAGCGCGTTCCCGGTGACCGAACCGCCGCGCCAGTAGGCGCTGTTGAGCATCAGCCGGTGCAGGTCCTCGATGTCGTCGGGATCGCGCCCGACGAGCAGCGGGGCCAGATAGTCGTCGAGCACGGACCGTACGGCGAGGGTGCGCTGTGGATCGCTGGCACACCCCAGGCCGTACAGCCCCGGGTCATTGGTCTCCACCCGGACGATGAGATGGGGACAGCCGTGCGGGGCTGTCAGAAAGGTGCGTACGGCCGTGATGCGGACCTTGGCGCCGCGTTCCTCGACCCAGGGCGCGGGCGCGAGAAGAGGCGCGGGGGCGGGAGGATCGGAGCGGGCACCGGGCTGAGCCATGCGAACTCCAGCGTACGGATGGCGGAATGATGTACTGCCATCTGAACGTAGGGAGGTCGGCTTTCATTTGTCAATGACTCTACCAAATATGGTCCCCGAAGGGCTCAGTGCTGTCCCAGCCGCTTGAGCAGAGTGCCCAGCGAGTGGGCCGCCTCGGTGACCGCGCGGGCCACCTCCTCGGCGCGCGCGTCGTCCATCCGGCTCTTGGGTGCCGAGCAGCTGATCGCGTCGCCGCCGCCATGGCCGGTGCCGAGCGCCACGGCCACACACCGGATGTCCGGCGAGTTCTCGCCGTCGTCCATCGCCCACCCCCGCAGCCGGGCCTTCGAGAGCTGGCTCAGCAGCGCCTCGGGATCGGTCACGGTGTCCGGAGTGAGCCGTTCCAGCGGCCAGTTGAGACGCATCCGCACCTCCGCCGCGTCGTACTGGGAGAGCATCGCCTTGCCCAGCGCGGTGGCGTGCGCGGGCAGTCTGCGGCCCACCGCCGAGTACATCCGCAGCGCATGCCGCGACTCACGTTTGGCCAGGTAGACCACGTCCGTACCGTCCAGCCTGCCCAGGTGCACCGACTCGCCGGTCTCCTCCGCGAGTGCGTCGAGCACCGGTCCCGCGAGGCTCGCGACATCGTCTCCCTCCAGATACGCGGTCCCTGTCAACAGGGCTTTCAGGCCAAGGCTGTAGCGGGTCCCCGACGGGTCGAGGTCCACCCAGCGCCGTGCCTCCATCGTGCGCAGGATCGCGTGCAGACTGCTCTTGGGCACGGCCATCGCGCCGGCCATCTCGGCGAGCGAGAGCCGGGCGCCCTCCGCGCCGAGCAGTTCGAGCACCTCCAGTACCCGAGCGGCGGACTTGACCTCTTCGGGCCTGCGCCCGCGCGCTGCTGCTGCCACCGATTCCACGGAACCTCCGCTTCCCGCACCGGCGCCCCTCGGCGATCCGGTCAGCACGAAATCTCGACGTGCGTCTTGACGCTATATCACCCCGACCATAAGTTCAGTCACTCCAACGTCATTCGGTCTTCTGAACGGTTAATCCTTAGGCAGGGGCCATGCGTATACCTTTTTCGCGGAATGTCCGGCTCGCGGTGGTCGCAGCGGCCACCGCCCTCTCACTGACCACCCTCGCCGCCTGCGGCGGTTCGTCCGACTCCGGCGGGGACTCCTCCTCGCTGGAGATGTGGACGTTCAAGCAGTCGCATGTCGGCGCGCTGCGCGCCGCGGCGGCCGAGTTCAAGAAACAGACCGGTATCTCGGTCAAGATCGATGCATACACCCCCGACGAGGCCTACACCACCAAGGTGCAGAGCGCGGCCAAGACCGGTGACCTGCCGGATGTGCTGGAAGTGCACTCCGACGGCGAGGACCGGGTCTTCGGCGCCGCCGGGATCGCCGCCGACATCAGCGGCGACTTCAAGGGCGAGTGGGCCGCCCGTATCCAGCAGCCCGTACAGCAGTCCGGGCTCGTCACCGAACAGCGCTTCAAGGACGCCCAGTCCGAGGCCGCCAAGGACCACGGCATCGAGAAGGGCGCCCGCTACAGCGTGCCGCTGACCGTGGGCACCTTCGGCATCGTCTACGCCAACAAGAAGATGCTGGCCGAGGCGGGCATCACCGAAGCCCCCGCCGACTGGCAGGGATTCCTCGACGCGCTCAAGGCCACCACCGCCAAGAACCCCACCACCGGCGGTCTCGCCCTCGGCCTCAAGGTCCAGGCCACCGGACTGACCTGGGTCCTCCAGCCGCTCGCCTTCAGCCAGCTCGGACAGCAGGGGTACGAGGCGCTCTTCGGCAAGGACCGGAGCGCCGACTTCGGCTCGCCCAACGGGATCAAGGTGCTGAGCCTGTACGACCAGTTGACCCCGTACTGGATGCCGGGCGCCCAGAGCCTCACCATCGACGAGGCCGACCAGGCCTTCGCCCAGGGCAAGGCGGCCTTCGACGTCGGCGGCACCTTCACCCTCGCGTTCCTCAAGCAGAACGGCATGAGCCCGGACGACGTGCTCACCTTCGCCCTGCCCTCCGTGAAGGACGGCGCCGTACCGGACCGGGCGCTCGGCCCGCTCGCGCTGACCGGCCTCAGCGTCACCTCCACCAGTGACCAGCCCGACAATGCCAAGAAGTGGATGGAGTTCCTCTCCACCCCGAAGGTCGCCGCCCAGTTCGCCAAGGACGCCTCCGACGTGCCCGCCACCGAACTCGGCGCGGACTCCGCCACCGTCCTCGGCCCGGCGCTCGCCGCCATGGTCGAGAGCTTCAAGGGCACCCCGCAGAACACCTATGACCCCAACCGCGGCAACGAGTTCCGCGCGCCGGGCTACGAGCAGGACGACGCCGGCGCGATCCTCGCCGACCTCAGCCCGCTCAAGCAGCGGTCCGTCGAGCAGACCGCCGAGAAGCTCCGCGAGCTGAACGCCTCCTTCTGGGCGGCGGCGCAGTGACCATGGCTCCTGGCGCGGTGACGGAGGCGCCGGCGGCAGGTGGGACATCCCGCCGGCGCCCGCGTTCGTACGAGGCGCTCACCGGGTACCTGTTCGTCGGCCCCGCCGTGGTCCTGTTCTGCGTCATCGGCCTCTACTCCGTCGGATACGGCTTCGCGCTCAGCTTCGCCACCTGGAACGGCTTCACCCCGAACTGGAAGTGGGTCGGTCTCGACAACTACGCCGACCTGCTGTGGCGCAGCCCCGTCTACGCGCCCCGGGTCCGGAACGCCGCGCTCAACACCCTCTGGGTCATGATCGCGGCCCCGGCCCTGACCGTCGCGGTCTCCTTTCCGCTGGCCGTCCTGCTCAACCGCGTCCGGCGCTTCCAGTCCGTGCTGCGCTCGGTGTACTTCCTGCCGTACGTGACCAGCGGTGTCGCGGTCTTCTTCGCCTGGCAGTACATCCTCCAGCCGGACGGCGCCGTCAACACCCTGCTCGGCAGCGTGGGCCTCGGCTCCCTCCAGCAGCCGCAGGGCTGGCTCGGCAACCCGTCCACCGCCCTGCCCACCATGATCGTGGTGACCGTCTGGGGCCTGGTCCCGGTCGCGATGCTCCTCTATCTCACCGGACTCCAGAGCGTCGACCGCAGCGTGCTGGAGGCCGCGGAGCTGGACGGCGCCGGCTGGTGGCGTACCAACGCCTCGGTCATCTGGCCGCTCGTACGGCCCATCACCGCCGTGGTGACCCTGCTCAATCTGCGGGAGTCCCTCCAGGGCTTCCAGACCTTCCTGGTGATGACCAACGGCGGCCCCGGCGACCACACCAATGTGCTGGGCCTGGAGGCGTACCGCCTCGCCTTCCTCAAGCAACTCGCGCCCACCCTGGGGCTCGCCAGCGCGCTCGGCTGGATCCTGTTCGCCGCGGCCCTGGTCCTCGCCCTGATCAATCTGCGCGCGCTGCGGAGCAGGACATGACGCCCCGGAGCGGAACATGACATCGCGGAGCACCACATGACATCGACAACCCTCGCGGCGCGCCCCGGCCCGCCGGACGAGCGCGCCGCCCGTACCCGCCGGCTGGTCGCCCGTACCGTCGTCGGCGTACTCCTCGCCGGGTACGGACTCGTCAGCGTCTACCCGTTCCTGTGGATGGTGTCGGCGGCCTTCAAGAACCAGATCGAGGTCGTACGCGGCGGACATCTCATCCCCGACGACCCGACGCTCTCCACCCTCGTGGACACCTGGAACAAGCTGCACTTCTTTGACTTCTTCCTGAACAGCCTGCTGGTCACCGGCTATACGGTGGTGCTCACCCTGGTGATCTACGCGGCGGCCGGCTACGCCTTCGCCGTGCTGCGCTTCCCCGGCCGGGGCCTTCTCCAGAAGCTCTTCGTCTCGCTGCTGTTCGTGCCCGGCATCACGGTGATGCTGCCGATCGTGCTGCTGGAGAACACCCTGGGCATCCTCGGCACCCACTTCGGCCTGGTGCTGCCCTTCGTCAACGGCGGAGCCCCGCTGTCCATCCTCCTGATGACCGGCGCCTTCGCGGCCGTACCGGCCGAACTGCGCGACTCGGCGCGCGTCGACGGCGCGGGCGAACTGCGGATCTTCGCCAGCGTCTATCTGCCGCTGGCCAGGCCCGCGCTGATCACGGTGGCGCTGCTGACGGCCATTCCGACCTGGAACGAGTTCCTGCTCACCCGGGTCTCGCTCAACGACCCGTCCACCTACACCCTGCCGCTGGGCCTCCAGACGCTCTCCGCCGAGAACGTGCCGCACTACAACAATCTGATGGCGGGCGCGCTGATCGTGGTCATCCCGGTGATCCTGCTCTTCCTGAGCCTCCAGCGGTACTTCGTCAACGGCCTGGTCGGGGCGGTGAAGGGCTGATGCGGGTGCTGGTCACCGGAGCCGCCGGCCATATCGGACAGTTCGTACGGGACGATCTCCTGGCCCGCGGCCACCGGGTCGTCGCCACCGATCTCGTCCCCGTCGACGACCCCCGGGCCGAGGCCGTCCACACCGGTGATCTGCGCGACCCCTGCCTGGTGCGCAAGGCCATGGACGGGGCGGACGCGGTCGTCCATCTCGGCGCGATCCCGCACCCCAAGTCGGACGACGACAGCGACCTCTTCGCCACCAACTGCCTGACCGCGCACCGGGTGCTGGACGAGGCGGGCCGCTGCGGGGTCCGCCGGGTGGTGGCCGCCTCCAGCATGGCCGCCGTCGGCCTCGCCTGGTCGCCCGTGCCCCAGTCGCCGCGGTACGTCCCCCTGGACGAGGAGCATCCGACGCTCGTCCAGGACCCCTACGGACTGTCGAAGATCGTCCTGGAGGAGACCGCCCGCGCCACCCACCGCCGCTACGGCACGGACATCGTCTGTCTGCGGTTCCCCTTCACCGGCACCGGGGAGCGGCTGCGCCTCCAGCTCGACGCCGTACGGGCCGATCCCGCGGCGCACCGGATGGACCTGTGGGGATGGCTGGACACCAGGGACGCTGCCGAGGCCGTCCGCCGGGCGCTGGAGACGGAGCTGTCCGGCTGCCATGTGCTCCAGGTGACCGCGCGCGACACCAGCTCGCCGGTGCCGACCGCCGAGCTGATGCAGCGCTACCACCCGGGGGTGCCCGCCTTCGCCGAACTGGCCGGCCACGGCTCGCTGTTCGACACCGGGGCCTGTGCCCGGCTGCTCGGATTCGTACCGCGGTACGACTGTCCGGGTTAGGCTGCGGAAGGTCCGGGCCCCTGCCGCAGGACCGGGACCCGCCCCGAACCACCCGATACGGAGAACACGCACCATGGACACCGCCCCGCGCCCCACCGGCGAACTCACCTACCGGGACGCCACGGCGGCCGACACCGAGGCGCTGGTCGCCCTCATCGAGTCGGCCTACCGCGGGGACAGCAGCCGCCAGGGCTGGACCACCGAGGCGAACATCCTGGAGGGCCAGCGGACCGACCCGCGCGGAGTGCTGGAGGTCATCGAGTCGCCCGGCAGCCGGCTGCTGGCCGTGGAGCGCGACGGCGAGCTGATCGCCTGCTGCCAGCTCGAACACCGCGGCGAGGCCGCCTACTTCGGCATGTTCGCGGTGCTGCCCGGCGCGCAGGGCGCGGGTCTCGGCCGGCGGATCATCACCGAGGCGGAGCGTGTCGCACGGCGGGACTGGGGGGTCCGCGAGATGCATATGACCGTGATCACGGTCCGTGAGGAACTGATCGCCTGGTACGAGCGGCGCGGCTACCGCCGTACGGGAAAGCTCCAGCCCTTCCCGTACGGCGACGAGCGGTTCGGCATCCCGCTCCGCGCCGACCTGGCCTTCGAGCTGCTGGTCAAGCCGCTGGTGTGATACGGAGCCGGGCCCGCGCGGCAGGAATCGCGCGGCCGGGGACCACGCCCGCGGTCTGCGGCAGCGCGCGGCCCGGGACCAAGCGGTTCGGGACCAAGCGGTTCGGGACCACGCGGTTCGGGACCACGCGGCCCGGCTTTCCCGCTCAGGCAGTGAAGCGGCCGGTGCGGCGGATCTCCGGGAAGTCGGTGGTCACCGCGTCCAGCTCGAAGGCGCGCGCGAGCCGTAGCTGACTCTGGCTGTTCACCACCCAGCCGATCACCCGCAGCCCCTCGGCGTGCGCGCGCTCGACGACCTCCAGGGTCAGCCTGCGGATGTTCAGGGCCAGCGAGGCGGCGCCCACCGCCCTGGCCCGTTCCACCACGTCCGCGCCCCAGCGGCTCGCGATCAGCACCGTCCGTACCCCGGGCACCAGCGCCGCGATCTCGGCGACCGCCCCGTCGTGGAACGACGACACCTCCACCCGCTCGGCCAGACCGCGTCGCCGTATCACCTCGGCCAGCGCCCGGGCCGCGGCGACATCCTTGATCTCCGCCTGGAGCGGTGACCGTACGGTGTCCAGGACCTCCTCGAAGACCGGGACCCGCTGGCCGTCACCCGCGTCGAGCTCCCGCAGCTCGGCGAGGGTCCGGTCGGCGATCGCGCCGGTGCCGTCGGTCGTACGGTCCACTTCGGTGTCGTGCATGACGACGAGCGCGCCGTCCTTGCTCAGATGCAGGTCCAGCTCGATGGCGTCCATGCCGGCGCGCTCGGCCCGGACGAAGGACCGCAGGGTGTTCTCCGGCTCGACACCCATCACTCCGCGATGCCCGATGGTCTGGAAAGTCAAGATTCTTCTCGCTTCCGTCGACAGCGGCTCCAGCGGGGCAGCCTAGGCCCTGCCGGGCGGATGGGACCCTGTCGCGCGCCGGGGAGCTGTGTGCCGCACGATGGAACTGTGTGTCGGGTCTCCGTAGTGCAGGAAAAATCGCGGTGACCATGCGGGTCGGCAGGATAATTTCTCACAGTCATTCTTGTACGGCGGAACAAGAGACCTATACGGTGTCTTTACGCCAAGATCTCGCGTGGAGGAAGTGACATGACGGAAATTCTTGCGCAGGACGCCGCATCCGGCACAAGCCGTGCTGCCGGTGCTGTCGGTGCTTCCCGAGTGGTCGAGCACCCGGCCTGGCCGCGGCTCAAGAATGCCGTCGAGGAGATCCGGCCCTGGCAGTCCAAGGACGGCTCGATCGACTTCGACGCCGAGGGCGCGCCGTCGCGCGGTGCCGCCGAGGCGGCGCTCGACCGGGTGATCACCGCGGTCGAGCAGCTCTCCCCGCTGCTGCCGCACGATGCCGCGTACCACACCGCGCTCGTCGCGGACCTGCGCAAATGGGCGGACAGCGCCTTCGACGTACCCGACTTCCTGGACTCGCTGCTCGCGTTCCAGCCCGCGGCCGACCGGCGTGACGGCCTCCAGCATCTCGCCGTCTTCCCCATGTACACACAGAACGGCAACCCGGACCGCAATCTGGAAGCCGTCGTGCTGCGCATGGTCTGGCCCGAGTGGCTGGCCGAACTGGAGCGCACCCGCTACGACAACCCGCTCTTCTGCGGCATCACCTTCGAGGCCTTCACGGCCGGATACGACACCAACTCCGCGGTGTTCTTCCCGGAGACCATCGCCATGCGCGAGGTGCCTGAACGATTCACCTGGGGCGGGATCTTCTGCGACCGCGAGGCCGCCCGCTTCCGCCGGGTCACCGAGGCCGCGGTCCGCACCCTCGGGGTCCGGCTGCCCGACGACATCGCGGAGATGATCGCCGACCAGGACCGCTGCCAGCAGGCCTTTGTGCTCTGGGACATGATCCACGACCGTACCCACAGCCATGGCGACCTGCCCTTCGACCCGTTCATGATCAAGCAGCGCCAGCCGTTCTGGATGTACGGACTGGAAGAGCTGCGCTGCGACCTGACCGCGTTCCGCGAGGCGGTACGGCTGGAGGCGGACGGCGTTGCGCAGGGGCGCGATGTGCAGTACGCGGTGCTGTTCGACCGGATGTTCCGCTTCCCGGTCACCGGCGCGCGGGTGCGCAACTACGACGGTCTGGGCGGGCAGTTGCTCTTCGCGTATCTCCACCGGAACGATGTGCTGCGCTGGACCGACAACACCCTGCGCATCGACTGGGAGCGCGCCCCGGAGGTCACCAACCAGCTCTGCGCGCGGATCGAGGACCTCTACCGGGCCGGGATCGACCGCCCCAAACTGGTCCACTGGTTCGCCGCGTACGACCTCGTCGCGGAGTACCTCTCCCCGCACCCGGGCTCCCGCTGGGCCAAGGGTCCCGAGGCCCTCGACCTCACCCAGCCGCCCCGTAAGCTGGTCGACGACGTGCTGCCGGACGAGTTTCCGCTGAGCATGTTCTACGAGGCGCTTGCCAAGAAGCTGAAGAACGTGATCGCCTCGACCAAGGGGATCACCGCCACGAGCACCGAGCGAGCGGCCGCGTGAGCCCTCACCGGCGGGAGGCGGTGCGCATGAACGAGAGCGGTGGGAACGGCGGTACGGGCGTGAGCGCCGGTACGGGTACGGGCAGGGCCGGCGGCGCGGGCGGGAACGGCGGCGCGCTGGACGGCGCGGTCGTCGCGGTCGCGGGAGCCGCGGGCCCGGCCGGACAGGCGGCCCTGCTGCGGCTGGCCGAGGCGGGCGCCACCGTCGTCGCCGCCGACGCGGATCCGGCGCGGCTGGCGAAGGCCGTCGACGCGGCGCGGTACGCGCACGGCGGAGCCACCGTCACCGGCGACACCGTCGATCTCCTCGACCTCGCGGCCACCCGTGCCTGGGCGGACCGGACAGAGAAGGAGTTCGGCCGGATCGACGGACTGGTCCATCTCGTCGGCGGCTGGCGCGGCAGCGCCACCTTCGCCGCGACCGACCTCGCCGACTGGGACCTGCTGGAGAAGCTGCTGATCCGTACGGTCCAGCACACCTCGCTCGCCTTCCACGACGGGCTGCTGCGCAGCGACCGCGGACGGTTCCTGCTGGTCAGCGCGGCGGGCGCGACAAAGCCCACCGCGGGCAACGCCGCCTACGCCGCCGCCAAGGCCGCGGCGGAGGCCTGGACCCTGGCGCTGGCCGACGACTTCCGTAAGGCGGGGGGCGCGGAAGGGCCCCGGGCGGCGGCTGCCATCCTGGTGATCAAGGCGCTGGTGCACGACGCGCTGCGCGCCGAGCGCCCGAACGCCACGTTCGCGGGCTTCACGGACGCCACGGAGCTGGCCGAGGCCATCGCCGGGGTCTGGGAGCGGCCCGCCAGGGAAGTGAATGGAAAGCGCCTGTGGCTGACCCCCGAGCCGTGAGCCGTACGACCGACGCGCGCCGGCACCACGATCCCGAGGTGCGCGGCTTCGCCAGCGACAACTACGCCGGAGCCCACCCCGAGATCCTCGCCGCGCTCGCCGTCGCCAACGGAGGCCACCAGGTCTCGTACGGCGACGACGCGTACACGGAGCATCTCCAGCGGATCATGCACAGCCACTTCGGGCAGCACGCCGAGTGCTTCCCGGTCTTCAACGGCACCGGCGCCAATGTGGTGGCGCTCCAGGCGCTCACCGACCGCTGGGGCGCGGTGATCTGCGCCGAGTCCTCGCACATCAACGTCGACGAGTGCGGTGCGCCGGAGCGGGTCGGCGGGCTCAAGCTGCTGACCGTACCGACCCCGGACGGCAAGCTCACGCCCGAGCTGATCGACCGGCAGGCGTACGGCTGGGAGGACGAGCACCGGGCCATGCCGCAGGTCGTGTCGATCACCCAGAACACCGAGCTGGGCACGGTCTACACGCCCGCCGAGATCCGGGCGATCTGCGAACACGCCCACGAGCGGGGCATGAAGGTCCATCTGGACGGGGCGCGCATCGCCAACGCGGCGGCCTCGCTGGACGTCCCGATGCGGGCGTTCACCAACGTGGTGGGGGTGGACGTCCTCTCGTACGGCGGCACCAAGAACGGCATGCTCTTCGGCGAGGCCGTGGTCGTCCTCAACCCGGACGCGGTACGGGCGATGAAGCACATCCGCAAGCTGTCGATGCAACTGGCGTCCAAGATGCGCTTCGTCTCGGTGCAGTTGGAGGCCCTGCTCGCGGGCGACCTCTGGCTCCGCAACGCCCGTCACAGCAACGCGATGGCGCAGCGTCTCGCGGAAGGCGTCCGCGCGGTGGACGGCGTCCGGATCCTCCACCCCGTCCAGGCGAACGCGGTCTTCGCCCGCCTCCCCCACGAGGTGAGCCGCCGCCTCCAGCGCCGCTTCCGCTTCTACTTCTGGGACGAGAAGGCGGGCGACGTCCGCTGGATGTGCGCGTTCGACACCACGGAGGACGACGTCGACGCGTTCGTCCAGGCCCTCAAGGAAGAGATGGCGGCGTAGCCCGCACCGCCGGCCTGGGTTCTCAGGATCCGGTGCAATGGGGTGGACTGTGCGGTGCTGTACGATGCACCGCACAGTCCACTCACAGCCGCACCCGAAAGTCCTGAGGCAGCACAGACCATGACCCTGACGCTCACCGTGTCCGACGAGGTGCGTGACCTCGCGCCCGGATTCACCCATCTCGCCGTCGAGGCGCACGGCCTGGTCAACGGGCCCAGCAATGAGGACAGTTCGGCGCTGCTGGACGACGCGGTGCGGCGGCTCGCCGACCGGCTGGGCGGCCGGGCGCCGCACGAGGATCCGCATCTGGCCGCCTGGCGCGCGGTGTACAGCGCCTTCGGCGCCAAGCCGTCCCGTACCCGCAACTCCGCCGAGGCCCTCGCCAAGCGCGCTCTGTCCGACGGAGGGCTGCCGCGGATCAATCTGCTCGTCGATCTCTACAACGCCGTGAGCGTCGCGCATCTCATCCCGGTCGGCGGCGAGGACACGGACCGTATCGCCGGCGGGATGCGGCTCGTACGGGCCACCGGCGACGAGCCGTTCGCGACCGCCGCCGGAGGCGAGCCGGTGGTGGAGCACCCCGAGCCCGGCGAGGTGGTCTGGCGCGACGACGAAGGCGTCACCTGCCGGCGCTGGAACTGGCGCCAGGGCGTCCGCACCCGGCTGACCGAGGAGTCCGTGAACGCGGTCTTCCTGCTGGAGCGCCTCGCGCCCATGACATCCGCCGAACTCGACGCCGCGGGCGCCGAACTGGCCGAATCCCTGGAGAAGCTGAGCCCCGGAGCGCGGATCACGGTCCACCCGGCCCGCTGACACCCGGCGCCGGCCTCGAAGCTCCTGTCAGCACCCGCCGGTGGAGAGACGTTTCGGCCGCAGCGGTCCCAGCGGGTCTAGCGGGTCTCCAGCTCGCGGGCCTCGGCCGGCGTCGGCGCCGTACCGCCCAGATGCGTCGGCACCCACCAGGTGTCGTGCGCGTCCCTGGGCCGTACCGGATACGCCCGCTGCGCCGCCTCCAGCAGCTCCTGCACCCGCTCCCGCAGCCGCCGGGTGATCGCGCCCGCGTACTGGTCCGCCGCCGCCTCCACCTGCTCGCCCACCCGGATCGTCACCGGAATGTGGCTCCGCCGGAAATTGCGCGGCCGCCCCTTCGTCCACACTCGCTGCGTCCCCCACAGCGCCATCGGGATCAGCGGCACCCCGGCCTCCTGCGCCAGCCGCGCCGCCCCCGACTTGAAGCTCTTCAGCGTGAACGACTGGGAGATCGTCGCCTCGGGGAAGACCCCCACGATCTCACCCGACCGGAGGGAGTCCAGCGCGTGCGAATAGGCCTGTTCACCCTGCTTGCGGTCGACCGGAATGTGCTTCATCCCGCGCATCAGGGGCCCCGAGATCCGGTGCCGGAAGACCGACTCCTTCGCCATGAAGCGCACCAGACGCTTCTGCGGCAGCGCGGCGAGTCCGGTGAAGATGAAGTCCAGATAGCTGATGTGGTTACTGACGAGCACGGCGCCCCCGGCGCTCGGAATGTGCTCCGTACCCTGCGTGTCGATCTTCAGGTCCAGCGCCTTGAACATCGTGCGGGCGGCGCCGATGACCGGTCGATAGACGAACTCTGCCATCTGGAGGGGACCCTTCTGTTCCGGGGAGGGTTCTCCCGGCGGAAGTTACGCAGCCGTAGGTTTTCGGCATTGCGCCGATGGTGCCCCATACGCGGCCCCGTGGCCAGTCCTGGTCTGCGCGTACGGCGAGATTCTCGTCACGTCAGCGCAGCCCGAAGTTGGCCCGCCGTACGAGCAGATACATCTCGCACCCGAGGCAGTAGGCGAACGCCGCGTTGAGGAAGGCGGCGGCGAGCGCGCAGCCGGTCGCGGCCAGAGCCAGCCAGGACGGCCCCCAGAAGTAACCGGCGAGACCGGCCAGCGAGAAGACCAGCCCGACCGCCTGGGCGAACCGCGGCGGCTCCGGCGACTCGAATTCCGTCGCCGGCCCGATCCGGGGGCGTACGGCCGTACGGAACAGCCGGCCGTACGGCGAGTGCTGCACCCCGGCCACCGCGCCCACCGCGAAGCACAGCGCCTGCCAGGCGAGCAGCGCACCGCTCCCGGTGATCAGCACCACCGCGAGCACCAGAGTGGTGACGGCCGCTCCGAACCGCGGCCCCCTGACGTCGATGTCCTTGTTCATGACGCCAGCATCCCCCGCCGGAGCCGCCGTGCGGCCCGGGAATATTTTGCGGTTGTGTGAACGCTGATACGGCGGTTAGGAGAAGGCGGATACCGGGCGTCAGCGCAGGCGGGATCTGCACAAGCGGGATCAGGACGGGCGGGATGACGGGACTGGTGGTGTGCGCGGCGGTGCTCGCCGTGGCGAGCGTCTTCGGACTGCTGCGCCGTCGCGTCGACGGGAGACTGCGGATGCGGGTGAAGGACGGCGAAAGGCGGCTCGGCGCCGCGGAGTTGGGCGCGGAGCTGGGGGAGCGGGCCACGCTCGTCCAGTTCTCCAGCGCCTTCTGCCAGCCCTGCCGGGCGACCAGACGCGTACTCGGCGAAGTGGCGGACATGGTCGACGGAGTCTCCCATGTCGAACTCGACGCGGAGCAGCGGCTGGAGCTGGTACGCGAACTGGGCATCCTCAAGACCCCCACGGTCCTGGTCCTCGACGCCGCGGGACGCATCGTCAGGAGAGCGGCCGGACAGCCCCGCAAGGCCGATGTGATCGCCGCGCTGGGAGAGGCGGTGTGAGCTACGTACTTGACTGCGCGCGGCACGTATCGTCACCCTGACGAGGTGCCCCCAGAACTCCTTCTCCATGGGCGGGTCCATGTCGATCTGGCCCGCAACGCGAGTGCGCGCTGTCCGGGCTGCTGAGCAGCCACGGACCCCGTTCGTATCTCCCGCAGAAGGACAACTCGATGACGGCGACGCCCGATCTCGGCACTCCTCAGCTTGCCTCCCCCGATCTGCTCCGCTCCGTCTTCCGGCGGCATGCCGCCGGGGTCGCGGTGATCACAGTCCGGGGCGACCGCCCGGCCGGATTCACCGCCACCTCCCTCAACTCCGTGGCCGCGGAGCCTCCGTTGGTCTCCTTCGGCGTGGGAGTCTCGTCCTCCACCTGGCCGGTCCTCGCCGAGGCGAGCCATGTCGGCGTCCATATCCTCGGTGAGCACCAGCGGGAGCTGGCCGCCACCTTCGCGCGCAGCGGCGCGGACCGCTTCGCGCCGCCCACGGCCTGGCGCGAGGGCCCCGAGGGCGTTCCGGTGCTGGACGGCGTCCTGGCGTGGCTGGTGTGCCGGGTGGTCACGCTCGTACCCGCGGGGGACCACCGTCTGGTGATCGCGCAGGCCGTCGCCGGTGACCCGGCCGGGTCCGGCCGGCCGCTCCTCTACCACCAGGGCCGCTTCAACGCGCTGCGCGACTGAGTTCCGCGGGACTCAGTTCCGGGGCTGAGGGCCGTACGCCAACGGATTCTCCCTGCACCGGCGTTGGCAAGCTCACAGGTATAAGCGCTTGCTCAGCGGGCATTCTCCGACTGTACTGGCGAGTAATATTTACTCCGGTACGCCGGTCCCCCGACCGGAAACCGCCCGATGAGGCGCCTATGCTGCGTGCAACAAGGCAGCCCGGAAATGACGATGCAGTAGGAGAGCCGGCGTGAGCTTGAGGATCGTTGTCTGTGTGAAGTACGTGCCCGACGCCACCGGCGACCGGCACTTCGCCGATGACCTGACCGTCGACCGCGACGACGTGGACGGTCTCCTGTCGGAGCTGGACGAGTACGCGGTCGAGCAGGCGCTGCAGATCGCGGACGACTTCGACGGCGACGGCGACGCGGAGATCACCGTGCTGACCGTCGGTCCCGAGGACGCCAAGGACGCGCTGCGCAAGGCCCTCTCCATGGGCGCCGACAAGGCCGTCCACGTCGAGGACGACGATCTGCACGGCACCGATGTCATCGGTACCTCGCTGGTGCTCGCCAAGGCCATCGAGAAGACCGGATACGACCTGGTCATCTGCGGTATGGCCTCCACGGACGGCACCATGGGCGTGCTGCCCGCGATCCTCGCCGAGCGGCTCGGCGTCCCGCAGGTCACGCTGCTCTCCGAGGTCTCGGTGGAGGACGGTCTCGTCAAGGGCCGCCGCGACGGCGACACCGCGAGCGAGCTGCTGGAGGCGTCCCTGCCGGCCGTCGTCTCGGTGACGGACCAGTCGGGCGAGGCGCGCTACCCCTCCTTCAAGGGCATCATGGCCGCCAAGAAGAAGCCGGTGCAGTCCCTGGACCTGGAGGACCTGGAGATCGACGCCGACGAGGTCGGTCTCGCCGGGGCCTGGACCGCGGTCGACTCGGCCGCGGAGCGCCCGGCCCGTACGGCGGGCACGATCGTCAAGGACGAGGGCGAGGGCGGCAAGCGGCTCGCCGAGTTCCTCGCGAGCCAGAAGTTCATCTGAGGCCCGCGCCCCGCGCGCGGCCCAGGTGGCCCGCGCGGTGTCCCGAGGGCTCGTACGGAGCCCGGACCGCCCCCTCCCGTTTCCCCGTATCCGCAGGAGAGCAATCCCATGGCTGAAGTTCTCGTCTATGTCGACCACCTGGACGGCGCCGTCCGCAAGCCCACCCTGGAACTGCTGACGCTGGCGCGGCGGATCGGCGAGCCCGTGGCCGTGGCGCTGGGCACGGGCGCCGGGGACACCGCGCCCGCGCTGGCCGAGCACGGCGCGGTCAAGGTCCTCACCGCCGACGCCCCCGAGTTCGCCGACTATCTCGTCGTACCGAAGGTGGACGCGCTCCAGGCCGCGTACGAAGCCGTCTCGCCGGCCGCCGTCCTCTTCCCGTCCTCGGCGGAGGCCAAGGAGATCGCGGCCCGGCTCGCGGTCCGTATCGGCTCGGGTCTGATCACCGACGCCGTCGATCTGGAGGCGGGCGACCAGGGCCCGGTCGCCACACAGTCGGTGTTCGCCGCCGCGTTCACCACCAAGTCCCGGGTGTCCAAGGGCGTTCCGGTCGTCACCGTGAAGCCGAACTCGGCCCCGGTCGAGCCCGCCCCGGCCGCGGGCACCGTCGAGGCGCTGTCGGTGGCCTTCGGCGAGAAGTCCACCGGTACGAAGGTCGTCTCCCGCACCCCGCGCACCTCCACGGGCCGCCCTGAGCTGACCGAGGCCGCGATCGTGGTCTCCGGCGGCCGCGGGGTCAACGGCGCGGAGAACTTCGCGATCATCGAGGCGCTGGCCGACTCGCTCGGCGCGGCCGTCGGCGCCTCGCGCGCGGCCGTCGACGCCGGCTGGTACCCGCACGCGAACCAGGTCGGCCAGACCGGCAAGTCGGTCTCCCCGCAGCTCTACATCGCCTCCGGGATCTCCGGCGCGATCCAGCACCGGGCCGGGATGCAGACCTCCAAGACGATCGTGGCGGTCAACAAGGACGCCGAGGCGCCGATCTTCGATCTGGTCGACTACGGCGTGGTCGGTGACCTCTTCGAGGTCGTCCCGCAGCTCACCGAGGAGATCAAGAGCCGCAAGGGCTGAGCCGTAGCCTCCGTACGCCCCCGGGGCCGCGTGGTGATCTCCGCCGCGCGGCCCCGCGCCGTCCGTTGACGCCGCTCGAACCCGCCGACTACCGTCTTCAACGGATTGTTGATTCCGTGCAGCGGAAAGCGACAGCGGAAGGGCGTGGGCATGGGGCGGCAGGAGAAGGTGGCCACGAGCCTCGCGAGCACGGTCGGCGCGGACATCGGCCGCTCCCTCGCGGCGGTCGACGCGGAACTGGCCCGCCGCTACCCGGGCGACCCCGGCACCCGACAGCCCGTCCACACCGTCTACGTACCCGCCGACACCTTCGGCGCCGGCACCATCCGCTCCTGGGGCGACCAGGCCCTGGCCGCACTCGACGAACACGCCCCCGACGCCCGTACCCTCGCCCGGGTTCTCGGCCTCTCCGACGCCCTGGCGGGGCCGGTGTACGAGCGTGTACGGGCCAAGCTGGAGCGCGAACCCGTCGAGGACCTGCGGATCGACTTCGAGGACGGCTACGGCCCGCGCCCGGACGCCGAGGAGGACGAGGACGCGGCGCGCGCCGCCCGGCTGGTGCACGAGGCGTACGGGGACGGCACCGCGGCGCCGTACATGGGCATCCGGATGAAGTGCCTCGAAGCCGCCGTACGGGACCGCTCCATCCGGACCCTCGACATCTTCCTCAGCGGACTGACGGAGGCGGGCGGCCTTCCCCCGGGACTCGTGCTGACCCTGCCCAAGGTCACCTACGCCGAGCAGGTCACCGCGATGGCACGGCTGGCCGGGGCGTTCGAGAAGGCGCGCGGACTGGAGCCGGGACGGATCGGCTTCGAGATCCAGATCGAGACCAGCCAGTCCATTCTCGCCGCCGACGGCACCGCCACCGTCGCCCGGATGATCGGCGCCGCCGACGGCCGTGCCACCGCGCTGCACTACGGCACCTTCGACTACAGCGCCTGCGTCGGGGTGAGCGCCGCGTACCAGTCGAGCGACCATCCCGCCGCCGACCACGCCAAGGCCGTGATGCAGGTCGCCGCCGCGGGCACGGGCGTACGGGTCTGCGACGGCTCCACCAATGTCCTCCCCGTCGGTCCCACCGACCGGGTCCACGAAGCCTGGCGGCTGCACTACGGGCTCACCCGGCGCGCCCTGGCCCGCGCCTACTACCAGGGCTGGGACATGCACCCGGCCCATCTGCCCACCCGGTATGCCGCCGTGTACGCCTTCTACCGCGAAGGGCTGGAGCCGGCCGCCGCGCGGCTGGCCGCGTACACCGCGAGGACGGGCGGCGACGTCCTGGACGAGCCCGCCACCGCGAAGGCGCTCAGCGGCCATCTTCTGCGCGGTCTGGACTGCGGTGCGCTCGATTCCGAGGAGGTGTCGCGGCTCACCGGTCTGACCCGGGGCGATCTGGAGGCTTTCGTGGCCCCCGCGGCCCGGCCCTGAGGGTCACGCGGGCGGTCACGCGGGTGGTTGCGTGAGGTGGCGGTTACGTGAGCGGTCACCCGGGCCGTTACGCCGACGGGCGGATCTCGCCCGAGCCGCGCGCGATCAGCCGGGTCGGCACCACCACCCGCGACGGCGGGTCCGACGCACCGTCCAGCCGGCTGAAGAGCCGCTCCGCCGCCGTACGCCCCAGGGTCGCCGCGTCCTGGGCGATGACCGTGACACCGGGGTCCAGCAGATCGGCCAGTTCGATGTCGTCGAAGCCGACGAAGGCGACCGGACGGTGGTGCGCGGCCAGCACCCGTACCGCCGTCACCGTGACGCGGTTGTTTCCCGCGAAGATCGCCGTGACCGGATCGGGCCCCGCGAGCATCGCGGTCACGGCCTCGCGCACCCGTTCGGGGGCGGTCGTACCGAGCGAGACCCAGTCGTCGTGGATCTCCAGTCCCGCCTCCGCCATCGCGGTGCGGTAGCCGCGCAGCCGCTCGATCGCGGTGTGGATCCTGGGCTGGTCGCCGATGAAACCGATCCTGCGGTGGCCGTGCGCGATGAGATGCGCCGCGCCCGAACGGGCACCGCCGAAGCTGTCGGAGAGCACCGTGTCCGCGTCGATCCGGCCGGCCGGCCGGTCCACGAAGACGGTCGCCACTCCGGCTTTTATCTCGGGTTCCAGATAGCGGTGGTCGTGGCCGGCCGGGATCACGATCAGCCCGTCCACCCGGCGCGCGCACAGCGCGAGCACCAACTCCTGCTCGCGGTCCGGGTCCTCGGCGCTCGACCCGTTGATGAGCAGCGCGCCATGGGCGCGGGCCACCTCTTCGACCGCGCGGTTCAGCGGCCCGTAGAAGGGGTCCGCGAGATCTTCGAGCACCAGACCGATACTGGCGGTACGGCCCTTGCGCAGCACCCGCGCCGAGTCGTTGCGGCGGAAGCCCAGCGCCTCGATGGCCTCCTGCACCCGGCGCTCGGTGTCGGGCGTGACACCCGGCTCCGCGTTGACCACACGGGATACCGTCTTGAGCCCCACCCCGGCCCGCGCGGCCACGTCCTTCATCGTGGGCCGGGTACCGTAGCGGGGCTCGGGGCGGCGGGCGGTGTCTGCCACAGTGCGCTGTCCTGTCATCGTTTTCTTCGGGCTCTTCAGCTCTTCGGTTCTTCGGTGTTTCTCCGGCCGGTTTGCCGGGGGTTTGCCATCGGATCGCTGTGGCGTCGAGCATAGGCCCTGGACAACGTTGTCAGGTGAATGGAGACTGTTCAGCGAAGCCGCAGGTCCGTACATCCCCCCATACACGCGGGGATGCCTCATCCCCGGGAGATCCGACCCGATGCATACCGACTCCGTTGTCTCACTCGACATCGGCGGCACCAAGATCGCCGGAGCGCTGGTGGACGGAGGCGGCAGGATCCTCGTACGGGCGCAGCGGCCCACCCCCGCGCTGGAGGACGGCGAGACGGTGATGCGGGCGGTCGAGGAGGTCCTCGCCGAGGTCTCCGCCTCCCCGCTCCGGGCGTCGGCCACGGCCGTGGGCATCGGCAGCGCGGGCCCGGTGGACGCCTCCGCCGGTACGGTCAGTCCGGTCAATGTCGTGGGCCTGCACGGCTTCCCGCTGGTGGAGCGGGTACGGAGAGCCACCGGCGGGCTGCCGGTGACCCTGGTCGGCGACGGGGTCGCGATGACCGCGGCGGAGCACTGGCAGGGCGCGGCCCGCGGCTATGACAACGCGCTGTGCATGGTGGTCTCCACCGGGGTCGGTGGCGGGCTCGTCCTGAACGGGCAGCTCCACCCGGGGCCGACCGGCAACGCCGGGCACATCGGCCATATCTGTGTGGAACTCGACGGCGACCCCTGCCCGTGCGGCTCGCGCGGCTGTGTGGAACGTATCGCCAGCGGTCCGAACATCGCCCGCCGAGCGCTGGAGGACGGCTGGGAGCCGGGCCCGGACGGCGACACCTCCGCCGCCGCGGTGGCCGCGGCGGCACGGGCCGGGCATCCCGTCGCGACGGCGTCCTTCGAGCGGGCGGCCAAGGCGCTGGCGGCCGGGATCGCGGCGACGGCCACACTGGTGGAGATCCGGATCGCCGTCATCGGCGGGGGAGTGGCGAACGCGGGCGAGGTGCTCTTCGCGCCCCTGCGCCGCTCGCTCCAGGACTACGCGACGCTCTCCTTCGTGCAGTCGATCAAGATCGCCCCGGCGCTGACCGGTACGGACGCGGGTCTGGTGGGCGCGGCGGCCGCGGCGACGCTCGCGCGGCGGGACGGGACGACGGCACCGGCGGTGGGCTGAGTCCGGGGCGCTATACGGCTTTCGGCCGGCCGCCGTCGAGCAGGCCGGCGCTCGGCCTCGACGGCGCTGCGCTGCGCGTGCTGCGTGGATCGTGCCAATGCCCGTACCGCGCCGGGAGGGTGAGCACCGCGCACGCCAACTGCCGTACGTGGACGTCCGGTCCGGCGTCGGGTCCGCGTCGGGCGCCCCGTACCCCGAGGTCGGAAATCCGGTGCTGACCTGGGTTTTCCAGGTTTTTCCAAGGTCGGTCCGGCAGAGTCCTCGGCAGGGGGGTGCCCGTCGGAGCACCGGCCGGACCAGCGGCGGTGCTCCGACGGGTCCGGGCGTCGGGGTCCGCACACACCACGACAACCACCGCCGGGCCGGAGCGATTTCAGTCCCGCTCCGGCGGCCGGGCCACGAGCGGGGGGCGTGGCCCGGCTGGGAGAGACAGGCGCGGCCAGTGCCCCGGCGGACCTAGTGCGTCGTCTGGCATGCCATGCGGCGGCTGCCGCGGAACTTCACGCACAGCTCGACCTCCGTGCCCGTGTCCGCGGTGGGCCAGCCGTAGGTCAGGGCGCGGCCCGAGCGGGTGGCCAATGCGCGGTCCACGAAGCGGCCGTCGCGGAAGAGGGCCACCGGGCGGGAGGTGATATGCGCGGGCGGGTTGGTCCAGATTCCGGTGACCGCGTTCCTGCCGCCCTCGCCGTCGAGCCGGATACAGATCTGCGGACCCGAGAAATGATGCGTGCACGCACTGCTGTCCGCCGCCGCGGGAGGCGCGGTCAGCGAGACGGCGACGCCTGCCAGAGCGAGGGCCAGCGCGCACCGCCGCCCGCGTCGAGGACGTACGGATACGGCGGACGGTGTGCCGGGCTTTCGGCCGGGCTTGCGCATGTCAGGACTTCTCCGGATCGTACGGTGCCCGGCTGCGAACCGGACCAGGACAGCGCCCCGCTCACAGCGGGACCCCACGGCCTAGGACGCGGACTCCGTTGCCTGTTGTGGTACGACCACGAGGAACACGTCCGAATCGAGATCCATCACGACCTCCGCCGGCGTCCCCTCGTCCCTGCGCGCCCGCGCGAACTCCTCCGCGGGCCAGCTCCCGCGCGGCCCTCCCGCGGGGAATTTCTCCAGCACTGTCCGGCACATCGAGTACCCCCTTGTCACATCGAGTTCCAACGATGTTCCTCGGGAATGTGTTACGGCCCGGCACGGACATCGGTTCGTACAGTGGACGTTCCTGGCCTCGGTACGACATCGAACCGGCCACAGCTCGGCCACAGCACGCACGGTGAGCGCCCTGCCCGGCCTGGCGGGGGGTTTCCGGGGCAGGGTGTTGCGGGCAGTCCACTGGGGGCTACGGAAGAGGGGGAACCGTGATCGTCGTCTGGATCAACGGTGCGTTCGGAGCGGGCAAGACCAGTACCGCACGCGAACTGATCGACCTGATCCCGAACTGCACGCTGTACGACCCGGAGCTGATCGGCGGCGCGGTCGCGCAGCTCCTGCCGCCCAAACAGCTCGCGGAGGTCGGGGACTACCAGGACCTGCCGATCTGGCGGCGTCTGGTCGTCGACACCGCGGCGGCCCTGCTGGCCGAGGTCGGCGGCACGCTCGTCGTACCCATGACTCTGATCCGGCAGGAGTACCGCGACGAGATCTTCGGCGGGCTCGCGTCCCGCCGTATTCCGGTGCGCCATGTCCTGCTGGCCACAGACGAAACGATCCTGCGGGGGCGGATAGCGGCTCGTGAGGCGGTGGAGGACGATCCGGCGGGGAGCGAGCGGACCCGGCAGTGGTGTTACGAGCACATCGAGCCCTACCGCGCCGCGCTCGGCTGGCTGACCGGCGACGCCCATGTGATCGACAACACCGGTCTCACCGCGCGGGAGACCGCCGTCACCCTCGCCGCCGCCGTGCAGACCGGTGAGGCAGGGATCTGCGAGATCGTGCAGACGCCCGAGCCGACCGCCGAGACCCTCGCCGCCGGGGTACTGCTCTTCGACGAGGAGGACCGGGTGCTGCTGGTGGACCCCACGTACAAGCCCGGCTGGGAGTTCCCCGGCGGGGTTGTGGAGGCCGGCGAGGCGCCCGCGCAGGCGGGGATACGGGAGGTCGCCGAGGAGATAGGCATAGAGCTGACCGAGGTGCCCCGGCTGCTGGTGGTCGACTGGGAACCGCCCAGGCCACCCGGGTACGGCGGGCTCCGGCTGCTCTTCGACGGAGGCCGGCTGCCCGCGCGGCTGACGGGGAGACTCCTGCTGCCCGGGCCGGAGCTGAGAGCCTGGCGCTTCGTCCGCGAGGACGAGGCCGCGGGGCTTCTGCCGCCCGCCCGCTTCCAACGGCTGCGCTGGGCCCTGCGCGCACGCGAGCGCGGGAAGGTACTCAATCTGGAGGACGGCGTCCCGGTCGGCTGACCCGCCCGCGCCCGCCCCGGGTACGTCACGACCCCACCCCCGAGTACGCCACGAGTACGACCTGCCCCGGCCCGCTCCTTCGTGGGCGCGGGCTACTCGGTCAGGTCGCCGAAGCCCGGGGTGGGGTCGCCGTGGCCGTAACACACCGTCGTCGGGGACAGCGCGACCAGGCGGCGCATGGACTCCTGGGCGCGGGCGCGGTCCACATTGAAGACGCCCAGCATGATGCGGCTCACCGCGGCGATCGTGTCGCCGGCGAACAGCACACCGTGGCGGGGCAGATGGACACCGATCGAGCCGTCGGTGTGGCCGGGGGCGTGAACCACCCGGGCGCCGTCGCCGAAGTCCAGTTCGTCGCCGTCCTCCAGCTCGCGGTCGACCCGGGTGGGCGGCGCCTGAGGGACCGTCAGGCCGCGTTCGTACAGCGGGATTTCCCAGTCCAGCAGCACCGGTTCCGGCACGGGCAGGTCACCGCGTACCACCGGGGGCGAATCTCCACGACGTCGATGAGGTCCATGCGGCGACCGTACGCAGCCGGGCGCGCCCGCTGTACGCGGCTACGCTCTCCGCGATCTCGCTCTCCGCTGAACGGCCGGGACGGGCTGAGCCGGGCCGCGCCGGGCCGGCCCGCGGCAGACCGGGCGGGGCTGAACCGGGCCGGGCCCTGTCTCTGAGCCCGGCCGCCGCGCCCGAGCCGGTTCCGCGCCCGAGCCGGTTCCGGGCGCCGCCCGGGACCTCAGCCCTTCTTGGAATCCGCCTTGGACTCCGCGTAGTTGACCAGGAAGTGCGCCTCCGCCACCGACAGCCGCCTCAGCTCCTCCGGCGACACACTCTCGTTCACCGCGTGGATCTGCGCCTCCGGCTCGCTCAGCCCGATCAGCAGGATCTCCGCCTCCGGATACAGCGCGGCCAGGGTGTTGCACAGCGGAATGGAACCGCCCTGGCCCGCCGTCTGCATCTCCTGGCCCGGGTACGCCACCCGCATCGCGTCCCGCATCGCCGCGTACGCCGGGCTCGACGTGTCCGCGCGGAACGGCTGGCCCTGGCCGGTCTGTTCCACCGACACCCGCGCGCCCCACGGTGTGTGCTTCTCGATGTGCGCGGTCAGCAGCTCCGTCGCCTCGCCGGCGTCCTGCCCCGGCGGGATCCGCAGACTGACCGTCGCCCGCGCGCTCGCCTGGATGGACGGGGTGGCCCCCACCACCGGCGGGCAGTCGATGCCCAGGACGGTCACCGCGGGCCGCGCCCAGATCCGGTCGGCGACGGAACCGCCGCCGATCAGCCCGACCCCGTCGAGCACCTTGGCGTCCTCGCGGAACTCGGCCTCGTCGTACACGAGTCCGTCCCAGCCCGTGCCCTGGGACAGGCCGTCCACCGTGGTCGTACCGTCCTCCGCGCGCAGCGAGTCCAGCACCCTGATCAGCGCGGCGAGCGCGTCCGGCGCGGCACCGCCGAACATCCCCGAGTGCAGGTTCCCTTCGAGCGTGTCGATCCGTACGCGCAGCAACGTCATCCCGCGCAGAGTGGCCGTGACCGTAGGCAGCCCCAGCCGGAAGTTCCCGGCGTCACCGATGACGATCGTGTCGGCGGCGAGCAGCTCCGGGTGCGCCTCCGCGTACCGTTCGAGACCGCCGGTGCCCTGCTCCTCCGAGCCCTCGGCGATCACTTTGACGGTCACCGGCACACCGCCGTTCGCCTTGAGGGCGCGCAGCGCGAGCAGATGCATCAGGAAGCCGCCCTTGCAGTCGGCCGCGCCGCGCCCGTACCAGCGGCCGTCGCGCTCGGTCAGCTCGAACGGCGGTGTCCGCCAAGCCGATTCGTCCAGCGGCGGCTGTACGTCGTAGTGGGCGTAGAGCAGTACGGTGGGGGCGCCCTCGGGGCCGGGCAGCAGACCGTAGACGGACTGTGTACCGTCCGGGGTGTCGAGGACCGACACATCCTGGAAGTCCTCGGCGCGCAGCGCGTCGGCCACCCACGCCGCGGCGGCCTCGCACTCGCTCCTCGGGAACACGGCGGGGTCCGCCACCGAACGGAACGACACCAGCTCAGCCAGCTCCGTACGGGCACGGGGCAGCAGAGAGGCGACGGTTCCGGCGATCGGATCCGTCGTCTCTCCGACGGTCTCCCCGATCGGATTCGCGGTCATGGGCACGCTCCTGGTGGCTGAGTCGTTGTCTTGTCGTGTACGTCGTCGTGTACGTCGAAGGGCACTGGCGATCCTCCCACAGCGGGCTTGCCGGGCCCTGGCCGTAGGATGCCGTTCGACAACAGGGGCCACCGGTCGGATCAGGAGCAGAAGCACATCGTGAGCAGCGAGAACGCAGACGCCGGAAGCGAGCACGACGAGCCGGTATGGGATGTCGTCGTGGTCGGCGCAGGACCGGCGGGAGCCTCCGCGGCATACGCGGCGGCGGTCGCGGGCCGTCAGGTGCTGCTGGTGGAGAAAGCCGAGTTGCCCCGCTACAAGACCTGTGGGGGCGGGATCATCGGGCCCTCGCGCGACGCGCTGCCGCCCGGCTTCGAACTGCCGCTCAGGGACCGGGTGCACGCGGTGACGTTCTCGCTGAACGGGAAGCTGGCCCGTACGCGCCGTTCCAAGCGGATGCTCTTCGGTCTCATCAACCGCCCCGAGTTTGACCAGAGTCTGGTGGAGCACGCGCAGAAGGCGGGTGCGGTGCTGCGTACGGGCGTGAGCGTCACGCGCGTCGAACAGCACGGCCCGGCCGTGCCCGACCGCCGTACGGTCGCCGTGGTCCTCGCCGACGGTGAGACGGTGCTGGCGCGGGCCGTCGTCGGCGCCGACGGCAGCGCAAGCCGGATAGGCGCGCACGTCGGAGTCAAGCTCGACCAGGTCGACCTGGGCCTTGAGTCCGAGATCCCCGTACCGCCGACGGTCGCGGAGGACTGGGCGGGCCGGGTGCTCATCGACTGGGGCCCGCTGCCCGGGAGTTACGGCTGGGTGTTCCCCAAGGGCGACACGCTCACCGTCGGGGTGATCTCGGCGCGCGGCGAGGGCGCGGCGACCAAGCGCTATCTGGAGGACTTCATCGCCCGGCTCGGGCTCGCCGGGTTCGAGCCCTCGGTGTCGTCCGGGCATCTGACCCGGTGCCGCAGCGACGACTCACCGCTGTCGCGCGGGCGGGTGCTGGTGTGCGGGGACGCGGCGGGACTGCTGGAGCCCTGGACCAGGGAAGGGATCTCCTTCGCCCTGCGGTCGGGGCGGCTGGCGGGGGAGTGGGCGGTACGGATCTCCGAGGCGCACGACGCGGTGGACGCCCGGCGCCAGGCGCTGAACTACGCGTTCGCCATCAAGGCCGGCCTCGGTGTGGAGATGGGGGTCGGGCGGCGCATGCTCGCCATCTTCGAGCGCCGCCCGGGGATGCTGCACGCGGCGATCACCGGCCTGCGCCCGGCGTGGAACGCGTTCGCGGACATCGCGCGCGGCTCGACCTCGCTGGCCGGCCTGGTACGGACCCACCCGCTGGCCCGGCGCGCGCTCGACCTGCTGGACCGCAGACAGCCGGGGGCGGCCGCGCCGGAGGAGAGCGCGCCGGAGCCGGAGACGGTGCCGGGGGCGGGCGCGAGGGAGTGATCGCAGTGGGCGGGCGGCGGGGCTGAGGCGGGCGGGGTTCGGGCCGGCGGGCAGCGGGGCCGGTCGGGCCGTCCGGGCCGGAGCCGGTCGGCCGGGATCGCTTCGGGCCGGCGGCGGCTGCGCTCAGGAGTCCGTCCTGATCAGGAAGACCGGGTGGTCCGGGGCGGCCGCGAGGATTTCCGCGTCGGAGGACTTCGCGGTGACCCCCTGGAAGTACTGGTTGACCTCCCAGCCCCAGCGCTTCAGATACGTCCGCAGGATCGCGAGCTTCTCGTCGTCGGGGACCTCGGTCGCGGTGAACTGCCGCACTTCGCGGCCGACCCGCAGCTCGCCGCCGCCCGCGACCCGCATGTTCCGCACCCACTGCGAGTGGCCCCGGGCCGAGACCAGGTACTGGCTGCCCTCGTAGGTGTGCGGGTTCACGGGGATGCGCTGCATCTGGCCGCTCTTCCGGCCTCGTACGGACATCTCCGCCGTACCGAGCATGCTCACCCCGTGCCGGGCGAGCCGGCCGACGATGTTGTTGAACCAGCCGCTGACCCGGCCGGCCTTGAGGTAGTAGGGCTCCGACATGGTGACTCCCCTGAGTTTGTGAGAGCACTGCTCTCGCTTGAGAGCAGTGTGCACGGAAGGGGTGCTCCAAAGCAAGAGCAGTGCTCTCTGATGTGGGCACCGCTCCGGATATTGGGCGGTGCTCCGAAACATGGCACACTGCTCTCCATGACGACCATCCGGGGAGCCAGGGAACGCGCCCGTACCGAAGTCACGGCGGCCATCAAGGACGAAGCGCGCAGACAGCTCGCGGCCGAGGGCGCCGCGAAGCTCTCACTGCGCGCCGTCGCCCGCGAGCTGGGCATGGTGTCGTCCGCGCTCTACCGCTACTTCCCCAGCCGGGACGATCTGCTGACCGCCCTGATCGTCGACGCCTACAACGCCGTCGGCTCGGCCGCAGAACAGGCGCTGGCCGCCGCCGACTCCACCGATTCCACCGGCCCGGCCGGACCCGCCGGTCCCGTGGACCGCTGGGCGGCCATCTGTACGGCGGTACGGGCCTGGGCCCTGGCCCATCCGCACGAGTACGCGCTGATCTACGGCTCCCCCGTACCCGGCTACACCGCACCGCAGTTGACCGTCGAGCCCGCCTCCCGTGTCGGCCTCGCACTGATCTCCGTCGCGACCGACGCCCACCGCGCGGGCGGCCTCGCACTCCCGCCGCTCTCCCCGGAACTGCGCCCGGAGGCGGAACGCCTGGCCGCGCAGTTCGCCCCCGGCCTTCCGCCGGAGGTCATGGCGGCACTGGTCGCGGCGTGGGCGCAGCTCTTCGGCCTGATCTCCTTCGAGGTCTTCGGCCAGTTCAACAACCTCGTCGAGGCCCGCGACGAACTCTTCGCCCAGTCCACCCGCCGCCTCGCCCACGAAGTGGGCCTGCTCACAACCTCCGGGGCCGCGCGCTAGCCCTGCTGCCCGTTCGCCCGCCGCATAGGTCCGGGCCGCCGCGCGGTCCGGCTTCGGCCGGACGCCGGCCGTGTGCCGGCCGGCCCCGGATGTGTCCGCGGAGTATCGCGGTCCGCCCACTGCGAAGCGGTCCGTACTCCCCAGGGAGTACGTGTGACCGCCACGCCCGACGGACGCCGGAACCGTCCGGCCGGTTTAGCGTGGCCGACATGGAACAACACCCCAGCGGCCGCGACGGGGGCGACGAAGGTACGCCGAGCCCGCCCCGGCACGGCGGTTTCCTCTGGTCACGGGGCGGCCCGCGGCTCCGGCTGCCGTGGCGGCCCGGGGCCGGGACGGGCGAGGGCCCCGAGGGCCGGGCCGGGGTTTCCGGTGGGGCGACCGACGCCGGGACGGGCGACGGGCTCGACGGTCGGGCCGGCGGTTTCACCGACGGGACCGACCTCCGGGCCGGCGTCCTCGGACGAGGGTTCGACGCCCGGACCGACACCCTGGCCCAGCGCTCCGGCACGGGATGCGACGGGCGGACCGACGGCACCGAGACCGACGGCACCGAGACCGGCCGCCGGGCCCCGGGTTCTGGCCGCGGGAGCGGATCCTGGGCCCGCCGGGGCCTCGGCGCGGGGGCCGTCAGCCGTACCCGAGGTTTCGGCCGACGAACAGGCGGCACAGGGGCCGACCGCCCTGCCGGTTGCTTCGGCGGGAGGACCGGCCGCCCTGCCGGCGCGTTCGGTGCCTGGGCCGAGAGCCGGAGCCCGGGGCCCCTCGGCGGCCGGTGGGGGCGGCGGCTGCCCTGGGCCTCCACGTTCTTCCTCACCGTTTTCGTCCTCGTCGGGACCGCCTTCGCCGCCCAAGGCCAGCACGGCCAGCGGCTCCCCCTCGACAACTACGCCCGGCTGCTGCTCCTCGCCGGACCCGCTCTTCTTCTCTTCCGGCACCGTCACCCCGTCGTCGCCGTCTTCGGAGTCTCGGCCACCGCCCTGGTCTACTTCGCCGCCGGCTACCCGTACGGACCGATCTTCCTGACCGTCGGCGTGGCCTGCTTCGCCGCGATCGCCGCGGGCCACCGCCGCGCGGCCTGGTGGGCCGTCGGGTCGCTCTGGCTCGGGCACGTACTCATCGCGCACTGGCTCTACCGCTGGCTGCCCCCGCCCCACGACCGCGCCGCGCCCTGGGGCCAGGAACTGGTCATCGCCGCCTTCGTCGTCGCCCTCTGCGCGGCCTCCGAACTCGTCCGGGTCCGCAGGGAGCAGTGGGCCAGGGAGGGTGCCGAGCGCAGGGCCGCCGAGAAGCGCCGGCAGGACGAGGAACGGCTGCGGATCGCCCGCGAACTGCACGACGTGCTCGCCCATTCCATCTCCGTGATCAATGTCCAGGCCGGCGTGGGGCTCGCCCTGCTCGACTCCGACCCCGAGCAGGCCCGTACCGCGCTCACCACCATCAAGGCGGCGAGCAAGGAGGCACTCGGCGAGGTACGGCAGGTCCTCGACACCCTCAGAACGCCCGGCGACGCCCCTCGCGCCCCCGCTCCCGGCCTCGACCGGCTGCCCGAACTCGTCGAACAGGCCGCGGGCGCCGGACTGACCGTCGAGATCCTGCGCGACGGACGGCGTATCGCGCTGCCGCCCGGCACCGATCTGGCCGCCTTCCGGATCGTCCAGGAGGCGCTGACCAATGTGGTGCGGCACTCCGGTTCCCGTACCGCGCGGGTACGGCTCGGTTACGCGCCCGGACGGCTCGAACTCCTCATCGACGACGCGGGTCCCGCGACCGGTGGGGACGCGGGCGGCAGCGGCAACGGTCTCGTCGGAATGCGCGAACGCGCCGCCGCCCTCGGTGGCACCATCGAGGCCGGACCGGGCCCCGGCGGCGGCTTCCGCGTCCGGGCGATACTTCCCCTGGCCGGCCCGAGCCTGAATCCCGAGGAGTCGGTGTGATCCGTGTCCGTGTCCTGGAGGAGTCACCGTGATCAGTGTGTTGCTGGCCGACGACCAGTCGCTGGTACGAGCCGGCTTCCGCGCGCTGCTCGACGCCCAGCCGGACATCGAGGTCGCCGGCGAGGCCGCGGACGGCGAGGAGGCGGTGCGCCGGGTGCGTGAACTCCGCCCCGATGTGGTGCTGATGGACATCCGGATGCCGCTGCTGGACGGACTGGCGGCGACCCGGCGCATCACCGGCGACGGCGGGCTCGACCAGGTGAAGGTGGTCATGCTCACCACCTTCGAACTCGACGAGTACGTCTTCGAGGCGATCCGCTCCGGCGCGTCCGGCTTTCTGGTCAAGGACACCGAACCGGAGGAACTCCTGCGCGCCGTACGGGCGGTGGTGGACGGCGACGCGCTGCTGTCGCCGGGGGTGACGCGGCGGCTCATCGCGGAGTTCGCGTCCCGTTCCAAGGCGCCCACGGACTTCGCGGGGCTCGGTGAACTCACCGAGCGGGAACGGGAGGTGATGGCCCTGGTCGGTATCGGCCTCTCCAACGAGGAGATCGCCCGCCGCCTGGTCGTCAGCCCGCTCACGGCCAAGACGCATGTCAGCAGGACGATGGTGAAGCTGGGCGCCCGTGACCGGGCACAACTGGTCGTGTTCGCCTACGAGTCGGGGCTCGTACGGCCGGGCTGGCTCGGCTGAGGCGGTACGCCCGGATCGCCGGCCCCACGCCGCCGCTGCGGGAAGCGCCACAGCACCTGAACGACCCGTGCCACAAAGGCGAGAGCCCCGGCGACCGCGCCGACCCGTACGAAAGTCTCCGGCAGTTCGAAGTACCACGCGGCCCCCGCGACCACGCCGAACACCAGCCCCGCCGCCAGCGCCCCCGTCACGACGGCGAAGCCGATCTCGACCGTGATGGCATCCCGCTCGGCGTCGCTCCGTGTCGTCCCCATGGCCCGAGTCTGATGCCGCTCCGGAGTGATGGGAAGACGCCCGCTCCGCCCGGGACGGGACGGGGGAGGACCGGGAGTCAGGCCTCGCGCGGGTGCGAGGGCCGCGGCCCGCCGCGCATCAGGCGTACGAACCCGCCCAGCGCCGCCGCCTGGATCAGCACGGAGAGCACCAGCGCGGGATAGACGAACGCGGCGGAGTCCGCGACCGTCCCGCCCAGCAGCTCGCCGCCTATGAAGAACGCGAACACCGTCGGCGCCGCCAGGAAGAACAGCCATACGCCCGCGAACGACGCGTCCTCGTGATGGACCAGAAGAGTGTCGACCGCGACGAACACGGCCGTCGCCGCGACCAGCGCGAGATAGACCTGGGACGCGCGATTGCCGAAGGTCAGCCGCACGAGTGTGGTCAGCGGTCCGGAAGCCATGATTTTCTCCCCTGAAGTGTGGTGCTTCCCTTCCAGGGTCCGCCGGATCGAACGGCTGTGCCTGAGTACGTCTACTCAATCCCGTACGAGTAGATCCCCGCACGAGGAGATCTCTGTGGACGCGCTCCGGGCCGTGTACGCGACGAGCGCGGCGGCGCCCGCCAGCAGCGCGACGGTCGTCAGAGCGAGGGGCAGGGTGAACCAGTCGGCCAGGAACCCGATCGCGGGCGGGCCCAGCAGCATCCCGCCGTACCCCAGCGTCGAGGCCGCGGCCACCCCGCCGGGCCCCGCCAGCGCTCCTGCGCGGCCGACGGCCACGGGAAAGATATTGGCCAGCCCGAGCCCGGCCACCGCGAAGCCCGCCAGCGCGAGCCAGACGGTCGGGGCCAGTGCGCCCAGCAGCATGCCGAACGCGGCCGCCAGACCGCCCGAGACCAGGGCACGGGTCTGGCCGAGCCGTTCCAGCAGGAGCGTGCCTGACAGCCGTCCCGCCGTCATGGCGAGGGCGAAGAGCGAGTAACCGGCGGCGGCGACCCCGGCACTGGCGCCCAGGCTCTCGGTGAGATGGAGCGCGCTCCAGTCGGCCATGGCCCCCTCGCCGTACGCCGTGCACAGCGCGATCACCCCGAAGAGCAGCACCGCCCGGCGCGACCCCCGCCCGAGCCCGTGCGCCCCGTCGCGAACCCCCTCCGCCCCCTCCGTCTGTGCCTTCTCCTCCGCCCGCTGATCCCGCTCCGGTACGGGTACGGGCTGCCGCAGCAGTACGGGTCCGATCACCGCGGTCACCAGCAGCCCGAGTCCGGTCAGAAGCAGCAGATGAACGGTCGGCGAGAGCCCGCCCGCGACCAGCCCGCCGACCCCCGCCCCCACCATGCCGCCCAGGCTGAACGCCGCGTGAAAGCTGGACATCACCGGCCGCCGCAAAGCCGCGACCAGGTCGACGGCCGCGCTGTTCATGGCGACATTAAGGGCGCCGTACGCCGTGCCGAAGACGAGCAGCACCAGCCCCAGTGCCAGCGCCGAATGCGCCTGCGGGGGCAGCGCGATGCTCAGCGACAGCAGCACCGCCGACACCACCGTCACCGGATGGCTGCCGAATCGCCGGCACAGCCGCCCGGTGGCCATCATCGTCACCACGGCCCCCGCCGACACCCCGAGCAGCGCCAGCCCCAGATCGCTCTCCGAGGCCCCGATCTGCTGCTTGATGGCGGGGATACGGACCACCCATCCGGCGAACATGAAGCCGTCGAGCGCGAAGAAGACAGTCAGAGCGATACGGAGACGGGAGAGGGAGGACCGGGCCGCGCGGTCCGAGTCGTCGCTCCCCGAAACGGCGGTCCCTACTTTGTTCAGATGCGGCACAAAATGAGGGTACGCTTCGGGTCAGCTCAGCGGAAGCTCCGTAAGCGTCTGTCACGCGACATGGGAGACTCGCCCCCATGAACGGCAAGGGCACCACTACCCGGACACGGCTGGAGAGAGGCCGCGGCGCGCTTGGGCCCGCGCTGGAACTGGTGCATACCGGCCGCGCGCCCACCCGGGCCGTGCTCACCGCCGAGCTTGGGGTCACCCGGGCCACGGCCGGGGCGGTGGCCGCGGAGCTGGAGGCACTCGGGCTGATCAGTGTCGACTCGCGGCCCGGTGCCGGCGCGGGTTCCCAGGGGCGGCCCTCGCACCGGCTGTCCGTCGACGACCAGGGGCCCGTCGCCCTCGCCGCCCAGGTCCACGCCGACGGCTTCCGGGTCGCGCTGGTCGGGCTCGGCGGCCGTATCGTCGCCACCGCCCCCGGCTGCGGTACGGTCCCGGCCGACCCTGCGCAGGTGCTCGGGGAGGCCGTGGAGGCAGGCGCCGCGCTGCTGCGCGCGACTGAACGGCGGTGTGTGGGCGCGGGTCTTGCCGTGCCTTCGGCCGTCGCCGAACCGGAGGGCACCGCCCTCAACCCGCTCCACATCGCCTGGCCCGCCGGCGCTCCCGTCCGGGACATCTTCGCCGAGCGGGTCCGCGCGGCCGGTATCGAGGGCCCCGCCTTCACCGGCAACGACGTGAACCTCGCCGCGCTCGCCGAACACCGGCACGGCGCCGGCCGCGGCGCGCAGCATCTGCTCTGTGTCGCCACGGGACACCGCGGTGTCGGCGGCGCGCTCGTCCTCGACGGCCGTCTGCACACGGGCAGTTCGGGCCTCGCCCTCGAAGTCGGCCATCTCACGGTCAACCCGGAGGGGCGGCCCTGCCACTGCGGCGGAAAGGGCTGCCTCGATGTCGAGGCCGACCCGCTCGCCTTTCTCACCGCCGCCGGCCGCGCCCCGGGCCCCGAGGTCTCCCTGCTCCAGCAGGCCCGCGATCTGCTCCGTACGGAGTCTGCGGATCCGGCCGTACGAAGAGCCACCGAGGAACTGATCGACCGGCTGGGCCTGGGACTTGCCGGGCTGGTCAATATCCTCAACCCCGACCGGATCATCCTCGGCGGCCTCCACCGCGAACTGCTCGACGCCGACCCCGAGCGGCTGCACGCCGTCGTGGCCGACCGCAGCCTGTGGGGCCAGGGCGGTGGCGTACCGATACTGCCGTGCACACTCGACTACAACAGTCTGGTGGGCGCGGCCGAGGTGGCCTGGCAGCCGGTGCTCGACGACCCACTGGGCGCACTCGCCCGGTGAACCCGGCGGGGCACACGTCCGCCCCGCCGCTCAGCGCCCAAGCTCCGCGCCCAGCCCTCCCCGTCGAGCCCGGCCGGTCCGTACCCCCGGGCAGGCGCCGACGGCGGCGTAGCCGTACGCGGCGCACTCGCGCGGGCCGGGCCCTCCGCGTACAGCAGACCTGTCCAGTGCTGGACGACGGGCCGCCCGAAGGCCCTGGAGGGCGCACGGGTACGAGGCGGCCTCAACGCACCAAGGAGTCCGGCGAGTTGGGGGCGAGCAGGGCCAGCAGTCCTCGTACTCCCGCGTCGAACGCGGCCGGCGAACCGGCCGCGCGGGCCAGGACATAGCCGCCCTGCACGGTCGCCAGGACCGTTGACGTGATCTCGTCCGAACCGCCTCCGCCGAGCGTCGCCTCGGCCGTCGCCCGCAACTCCTCGGCGGTACGGCGTATCGCGGCCGGCGTCGGCGCGGCAGGGAGCAGCGACATGGCCCGCCGCTACTCCCGGCGTCGTACGCGCACGGCCGCTGGCCGTACGACGACTCGGGCCCCCTTCGGCGCGAGGCTCGGAAGCGACAAGGAAGTGCGGCACGACAGACCGAAAGACACCGACACGCTTCCCGGAGGAGCTGTACCGACATGAACACTCTGGCCTTCGACGGCGGGCCCGGCCCGTGGATTCTGCTGTTCCCCCTGTTCTGGGCGACCGTCGTCATCGGCGGTCTCGCCCTGCTGCGCCGTACGGTGTGGCGGGGCGGCAGGGGCTTTGGCACGGGCGGCGGATTCCGCGCGCCCTGGCAGCCCGTCGATTCCGCGCACGACGACCGGTCGCCCATCGCGCTGCTCGGCCGCAGGTTCGCGGCGGGGGAGATCGACGAGGACGAGTACTGGCGCCGGCTCTCCGTGCTGGACGAGCAGTTCGGCCGTACGGGCAAGGGCGGCGCCGTATGAGCGTCACTACTGCCGTCCGGGCCGCAGCCCGGGTCGTGGACGCCGTGAAGATCTACGGCAAGGGCGATACGGAAGTGCGGGCCCTGGACGGGGTGAGCGTCGACTTCCCGGCCGGCCGGTTCACCGCGATCATGGGCCCCTCGGGCTCGGGGAAATCCACGCTGATGCACTGCGCGGCGGGACTCGACACCCTCACCTCGGGCTCGGCTTTTGTCGGCGGTACGGATCTGAGCACCCTCGACGACCGCGCGCTCACCCTGCTGCGCCGCGAGCGCGTGGGCTTCGTCTTCCAGGCCTTCAATCTCGTACCGACCCTGACTGTCGCGGAGAACATCACACTCCCGATGGATCTGGCGGGCACACCGCACGACCGTGAGCGGCTGGACGATCTGATCGACACCGTCGGACTGCGCGACCGGCTGCACCACCGGCCCAGCGAACTGTCCGGCGGCCAGCAGCAACGCGTCGCCGTGGCCCGGGCGTTCGCAGGCGGACCCGATGTCGTCTTCGCCGACGAGCCGACCGGCAATCTCGACTCGCGCGCGGGGGAGGAGGTGCTGCGGCTGCTGGGCCGTACGGTACGCAGGACGGGCCGTACGGTCGTCATGGTCACCCACGACCCGGTCGCCGCGGCCCACGCCGACGAGGTGATCTTCCTCGCCGACGGCCGGCTCGTGGACCGCATGCAGAGCCCGACCGCCGAACGCGTCCTGGACCGGATGAAGGCGTTTGACGCGCGGGGCGCGTCGGACATGGGTGCGGCGGACATGGGCCGCGGGGACATGGGCCCGGCGCACATGGTCTCCGCCCACATGGGCCCGGCCCACACGGAGCCCGCACCCGTGGGCGCTGCCCACACGTACCCGGCGCACATGGCCCCCGGACACATGGGTCCGGCCCACATAGCTCCGGCCCACACGGATCCCGCCCACACAGCCGCCTCCGACACGGATCCCGCCCACACGGCCCCGGGCCACACCGCCGCCGCCGACACGGAGGCAGTCACATGACCGCCCTCCGCGCCTCACTCCGTATCAGCCGCAACGCCCTTCGCGCCCACAAGCGGCGCTTCGCCGGTACCTTCACCGCCGTTCTGCTCGGCGTCGGTTTTCTGACCGGCACGCTCGTCATGGGGGACACGCTGCGCGGCAGCTTCGACACCATGTTCGGGGAGGCCGCGGGCGGTACCGACGCCGTTGTCCGCAGCTCCCGCGTGGTCACGGTCCCCGGTGACGCCCAGGGCACCCGGCAGCCCGTCGACACCGCGCTGATCGGCCGGATCGAGCGGATCCCCGAAGTCGCCGCCGCCGAACCGAAGATCGAGGGCGCCGGGCAGCTCGTCGGCAAGGACGGCAGGCCCATCGGCGGCCAGGGCCCGCCCACCCTCGCCGGCAACTGGATCGAGGACCCGCGGCTCAACCCGTACCGGCTCGCCGAAGGCCGTCTGCCGGCCCGCAGCGGCGAGGTCGTCGTCAATCGCGGCGCCGCCGAGACCGGCGGTCTGCGGATCGGCGACCGTACCGTCCTGCGCACCCCCGACCCGGTCGACGTGACTGTCGTCGGCCTGGCGACCTTCGCCGGCGAGGACGGCATGGCCCAGGTCACCTACACCGGTATGACCCGGGCCGACGCCGAGAAGTACCTCACCCCGAAGCCCGGTGAGGCCGCGAGCATCCAGGTACGCGCGGGCCCCGGCATCAGCCAGCGGGACCTCGTGGCCGCGCTCACCCCCGTACTGCCGGACGGCGTCGAAGCCATCACGGGGCAGGAGTCTGCCGACGAGAACCAGGACATGATCTCCGGTCAGTTCCTCGGCCTCTTCACCACCCTGCTGCTGGTGTTCTCCGGGATCGTGCTGCTTGTCGCGACCTTCTCCATCCACAACACTTTCGCCATCGTCGTCGCCCAGCGCACCCGCGAGAACGCCCTGCTGCGCGCGCTCGGCGCCTCCCGCGCCCAGGTCGTCGGCTCGACCCTCGCCGAGGCGACGGTCGTGGCACTGGCCGCCTCCGCCGCCGGACTGCTCGGCGGCATCGGGATCGCGGCGGGCCTCCAGGCGCTGTTCCCCGCTGTCGGATTCCCCTTCCCCGAAGGCCCCCTGGTGATCGGCGCGCTCTCCCTGCTGCTGCCGCTCGCCGTCGGTGTGGTCGTCTGTCTGGGGTCCGCGCTGCTGCCCGCCGTACGGGCAGGGCGCACCGCCCCGCTGGCCGCGCTGCGCGAGACCGCGGTGGACCATTCGGGTGGCTCCAGGGCCCGCGCGCTCGCCGGTACGGCCCTGGGCGCGGCGGGCGCGGCCGCGATCCTGACCGGGGTGTTCGCCACGCCCTCGCTGCCGCTCGCCGGAGCGGGCGCGGTGCTGGCCCTGGTCTCCTTCGTGGTGCTCGGCCCGGTCGCCTCCTCGTACGCCGTACGGATCCTGGGCGCGCCCCTGGACCGGTTCCGTGGTGTCTCGGGCGGGCTGGCCAGGCGTAACGCGCTGCGCAGCCCCAAGCGCACCGCGGCGACCGCCACCGCGCTGATGATCGGGGTCGCGGTCGTCTCGCTGTTCACGGTCTTCGGGGCCTCGCTGAAGGCCACCATGGACCGGACAGTGGACCGTTCCTTCGCCGGGGATCTCGCGGTGAGCGCACCGGCCTTCGGCGGCGGAGGCAGCGGACTGAGCCCCCGGCTCGCCCCCGCCCTCGCGAAGCTGCCCGAGGTGGACACCGCCGTGGGCCTGGGCAAGGGCGTGGCCGAGGTCGACGGGCAGGGCCGCGCGCTGACCGTCACCGACCCGGCCGCGCTCGCCAAGGGCTTCGACCTGGGCTCCGTACAGGGCTCTCTGACCGGTCTCGGTACGGACGGGATCGCGGTCTCGGACACCGAGGCCGGCGAGCGGGGTCTCAAGCTCGGCGGTACCACCGAACTCGCCTTCACCGACGGTAAAAAGCAAACCTTCACGGTCCGTGCCCTCTACGGACAGTCGGAGCTGGCGGGCGACTATGTGATCACCCGGGCCGCCTGGGCGCCGCACCGCGCGCGGGACTCCGACTCCCTGGTCTCCGTCACGTTCCGGGACGGTGTCCCGGCCGCCACCGGCGAGGCGGCGGTCGAGAAGACGGCACGGGCGTACGGGAACCCCGAGGTGCAGACCCGGGACGAGTACGCGCGTACCGCGGCGGGGGCCATCGACATGATGCTGACCCTCGTCTACGCGCTGCTCGCCCTCGCCGTGGTGATCGCCCTGCTCGGGATCGCCAATACGCTCACCCTCGCGATCCACGAGCGGACCAGGGAACTCGGTCTGCTGCGGGCCGTCGGCCAGACCCGGTCCCAGCTCCGGGCCATGGTCCGCTGGGAATCGGTGCTGGTCGCCGCGTTCGGTACGGCCGGGGGACTGGCGCTGGGCGGGCTTCTCGGCTGGGTCATGGTCAAGGCCTCCGAGGGCACCGGGGACACGCCCTTCGCCTTCGCCGTACCGCCGGTACAACTGACAGTCGTCGCGGTCGTCGGCGTGGTGGCCGGTGCGATCGCGGGCTGGCGGCCCGCGCGCAGGGCCGCGCGCCTGGACGTACTGCGCGCCGTCGCCGTGGAGTAGGAGCAGATGCGGGTCGAGTAGGTGGATAGGTGGAGTAGCAGGAGTGGAGTAGCCGTGGAGTAGCAGGAGCGGCTGGTCGGGAGCGGGTGGTTACGGGCTACGGGTTACGAGGGCTACGGGTTACGGGCCAAAGCACGGTGGCCGGGCCGGTCAAACCGGTCAGGCCACCACGAACGACCGGGCCGTTGCCGGCCGGTACGTACCGTCCGGCGCTCCGAACTCGGCGCCCGGGAAGGGGCCGTCGGTCGTCGCGCCGTACACCGGACGCTGGGACAGAGCGAGGGCGGCGGGCGGGGCGGGGAGCGTGAACCAGATGCTCTTGCCCGTCTCGCCCCGGGGGCGTACGCCCCAGCTCTCGCTCACGGCCGCGATCAGTGCGAGACCACGGCCGCTGGTATCGAAGGGACTGGCACGGTTGACCGTCGGTATCCGGGGGTCGTGGTCACTGACCGAGACCGTGAGGCGTTCGAGCAGCAGCTCGATATCGACGGTGCACAGCTTGTCGGGCTGCGCGTGCCGGTGGACGTTGGTCAGCAGCTCGGTGACGCCGAGTGCCGCTTGGTCGATCAAGGGATCGAGATGCCAGAAGCGCAATTGCGCGGAGATGATTCTGCGGACCTGGCCGATCCGCGACGGCAGGGCCTGGAGCTCCACCGTGCAGTGCCTGCTGGGCTGGCTGATCACGGCTGCGACTCCCCGAATGGAGGTGAGGAAGACGACGAAGGACTGGGACGCGGCAACTGGCTCGCCCAGAGGCTGCTGTTCCCGCTCGACGGAGGGCTGGATCTCAGCGTTACCGCCGGTTCACCCTGAGTGATGTGAGACCAGAGTGAAGCAGGGGGTCCGGCTTCGCAACTCGCAGCGGATCAGGGGCGGATCAGGGCCGGTTCGGGGAGTGATCAAGCATTGATCGGGGCAGCTCAGATCTTCGTACGAGGGCAGCTCAGGTCTTTGTACGGCCGGCCCGGCTGACGGCCTCCAGGAACCGCCCCGCCAGCGCTGTCGCGTCCGGTCTCTGCCCGCGCTGCCCCATGGTCAGCCGGTAGCGGATCCCGTTCACGGTGGCGACCGTGCTGCCACGGCCCGCGAACCAGGGCCTCGCCGCCCGTACGGCCCGCAGGGGCGCGCTGTCGATCACCCGGCCGTAGCTGGTCAGCAGCGCCAGTCTGCCGTCCTGGATGAGGACCTGACCGGCCTTGGTGAGGGAGCGGGGCCACCGCTCGATCCGTACCCCGCGCGCGTCGAACTCCGGCTCAGCCATGGCGTTCAGCCCCCTCCGTGCCCATTCCCCTCACAGGCAGTCTGCCCAAGTATGCGCCTGGACACCAGACCGCCTTGCGCAGGGGTGTCCAAGGCAGTGCTATGGCACCCCAAAGGCGATGTTTGCCCAGGTGGTGCCGGTACCGTCGGGAGGCATGACGCAGCGAGACAGTACGCAGCGAGACAGCGGGCGAGACAGTGCGCGGGACGGTACGCGGGCGACCGTCGACGCCGACCGCAGCGACCCCGGCTACCGGGCCTGGCTCAAGGAAGCCGTACGGAAGGTCCAGGCCGACGCCAACCGCTCCGCGGACACCCACCTGCTCCGCTTCCCGCTGCCCGAGCGGTGGGGTATCGACCTCTATCTCAAGGACGAGTCGACCCATCCGACCGGCAGTCTCAAGCACCGGCTCGCCCGCTCGCTCTTCCTCTACGGCCTGTGCAACGGCTGGATCCGCCCCGGCAAACCGGTGATCGAGGCGTCCAGCGGTTCGACGGCGGTCTCCGAGGCGTACTTCGCGAAACTGATCGGGGTGCCGTTCATCGCGGTCATGCCCCGTACGACCAGCGCCGAGAAGTGCAGGCTGATCGAATTCCACGGCGGGCGCTGCCACTTCGTCGACGACTCGCGGAAACTGTACGAGGAGTCCGCCGAGCTGGCCGCCAGAACCGGCGGCCACTACATGGACCAGTTCACCTACGCCGAGCGCGCCACCGACTGGCGCGGCAACAACAACATCGCCGAATCGATCTACCAGCAGCTCCGGCTGGAGCGCTATCCCGAGCCCGCCTGGATCGTCGCCACGGCCGGGACGGGCGGCACCTCGGCGACCATCGCGCGCTATGTGCACTACATGCAGTACGACACCCGGGTCTGTGTTCCCGACCCGGAGAACTCCTGTTTCTTCGACGGCTGGACCCGGCACGACCCGGCGGCGTGCAGCGAGCGCGGCTCCCGGATCGAGGGCATCGGGCGGCCACGGATGGAACCGAGCTTCGTACCGGGTGCCATCGACCGGATGATGAAGGTGCCGGACGCGGCGAGCGTCGCGGCCGTACGGGCGCTGGAGCGGGCCATCGGGCGGAAGGCGGGCGGCTCGACGGGCACCGGGCTGTGGAGCGCGCTCAAGATCGTGGGCGAGATGGTCGCGGAGGGGCGGCAGGGCAGTGTGGTCACGCTGCTGTGCGATCCGGGCGACCGGTATCTCGACAAGTACTACTCGGATGCCTGGCTCGCCCAACAGGGCCTGGACATCGGCCCGTACACGGTGACGCTGGACCAGTTCCTGACGGACGGCGTCTGGCCGGACAACGCCTGACGCCGCCGTGATGCCGACGGCCGTCGGTGTCAGGCCTTGGCGTCAAGTCTTGGCGTCATGCCTTGGTGAGGCGGCGGTCCAGCGCGCGTACCGAGCTGTGGAACGTACGGCCCATGGCCGGCCGGGAGCCCCGCAGCACGGCCCGGTACAGAGCGGTCCCGTCCGTGGCGACCGTCCATCGCACCCTGGTCCCGTCACCGGTGGGCGCCAGCCGCCATGCCTCCAACAGGGCGTGTGCGCCAGGTGCGTTGGTCTCGTCGGTACGGTAGGCGTAGAGCACATCCGGCTGCGCGGCCAGCACCGTCTCCCGGAAGCGCGTACCGCCCGTGAGCCGGACCGTACGGCCCTCCGGGGTGGGCATGGCCGCTGTCAGCCCGCTGAACCACTCGGGCCAGGACTCCGTCTCGACGGCGAGCGCCCGGTACACCGCGTCCGGCGGGGCGGCCATCGTGCCCGTGAACACCAGGCGCACCGGCGCGGTGTCGGCGAAGTCCAGTTCCACGGGACGGAGTTGGCGGGCCATGGACAGCACATCCCTGAACGGAGTCGAAGGGGTCTGACGGACCGTACAGTCTAGTGCGCGGTACGCGGCGGGCGCCCCGGCCCGGTGTGCGGCAAACGGCTCACAGCGTGGCCGGACACCAGCCGCCCGGCGCAGCGGCTGCCCGCCCGGTGTCCGGCGTCAGGTGTCTCCCGCGCGCAGGAGGTCCTCCGGCTCGCCCGCCACCACCAGATCCGGCAGCAGCTCGGCCATCTCCTCGCGCGCCTGGGCCGACAGCCCCGCGTCCGTCACCAGCGTGTCCACCTGGTCCAGTGTCGCGAAGGAACTCAGGCCCACCGTGCCCCACTTGGTGTGGTCGGCGATGACCACCACCCGGCGCGCCGACCGGATGAACCGCCGGTTGGTCTCCGCCTCGCCCAGGTTCGGTGTGGACAGCCCGGCCTCCGCCGAGATGCCGTGCACCCCGAGGAACAGCACATCGAAGTGGAGCGAACGGATCGCCTGATCGGCCACCGGGCCCACCAGCGAGTCCGACGGAGTGCGCACCCCGCCCGTCAGCACCACCATCGCCGCGCCGGAACGCCCGCCGCCCGCCGCACCGGCCCGCTGCGCCGCGTGGAACACATCGGCGACCCGTGTCGAATTGGTGACGACCGTCAGGTCCGGTACGTCCACGAGATGGTGTGCCATGGCGTACGTCGTCGTCCCGCCGGACAGCGCGATGGCGCTGCCGGGCACCACCATCGACGCCGCGGCCCGTGCGATCTCCTCCTTGGCAGCCAGCTCCAGTCCCGACTTCGCCTCGAACCCCGGCTCGTGCGTACTCGCCTCGACCACCGGCACCGCGCCGCCGTGCACCTTCTCCAGGACGCCCTGGCGGGCCAGCGCGTCCAGATCGCGGCGGACCGTCATGTCCGAGACATTGAGCCTGCGCGTCAGCTCGTTGACCCGCACCCCGCCGCGCCGGCGCACCTCGTCCAGGATCAGGGCACGGCGCTGCTCCGCGAGGAGATTCTGACTGTCGGTCACCGCCGGTCCCTGTCCTTCCGTGTCATCGCCATCACCAGCGCATCGCTGTCGCCGTCCGCGCGGCCGTCCCGGCCCGCACGGCATCAGCCGTGGTCGTACGGTCTCGTCCCCGATGGCCGGGGATGTCCGATCAGCGCGGGTCCCTCATCCTCCCACGCGGTTCGGACACCGGCGCCGGGGGTTGGGGAGCCGGGCGCCGGGGAAGCTCCGTGTGGGCCCCGCGGCGCACGGCCGGGAACCGGGATTCCGGTGCTCCCCGGCCCGCGCCCGCCCCGTGCCCGGCTCGGCCTGCCACTCCCGTACATCCCATTAGTCCTGCTCCTCCCTATTTCTCGCCATTTCTCCTTATTTGTTCCCGTCACTCCTGTCACTCCGAGAGCGAGTCAGCGAAGTGCCCTCAGAAACCCAGGATCCGCGCAGCGGCGCAGCCGCCCTCGAACTGCTCATTCACGGCGTCGGCGGCGCCACCCCGCAGGAGATGCTCGACGATCCGCGTACGGTCAGGATCACCGGCGACAAGACGGCCGCCGTCTACCGGCGAACGGACGACGCCGACGCTGAGCGGCACCCCGGGCGGTACGCCGACGGGCCCGTCCCCGAGGCGTACTGCTGGTCCAATCTCACCTCCGGCAACGGCTCGCGCGCCCTGTGGCTCCTGCTGCTCCCGTTCATGGTGGTCAATCTGGCGCACTGGATGCGGCCGGCCACCAAGGGCCTGGGCTGGGCCCAGCGGCTGTACGGACTCCTCATACGGCTGGTCGCGCTCACCCTCACCGTGCTGCTGACCGCCACGGCCTGCGAGGTCGCGCTGGATCTGACGGCATGGCAGTGCGCCGGTTCCGCGAGCTGTGTCGCGGAGCGGTCCTGGCTCGGCTTCCTGTCGCCGGAGGGGCACGGCTGGTGGGCGCAGCCGGGCCGCCGGCTCGCCCTCGCCGCGCTGGTGCCCACGGCGCTGGTGGTGCTGCTCTGGTACCTGTCCAACCGGACCTGGAGCGCGTACGAGTCGCAGCGCCCGCCCACCAATGGGCAGTCGGCCGGATTCGGCACCCACAACGAACAGCCCGAGCAGCCCCACACGACCGGCCGGCCCGCCGACGACCAGCGGCCCTCCGCGAGCCAAGGTCCGGCGCGGACACGGCCCGCGCTCGGCCGACCCGGGTTCTGGTACGGCCGCAGGCTCGTCGCCCGGCTCCGCGCCGCGCACACCGCCGCCGGTTTCCTCACCGTCGCCGCCGTGCTCACGGAGGCCGTCACCGACCACGACACCGCCGTCGACAGCGGTCCGGGGGCCCTGCTCGGCCGGCTGCTCCAGGCAACGCTGGTCGTCTGCGCGGCCGTTGTGCTCTGGGTGGTGTGCAGCAGGGGCCGCAGCGAGCGCAGGCGCGACACCACCCTCGACCGGATGCTGATCAGCGTCCTGCCCGTCACCGCCCTCGCCCTGCTCGTCCTGGCTGTGGTCTATGCGGCCTGGTCCCGGCCCGGCTGGGTCTCCGCCGGTACGCTCCCCGGCGACATCGCCTTCCGGGTGATCGCCCTCGCACAGGTCGCCCTTGTCGTCGCGCTCGCCGTCACCGCTTATGTCCTGCACCGCCCCGTGGCCCATCGCAGGACCGCGATGCGCGGCCTCGGTGGACCCGCCGTCGCGATGCTCGCCTGCGCGCTGGGCGGAGTGATGACAGGGGGAGTCGCCCAGTGGGTCGCCGACCGGCTCGACGGGGACGCCACCCCGGGCATGGGCGAGGGCGCGATCGCGGGCCCGCCGGTGCTGCTGAGCTGGCAGGCATCGGTCATCCCCGTTCTGCTCGCGCTGCTGCTGATCCCGGCCGCCGTCCTCGGTGTCCGTACCGTACGGGCCACCCGCAGGCTGATGCCCGACGTCCAGGCGGAGTACGGCGCTTACGGCACGGCGGGCGAGCACGGAACCGAGCGCGTCAAGACCGGCACGGACACCGCTCGTACCCGCCAGGTGGCGGGCGCCCGCGCCGCGGCCGCGCTCACCGACGCCGCGCCCTGGCTGGTCGGCCTGATCTCCGGTGCGGCCCTGCTCCTCGGCTCCGCCGCGCTCGTCGGCTCCTGGCTCAGCGGCGAGGTGCCCGGCCAGGCTGCCAAGGGCACCGACTCCTTCCTGGAGTCCACGGCCGACATCGCGCAGTCGGTGGGCTCGTGGCTGATCGGCTTCGGCTTCATCCTGTTCGTCACCTGGGGCCGACGCGCCTACCGCGACGCCTCGGCCCGGCGCACCATCGGCATCCTCTGGGACGTCGGCACCTTCTGGCCGCGCGCCGCCCATCCCTTCGCGCCGCCCTGCTACGCCGAGCGCGCCGTCCCCGACCTGACCTGGCGGATCGCCGCCTGGACCGGGACGACCGGCGGCCGGCTCGTCCTCTCGGGCCACTCGCAGGGCAGTGTGCTGGCCGCGGCGGCCGTCTGGCAGTTGCCCGCCGCCGTACGGCACCGGGTGGCGCTGCTGACGTACGGGTCACCGCTGGAGCGGCTGTACGGGCGCTGGTTCCCGGCGTACTTCGGCGCGGGGCCGCTGGGCGAGCTGAGCAGGGAGGTGCACTGCTGGCGCAATCTGTGGCGGGTCACCGACCCGATCGGCGGGCCGGTCCGGGTCCCCGCCCATGACGGCCGGCCCGAGGTGGACTGCGAGCCGTTCAAGGACCCGCTCGCCTTTGCCCGTACGGCACTGCGCCCGCTGCCCGAGCCGGTCCTCGGCCACTCCGACTACCAGGCGGACCCGGCCTTCGCGGCGGAACGGGCCGCGCTGCTCGACCGGCTGCCCCCGCCGGCGGTGCCCCACCAGCGGACCACCGAGGAGCCCACCGAGCGGCCGGCCCAGTGACGCCGATCTTCTTATGGCCCAGGGCCCAGGGCTCAGGGCAGTTCGGGCAGGTCGTCCGCGTAGAGCAGGGTCAGATCGTCCGTACTGGCCTCCGGCAACTGGGCGACCCGGCCCGCGTGCCGCTCCACCATCGACTCGAACGTCTGGCGCGCGGTACGGCCGTTGCCGAAGGCGGGGCCCTTGGGCAGCTCCGTGAAGTACTTCACCAGGGCCTCGGCCGTACCCTCCGCGAGCTGGTACTCCTGCTCCTCGGACTGCTGCCGCACGATCCGCAGCAGCTCCGCCGGATCGTAGTCACTGAAGGTGATGGTCCGTGAGAAACGGGACGCCACACCGGGGTTGACCGTCAGGAAGCGCTCCATCTCCGCGGTGTACCCGGCGACGATCACCACGACGGCGTCCCGGTGGTCCTCCATCAGCTTCACCAGGGTGTCGATGGCTTCCTTGCCGAAGTCCCGTCCCGAGTCCTCGGGGGAGAGGGCGTATGCCTCGTCGATGAAGAGCACCCCGCCGCGCGCCCGGTCGAAGGCCTCCTGCGTACGGATCGCGGTGGAGCCGATGTGCTCGCCGACCAGATCGACACGGGAGACCTCGACGAGATGGCCGCGCTCCAGCACCCCGAGGGAGTGCAGGATCTCGCCGTACAGCCGGGCCACCGTGGTCTTGCCGGTGCCGGGGGAGCCCGTGAAGACGAGATGGCGGCGGACCGAAGCGGCCTTGAGGCCCGCCTCCATGCGGCGCCTGCCGACCTCGATCATGTCCGTGAGCGCCCGGACCTCCCGCTTGACGCTCTCCAGACCGACCAGGGCGTCGAGTTCGCCGAGGACGTCCTCCGAGGAGCGCGCGGGCGCCGAGGCCGGGACGGTGTCCGCCGGCTTCGCGGTCGCGGCGGCGGGCTGCGCGGGGACCGCCCCCAGCAGCCCGGTGGTCTGGGTCGCGGTCAGTACGGTGGGCGGCTCGGAGGACGGTGTCAGGACACCGCTCTCGTCGCTCGTGCAGTCCTCGGCGGTCGGGCCGTCCTCCGCGAACTCGTACCCGCCGCGCGCACACCGTTCCGTACGGCACCGCGTCAGCGTCGTACGGCAGCCGTCCATCACATGGAAGCCATAGCCGCCGCTGCCCGTGACCCGGCAGTTGTGGAAGGTGCCGCGACCCTCGGCGGAGACGTAGAAGCCCGCCTCGGCCGGCGAGGTGACCGTACAGCGCTCGATGGTCGGATCGGCGCCCTTGGTGACGATGACCCCGGTCTGAACGGCGTCTATGGTGCAGGAGTTGAGGGTGCCGCCGCTGCCGTGGTCGCGGAACCAGGCGCCGGTGGAGGCCTCCCTGATCCGGCAGTCGTCGAGCTGCGCGGTCGCGCCGTCGCTCACCGACACGGCGGTGTTCCGCACCTGGGAGATGTCGCTGTCGACGACATCGGCGCGCGAGCCGCGGTCGAGGACAAAGAGCGCGTCGGGCACGTCGTGCACCCGGCAGGAGTCGAGGACGACGGTCGCGCCGTCGCTGACCCACACGGCCGGATAGTCGCCCGTGCTGTCGTGGATCTCGCACTGGTTGGCGTCGACGCGGGTGCCCGGGTCCCAGACGGAGAGCCCGTTGCGGCCGAAGCGCCGCACCGTGGAGCGGGTCAGGGTCAGCACCGAACGGGAACGCAGATCGACCGCGTTCTCCGGGATGTCATGGATGTCGCAGTCGGAGAGGGTGAGGACGGCGTCGGTGTCGAGGGTTATGCCGTCGGCGGAGGTGCGGTGCACGGACGAGTCGGTGAGATGGGCGGCGGCGCGGGACGCGATCTGCACACCCGTGCCCTTGATCTCGTACACCTCGCAGCCGATCGCCTCCATGCCGCTGCCCTCACCGGTGACGGACAGGCCCGCGCCGGAGGCGTGGTGGATCCGGCAGCGCTCCAGCCGGGGGTGCGCGCCGCCGCGTACCGAGATGCCGGCCTGTCCGGCCGCGACGATCTCGCACTCCTCGAACACCCCGCCCGCGCCGTCGAGTACGCCGATGCCGACACCGGCCGGGTTGTCGACGGTGCAGCGCCGGACGGTGGGCCGGGCCGCGCCCCGTACCTCGATGCCCGCCGCCGAGCGGGTCACGACGCGCAGCTCGATCAGCTCGGGCGCGCCGTCCTCGACGAGCAGCGCGGGCGATGTGGCGTCCTGGCCCTCGACATGGAGGTCCTGGATGGTGGCGGAGGCGCGGACGGTCAGCGGCACACCGTCGGCGGGCGCGATACGGACGGAGCCGAGCGAGCCCTCGGGACCGCGCAGCGTGACGGCGCGCGCCACGATGAGATTCTCCCGGTACGTGCCGGGGGCGACGGTGAGGATGTCGCCGTCGCCCGCCGCCTCCAGGGCGGCGGCGAGGGAGGTGTACTCGCCCGTGCGGCGACGCCAACGCGAAGTTCCGGTGTGCGTCACCTGGACCGTGCCCTGTGCCATGGCGCTGTTGTGCCCCCACCTCGTGCGTGTGCGCGTGTTGTGCCGTCCGGGGCCCCGGCCCCGCAGAGGACCTGGGGCGGGACCGTGCGGCACCACCGTAGCGCGCATGACAGCGCCGAGTTGACGCGAGCGCCGGGTCCCGGCAGCTCGTGGGCGGTACTTCGCCATGCTCACGGGGGTGGGAGCGTCCGGTGGGGCGCGTGGGGCGATGGCCTCGCCGGTCGTACGGACTGCCGGGCTGCCGGGGCACGCGAACCCGGCAAGATCCGGAAGCCAGGACCTAACTGCCCGCGCCGGTGCGGCCCCAGTCCGGGCCCGCCTCGGCCCAGGCCTCGTCGAGCCGCTCGTACCGCCGCCGTACCAAGTGCCATACGACCAGCCGTCTGGCGCACTCCACCAGCCCGGCGGTCAGCGCGGCGATACCGAATCCGGCCAGTACCGCGTGGAGGCGCGCGGCGTCCGTGCTCATCGGGCTCTTGACCGGTCTGCCGCGGTGGTCGGCCCAGATCGGGAAGGTGTCGCCTGGGCGGGGCTCGCGCAGCGGCGACGAGACCGTCCCGGTGTGCGAACTGCCGTCCGCCGCCCGCCAGTTGGCGATCACCCGGCGGCCGAGATCGTGCTCCCTGGCCGACTCGGCGTCGAACGCGCGGACATGGCGGTCCGTGGAGCTGTGCACCACCACGGCGGTCGTACGGTGCCGCTGTTCGTGCTGGCGTCCGATCGTCTGCCGCATGGACGCGTCGACCGCCCGCCCGCCGAACCAGCCGACCGCCGGGACCGCCAGGGCGAGCAGCGTCACCGCCGCCAGCGCGACCCACGCCTCGATCAGATCGGTGCCCCTGCGCAGGGGGTTGCGCCGCCAACGCCAGAGTCCGGTTACGGTGCGCACAGTTCTCACACCCCCTTCCGTGTCCGTTTTAGCCTTGCGGAGCACGGTTTACGCGCGAAGAGCGCGAAGAGAGAGCAAGCTCACCTCATTGTCCCCTGCACCGAGTGGCTCATGCACCGAGCGTGCGGGCCCGGACGCGGGGGGTGTGCCGGGCGGGAGGCCTCCGGACAGGGGCGGTTCTCAGCCGTCCCGGCCGTGTCTCGGCCGTCTCTCAGTCGTCCCGGTCGAGGACCGTGAACGGATCTCCCACCAGGACAGTGCCGGTGGACTCGGGCACGAGGTTCTGCCCGAAGATCAACCGGCCGTCGATCCGGCGGTGGCGCCCAAGGGTGTGCAGCGGCTCCTTGCCGCGCTCGGCGGTGCGCTGGTCCGTCGTCGTGATCACACACCGCCCGCACGGCTTCGCCACCCGGAAGACGACCTCCCCCACGGCGACGCGCCGCCACCCGTCCTCGGCCCAGGCCTCCGTCCCCGCGACCACGAGATTCGGCCGGAACCGGTCCATCGGCAGCGGGCCCTCCTTCTCGTGATCGCCGCGCGCGATCAGGGAGTTGAGGGCGTCGAGCGAACCGAGCGTCGTCACCAGCAGCGGAAACCCGTCCGCGAAGCTGACCGTCTCCCCGGGCCTCGCGAACAGCGGATCGACGGGCCGGCGCGAGGCGGGCGCGTCGAGATGGACGAGCCTGACCTCCACCCCGAGGTAACTGCTCGCCCACGCGTGCGCGTCGTGCCCCGCGGGCACCGCCTCGACCCGTGTCCCGAAAATGTCCACCGCAACCGTGCCGCCCCGCTGCGGCTCCGGCACCCCGACCGTCAGCGGCTCAAGTCCGGGCGCGTACAGCCGGACCCCGCCGTCCGGCTCCGGCCCCGGTTCCGCGCGGGCGAGTGCCAGCCGCGGCTGCTGGCGCTGCGTGACCACCTTTCCCGTGCCGTCGATCAGTGTCCAGCGGCGGTCCCCGGCGAGCCCCCAGGGCTCGATGAGCGCGCGCCCGGGCGTACAGCCGGCCATCGACTTGACCGGATGGATCCGCAGGGCGTGCAGAACGGGGTGGACGGGCTGGTGGGGCGGCTTCGGCATGAAGCCATCCTGTCAGCGCCCTCCGGTTTCGCGCGGTCAGTACCCCCGCGGCTGGTACGGCCTGTTGTATGGATCGTCGTACTGTGTGGGCGGCGCGGGCGCCGGGCGCGGAGCCTGCGCCGGACGCATCGCCTCGTACCCCGTGGCGGGCATCGGGCGCTGCGGCTGCCGCGGTGGCTGGGGCTGCTGCGGCTGGGCGGCCGGGTAACCGCGTGGCGGCGCCTGCTGCGGGATGTACGGCGCGGGCGCGTGCTGCAGCGGCATGGGCTGCGGCATGGGCTGCTGCTGGTAGCCGCCGCCGTACGAGGGGGCGGCGGGCTGGGCGGAAGGACCCGCGGGGAGGGCGGGCAGCGCGGAGGGCAGAGCCGGCAGATAGCTGTTGCCCGTGTCGTAGGCCGAAGGCACTCTGATCGGGGCGATCTGAGGCGTGCCCCGCTCCGCGACCAAGGAGTCGTAGATAGGGGTGTCCGGGAACGACGGCGCGGTGTAGTAACCGCCGCCGTAGGTGGCGCGGGGGGAGGTCATGGAACATAAGTTAAGCCCACGATGTGCCGGTTGGGGAGTCGGATAAGGGGGTTGTTTCGGGAGCTGTGGGTGGCTTCGGATCCCCAATGCGAGCGAACTTGGGAAAAACGGTCGTCCGGCAGTGTTCGGATCGTGTAAAGGGCAAGCTAGCGGGGGGTTACGGCGGGTCTCGCGGGGTCCGAACCGCGTTCCTGCCATTAGGTTTGGCCGCACAAAATCTTCGGACAACCCGACTCGCGATGGGGGCGAGCATGTCCATGCTTAAGGGAGCCAATCTTCCGGTACCGGTACCTGCCGTCCGGGTCGAATTGGGATGGCGTTCAGGACCCGGCGTACCGGACGTGGACGCGTCCGCGCTCCTGCTCGTCTCAGGGAAGGTCCGCTCCGACGCGGACTTCGTCTTCTACAACCAGCCGGAGCACGCCTCGGGCGCCGTACGCCACGAGAACAAGAAGACCGCGGGAGCCGGTGTCACCGACACCGTCACGGTCGATCTCGCGCGTGTGGAGCCCACCGTCGAGCGGATCGTGCTGGCCGCGTCGGCCGACGGCGGCAGCTTCGGCCGGGTGCCGGGGCTCCATGTACGGGTGCTGGACGCCGCGGCGGGTACCGAGATCGCGCGGTACGACAGCCAGGACGCGACCGTCGAGACGGCGTTCGTCCTCGGCGAGCTGTACCGGCGGCAGGGGAGCTGGAAGTTCCGCGCGGTGGGGCAGGGGTACGACAGCGGACTCGCCGGCCTGGCAAGGGATTTCGGAATCTCGGTCGACGAACCGCAGCAGAGCGCGGCGCCCGCGCCGGCCGCGCCCGTTCGTACCGCACGGCCCGCGCCCGCCCGTACGGCCGCACCGCCGGCTCCTCCGGCACCCGCGCCCGCTCCTGCGCCCGCCCCGGCGCCCGTACGGCTCAGCAAAGTCACCCTGACCAAGGAGGCCCCGACCGTCTCCCTCGCCAAGCAGGGCGGCAGTTCCGGCGCGATGCGCGTGAACCTCAACTGGCAGGTGCGCAAACAGTTCAAGGGCTGGGGCGCCAAACTCGGCCGGGCCGTCGCCATGCACGGTGATCTCGATCTCGACCTGTGCGCACTCTATGAACTCAGCGACGGCCGCAAAGGCGTCGTCCAGGCGCTCGGCAATGCCTTCGGCGCGCTCAACCAGCCGCCGTACATCCATCTCGACGGCGACGACCGCACCGGCGGCTCCGCCAGTGGTGAGAACCTCACCATCAACCTCGACCACAAGGACCGGCTGCGCAGGATCGTCATCTTCGTGACGATCTATGAAGGGGCCCGCAGTTTCGCGGATCTCGACGCGACGGTGACTCTCCAGCCGCAGCACGGAGCGCCGATCGACTTCTCACTCGGCGAATGCACCGTGCCCTCGACGGTCTGCTCACTCGCGCTGATCACCAATACCGGCTCGGACCTCGTCGTCCAGCGCGAAGCGCGCTTTCTCGTACCGGAACGCGGCGTGAGTCCGCAGCGGACCATCGATTACGCCTATGGCTGGGGCATGAACTGGACGCCTGGCAGGAAGTGATCCGCGCGCCTGCGGCCCGGACACCGCCGCCTGCGGTCCGGTGGCGTCAGCGGTCCGGTGCGGCCTGGGGGCGGGTGTACGTACGCCCCTTCCAGGCCGCGCCGCGGCCCCGGTAGTGCTGTACGGCGGAGTCGACCGTCATCAGCAGATAGAGCGACGCCGTCAACGGCAGGAGCGGAGCCAGCGCGAGCGTCTGCCGGTAGTACCGCAGCATGGGGATGTACGTCCCCGTCATCACCGCCCACGCGGCGAACCCCAGCCACCCCGCGGCCGTGTCCCCGGCGGACACCCCCACGCCCACCGCGACCGGCGGCGCCAGATAGATCACCGCGAGCCCCGCCACCGTACCGGCGAGCACCAGCGGATTGTGCCTGAGCTGCGCGTAGGCGCTGCGCGAGATCATCCGCCAGAGGTCCGCCAGCCGCGGATACGGACGCACACTGTCCACCCGTTCCGCGAGCCCGAGCCAGATCCGGCCGCCATCGCGCCGTACCGCGCGCGCCAGTGACACATCGTCGATCACGGCCTGATGGATCGACTCGGGAATCCGCGCGCGCACGGCGGCCTCCGTACGGAGGAGGACACAGCCGCCGGCCGCCGCGGCCGTACGCCCGCCGGGACGGTTGATCCAGCGGAACGGATAGAGCTGCGCGAAGAAGTAGACGAACGCCGGTACGACGAGCTTCTCCCACAGGCTCACCACCCGCAGCCGCGCCATCTGCGAGACCAGATCGAGTTCATGCGCGCGGGCGGCGGCCACCAGCTCCCGCAGGCTGTCCGGCTCATGGGCGATGTCGGCGTCCGTCAGCAGCAGATACTCGGGGTCGTGCGCGCGGGCCAGCGCGATGCCGTGGCGCAGCGCCCACAGTTTGCCCGTCCAGCCGGGCTCGGGTTCGCCGGGCGAGGCGACGGTCAGCGGCAGTCCGCCGTACCGTGCGGACAGTTCGCGGGCCAGCGTGCCCGTACCGTCCTCGCTCCCGTCGTCTATCAGGAAGACCTCGGCCTCGCCGGGATAGGCCTGCGCCAGCAGGGACGGCAGGCTCGCGGGCAGCACCGCCGCCTCGTCCCTGGCCGGTACGACGACGGCGACGGACGGCCAGCAGGCAGCGGGGTCCTCGGGTACGTGGTACTCCTCGTGCGCCGGGAGTCGCTGATCCGTACGCCAGAAGAACCCCTGACCCAGCAACAGCCAGCCCCACGCGGCCAGCGAACCCATGGCGATCCAGGCAACGGCACTCACCCGCCGCAGTCTGCCCCACATCGCCGGGACCGCACACGCGGTCGACTATGGTGACCGAGTGAAGATCGCGCTCATGGACTCGGGCATCGGCCTGCTCGCGGCGGCCGACGCCGTACGCAGACGGTGCCCCGAGGCAGATCTCGTCATCTCCTGCGACCCCGACGGCATGCCCTGGGGTCCGCGCTCGCCGGAGGATGTCACCGAGCGGGCCCTCGCCGTCGCCCGCGCCGCCGCGGAGCACCGGCCCGACGCGCTGATCGTGGCGTGCAACACCGCCTCCGTACACGCCCTGCCGACGCTCCGCGCCGAACTGGAGCCGGGGCTGCCGGTCATCGGTACGGTCCCGGCGATCAAGCCGGCCGCGGCCGGCGGCGGGCCTCTCGCGATCTGGGCCACCCCGGCCACCACCGGCAGCCCGTACCAGCACGGTCTGATCCGTGACTTCGCCCCGGCGGTGGACGTCACCGAGGTGCCCTGCCCGGGGCTGGCGGACGCGGTGGACGCCGCCGACGAGGCGGCGATCGACCGAGCGGTGGCCGCGGCGGCGGCGCTCACACCGCGCGATGTAAGGGCCGTCGTCCTGGGCTGCACCCATTACGAACTGGTCGAGGAACGTATTCGTACGGCCCTCCAGCGGCCGGGGCTGCCCGCGGTCGTCCTGTACGGCTCGGCGGACGCGGTCGCGGCACAGGCGCTGCGCAGGGTCGGACCGGTTGTCGCCGGCGGTGCGGGCGGCGGGCCGGGGACGGTGACATCAGTCACGTCGGGAGGGCCGGCGCGGGATCCCGGGGCGGGTCCGTCCGGCGGGCGGCTCACCGTACTGCTCAGCGGACGGGAGGGCGTACTGCCCGAGCCCGCGCTCGCCTACCCGGAAGGGCGGCTCCTCGCCGCCGTCAGCCAGGTGCGCTGACCCGGGCTGACCTGAACGGAGCATCTTCACAGGCGCGTCCGGAGTACGTCCGGAGCGCCTGCTGGACGCCCGCCGCGACCGTACCGAAGACGCGCGGCGGCGAGCGGAGGGCAGACGGGACGCACCGGCCGCCTCGTTCGGAGTACGCGGGGAGCCGGCCGTAAGTGCCCCTGGGGTAACGCGGCATCAGCTCGCCGGGGGGCTACCGGCCCGGCGGAACCTGGGTAGTCTGCAAGACATGAGGGAGCATCCCCGGCATGAGGGCGACGCCGCTGAGCCCTTGCCCGACACCTGGACGGGCCGCGCCACCAACCGTGTGCAGTGGCTCCTCGCCGCCGCGGGCGCCGCGTGCATCGCGCTCGGTGTTCTGCTGGCCGTGGAATTCTCCTGGTCCTCCGGCTTCGCCGCGCTGCTGATGGCGGTCGTCGGCTGTGTGACGGCGGGACTGCTCGTCCTGTTCGGGACGCTGGCGTTCGTCCATGTCGCGGTCCGGGTCGAGGGCGACTGCCTGGAAGTGCGCTGCGGACATATGGGACTGCCGCGCCGCCGCATTCTGCTCGCCCATGTCGTGGACGCCGACTTCGAGCCGCGGGTCACTCCGCGCCAGTGGGGCGGCTGGGGATACCGCTGGCGGCCCGAGAGGGGTACGGCGGTGGTGGTGCGCCGGGGCGAGGCCCTGGTGCTCAAGCTGGGCGACGGCAGGATCTTCACGGTGACGGTGGACGACGCCGAGTCGGCGGTACGGTTCATCCGCAGCCGTCTGCAGCTCGCGCCGAAGCCGAACGCGGCGGGTATCTGAGACCTGGCTCGTCCTACTTACGCCGTCCGCTCATCGCGGCGTCTGATCGCGACCTCAGATCGCGGCGTCCGTGTCAGGCCGGTGCCGTACGGGCGGGATCGGGGCCGGGGTCGTCGGAGCCGGGGCCGCCGTGGTCGGGGCCGGCGCCGGGTTTTATCTCCGGCCGTGCCGTGGCCAGGCCCGCCAGCAGGCCCGCGCCCGCCGTCACCGACGTGAAGCTCAGCGCGTTGCCCACGCTCGCCACGGCGGCGAGCGCCGTCAGCGCCGCCCCGGCCGTGAGGGTCACCGGCGTCGAGCACGCCGAGCGGGCCAGCCCGTACATCAGCCAGCCGTACACCGCGCCCAGCAGCACGACCCCCACGACGCCCTGCTCCGCCGCCTGCTGGAGCGGCGCCGAGTGCGGAGTGCCGTCACTGTCCAGCGAGCGCGTCGCGGTCGGACTGAGATCGCCGAAGCGGTCAGGACCCGAACCCAGCAGCGGATGCTCCTTCGCCAGCTCGGCCGCGTCCTGCCACAGCGCCACCCGGTACTGCGTGAGCTGGCCTTCCAGCGAGACCGAGAGCCCCTCGGGCAGGGCCTGCTCGGCCACCGCCCAGGACGCGCCCACCACCAGCGCCGTGACCAGCGCCAGCCCGGCGAGACCGCCCGCCCGCCGTCGCACTCTGGCCGCCGCCAGCGAGCACAGCACCACCCCGAGCACCGCGATGAACCCCGCGATCGACCCGAAGAGCAGCGCGGCCCCCGTGATCGTCAGCGCGAGCAGCCACAGCGCCGGCCGTACGGCCGGGAGCCGGGCCGCCGTCGCCGCGCAGCAGGCCGCTCCGGCCGCGAGCACCAGCAGCCCGGCGACCGCGCCCGTGTCCCCGGGCGGTGTGCCCACGGAAAGGGCCATGCCGAACCCCTCCTGGCCTGATGCGATCGCCGCCGCGAGTCCGGCGACCGCCGTCACGGAGGCAGTCGCGACCGGTACGAGGGACCCGCTGATCCGGCCGCAGGCGTAACCGGCCGTGACGGCGAGCACCGCGAGCAGGACGCCCTCGGGCCTGCCGCCGTTCCCCGCCGCGCTGATCAGCGCCCACACCGCGCAGCCGCCGAGGACCGCGGCGCCGAGGACATCGGGAGCGCTGCCGCGTTCGCGTACGACTGATCGTTCCAACGGCGGTTCCGCCGGTGCGGTCATCCCGTCGCCCCCCGACCTCTGACGGGCCCCGTCCACGACCGTCCGGATCCGGCCATGCGACAAGGACTGGCGCACACGCTAACGGCAGTGGTGGCGATGTGTGGAGGGATTGCGAAGGAACGCCACCGTACGTGTCGAGCGCATGCGCCGACCGTCACGACGACGAGGTTGGCTCGGGTGTGGTCATGGCTCGGGTGTACGGGTCGGTCATGGGCGCTTGTCGTACGAACCGGTCGTACATACGCCTGTGCTTCCCGCGACGGCGGCCCACCGTAGACTCCGCCGGGTGAGCGCCACCATCACCTCCGCCGAGCCGACCCCGTCCGCCCCGGCCCCGGCCGGCCGGGGACTGTCCGCGCTGCCGCGACGGCTCATCCGGCCGGGCGCCGCCGCGCTGTCCGGCGTCATGCTGTACGCGAGCTTCCCGCCCCGCACCCTGTGGTGGCTGGCCCTGCCCGGCTTCGCCCTGCTGGGCTGGAGCCTGTACGGCCGCCGGCTGCGCGCCGCGTTCGGTCTCGGCTATCTGGCCGGCCTGGGTTTTCTGCTGCCGCTCCTGGTCTGGACGGGCGCCGAGGTCGGCCCGGGACCATGGCTCGCGCTGGTCGCGATCGAGGCACTCTTCATCGCCTTCACCGGTATGGGGATCGCGGCCGTGTCGCGGCTGCCGGTGTGGCCGGTGTGGGCCGCGGCGGTGTGGATCCTGGGAGAGGCGGTCCGGGCCCGGGTGCCCTTCGGCGGCTTCCCCTGGGGCAAGATCGCCTTCGGCCAGGCCGACAGTGTCTTCCTGCCGCTCGCCGCGGTCGGCGGCACTCCGGTGCTCGGTTTCGCCGTCGTCCTGTGCGGCTTCGGCCTGTACGAGGTGGTGCGGCAGGTCCTCGCGTACCGTACGGCCGGAACGTTCCCGCGCCGGGCCGCGTCCGTCGCGGCCCTCGCCGTCCTCGTACCGGTCGCGGCGGCGCTCGCCGCCCTGCCGCTGGTGGACGACTCCGCCGAGGACGGCACCGCGACCGTTGCCGCGATCCAGGGCAATGTGCCCCGGGCGGGCCTCGAATTCAACGCCCAGCGCCGCGCCGTACTCGACAACCATGTCCGCAGGACCCTCCAGCTCGCCGCCGATGTGAAGTCCGGCAAGGAGCCGCAGCCCGACTTCGTCCTGTGGCCGGAGAACTCCTCCGACATCGACCCCTACCGCAACCCCGACGCACGGGCCGTGATCGATCAGGCCGCGAAGGCGATCGGCGTACCGATCTCCGTCGGCGCCGTCGTCACCCCGGACACCGGACCGCTGCGCAACACCCAGATCCTGTGGGACCCGGAGCGCGGCCCCACCGCCACCTATGACAAGCGGCAGATCCAGCCCTTCGGCGAGTATCTGCCACTTCGTTCCCTCGTACGGATGATCAGCCCCGGGTACGCGGACATGGTGCGCCGGGACTTCGGGCGGGGGAGCGAGCCGGGCGTCTTCGACCTCGCGGGCACTCAGGTCGGGCTCGCCACGTGTTACGAGGCGGCCTTCGACTGGGCGGTACGGGACACCGTCACGAACGGCGCGCAGCTCATCTCCGTACCCAGCAACAACGCGACCTTCGACCGCAGCGAGATGACCTATCAGCAGCTCGCGATGTCGCGGGTGCGGGCGGTCGAGCACAGCAGGACCGTGGTCGTGCCCGTCACCAGCGGGGTCAGCGCGATCATCCAGCCGGACGGGACGATCACCCAGAAGTCGGGGATGTTCACCCCGGACGCGCTGGTCGCGAAGGTCCCGCTCCGCTCCTCGCTGACGCCCGCGACCCGGCTCGGGACGCTGCCCGAGGGGCTGCTGGCGGCCCTGGCACTGGGCGGGCTCGGCTGGGCAACGGCCCGTTCGGTACGCGGCTCCGCGCGAGCCGGAAGGCAGTCGGCGGACGCCCGTTAGGGTCGGGGGCATGGGAACCCCTGACTTCATCCGAGAGATCCGCGCCACCGCGGGCCACCAGCTCCTTCTGCTGCCCGGTGTCAGCGCGATCGTCTTCGACGACGACGGGCGCGTGCTGCTCGGGCGCCGCGCCGACACCGGGCGGTGGTCGATCATCGGCGGGATCCCGGAGCCGGGGGAGCAGCCCGCGGGCGCGGCGGTGCGCGAGGTGTACGAGGAGACCGCCGTGCGGTGTGTGGCGGAGCGGGTCGTACTCGTCCAGACGCTCAAGCCGGTCACCTATCCCAACGGCGACGTGTGCCAGTACATGGACATCACCTTCCGCTGCCGGGCGGTCGGCGGTGAGGCGCGGGTCAATGACGACGAGTCCCTGGAGGTCGGATGGTTCCCGGTGGACGGGCTGCCGGAGCTGGCGGACTTCGCGCTGCTGCGGATCAAGCAGGCGCTGACCGATGCACCCACATGGTTCGAACCCATGCCTTCCTGGTGAAGTGTGGGCGCTGACCACATCGGTCGGGGCTTGGGCGCTGCTTAGGGTGCGGAATATGACCGCGCCCACCACATCAGGTCCCGTTTCTCGTCCGTCCGGGTCCGCTGCCGCGGAGGCCTCCGGCGGGGGACCCGCTTCCGTTTCCTCTTCCTCCCCGGCCACCGCTCCGTCCGCTCCTGTCGCGCTCGACCTGGGCGGCTGTGTCGCCCTGGTGACCGGGGCCGCGAGCGGGATCGGCCGGGCCTGCGCGCTGCGGCTCGCGGCGGCCGGAGCCCGGGTCAGAGCCGTGGACCGGGACGGCGAAGGGCTCGACGGCCTGGTCAAGGACGCCAAAGGGCTGGTCGGCACCGTCGAACCGAGCGTCCTCGATCTGACCGACCTCGACGCGGCGGAGCGGGCCGCGGCGGGCACGGACGTCCTCGTCAACAACGCCGGACTGCAACTGGTGCGCCCCATCGAGGACTTCCCGGTCGAGGTCTTCCACACCGTCCTGACCGTCATGCTGGAGGCCCCCTTCCGGCTGATCCGTGGCGCGCTGCCCCACATGTACGGTCAGGGGTGGGGCCGGATCATCAATGTGTCCTCGGTACACGGGCTGCGCGCCTCGGCCTTCAAGTCCGCCTATGTGGCCGCCAAACATGGTCTCGAAGGTCTCTCCAAGACCGCGGCGCTGGAAGGGGCGCCGCACGGGGTCACCTCCAACTGCGTCAACCCCGGATATGTGCGGACACCACTGGTCGAGAAGCAGATCGCGGACCAGGCCGAGACCCATCACATCCCGGAGGAACGGGTCCTGGCCGACGTACTGCTCCAGGACTCCGCGCTCAAGCGGCTTCTGGAACCGGACGAGGTCGCCGAGGCGGTCGCCTATCTCTGTACCCCGCAGGCGTCCTTCATCACGGGCACCTCGCTCGCCCTCGATGGCGGCTGGACCGCGCACTGAGCCTGCCGACCGATCCTTTCGGGCGGCCGGGTTCTCCACATCGCTTGCGTTGTCCACAGGGCTGGCGCGGCCGGCCGTACGACGGGTAATCCTGTGTCCATGTCCCAAGAACAGGCTTCCTACCTGGAACTCCTCGCGCGTGGCGCCGCGGCGGAGGCATACGACCGGCCCGCGCTGCTCGCCCGTGCCGACGGCGCGGAGGCGGAGACGCTCGCCGCGCTGGAGCACGCCAAGCAGCTCGCCCTGCGCGTGCGGGCCGAGCTGGCGGAGCGGCGCCGCCGGGAGGCCGAGCTGTCGGCACTCTTCGAGACCGCGCACGACCTGGCCGGGCTGCGCGATCTCGACGCCGTGCTCCGTGCGATCGTGCAGCGCGCCCGCTCCCTGCTGGGCACGGAGGTCGCGTATCTGTGTCTCAACGACCCGGACGAGGGCGACACTTATATGCGGGTCACGGACGGTTCGGTCTCCGCCCGCTTCCAGCAGCTCAGGCTCGGCATGGGCGAGGGGCTCGGCGGGCTGGTCGCCCAGACCGCGCGCCCTTATGTCACCGACAGCTATTTCGACGATCCCCGCTTCCAGCACACCAGCGCCATCGACTCGGGTGTACGGGACGAGGGGCTGGTCGCCATCCTCGGTGTGCCGCTGATGCTGGGCAGCCAGGTCATCGGGGTGCTCTTCGCCGCCGACCGCCATGCCCGGGTCTTCGAGCGTGAACAGATAGCGCTGCTCGGCTCGTTCGCCGCGCATGCCGCGGTCGCCATCGACACCGCGAATCTGCTGGGGGAGACCCGTACGGCGCTCGCGGAGCTGGAGAAGGCCAACGAGATCATCAAGGAGCACAGCGCGGTCATCGAGCGCGCCTCGGATGTGCACGACCGGCTCACCGAACTCGTGCTGCGCGGCGGCGGGGTCCATGACGTGGCGAGCGCGCTGTCCGAAGTGCTGGACGGCACAGTGGAGTTCGCGGGCCCCGGCTCGGCCTCGGTGACGGCGCTGGAGCTGACCGGGACCGACGGCCGCGCCAAATGCCATGGCGAGGTGTGGGGTGCGGCCGTCTCGGCCGGCGGTGAGCTGCTCGGCGCGCTCGTCCTGCGCGGCCATCCCGGGCTCGACCCCGTCGACCAGCGGACCCTTGAGCGGGCCGCCATGGTCACCTCACTGCTGCTCCTCGCGCGCCGCTCCGCGGGCGAGGCCGAACAGCGGGTGCGGGGCGAGCTGTTGGACGACCTGCTCGACGCCCCCGACCGGGACCCGCGGCTGCTGCGCGAGCGAGCCGTCCGGCTCGGTGCCGATCTCGACGCCCCGCATGTGGTGCTGGCCGCCAGGATCGACGGCCCGGCCCCCGACACCACGGAACGCGAGACGGCGGACCGGCGCCGGCTCTGGTCCGCCGCGTCCCATCTCGCCGCCACCGGACAGGGACTGGCCGCCACCCGTGACGGGGGCACGGTCCTGCTGCTGCCGCTCGCCCCCGGCGACACGGCCGCCGGACTCGCCCGTCGTACGGCCAGACAGCTCGGCGGCGCGCTGCGCGAGCCCGTCACCATCGGTGCCTCCGCCGTCGTCGAGGCGCCCGCGGCCCGGCCCGGGGCGATAGCGGAGGCGTACGCGGAGGCCAGACGCTGCCTTGACGCGCTGCGGCTGCTCGGCCGCTCCGGCGACGGCGCGGCAGCCCAGGATCTGGGCTTCCTCGGACTGCTGCTCGCCGACACCCGGGACATCGAGGGCTTCGTCCAGCGCACCATCGGCGACCTCGTCGCCTACGACCGGCGCCGCGGTACGGACCTGGTCCGCACCCTGGGGGCCTACTTCGAGTCCGGGATGAGCCCGGCCCGTACGAAGGACGAGCTGCACGTCCACGTCAACACCGTGGCCCAGCGGCTGGAACGGGTCGGCCGGCTGCTCGGACCCGACTGGCAGTCACCGGCCCGGGCCCTGGAGATCCAGCTCGCGCTGCGGCTGCACGCGATGGCCGCCGCTGTCGTGCGGTGAGTGGTACCCCCACACGACAGCGGCAGCGGCGGAGATGGCCGGCCCGTCCCGTACGCGCCTGAGGGGTCAGGCGCGCGGGGTACGGAGGGGAGCCGCGGTTCCGGCGTCGGCGTCGGCTCCGGCGCCGCGCGGCGCCGGCACCTTCGAGGACTCCGGTCCGGCCTCGACGTCCGCGAGATCCCGGTTCCGGGTCTCCCGGGCGCAGGCGATCGCCACGACGGTGATCAGCGCGGCGGCGATGACATAGAGGGCGATCGGCGTCGAGCTGTCGTAGTCGGCGAGCAGCGCCGTAGCGATGAGCGGCGCGGGCGCGCCGGCGGCCACCGAGGCGAACTGCGCGCCGATCGAGGCCCCCGAGTAGCGCATCCGGGTCGCGAACATCTCCGAGAAGAACGCCGCCTGCGGCGCGTACATCGCCCCGTGGAGCACCAGCCCGACCGTCACGGCCACCAGCAGATTGCCGAAGCTCGCGGTGTCGATCAGCGCGAAGAACGGGAACATCCAGGCCCCGACACCGACCGCGCCGATCACATAGACCGGCCGTCGGCCGATCCGGTCCGACAGCGCGCCCCAGGCGGGGATCACCGCGAAGTGCACGGCGGAGCCGATGAGTACGGCGTTGAGCGCGGTCTGCTTGCTCACCTCGGCCGCGGTCGTCGCGTACACCAGGATGAAGGCGGTGATCACGTAGTAGCTGATGTTCTCCGCCATGCGCGCGCCCATCGCCACCAGAACGTCGCGCCAGTGGTGCCGCAGGACCGCGACGACCGGCATCTTCTCGGCCCCGGCTGCCGACTTGCGCTGCTCGGCCTGGGCCAGCGCCGCCTTGAAGACGGGCGATTCGTCGACGGAGAGCCGGATCCAGAGCCCGACCAGTACCAGCACACCGGAGAGCAGGAACGGTATGCGCCAGCCCCACGAGGTGAAGGCGGCGTCCGAGAGCAGCGCGGTGAGCGCCGAGAGCACCCCGGTCGCGAGCAACTGCCCGGCCGGCGCGCCGGTCTGCGGCCACGAAGCCCAGAACCCTCGCCGCTTCGCGTCCCCGTGCTCCGACACCAGCAGCACGGCCCCGCCCCACTCACCACCGAGCGCGAACCCCTGGACCAGCCGCAGCACGGTCAGCAGCACGGGAGCGGCCGTACCGATGGTGGCGTGCGTGGGCATCAGCCCGATGGCGAAGGTCGCACCCCCCATCATCAGCAGGCTGAGCACGAGCAGCTTCTTCCGCCCCACCCGGTCCCCGAAATGCCCGAAGACCAGCGCCCCGACGGGCCGTGCCGCGAATCCGACCGCGTAGGTCAGAAAGGACAGCAGCGTCCCGACGAGCGGATCGGAGTCGGGAAAGAAGAGCTTGTTGAACACGAGCGCGGCGGCCGAGCCGTACAAGAAGAAGTCGTACCACTCGATGGTGGTCCCGATAAGGCTCGCGGCGACAATGCGCTTGAGTGAGCGGGGCGTTGGCGGAGCGGATGCCGAGGCAGCCATGGTCACCACTTCCGGACGGGATGGGGACGGTATGTGTCGCCACACCGTAGAAACGCCCAGGTCACCGTCACATGTGGCGGGACACCATAGTTCCGGCCACAGCTATCCGCGCAACCACCATGTGAGCCGGGCCCGGTGGCCACCCCGGGGCCTCATCCGGCCCATGGTCGCGGCGCCCGGCGCCGGGCGGGTGGTGAACGAGGGACAACGAGATCACGCAGCCTCGGTACGACGGTCCTGCGGCCGTTGTGGAGACGGATACCTTTCCCGTCATGATGACGCGTGGTGGGGGACGTCTTGTGGCGGTCGGGCGCCTGGGGCGTCAGCCCGTGGCGGTGTTGTAGTTGACGATTCGCTCCACCATGAGAGCGAACGCACCGGCCAGTGGGCTGTCCGCCCCTTTGTTCACCACGTCAGGTAGGCGGTGTGCTTCCTCCTCGGTGGCTGCCACCATGCCCCAGAACGCGTTGAAGCCCGAAGGATCCGCCGGTTTCTCGGCGGCCGCCCCGACTGTGACGACGCCGCCCCGCTCGACCACGGCCAGTGCACCCATCTGCTGCAGCGTGCCGGGATCCCGCTCTTCGGCGGCCACTACGCTCCAGCCCGCCACCCCTATGTGTCGCAATGCGGTGAGAAGACTGCCGGCACTGCCCGCGCCGGTGACAACGATGTCGGGCAGGACAAGGGCCACCGGCCCGTGTGTTATCGGCAGGGCGGACCGGATCGCCCCGTCGAGCCCCGGTTCGAACGACTCGTCCTGGTAGACGAAGACAATGTGAAAGATCTCGGCGTAGCGCGCGAGATAGCTCACCGTGTCCAGCTTGTGTGTCCTGATTACGACGACCAGGCGCACGTTGAGTCCGCTTTTGGCCAGTTCGACAACGGCCTCCAGGCTCCGGTCCAGCACAGTGACCCCAGGAGCCAGACAGTGCAGCTCCTTCGAGTAGGGCGCCCCGAAGCGCGTTCCGAATCCGGCGCAGGGCAGGATGACCGAAACATCAGGGGCGGGCACGGACGAATGATGCATTCAGTGGCTCTCAGGTTGTGTTGACGATCGGGAACCTCGCGCGCCTTGCCGAGTACGGGCGGCCCGGGGCCGACGCCGTACCGTCGGCCTGGAAGGAACGCCGGCGCTCACCGTAGTCACCGAGGACGGCTCCACGCGAGAGGGCAAGTCGTGCGCGGGCCCCGGCACCTTGGGTTCGGGATCACCGCCGCGTTCAGTACCACGCCACGTACACTGCTGCCGCGCACCCGCTACGGCCGACGCGTCGCCGTCGACGAGGACCGCTCGAAGCCTGGGCGGGCACGGGCCGAAACGTATGGGAAGACAGAGCGGAAGAGGACGCGGAATGCGGGTGCTGTTGTCCACATACGGGACGCGTGGCGACGTCGAACCGCTGGTGGCCCTCGCGGTGCGGCTACGGGCGCTCGGCGTGGAGGTACGGATGTGCGCCCCGCCGGACGAGGAGTTCGCGGAGCGGCTGGCAGGTCTCGGGGTGCAACTGGTGCCGGTCGGGCCACCGGTACGGGAATTGATGCGCGGCACGGCTCTGCCGTCGGCGGCGGAGCTGTCCCGGTACCGGACCGAGATGGTTGACGCACAATTCGACATCTTCCCCACGGCGGCCGACGGATGTGACGCGCTGGTGGCGGCCGGCCTGGCGCAGATTGCCGCGCGGTCCGTGGCCGAGGCCGCGGGCATCCGCTACGTGTACGTGAGCTATTCGGCGGTCAACCTGCCGTCGCCGCACCATGCGCCGCCACCGCGGCCGGGCTGGCCGGAGCCGGAGGCGAACGACAATCGGACGCTGTGGGAGCTGGACGCCCACAACGTGAACGCGCAATTTCGCGAGACGCTCAACGGCCACCGGGCATCGATCGGTCTGCCACCGGTGGACAACGTCCGCGACCACGTCCTCACCGACCGGCCGTGGCTGGCGGCGGACCCGGTCCTGGGACCGTGGCGGGAGACCCCGGGCCTCGACGTGATACAGACGGGTGCGTGGACCCTGGCGGACGAACGGCCGCTCCCCGCCGACCTGGTGACGTTCCTGGAGGCGGGCGATCCGCCGGTCTACGTGGGCTTCGGCAGCATGAGCCCGTCGCCGGACATCGCCCGCGGGGTCATCGAGGCGCTCCGCGCACAGGGTCGCCGCGTACTGGTCTCCCGCGGCTGGGCGGACCTGGGCCTGATCGACGACCGGGACGACTGCTTCGCCATCGGCGAGGTCAACCACCAGCGCCTGTTCGGCAGAGTGGCCGCCGTGGTGCACCACGGCGGCGCGGGTACGACGGTGACGGCCGCCCGGGCGGGCGTGCCGCAAGTGGTGGTGGCTCTCCAACTGGCGGACAACCCGTACTGGGCCGGCCAGGTGGCGGACCTGGACATCGGCGCGGCACTCGATGGTCCGGCTCCGACCGTCGAGTCCCTGAGCGTCGCGTTCAAGACGGCTCTGACACCTGAGACCCGGGCGCGGGCAAAGGCTCTGGGCGCCAAGATCCGCACCGACGGAGCGGCGGTGGCCGCGGGCCTGCTGCTCGACGCCCTCCGGTGAGCGAGGCCGTCCCGGCCCGCAGGCCTGGGACGGACCCCACCACACAGGAGCGGACGGTGCACGGGAGGCCGGCCCTACCCCGCCGCCGGCGCCGGATCCGGTGCCGCGTTCGATGGCGTCGGCATGGGCTCCCGGCTCTCCTGGATGGCCACTGCCGTATCGCTGTCCGCCCGGGTGATGATCAGGAAGCGTTCACGAGCGGCGCCCCGCCCTGCCGCGTCCGTCGGCGTCAGCACTTCCCGCAACAGACCGATCGCCTGGCTGACCTGGGCACCCGCCGCGTTCGTCGTGAACGTGGTGAGTGCTTCCGTACGGCCGAACGGCGCCGTCCGGTTCTCCGTGAGCCGGAGCGTGTAGTCCTTCCCCGGTTCCAGCCCGGTCGCCGCGACCTGGAGGAGGTCCAGCGCGCCGAGCGCGTTCACGGAGACGGTCGCGTGCCCCCGCCCGCCGCTGCCCTTCGGCGCGTTCAGGGTGAGGTGACCGGCCATGCCGGCGACTCCGAGGGGCATCAGATTGGCCGTACCCGTACCGGAGGGGACGGCCCGCGGCACGTACAGCAACTGCTGCGGCTGCTGGCCGATCGGAATCGTCGCGGTGATCCGGTTCTTGAGGGTGTCGACGGCCGCGACGGCGTCCTGGTTCTCCAGCCCGACGTACACCCTGGTGCCGTCGCCGGACACCCAGATGCCGTGCGGCAGATCACCGGTGGGGATGGTGGCGACCAGGCTCGGCACCTTGCCGCGGCGGTACACCTTGACGGCGTTCTCCCCGCCCACCGTCACATAACCGAAGTGGCCCTTGGCGTTGTCGACCAGGGTGACGTGGTTGGTGATCGGTCCCGAGTCGAGCGTGGCGAGGATACGGAAGGGCGGACGGGCGCTCATCACCTGCGTCTTGCCGGAGTCCTTGAGGGTGAACCAGACCTCGGTCCCGTCCCTGCTCACGGCCAGGTTGGGCGAGAAGGGGCTGGCCTGCGGTACGCGCGCCACGACCCGGTACGTCCGGGTGTCCACCACATCCACCTCGGGGGTGAAGCTGGAGGGGACGAAGGCGTATCTGCCGTCCGGCCGGAACAGCACCATCCCGGGGCCGTTCGCCGTCCTGACGCGGCGCTTCTCCTTCATGCGGACGGGGTCGATCACCGATACGTAGTCCTCGCCCCGTACGGTCGCCCACAGCTCGCGGCCGTCCGGCGTGAAGAACGTCTCGTGCGGCGAACGCCCCACGTAGACAACGCCCTTGACCTTGTTCGTCGCCGTCTCGATCAGGGTGACCGAGTTGGAGCCGATGGAGACGACGGCGATGGTCCTGTGGTCCGGCGAGAAACCCATTCCGTGGACGAGGAGCTGCTCCCGGTACAGGGGGCTGAGTGCTCCCGGTACGGGGTCGCCGAGGCGGATCACGCCCAGGAGCCGGTTGGCGGCGGGGTCGATCACGGAGACGGTGTTCGACGTCTGGTCGGCGGTGTAGACGCGGTCGCGGCCGGATACGGGGATGACCGCGTCCGTACCCGTACCCCTGCCTGCACTCGTACCCGCGCCCGTACCTGTACCTCTGCCCGTACCCGTACCCGTACCCGTACCCGTAGCCGTACCTCTGCTCGTACCCGCGCCCGTACTGCCGCGTATTCGCTCGCCGGACTCCGGGCTCCCGCGGGGCGGCGGCGCCGCGGCCATCCGGCCCTTCAGCACGCCGATCTCCTGCTGCTGCGTGACGATGATCTCCTGGGCCAGCCGCCGCAGCACAGGATCCTTCCCGTGCTCCAGGACCGCCTTCGCCATCTCGACGGCACTCTGGTGGTGCGGCACCATCAGGGCCGCGAAGTCGTGATCGGGGTCGCCGGTCATGCGCGAGCCCGCCATGGCCTCGGCCATGGCTCTCATGCTCTCGTCCATCTTCCGCGTGAACGGTCCGTGCGCGCCGCCCGCGTGGGACGGGTGGGCGTGCGCCGAGATGGCGGCCCCCCGTCCGGGGGACTCGCACGAGACCAGGCTCAAAGCGATGAATCCGGCTGCCGCGGAGGCACCCAGCCGGCGAAACGCGAATCCACTCATCCGACATCTCCTCTTCCGGCGACGCGCACGCGATCCACGTACCGAAAAACACGTGATCCACGTACGGAAAACAGGGAAGAACAAGGGATGAACAAGGGAAGGAGCAGGAGAAGGGCTCTCCGCCGGTGAGTCCCAGTCTTGGCAGCCCAGGGATGGATGTCCTGCCGGGCTTTGCAAACGGGTGAACGGCCCGCACGCGGGGCCGCATCCGTCACGGTCACGTACGTAGATGTTCCAGTGAGGAGCGGACGCCATGGAGCGGACCACATGCTGTGTGGTGGGCGGCGGCCCCGCCGGAATGGTCCTCGGTCTGCTGCTGGCGCGGGCCGGTGTCGAGGTCACGGTCCTGGAGAAGCACGGCGACTTCCTGCGCGACTTCCGTGGCGACACCGTGCATCCGTCCACGCTGGCGCTGCTCGACGAACTGGGCCTGGCCGAGCGGTTCGCCCGGCTGCCGCAGCGGCGGGTGACGACGGTCCAGCTTCCGATCGGCCCGGGCCGTTCGCTGATCACCGTCGGAGACATCGGCGCGCTCCGGAACACGTACAACTACATCGCGATGGTGCCGCAGTGGGAACTGCTCAACCTCCTGGCGGACGAGGCCCGTCGGGAGCCGTCCTTCTCGCTGCGGATGAGCACCGGGGCGACGTCCTTCCTGGTGGAGCGCGGACGGGTCCGCGGGGTGCGGTACGCCACGTCCGACGGCCGTACCGGTGAGCTGCGGGCCACGCTGACCGTGGCCTGCGACGGCCGGGGCTCGCTGGCGCGGTCGCTGCCCGAACTGGGGCTGCGGAGCTTCACGTGCCCGATGGACGCCTGGTGGTTCCGGCTGCCGCGCCGGGACGGCGACCCGCACGGACTGGTGGGAGGCGCCGGCGACCGGTTCCTCACCGCCCTGATCGACCGCGGGGACTACTGGCAGTGCGCCACGCTGATCCCCAAAGGCACCGACACCCGCCGCCGCGCCGCCGGACTCGACCGTTTCATGGCCGACTTCGGGGCCGCCGTCCCCTGGCTCGCGGACCGGGTGAACACGGTGCGGTCGTGGGACGAGGTGAAGCTGCTGGACGTACGGCTCGACCGCCTCCGGCGCTGGCACCGGCCGGGGCTGCTGTGCATCGGGGACGCGGCGCACGCGATGTCGCCGGTCTTCGGCATCGGCATCAACCTCGCGGTCGAGGACGCGGTGGCCGCCGCCCGTCATCTGGTCGGGCCGCTGCGGGCGGGGACGGTCGGCCTGCGGGACGTACGAGCCGTACAGCGCCGCCGCCGGCCCACCGCGGCCCTGACCCAGGCGCTCCAACGGACCGCCCACGCCCGGGTCATCGAACCGGTCCTGGCAGGAAACTCGCCCTTCGGCAACCCCCGCCGCGCCCAGCGGATGGCCGAACTCCTCACCACCTCCCCCTGGCTGAGCCGCGTCCCGGCCTACTTCCTCGCCTACGGCGCCGTACGCGAACGCCCACCGCGGGAGTCGATTCGGTGAGCGCGGGCCGGAACCCGTACAGCGGTGGGGGGGGGGGAGGGGGTGGGGGGGGATCCCGGCAGGCCGGCGGTGGGTC
>NZ_JBHVGV010000009.1:0-111444 GCF_042800555.1 Streptomyces sp. NPDC057617 | reverse complement strand
CCTTCTTCGTCTATGGCGCCACACAAAACCCCCCACTGGGGGGTTTGGTTGGGTGAGTGTGGGCCGAACCCCTCACGGCTTTTCCCCCTCCTCTTTCTCCCGCCCCCACCACCGACCCGTGGTTCAGGACGGGTTCAGTCGGTTCAGGACGGCGTTCAGGACGGGGTTCAGGACGGATTCAGCTTGATGGCGAAGCCGTTGAAGATGGACCACACGTCGACCCAGCCCAGGCCCGTACTGCACTCCTTGGTGGGGGTGCAGCCGTAGCCGACGCTGATTATGCCGTTGAGCTGACGGGAGTTGGGGTCGTTGATGTAGATCACGGGGCCGCCGCTGTCACCGCCGCGGGCGACAATGCCGCCGTTGTGCGGGACGCCGTAACTGCCCCAGACCGTGGTGCCGTTGACATTCCAGGTGACATTGCCCGCGTACACCGTACGGATGTTGCAGACGACCTTCGAGTTGTACCCGAGCTGGCAGGTGAAGTCGCCGACCGCGACATTGCGTACACCGTTCAGATAGCGGGAATAGCCCGTCGCGTCGACGCCGTCCCAGGTGGAGCGGTAGGTCGGGGCCTCGATGAAGGCCGCGTCGAGGTCGGGCCGCTTGTACATGACCTGGCCGATGTAGTTGCCGCCGGCGGCATAGACGTAGTCACCGACGTTGTAGCAGTGGCCGGCCGTGACCAGCCACTGGCGGCCGTCCCAGGTGCTGACGGCGGGAATCCCGCTGGTGCAGTTCGACTGGCTGCCGTACGCGGGGCCGAGCGCGGCGCCCGCGTAGAACGGTGTGGTGTCGTTCCAGCGGGACAGCGGCGTCGAGTTCGGTGCCTGCTTGACGCGGACCTCGCTGGCGCCGGTGGCCGCGCTCTGCTGCGCGACGGCCGGCGATGCGAAGTACCGTTCCGCCGCCTTCGGATCGTCCACGGCCAGTTCGATGACACCGCCGTCGACCGAACTGCCCGCCAGAGTGACCTTGAAGGGCAGGCCCTTGCGGTCGACGATCCCGGTGATCTCCTTCCTGAGCTGCTGTCGGGACTTCTTGCCCTGGACCACGTTGATCAGGCGCGTGTCCACCTCGGGATTGGTCTTGCGCACCGCGGCCACGAAGTTCCGGCCCTGGCGCACATCGGTCAGATAGACATTGACCGAGCGGTAGTCGGAGGCCATTTCGACCTGTGTGTAGATGTCCGTTCTGGCCCCCTGTCCCACCTGGGCCACGGCGTCCGCCGCCAGCCTCAGCGGTTCGAGAACCTGGGCCTGCTCCTCCGGCGTCATGGCCGCGACCGCCTCGACCGAGAGCGGCCCCGGTGGCTCCGCCTGCGCGGAGACCGCCATGAGCGGCAGGACGGCCATGGCCCCGACCAGGGCGATGGCACGGCGAATTGCCTTTTTCATCTGTCCCCCCTCATCGACCTCATGGGCGTGAGGTCGCACTCTGAGGGGACAGAAAGTAGTGATACGGGTACGGGGCGACAAGGACTGATTACAGACGAAGTTCACGGAGGAATCGGTACGGACGGCCTCCGCCCGGGGCCGCGTACGGGACGGAGTCCCAGCACCGCACGGACCACGGCCGCCCGTTCCTCCGGTCCCCCGTCGCCGCACGCACCGAGGTCATCCGCCTGGCCGGAAACACTCGGGCCCCGACGGGGCTACCGGCAGGTCCAAGGACTATTCCCTCTACCGCTCTCAATCGCCCGGCAAAAACCCGGAGTTGGTTCAGCAGTGCATGATGTCGTCGAAGTGCTCGACGAGCGGGGCCCCGGCCAGATAGGGGCGCAGGGCCGACCCGTACCTCGCGTACCGGTCGGTGCCACGGAAGTTGTCGAGGTGAGCCTCCTTCGACTCCCACTCGTTCACACCGACGAACCGCGTCGGTGTCTCACTGCTCTGGTGCATCGTCGCGCTGACACACCCCGGTGTGGTGGCGAGCAGGTCGTGACCCGTGTCCCGGTATGCGGACGCGAAGGCGGCCTCCTCGCCGGGTTTGACATCAATGATCGCGATTTCGGTAACCATGGGACGATCCTGACACAGGTACCGGGGCTTGTCCTGGCTGAATATGAGCCTCGCCCGGACTCGTTCCGTCCGCGGCCCCGGGCCGCGGCTCCGGGCCGCGGCTCCGTGGACACAACCCTCTATCACGACAAAGCGATGGCTGGGAGACGCCCTATTGGCCGAACTTTTCGGTAGCTGACGTTTTTGTGAAAACTGTGCCGACCAGAGTGGGGACGCGCGTGGCAGAAGAGCGCGCGACATCGTTGTCGGGGCGGGTGTGCCGTCCGGCAAGAGTCGAGAGGACCACCCCATGCTGGATTCCATGGTCGCCGTGGGCCAGGCGCGGCCCCCGGCACCGCTGTCGGGACGGAGACGCGTCCGCGCGGCCGTGGTGGCCGGTCTGACGGCCGGTGCGCTGGTCGCCGGACTGTCCCCCTCCTCCTCCGCCACCACCGTCCCGGACGAGAAGAGCAGCTCAAGCATCAGCGCGTTCGACGCCGTCGACCAGTTCATCGGCACGGAGCTGGACGGCACCCAGAACAAGGGCAACAGCGCCTACGGCAACACCTGGCCCGGCGCCACCGTGCCGTTCGGCATGGTCCAGTCGAGCCCGACCACGTACCGGTCGAGCGACGGCGACCAGAAGGGCGGGTACGAGTACACCGCCGACAAGATCCGTGGCTTCGGCATGACCCGGCTCTCCGGCACGGGCTGCGAAGGCCGGTTCAGTGCCTTCGACTTCCCCGTCCTGCCGTACACCGGGGCCCTCGCGGGCGGCGCGCTCCCGACGAGTCCGGCCGCCGGAATCACCCCGTACTACCTGGACTTCGACCACAGCGCAGAGTCCGCCGAGCCCGGCTACTACTCGGTGGATCTCGCCAACGGCGTCGGTACGGAGCTGACCGCGACGACCCGTACGGCCGTCAATCGGTACGACTTCCCCGCCGGCAGCGACAGTTCGACCCTGATCCTGGACGTGGCCGGTTCCAACAACCGCGTCTTCGACAGCGAGGTCACCGTCGAGGGCCGCACCGTCAGCGGCTGGGTGGAGACCGCCTCGGTGTGCGAGGAGGGCGGCCGCTACCGCGCCTACTTCTCGGCCACCTTCGACCGCCCCTTCACGTCGTACGGCACCTGGCAGGGCGGTACGGTCACCCCCGGCGCCCCCACCGCCCGCGGCGGCGCGGTCAAGCACGGCGCCGGCGCCTATCTCGTCTTCGACAAGGGCGCGGAGGTAACCGCGAAGACCGGTCTGAGCTATGTCAGCGTCGAGAACGCCGCCGAGAACGCGGCCTCGGAGGCCGACCACTCCTTCCAGGGAGTACGGTCCCGGGCCGCGCGGCTCTGGAAGGACGCGCTGGACACCGTCGACGTGAAGGGCGGTACGGAGGCGGAGCGCGTGAAGTTCTACACCGCGCTCTACCACTCGCTGCTGCACCCGAACGTCGCCGACGACGTGAACGGCCAGTACGCCGGCCATGACGGCACGGTCCGCACCGTCGAGCGCGGCCGGCACCACTACGTCACCTACGCGGGCTGGGACACGTACCGCGGGCAGTCGCAGCTTGTCGCGCTGCTCTTCCCGAAGGTCGGCGACGACATCAACCAGTCCATCGTGGACATGGTCCAGCAGAGCGGGAAGTGGCCCAACTGGCCGCATCTGAACCAGTCGCAGCAGAAGATGAGCGGCGACTCGCTCCAGGTGATCCTCTCCTCCATCGACGCCTTCGGCAGTACGCACTACGACCGTGAGGCCGCCCTCGCGTCCATGAAGACGACGCAGTCGCTGCCCGCGGACACCACCCTGCGCCGGTACGCGCAGCAGTACTTCAGCACCGGCTTCATCGAGAACCGCAAGGGCGACTCGGCCACCTCCAAGACGCTGGAGTACGCGATCGACGACTTCGCGATCGCGCAGCTCGCCGGCCGGCTCGGCGACAGCGACACCCGCGAGCGGTTCATGACGCGCGCGCAGAGCTGGCAGAACCTCTTCGACCCCACCACCCGGCAGATACGGCCCCGCGAGCGCAACGGCTTCGACCGCGGCTTCAACCTCGGTGAGCGCGGCGACCAGTTCGAGCAGGCGACCGGCTACCAGTACGGCTGGATGGTGCCGCAGAACATCGGCACACTGATCGAGAAGCGCGGCGGCGCCGACACCGTCATCAAGGACCTCGACCAGCACACCGCCGCCCTGGACGCGGGCGTGTACAACACGACCGGCGCGTATCTGAGCAACCAGCCCAGCTTCTCCATGCCGTTCATCTACAACTGGCTGGGCCAGCCCGACCGGACCGGCGACGTGCTGCGCCGCGCGGTCACCGAGATGTACGACACGACGCCCTCGGGGCTGCCGGGCAACGACGACCTGGGCTCGCTCAGTTCGTGGTACGTGTGGGCCAACATGGGGATGTACCCGTCGGTCTACGGCACGGCCAATCTGGTGCTGAGCGCGCCGATGTTCGAGCGCGTCACCGTCGACAGCGCCGACGCCGACCGGAAGATCACCATCAATGCCCCGGATGTCACGGCCGGCAAGCCGTACATCAACGAGATGAAGCTCAACGGCAAGAAGACCACGAGGTCCTGGGTGGACGAGGACTTCGCCCGGCACGGCGGGAAGATCGCGTACACCATGGACAGCGCTCCCGGTACGTGGGGCACCGGCGCCGCCGACGTCCCGCCGTCGTACACCGAGGGCGGCGACAGCCGCAACGGCATCGGGATCACCCCGGACGGCCAGGGCAAGCTCGGCTCGCTCGACCTCAGCGACAACTCGCTCTCGCGTGAGAAGCTCGCAGCGGCGGGAGCCGCTCCGGGCGCGAAGCTGCCGCTGACCGACACGGGCGTGACCTTCACCTGGCCGGACACCGAGCCGGGCGAGCCCGACAACTGGGTTCCGCACGGCCAGCGCGTCTCCCTGGCGGACGCCGAGGGCAAGGGCGTCGCGGCGAGCGGGATCTCCTTCCTCGGTCTCGCCACCAACGGGCCCTCGCAGGGCACGGCGGTCGTCGAGTACACCGACGGCACCACCCAGGATGTGCCGGTGCAGTTCACGGACTGGACCCCGGGCACGAACTACCAGTTCGGCAATGTGCCGGTGGTGGCCACGGCGGGCCGGAACAATGTGAACGGCAGCTCCGACACCGTACGGACCCTGGTGTTCGGTACGGCGCCGCAGGCGCTCGACCCGGCGAAGCGAGTGAAGTCCGTGGTGCTGCCGCAGGGCACCGACCGCGGTGTGATGCACATCTTCGACATCGCGCTGCGCCCCTGAGCCAGAGGCACTTCTGAGTCGGAAGAGGCCCAGTGGCCGAACCACTCGGCCACTGGGTCTCTTCCGGTCCGGAGGATCGGCCGCCCGCCCCGCCCCGGGATCTCCGTACCGGCCGTCTGTAGGGTGACAGCGACCGACTGCTTCGATGTGGAGGCGACATGGGAGACTTGAACCCCGACGTGATATTGGGGATGGCGGCCCAGGCACCCGATGGCATGGTGATCATCGACGGCGAAGGACTGATCCGCTACTGGAACCGCGGCGCGGAGCGCATCTTCGGATTCACCGCCGCCGAGGTCGACGGCCGCAGCCTGGATGTGATCATCCCGGAGAAGCACCGGAAGCGGCACTGGGACGGCTTCCAGGTGGCCATGGCCGAGGGAGTCACCAAGTACGGCGACAACGACCTGCTGAACGTACCCGCGCTGACCGCGTCCGGCGGGACGATCTCGATCGAGTTCAGTGTGATGCTGCTGGACGGACCCGAGGGCGGTCCGGGGTATGTCGCGGCCGTCATCCGTGATGTCACCGCGCGCCGGGCCCAGGAGCGGGAGACGCGCAAGCGTCTGATGGAAGCCACCCAGGACCGCGCCGCGTCCTGAGTCCTCAGGCCTGAATTCTGACCGCGTTCCGTGCACCGCCACGGAAGCGCTGCCGTCCCCAGGGGCGCGGGACGGCAGGGGCGCGCGACGGCGCGCGAAGCCACGGTCAGAGCAGTGCGGCGGCGGCCGTCAGCGGTTCCCACCAGGACCGGTTGGCCCGGTACCAGGCGACCGTCCCGGCGAGACCTGTGGCGAGGTCCACGGTCGGTCGGTAGCCGAGTTCCCCGGTGATGCGGGTGTGGTCCACGCAGTAGCGCCGGTCATGGCCCCTGCGGTCCTCGACGTACCGTACCTGCCCCCAATCGGCGTCGCAGGCGCGCACGATCAGATCCACCAGATCCCGGTTGGGCAGCGGTGTGCCGCCGCCGATGTTGTACGCCTCACCCGCCCGGCCCCGCGTCCTGACCAGCTCGACCGCGCGGACATGGTCCGTCACATGGAGCCAGTCCCTGACGTTGCCGCCGTCCCCGTACAGCGGCGCCTCCCCGCCGTCCAGCAGCCGGGTGACGAACAGGGGGATCAGCTTCTCCGGGAACTGGTACGGGCCGTAGTTGTTGGAGCACCTGGTGACCCGTACATCCAGGCCATGGGTCCGGTGCTGGGCCAGGGCGAGCATGTCCCCGGCCGCCTTGGAGGCCGCGTACGGACTGTTCGGCCGCAGCGGCGAGTCCTCGGTCCAGGAACCGCTCTCGATGGATCCGTAGACCTCGTCCGTGGAGACATACAGAAAAGGCCCGACCTCATGGCGCAGCGCCGCGTCGAGCAGATTCTGTGTCCCCACCACATTGGTCCGCACAAAACCGGACGCATCGCGGATGGACCGGTCGACATGGGATTCGGCCGCGAAATGCACCACTTGGTCGTGTCCGGCCATCAGCGCGTCGACCAGCTCCACATCACAGATGTCCCCGTGGACGAATTCCAGCGCGGGATGGCCGTCGACCGGGGCGAGGTTGGCCGGATTTCCCGCGTACGTCAGGGCGTCCAGGGCGGTGACGGTGATATCGCCAGGACCGCCGGGGCCCAGCAGCGTACGCACGTAATGGGAGCCGATAAAACCCGCTCCGCCCGTGACGAGAACTCTGGTCATGGCCGGAGGCTATGAACGCGCCCTCGCACGGAGCTGGACGGCCGCTTGAGATGGCTCCCGCCATGCCGCCGCGGGCTGTTCGAGCCGGTGTCGAGAGAGGCTCCAATACGGCATGGCTCAGTTGTGGGCGCGCGGCTTCACCGGAATCGACGAACGGGAGTGACCTGATGAAGGGGATCATACTGGCGGGCGGATCCGGTACCCGGCTCCAGCCGCTGACCCTGGCCGTCTCCAAGCAGTTGCTCCCCGTGGGCGACAAGCCCATGATCTATTACCCGCTCAGTGTTCTCATGCTGACCGGTATCAGGGACATCCTGATCATTTCCACCCCGGAGGATCTTCCGCAGTTCCGCCGGCTTCTGGGTGACGGCTCCCAGTTGGGACTGCGGATCGGGTACGAAACACAGGCCAGGCCCAATGGGCTGCCCGAGGCCTTTGTCATCGGCGCCGATCACATCGGTGACGATCCGGTCGCGCTCATCCTCGGTGACAACATCTTCCACGGCCAGAACTTCTACTCCGTCCTCACCGAGAACAGCCGGGATGTCGACGGCTGTGTCCTTTTCGGCTATCCGGTGCAGGATCCGGAACGGTACGGCGTGGGCGAGACCGGCCCCGACGGAACGCTGGTCTCCATCGAGGAGAAACCGGAGAAGCCGCGCTCCAACACCGCGATCACCGGGCTCTACTTCTACGACAACACCGTGGTGGACGTGGCGAAGAATCTGAAGCCCTCCGACCGCGGCGAACTGGAGATCTCCGATGTGAACCGCTGGTATCTGGAGCGGGGGAGCGCCCGCCTCGTCAATCTCGGCCGGGGCTTCGCCTGGCTCGACACCGGCACGCCCCACTCGCTCCTCCAGGCCGGGCAGTACGTGGGCACACTGGAGGAGCGGCAGGGCGTACGCATCGCCTGCGTCGAGGAAGTCGCCCTGCGCATGGGCTATATCGACAGCGACGAGTGCTACGGGCTCGGCGTCCGGCTCGGCAAGTCGCGCTACGGCGAGTACGTCATGGCGATCGCGCGCGAACTGGCCCCGGCCTGAGGCGGCCGGCCTGGAGCGTCAGGGAAGGAGAGCGGCGAGCGAGGCGGGCATACGGGACTTGAGGTCTTTCCACTCGCCCTCGCTGATGTGCTGCTGGAGCACGGTCAGTACGGTGTGCACCAACTGCTCGGTGCCGCCCTCCACCGAATAACGGAAATCCTGCCGGATCCGCTCCAGGAATTCCTCCTTGTGCATCTTCACCGGTGTTTCCGAGGGCTTCCAGCCGTCGTAGTAGATACCGCGCAGCAGAGTGGGCAACTGCGCGGCGAACTGCGCGCTCTCGTCGACGGGCAACCGGTCCCGTAGCTGGTGCAGAACCGCCCGCAGCGCGGCATAGGACTGCTTTCTGCGGTCCTTCGGCCATCCATAGGCCTTTTCGATCTCATTGAGGATGTGGTTCGCCTTGTCCACCATGGTGTCGAACGAAGAGAATCCTGTGTCGACCATCTCGTGATCCTTTCGGCTGTCCGAATTTAAGATCACGAACGGTCCTCTGTGCCAGTCATGGCGGGCGAACGGGTTCATCGGGCCCCCGCGCGGACCCGCCGTACCACGCATAAGGGTGCCCAGCGCGCGGAACTCGCGCGCGGGGCACCCTGCGGGATCGGACGGCCTCAGATCAGGCTGTCTCGGATCAAGCGGCCTCGGATCAGGCGACGACGTTGTCCTCGTGCAGCTTGGCGATGGCGTACGCGTCGTAGCCCAGGTCGGCCAGGACCTCGTCCGTGTGCTCGCCGAGCAGCGGCGCACCCTTGATGTCGGGCTTGAAGCCGGAGAACTTCACCGGGCTGCCCACCGTCAGGTACGTGCCGCGGTCCTTCTGCTCGACCTCGACGATCGTGCCGCTCTTGCGCATGTCGGGGTCCTCGGCGAGCTCCTTCATGCTGAGCACGGGGGCGCAGGGCACCTCCCACTCGCGCAGGATGTCGACCGCCTCGTACTTGGTCTTGTCGGCCAGCCACTTCTCGATCTCGCCGAAGATCTCCATGATGCGCGGCTGACGGGCCCGGGCGGTCGTGTAGTCCGGGTCCTCGACCCACTCGGGGTGGCCGATGGCCTCAGCGGTGCGCTTCCAGTTCTGCTCCTGGATCGTGAAGTAGATGTAGGCGTTGGGGTCGGTCTCCCAGCCCTTGCACTTCAGGATCCAGCCCGGCTGGCCGCCGCCGCCCGCGTTGCCGCCACGCGGCACCGCGTCGCCGAACTCACCGTGCGGGTACTGGGGGTACTCCTCCAGGTAGCCGATCTTCTCCAGGCGCTGCTGGTCACGGAGCTTGACGCGGGTCAGGTTGAGCACGGCGTCCTGCATGGACACCGATACCTTCTGGCCCAGACCGGTCGCGTTGCGCTGGATGATCGCGGTCAGCAGACCGATCATCAGGTGCATACCGGTGTTGCTGTCGCCGAGGGCCGAGCCGCTGATGGTCGGCGGGCCGTCCCAGAAGCCGGTGGTGGACGCGGCGCCGCCGGCCGCCTGCGCGACGTTCTCGTAGACCTTGAGGTCGGACCACGACGAGTCGTCGTTGAAGCCCTTGACCGAGCCGAAGATCAGCCGCGGGTTCAGCTCGTGGATGTACTCCCAGCTCAGGCCCATACGGTCCATGGCGCCCGGCGCGAAGTTCTCGACCAGCATGTCCGACTCGCGGATCAGCTTCTCCATGACCTCCTTGCCCTCGGGGGTCTTGGTGTTGATCGCCAGCGAACGCTTGTTGCTGTTCAGCATGGTGAAGTACAGGGCATCGAGGTCGGGGATGTCCCGGAGCTGGTTGCGGGTCACGTCGCCGCCCTGGGGGCGCTCGACCTTGATGACGTCGGCGCCGAACCAGGCGAGCATCTGTGTACAGGCGGGACCGGCCTGAACCCCGGTGAAGTCGATCACCTTGATTCCGGCGAGCGGCTTGTCACTCATGGTGGCTTCCTTCTTGTGAATGATCTCGGTACGGAGGGTGTGGTGTACGGGGGAGCGCGGTGAGCCGGTCGCTCACTTCTTCGCCGGCGTGATGTTGCCGACGGTGATGCCCTTCGGGTTGAGGTGCGCGATGTGACCGCTCTCGGTGCCGGCCGACGGGTCGATCGCGCAGTCGATGAGCGCCGGGCCGCCCGAGGCCAGCGCCTCGGTGAGGGCCGCGGTGACCTCGGCGGGCGTGGTGGCGCGGTAGCCCTTGCCGCCGAACGCCTCGATCATCAGGTCGTGGCGCGCCTGGAGCATCAGGGTCGTCGGCGACGGGTCGTCGTCGGACTCCAGGGGGTTGATGTCGTCGCCGCGGTACACACCGCCGTTGTTCATGATGACGGTGACGATGGGCAGCTTGTAGCGGCAGATCGTCTCCAGCTCCATCCCGCTGAAGCCGAAGGCGCTGTCGCCCTCCACGGCCACGACCGGCTCGCCGCTCTCGACGGCGGCGGCGATCGCGTAGCCCATGCCGATACCCATGACACCCCACGTACCACTGTCGAGGCGGTGGCGCGGCACATGCATGTCGATCACATTGCGCGCGATGTCCAGCGCGTTGGCGCCCTCGTTGACGAGGTACGTCTCGGGGTGCTCGTGGATGACGTCACGGACCGCCTTCAGGGCGCCCATGAACTGCATCGGGTGCGGGTCGGCCTTCAGACGCTCCGCCATCTTGGCGACGTTCTGCTTCGAGCGCGCCGCCAGCTCCTCGCGCCAGGCGGTGGGCGCCGTGATCCGGCCGGGCTTGGTCCGCTCGGCGAGCGCTTCGAGCACCGACTCGATGTCCCCGACGAGCGGGGCCGCGATGGGCTGGTTGCTGTCCAGCTCCTTCGGCTCGATGTCCACCTGGATGAACTTGGCGTCCGGGTTCCACTGCGGAGCCTCGCCGTGGTTCAGCAGCCAGTTCAGCCGCGCGCCGATGAGCATCACGACATCGGCCTTCTTCAGCGCCAGCGAACGGGCGGTGGCGGCCGACTGCGGGTGGTTGTCGGGCAGCAGGCCCTTCGCCATCGACATCGGTACGTACGGGATGCCCGTGGACTCGATGAACTCGCGGATCCGCTCGTCGGCCTGCGCGTACGCGGCGCCCTTGCCGAGCACCACCAGCGGGCGCTGAGCGCCCTCCAGGATCTCGATGGCGCGGTCGACCGCCTCGGGCGCGGGAAGCTGGCGCGGCGACGGGTCGACCAGACGGCTCAGCGTCTTGTCGCCCTCTTCCTTGTCCATGATCGAGCCCAGCACCGCGGCCGGGATGTCGAGGTACACACCGCCGGGGCGGCCCGAGATCGCGGTGCGCAGCGCGCGGGCGATACCGCGGCCGATGTCCTCGACCCGGCTCACCCGGTACGCGGCCTTGACGAACGGCTGCGCGGCGGCGAGCTGGTCCATCTCCTCGTAGTCGCCCTGCTTGAGGTCGACGAGGTGCCGCTCGCTGGAGCCGGAGATCTGCACCATCGGGAAACAGTTCGTGGTGGCGTTGGCCAGCGCGACCAGGCCGTTGAGGAAGCCCGGCGCCGACACCGTCAGTGCCACCCCCGGCCGCTTCGTGAGATAGCCGGCCGCCGCCGCCGCGTGTCCGGCGTTGCTCTCGTGACGGAAGCCGATGTAGCGAATGCCCTGCGCCTGCGCGAGGCGGGCCAGGTCGGTGATCGGGATGCCGACCACCCCGTAGATGGTGTCGACATCGTTCATCTTCAGCGCGTCGACGACCAGGTGGTACCCGTCGGTGAGCTCGGCCGGAGCGTCGACGGTAGCCGCGGTCTCCAGTGCAGAAGGGGCGGTCATGGTCCGAGGTCCTCCTTGGGCAGTCATGCCTGTTCGGCTTCTTGTCCCACCTTCGGTGCCGTGCGCGCAGCCGTCCAAGACCTATCGGCGACCAGCCGATAAACAACATTTATCGAGCGTGGTCGCCGCAGCTCGCACCGCGTGGCGGCCTCCCTTGATAGATACTCGCTATCGACTGTTCGTCAGCGCGTATTGGACGCACACCGCGCGCCCGCGCAGGCTCGACAGGTGACGGATTCAACAGATCTGTACGAGGAGGTGGTGGCCATGGCCGTCCCGACCGCGGCATCCGTGCGCGACACGGGTCCGTACCGGCCCCCGGGGGTCACGGGCCTCGTCGATCTCCTCGACCGGCACGCGCGCGACCGGCCCGACGCCCGCGCACTCGTCGTCACCGGCGACCGGCTGGGCCTGTCGTACGGCGCCCTCGCCGCGCTGGCCGACAGTGTGGCCGCCCGGCTCACCGGTGCGGGGCTGCGCCGCGGCGACGCGGTCGGTCTCGTCGGCGCCAACACCGCCGAATTCGTCGTGGCGTTGCTGGGCGCGGCGCGGGCCGGAGTGGTGGTCGCCCCGCTGGACCCGGCGCTGCCCGAGGCCCAGCTCACCGCGCGGATCGAGGCGCTGGGGGCACGCGCGGTCGTCCTCGGTCCGACCGCCCCCGACGCGGAACCCGTCGCCCGGGTCCCGGTCCCGGCCTGGCCGCTGCGCGTGGACATCTCCCGTACCGGCACGGCGACCGCCACCCTCGACACCGGCACACCGGCACACCGGGACGTTCCGGCCACGAGCGAGGCGCTGACAGCACAGGACGCCCTCGTCCTGTTCACCTCGGGCACCACCGACCGGGCCAAGATGGTCCCGTTCACCCACGCCAATGTGGCCGCCTCCCTCCGCGACATCTGTGCCACCTACGAGCTGGGCCCCGGCGACGCGACGGTCGCGGTAATGCCGTTCTTCCACGGTCACGGTCTGCTGGCGGCGCTGCTCGCCACGCTGGGCAGCGGGGGATGCGTCCTGCTGCCCGAGCGCGGCCGGTTCGCCGCGCACACCTTCTGGGACGACGTCCAGGCCGTGGCCGCCACGTGGTTCACCGCCGTCCCCACCATCCACGAGATCCTTCTCGACCGGTCGGCGACCGAGTACCCGGGCCCGCAGGTCGCGCCCCTGAGATTCGTACGGAGCTGCAGCGCCCCCCTCAACACGGCCACCCAGCGGGCACTGGAGCGCACCCTCGGCGCGCCGCTGCTCTCCGCGTACGGGATGACCGAGGCCACCCACCAGGTGACCAGTGAACCGCTGCCGGACTACGGGCCCCTGAAGCACGGGTCCGTCGGGCGGTCGACCGGGGTGGACCTCCGTGTCGTCGACCGGAACGGGCGCCCCTGCCCGCCCGGAGTCCGCGGCGAGGTGTGGCTGCGAGGGGCCACCGTCACCCGCGGCTATCTCGCCGACCCCGACGAGACGGCGCACAGCTTCACCGACGGCTGGCTGCGCACCGGCGATCTGGGCTCGCTCGACGAGGACGGCTATCTCTTCCTCGCCGGGCACATCAAGAACCTCATCAACCGCGGCGGTGAGAAGATCTCCCCCGAGCATGTCGAGGACATCCTCGCCGGGTGTCCCGGAGTCGCCGAGGCGGCGGTGTTCGCACTGCCCGACGAGGTGTACGGGCAGCGGGTCGGCGCGGCCGTGGTGGTACGCGAGGGCGAGATCATCGGGCCCGGGGAGATCCTTCAGTACTGCCGCAACCGGCTGTCCGCCGTCGAACTGCCCGACCGGCTCAAAGTCGTCGCCGCGCTGCCCCACACCGCCAAGGGCGGTCTCGACCGGCGGGCGGTGGTCGCGCTGTACGGCAGGGACGGAGACGACACGGGGCCGGGGCCCGGACCGGGCCCGGCCGCTGACAGCGCCGGCTGACGGCACCCACCGACGCCGGCGCCGGGGGGCGCCGGGGAACACCACCCGTAGGCCACGGGTCCGCGCGGCCGGCGCGGGCCTGCGGGGTACGGGCAGGTCGTGTCCGGCCTGAGGCCGGCCGGTTCGTCGCGGGGCCGGCCGGCCTATCTCACCCGGTGCTCGGTCGGCAGCGGCTGGTCGAAGAACTCGTCCAGCGACAGGCCCGTCGCCGCGTTCACAAAGGCGCGCGCGGCCACCGAACCGGGGATCGCCGAGTGGATCGCCACCGACACCGTCGCCCTGGCGTCCGGGGCGACGAGCCGTACGGCCCGGGTCCTGCCGATCACCGGCATCGCGCGCAGCCAGGTGTGCGGCACGATGCTCGCCCAGTCGCCGACACCCACGGTCGCGTAGAGCGAGGCCACCGAGTCCGTCTCCACCTGCGGGGTCACCACCACGCCGGCCTCCGCGAACACACTGTCGATGAGTTCGCGGATGCGCATGTCGGGGGTGAGCAGCGCGAGCGGCAACTGGGCCGCTTCCGCCCAGGTCATGGTGTGGGTCTGGGGCATCAACTGGTCACCGGAGGCCAGCAGTACGTACCGCTCCTGGTACAGCGGCACCACCTGGAGGCTCTCTCGCTCCTCGGGCGCGAAGTGTGAGATCGCCGCGTCCAGCTCGAACTCGCGGAGCTGGCGGTGCAGTTCCCTCGCCGACAGCCGGGAGTGGACCTGCACCTTGGCCAGCGGATGCGCCCCGCAGAACGCGGCGACCGGCAGCGCCAGGGTCGTCGACGCCGTCGGTTCCGTGCCGAGCCGCAGGGTGCCGGTGATGCCGGACTGGACGGCGGCGACCTCGGCCTTGAACGCGTCCTGCTCGGCGAGGATGCGCTTGGCCCAGACGACCAGCCGCTCTCCCTCGGGGGTGAGGCCCTCGTAGTTGTGTCCCCGGTTGATCAGCGTGACGTTCAGCTCGCGTTCGAGCTTGGCGATCGCCGCCGACAGCGCGGGCTGGGAGACGTAGCAGGACTCCGCGGCCCGCGCGAAGTGCCTCTCCCTGGCCACCGCCACGAAATACTCAAGCTGACGGAACAGCATCAGCGACTCCTCCCTGCCGGACACCGCGCCGGAATCGACCCGCGGACTCCGGTTACTCCGGTGACACCTTGAATCATCCTACTTATCAACCGCCCAACCAGCGGTTTTCGGACGCTGCCGCCGAGGGCGAGGCTCGCCGCCGGGAGCGGGAGGAAGCAGGGGCTGGGGGGAGTCAGCTGGGATGGAGAGGCCCTAGCCGCGCGTCGCGGTGCTGTAGACGTACAGCGCGATCACACCGGCGACGCAGGCGAGGATCACCCAGGAACCGAAACTGGTGTGTTTCCCACTGCCTCCGCGCTGCGCCACCTTCCCGGACCGTGTGGATCGTGTGGATCGCTTCGGCCGCTTGGGTGCTGCCCGTCCCGGGGTGACCGGCGTCGCGTCGGCCGCCGCCTCGGCCAGCAGTCGGCGGCAGGCCGCGGCGAGTACGCCCGTACCGGCGGAGAGGGGCACCACGGCCTCCGAACGCGCCGGAGCGGTGGTGCCGCCGTCCAGGATGCGCCCCGCGCGTACGAGGACCTCGTCCCGGCCGCCCGCCGGAGCGAGGCTGATCCAGCGCCGTACATGCTCGCCCCGGATGACCACACCGCCGGACCGCTCCCGGTACACGGTGTGTTCCCGCCACAACACCTCCGCCAACTCCCCGGCGATGTCCCTCAGTTGTGCGCTCACAACCCCTCCCCCTCCGCCCCACGGCGAATCGAACAAGCATCGCACTCTAGCGGCAGGCGCGGAGCGGGGGCCCAGCAGTACCCCTCAGCGGCCGTGCCCGGCCCCGGAGACGGATTTAGCCTGGTCGGCATGAGTGACTCTCTCCGCGGGACCGGCCCTGCCACCGGCCCCGGAACCGGTTCTTCCGGCTCCGGCGGCAACAGTGAGCTGCGGGAATTCCTGCGCTCCCGCAGGGCCCGGATCACGCCCGAGGCCGTCGGTCTGTCGCCGCAGCCGGGCACCCGGCGGGTACCGGGGCTGCGCCGCGAGGAGGTCGCCCAGCTCGCCGGGGTCAGTGTGGACTACTACGTACGGCTGGAGCGCGGGCGCGGTGCCAACGTCTCCGAGGCCGTGCTGGACGCGGTGGCCCGTGCCCTGCTGCTCGACGACACCGAGCGTGCGCATCTGTACGCGCTGGCCCGGCCGGCCCGTTCCCGGCGCCGTCCGCTGCCCCCGCAGCGGGTACGGGCGGGGCTGTACCGGATCCTGGACACCCTCGGCGACACCCCGGCCCTGGTCCTGGGCCGCCGTACGGACGTCCTCGCCGCCAACCGGCTCGCCCGCGCCTTCTACACCGACTTCGACGCCCTGCCGCACCGCGAGCGCAACATGGCCCGTTTCATCTTCCTCGACGAGGCCGCCCGTGAGCTGTACGCGGACTGGGAGCACTCCGCACGCGGCACCGTCGCGGCGCTGCATCTGTACGCCGGAGCGCATCCGCACGACCCCCAGCTCGCCGAGCTGATCGGTGAACTCTCCGTACGGGACACCGATTTCCGCCGCTGGTGGGCCGACCACGATGTGCTGGAGCGAACGTATGGCGCAAAGCGGTACCGCCACCCGCTGGTCGGTGAACTCACCCTGGACTACGAGGCGTTCCACCCCACCGGCGACCCCGACCAGATCCTCGGCGTGCACACGGCCGAGCCCGGCTCACCGTCCGAGCACGCTCTGCGTCTGCTGGCGAACTGGACGGCGGGCCCCGCCGCGGCGGCCTCGCCGGAGGAGGCCTCTCGTACCCCCTCGTCCCGGCCCGCTCAGTAGGACCACCGCGGCAGGACCACCGCGGCGTGAGCGCGAGCTGGCCGTGTCCGGCTCCGGTCGTTTCTGGTCGGAATTCAGACTGATTTCGGTCGGCTACGGGTGAGATCCGGACAACGGCAGAAACAAGCCGGATGGAACCGCGCCGCGACGGGCAGGTCCCGGCGGGCCGTGCCCGCGGCCCGCCGTCCTCGCCGCGCACCTTCCCGCGCGGCCGGCTCCGCCCCAGGACCGACCTCGCCCGGACCGGGTTCTTCTCACCCGGCAGCGTGAAAAACCCCAGCCCAAACGGGCTATCATCCGCTCTACACATTCCGATTGCGCACAGCCGCGCAGGCCGTGGAGTCATGGCACCGGTGAGTCTGCCCGGCCTGGTTCCGTGTGCCCCGCGGCCATGTCGCCCTGTGTCGAGAGGAGCGTTCCCGATCGCACTTCGCATCTGGCTCAGCAGCGCGGGGGTCGCCGCCACCGAGGTGGCCCGGATGTTGCGTGAGAACCCCGACGCCACCGATGTCCGTATCTACGGCACCAACATCAGCCGGCACGCTCCCGCGCTCTCGGTCTGCGACGTGAGCGAGGTCGAACCCCACCGGGTCAGCAACGCGGCATACGCCGAGTTCGCCCTGGACTTCTGCCGCCGGCATGCCATCGACGTCCTCATCCCTCCCCGGCGCCTGGACGCGCTCGCCCCCTACGCGGACGCGTTCGCCGCGCTCGGCACCAAGCTCATGTGCTCACCGGCCCCCGCCGTCTCCGTACTGACCAGCAAGAGCGGAACGTACGAAGCGGCCCGGGCGATCGGTGTCCCCGTACCGCCCTGGTGGATCGTCTCCGACGGCGACGCGCTGCGCGCGGCGGCGCGGGAGATAGCCGACGAGGGCGGCACCGCCTGCATCAAGCCCGCGGGGGAGTTCTCCGCGTTCGGCTTCCGCATCCTCGACGACACGCCCCTGCGGATCACGGACCTGCTGGCACCGGCACGGCCCGTCGCCTCCCTCGGCGCCGTGGCCGACGCGCTCAACCGGGCCGTGGACCAAGGGGAGCGGGTGCCCGAGTTCATCGTGATGCCCTATCTGGACGACCCGGAGGTGAGTATCGACTGTCTCTCGGCGCCGGGCGGCGCCATGGTCACCTGTGTCGCCCGCTCCAAGGACGGCCGCTACCGCCATCTCCTCGACGCCCCCGCCCTGACCGATATCGCCCGGCGTCTGGTGAGCCATTTCCGGCTCGCGTATCTCTCCAATGTCCAACTGCGGCACTGGCGCGGCCGGCCGATGCTGCTCGAAGCCAACCCCCGGGCCTCCGCCGGGATCTTCCAGACCGCCTTCGCCGGAGTGAACCTCCCGTGGGCCGCCGTCCGTCTGCTTCTGACGGGCGATCCCGGCCGGCTGGAGCCGCCGCGCCTGGGCGGCCGGGTCGCCGTCACCGAGACGGTGATGGCCCTGACCCCGGCTCAGCCACCGGTCAAACAACTGGCTCAGCCACCGCTCCAGCAACTGGCTCAGCCACCTGTTCACGCACTGGCTCAGCCACCGGCCCAGTCCCTGGCACCACCCGTCTCCGCCGGAGCCTGAGCCCGCCCGGGATTCCGGCCCTGAAGCGGGGGCGGTACGGTCCGCCGCCCCGCCCCCGCCCACGAACCCGTCCTGCCACCAGGGGCGGGTCATGCGCCGCCGGACGGCGCGGCCTCCGCCGACGGCACGTCGCGCAGGCCCAGGCGCAGATGCTCCACGTGGTAAAGGGCCTGGTCGAGCAGTTCGGCGACATGGTGGTCGTAGAGGGCGTAGATGACCGACCGGCCTTGACGCTCGCCGGTGACCAGTCCCAGGTTGCGCAGCAGCCTGAGCTGGTGGGAACAGGCGGACTGCTCCATCCCGACGGCCTCGGCGAGTTCACCGGCCGCGCAGGAACCCTCCTGGAGGCGCGCGAGGATCCGCAGCCGGGAGGGCGTGGCGAGGGCCTGGAGGGTCGCGGCGACATCGGCCGTCCCCACGGCGTCCAGGCGTTCGCGGGTGGTGGCGGTGTTCGTGGCGTCGACTCCATGGCCCATGGCGTCCATCCTACCGATGGCAAATGAAGACTTATTCATATATTCCTGGGTGAAGGTTCGTCCGGGTGCCCTGCCCCGATGGTGGGGCGCGCGGGGCGGATGCAGCGTGGTCCGTATGACAGAGACCTCGGCCGTGGCGTCCGGCCCGCAAGGGCAGGAGTCACCGGCCGGGCAGGGCCGCTCGACGGCGGGCGGCCTCGGACTGCCGGCCGCGGTCGCCGGGGTCTACACCCTCGTCCAACTGGCGCTCGTGGTACGGGGATCGGGGCTCGGCTGGGACGAGACCGTGTACGTCAGCCAGGTCGCCCGGGACGCCGAGGCCGCGTTCTTCAGCGCGCCGCGCGCCCGGGGCATCACCTACCTCGTCGCGCCCGTCACCCTGCTGACCTCGTCCGTCGGGGCGCTGCGGGTGTATCTGGCGCTGCTCTCCGGCGCCGGGCTTCTCGTCGCGCTCCGGGTGTGGCGCAGGCTGCTGCCCGTACCGGTACTCGCCGTTGCCGGAGCGCTGTTCGCCGGGTTGTGGATCACCGTGATCTACGGTCCGCAGGCCATGCCCAATCTCTGGGCCGCCCTCGGATCGCTCTTCGCTGCCGGGTGTTTCCTGCGGGCCGCGCGCGACCCGTCGGACCGCGCCGCGCTGGCCGGACTCGGCGGGGGAATGGCGTTCGTCGCGCTCATGCGCCCCTCGGACGCCCTCTGGCTCGCTCTGCCGCTCGGCGTCGCCGCACTGGTGGTCCCGGCGTGGCGGCGGACCGCTCTGCTGCTGGTGCTCGTGGCCGGTACGGCGCTGGGCTGCGGGCAGTGGGTCGTCGAGGCGTACACGGATTTCGGCGGTCTGCTCGCGCGGCTGCGCAGGGCCAGCGAGATCCAGGGGCACTTGGGCTGGCACCTCGCCTTCGACGACCAGGTGCGCGCACTCGACGGGCGGCTGCTGTGCCGCCCCTGCGATGTGCCCTGGCGGCGGCCGGTCACCGCCGTCTGGTGGTTCGTACTCCCGCTGCTCACCGCGGGCGGTGCACTGGCCGCCGCCCGACTCCGCCGGCTGCCCGTCGTCCTGCTGCCCGCACTGGCCGCGCTGGCCACGGCCGTTCCGTACCTTCTGCTGATCGGCTACGCCGCACCGCGCTTCCTGCTGCCCACCTACGCGCTGCTGTCCCTGCCGGTGGCGCAATGCCTGACCTGGATCTGCTCGGCCGTACGCCCGCGCCTCCTGGTGGTGAGCGTCCTCGCGGTGGCGCTCGCCGGGCATCTCGCGGTGCAGTACGCGGTCCTCGCCGCCGTCGCCGCGCGCAACCGCGAGAGCCGGGCGGCGTTCGGGCGGGTGGCGGCGGAGCTGGCACGCCAGGGAGTCCGGCCGCCGTGTGTGGTGAGCGGCACGGAGGCCGTCCGTATCGCCTTCCGCGCGGGCTGCGCGTCCCGGCAGACCGGCGGCCACGACCGCAGCATCACCCCCGCGGCCCTCGTCGCCACCGCCCGCGAGCGGCCGGTGGCCGTTGTGGTGGCGGGCAAGGACGCGCCACCCTCGTACGCCAGAAGCTGGCGGCTCCAGCGCCTCCCGGATCTGCCGGGCCGGCCCGGCCTTCGCGCCTATCTGGCCCCTTCCGCCCAACTCGGCCCGGGGAGCCGCCTATCCGGTTGAGCGCCTTCTCCGGCCCGTGCTACCGCTGACGGGCTCCGCGAACTCCGGTGCTGAGCAACGCTGTTCGCGCCGCCCGTCCTCAACCGCCCCCGGAGCAGGCTCAATACGGCCCGCTGCCTTCGAGGATCCGTCTTGGATTGTCGACCAGCATCGTGGTGATCTGCTCCTCGCTCACGCCCCGCCGCCGCAGCGCGGGCAGCACATCGCGGGAGATGTGCAGATAGTGCCAGTTCGGCAGCAGGACGGGCACATCGCGCATCGGGAGCCAGTCGATATAGCAGTTGGCGTCGTGCGCCAGCACGATCCGGTCGGTGTAGCCGCGCGCGCAGAGCGCGGCGACCGTGTCCACCCGCTGCTCGAACGGCAAGAAGACATCCAGCCCGAAACGGTCCATGCCGAGATACGAGCCCCGGTCGGCGATCGACATCAGATAGCCGAGATCCGTGGTGTCGCCGCAGCGCCCGATGACCACCCGGGTCAGATCCACCCCCTCGGCCGCGAACACGTCCTGCTGCTCGGTGCCGCGGCGGGTCTGCGCGTGGCTGTGCGTGAGGATCGGGACCCCGGTGGCCCGGTGCGCCTGGGCGACCGCCCGCAGCACCCGCTCCACCCCCGGGGTCACCCCCGGCACATCGGTCGCGCACTTGAGGATCCCGGCCTTCACCCCGGTGTACGCGATGCCGTCGACGATGTCGGCGATGAACATCTCCACCAGCGGCTCGTCCCCGCCGAGCAGGGTGCCGGGCCCGCGCATGCTCACAAAGTGCGGGACGTCGTCGTACGTGTAGAGCCCGGTCGCGACGACGATATTGAGGCCGACCTGCTCCGCGACCTTCTGGATCCGCGGGATGGAGCGGCCGAGGCCGATCACGGTGGGATCGACGATGGTGGAGATACCGTTGGCGGCGAGATCCGTCAGCCTCCTGACCGCCCGCGGCACCGCCTCGGACTCCCGGAACCCGGCCCGTTCCGGATGGTTGGTGACGAACTCGGGGTTGAGGACGAAGATATGCTCATGCATCAGGACCCGGCCGAGACCGCCGACCGGTACAGGACCACGGACGGTGTTCACCTCGGCCGTGGCGGAGGCCGTGGACGAGACGGTTTCGTACGGCATGTCGGACTCCCGCATCACGCGTGGGCGCACGGCACACGGCCGCACCGGGGACGGACTCGCATTGGCGGACTCCGCATGGCTCGGCGGCCGTACGGCACAGCCGGTACGTCGGCGGGACCGCCCGCCGTGGACACCTCGTCCCGACAGGACGCGGTGGGCTCACGAGCACCCCTGGTACAGGCTTCCCGGCCGCGCCGGTGCTGAAAAGGCGCATGCTCCCGGCGCTTGACGCATAGGCGCTCGCCACCCGGTGCGCCGAAGCGCCCCCTGCTTCAGCGGCACTCCCCGCACCGCCGCCCGCGCGCTCTCCTGTGTCCGGCTCCTGTGTCCGGCTCCGGGGCCCGGCTCCGGGGCCCGGAGCCGGGGACCGCGCGAGGGCGAAGCCCCGGAATTCCGGTTGGCCCGGCGCCCCCTGAGGATGGATCGTTCAGATGCTTCCCGTACACCCCTCCACCCCTCCCGCCTCGGAAGGCCCCGCCGATGACACCAAGCCCGATGACCGCGAACTCCTGGACAGACCGCCTCGACCGGGCCCGCGCGGCCGCGTCCGCAGCCGGTATCGACGCCCTGCTCGTCTCGCCCGGAGCCGATCTGCGCTATCTCACCGGCTATGACGCGCACCCGCTGGAGCGCCTGACCTGCCTCGTGCTGCCCGCCGGGGGTGCTGCCGGGGGCGAGCCCTTCCTCGTCGTACCGGCCCTGGAGAAGCCCGCCGCCGAGGCGTCGCCCGCCGGGAGCCTCGGGATCGAGATCACCGGCTGGGACGAGACCGACGACCCGTACGCCCTGGTCGCCGCGCGCCTCCCGCGCGCCCTCGCCCGCGTCGCCCTCGACAACCGGATGTGGGCCGAGAAGGCACTGGCCTTCCGCGCCGCGCTGCCCGGAGCAGAGCAGGTGCTCGCCGGACAGGTGCTGTACGGGCTGCGGGCCCGCAAGACGCCGGACGAGGCCGGGGCCCTGCGCCGCGCCGGGGAGGCGATCGACCGGGTGCACTCCCGGATGGGCGAGTGGCTGCGGCCCGGCCGTACCGAGCGCGAGGTGGCCCGGGACATCGCTGACGCGATCATCGCGGAGGGGCATGTGCGGGTGGACTTCGTGATCGTCGGCTCCGGACCGAACGGCGCCAGCCCGCACCACGAGGTCTCCGACCGGGTCGTGGAGGCCGGCGATCCGGTGGTCGTCGACATCGGCGGCACCACCGAGGAGGGCTACTGCTCCGACTCCACCCGTGTCTACGCGCTCGGCGAACCGCCGGAGGAGTTCCTGCGACTGTACGAGGTGCTGCTGCGGGCCCAGCGCGCCCAGACCGACGCCGTGCGCCCCGGTCTGCGCGCCCATGAACTCGACGCGATCGGGCGCGACCTGATCAGCGAGGCGGGGTACGGCCCGTACTTCATCCACCGGACCGGCCATGGCATCGGACTGGAGAGCCACGAGGAGCCGTACATCGTGGCGGGCAATCAGCTTCCGCTGGAGCCGGGGATGGCGTTCTCGGTCGAGCCGGGCATCTATCTCCCGGGCCGGTACGGGGCCCGGATCGAGGACATCGTGATCTGCACCGAGGACGGCGGGCAGCGGCTCAACAGGTCGGGCCGCGAACTTGTCGTCCTGCCGTGAGGGACCGCGCGACCGATTGGCTGCCCTGCCGCCCGACCGCCTGACCTCCCTGGCCCGTGCCGGCGGGCGACTTCCCGTACCGCCGGACGGGTGGTTGTACGCGGCGCTCCGCTGTGGTTACCTGACGTCATGACGCTCCGGCTCGTGACCCGCCGCCACGTGGACTACGTGCGTGTCACCAGCACGAGCTGTCACACCGCACGCTGACGCCGTGCCACCGACGGCCGGCCGCCGCTTCCCGGGCCGCTGAGACCGCGGGATCCGCCGCGTTCACCGGATCCGCCCCATCAGCTTGATCCGCCTGGTCCGCCTGATCCGCCGCCGGGAAGCGCTCGTTCCGCCGACTCCGCCGCGCCGTGCGCGGGGCGTGCCGCCGTGCGCCGTCCCGCGCCGGTATCCCTGTCTTCTGCGCCCCGCTCGCGCACCGCGCTCCGTACTCGCGGGCGCCCCGCACCTCATCGCCGTACCGCACCAGGGAGAACCATGAGCCAGTCCAGCGACTCCAGCCAGCCCATCGACTCCGTCACCGCCGGGCACACCCCCGAAGCCGTCCCGGACGGCCCCGACACCTCGGCCTGGTCGTTCGAGACCAAGCAGGTGCACGCGGGTGCCGCGCCCGATCCCACCACCGGGGCGCGGGCGGTGCCCGTCTACCAGACCACCTCGTTCGTGTTCCGGGACACCCAGCACGCGGCGGACCTCTTCTCGCTCGCGGAGCCGGGCAATATCTACACCCGGATCCACAACCCGACCCAGGACGTCTTCGAGCAGCGGATCGCCGCGCTCGAAGGCGGTGCCGCCGCCGTGGCGCTGGCGTCGGGGCAGGCGGCGGAGACCCTGGCGATCCTCACGCTCGCCTCGGCCGGGGACCACATCGTCTCCAGCACCTCCCTCTACGGCGGGACGTACAACCTCTTCCGGCACACCCTGCCGAAGTTCGGCATCGAGGTGAGCTTCGTCGACGACCCGGACGACCTCGACGCCTGGCAGGCGGCGATCCGGCCCAACACCAAGGCGCTGTTCGCCGAGACCCTGGGCAATCCGCGCGGCAATGTGCTGGACGTACGGGGTGTCGCGGACGTCGGGCACGCGGCGGGGATTCCGCTGATCGTCGACAACACCGTGCCGACTCCCTATCTGCTGCGGCCCATCGAGCACGGCGCGGACATCGTCGTGCACTCGGCGACCAAGTTCCTCGGCGGGCACGGCACCACCATCGCCGGGATCGTCGTGGACGGCGGCACCTTCGACTTCGGCGCGCACGCCGAGCGCTTCCCGGACTTCAGCGAGCCCGACCCCAGCTACCACGGACTGCGCTACTGGCCGGCCCTGGGCCCGGGCGCGTTCGCGGTGAAGCTGCGGGTGCAGCTCCTGCGCGACATCGGCCCCGCGCTGTCGCCGCTGTCGGCGTTCCTGCTGCTCCAGGGCGTGGAGACGCTGTCGCTGCGCATCGAGCGGCACTCGGCCAACGCGCAGGCGCTCGCGGAGTGGCTGGAGCGGCGGGACGAGGTCGCCGCGGTCCACTACCCGGGACTCCAGTCGAACCGCTGGCACGACGCCGCCCAGCGGTACCTTCCGCGCGGCGCGGGCGCGGTGCTGGCGTTCGAGCTGCGCGACGGGGTCGAGGCGGGCAAGCGCTTCGTCGACGCGGTGGAGCTGTTCAGCCACCTCGCCAATATCGGCGATGTACGGAGCCTGATCATCCACCCGGCGTCGACCACGCACAGCCAGCTCAACGCCGAGCAGCTCGCGGCGACGGGCACTTCGCCGGGGCTGGTGCGGCTGTCGGTCGGCATCGAGAACCTCGCGGACCTCAAGGCCGATCTGGAGGCGGGCTTCCGCGCGGCGAAGGGCGCGTCCTGAACCGCGCGACCGACACGGATTCGGGGCTGCCGGGACCGCCTGGACCTCCGGGACCGCCCGGGGCGCCCGAGCTTCCTGGATCGCCCGGGCCGCCTGGGCTTCCTGGACCGCCTGAGCGGCCGGGACCGCCGCACCGAGGTGCCGTATCCGCAGAGTCCGGGGCCTCGGGAGTCGTGCCCCCGGCCCCCGGGTCCGCCGGCCCAGCGGCTCCCGGTGCCCTTCCCCTTCCGCCGGCCACCGGTGCCTGGCGGGAGGGGGATCCGCCCGGGCGGCGCCGGTGGTGGGTACGGGCCGGGCCGCTGGCGCTGGAGGCGGGCGGCGAGCTGCCGGAGGTCCGTATCGCCTATGAGACCTGGGGGCACCTCGCCCCCGACGCCTCGAACGCCGTACTGGTTCTGCACGCCCTCACCGGCGACAGCCATGCCGCGGGCCCGGCCGGGCCCGGCCATCCCACCCCCGGCTGGTGGGACGCCCTGATCGGGCCCGGCCGGGCCCTGGACACCGACCACTGGTTCGTTGTCGCGCCCAATGCGCTGGGCGGCTGCCAGGGCAGTACGGGACCGTCCTCGGCCGGCCCCGGAGGACGGCCGTGGGGCTCCGCCTTCCCGCGGCTGACCCAGCGCGACCAAGTGGCCGCCGAGACCGGCCTCGCGGACCAACTGGGCATCGAACGCTGGGCGTTGGTGCTCGGCGGCTCCATGGGCGGTATGCGCGCCCTGGAGTGGGCCGTCGCCCACCCCGGGCGCACGGGCGCGCTGATGCTGCTCGCCACCACGGCGAGCGCCAGCGCCGAGCAGATCGCCTGGGCCACCATCCAGGCGCGCGCGATCCGCTCCGACCCCTTCTGGTGCGGCGGCGACTACCACGACGCGGAACCGGGGCACGGCCCGCACACCGGGCTGGGACTGGCCCGCCGGCTCGCCCATGTCACATACCGCAGCGAGCCCGAACTCCATGTCCGCTTCGGCCGCGACCCGCAGGGTACGGAGGACCCCTGGCAGGGCGGCCGCTACCAGGTCGAGTCGTATCTCGACCACCATGCCGCCAAGCTCGTACGGCGCTTCGACGCGGGCAGTTACATCACCCTCACCGATGCCATGAACACCCATGACATCGGGCGCGGCCGGGGCGATGTCCGGGCCGCGCTGCGCCGGATCTCCGCGCCCACGCTGGTGGCCGGTGTCGACTCGGACCGGCTCTATCCGCCGTCCCAGCAAGGGGAGTTGGCCGCGGGCATCCCGGGCGCGGACCGTCTGCGCGTGATCGAATCGCCGTACGGGCACGACGGTTTCCTCATCGAGACGGAACAGGTCGGCTTGCTCGTACGGGAGTTGACCGCCCGGACCGGGTGACGGCCAAGTCTCGCAGACGACAGGGCGCCCCCGCCGGACGGCGGGAGCGCCCCTTCTCTGTGCCGGCTCAGCGGCGCACGATCAGCAGTACTGCGCTTCCTTGCCGATCGAGCGGTAGAAGCAGTCCGCGTTCTCCAGAAGCTGGAGCACCGCGTCCCGGTTCCTGCTGGTCTCGCGGTCGATCACCTCGTCGGGCGGGTAGAAACCGCCGCCCGAACTCGACGACGGGTACATCTCGAAGGTGTACGAGAAGATCTTGTACGTCCCCCACAGCCAGTCGTCGATCGAGCCGTCCGTGATGTAGAGATCACTGGCCTGCTCGGGGGTGTAGCCATTGCTCGCGGCCATCTTCTGGCCGACGGTCGCGAAGGCGTTGCGGTCGTCCAGTGTCATACCGGTCGTGGTGTCCGCGGTGGTGTAGCCGAAGGGCCAGAGCACCAGTTCGCTGTAGGTGTGGAAGTCGATACCGGCCTTGATCTGCTGCGTACCGCCGACGACCCGGCTGCGCACGAAGTTCGCCACGACCTTCACCTCGGGCGCGGACTCGGCGGCGGCGCCGCGATAGGTGTCCGAGGAGGCGCTGCCCGACGAGCCGCCGCAGCAGCCCCAGCGGTAGGCCCAGTTGCGGTTGAGGTCCGTACCGACCGCGGTGGAACCGGAGTTGGGCTGCCGGTTCTTGCGCCAGCTCCGGTACGAGCCGGTCGCCACGTCGTACTCGCCGCCGTCCGGGTTGAGGTCCGGGATGATCCAGATCTCCCGGCTGTTCACCAGGTTGGTGACCCGCGAGTCGGTGCCGTAGTCGGAGGTCAGCTCCTTGAGCAGATACAGCGCCATCTCCACGGTGAGGTGCTCACGCGCGTGCTGATGGTGGGTGAAGAGGACCTCGGGCTCGTTCTCGTCGGTGGCGACATTGTCGCTGATCTTGATCGCGACCATGTTCCGGCCCTGGTACGAGGTGCCGATCACCCGCTGGCTCACCAGGCTCGGGTTCGCCGCTATGACGGTGTTGATCTCGCTCGTCATCTCGGCGTAGTTGTGGTACCTGGAGTCGGCGGAGGGGAAGTCGAACGGCTCGATGACGCCGTCCAGCGTACGGTCGGGGACGGCGCCCAGCGGGGTGGGGTCGTAGCCCAGCGCGCGGAGCTTCCTCGCCTGTGCGGGGTCGGCCGAGACGACCACGCTCTCGCTGTCCGACTCGTCGATCGTCACTCCGGTCCTGGCGAGCGCGGTACGGGTCGCCGAGGTGGCGTGCATCCGGATCTCGTACTGCTTGATGGCCTCGTCGGCCGCCGCTGCCTCGGCGGCGGGCGACGGGGGAGTGGAATCGGCGCTGGTGGCCGTGGCGGTGACACCGAGGGCCAGGGCCAGCAGGGCGGCCAGGGTCACCGTCCTTCTGCGGCCGGTGCCGCCGCTTCCACGTGTTCGGAGCCGCATGGAGTCTCCCGGGTGTGGAGGTGAGTGGGGGGTGGTGCCGCGACGCGCCCTGTGTGCGGGACAGCGGAACTGGGGCCGTCCGGGGTCATCCTGGGGGCATGACATGAGCCGGTCAAGAGTGCGATTGCGGCGAAGGGGAGGCCGGGCATGGTTCACGACGGCCCGGGTGCCCCGTCGCTCACCATCCCGGCCACCACCCCCTGCGGAGCACGCCTAGAAGTCGAAGATGGTGCCGCTTCCGCTGTTCTTGGCGCACGGGTTGCCGAAGGTGTGGACGTACGAGTAGCGCTTCCCCTCCCAGACGCCCTCCGCGGTCACCGTCACCGGGTTCCACTCCTTGCTGCACACCGCGCGTGAGCCCCGGGTGGTGATGGAGTCCAACTCGGCCCGGGTGGTGTGCAGTTCGGCGCAGGCGCCGACCGCGTCCGGGTGGCTGCCGCCCGCCGTGGGCGCGCAGGTGAGGGTCACGGCGCGCAGCACCGTACCGGTGGCGGCGCTGTCTCCCGCGGTGACGCCCAGCACCAGGGCGGACGGCGCGTACAGGCTTCCCGCACCGGTCCCTGCGCCGTCCGCCGCGCCCGCCGCGCCGACGCAGGGCAGTGTGCTGAACGCCAGTGTGGTGGCAGTGAGCGCCAGACCTCTTGCGATGGACCGCATTGCGAATACTCCTTGGTCGAGATTGGGTAAATCGCAGGCAGTCTGGCCCGGCCCGGCGGCGAATGCGTGGCACCACCACCATGTCCGGCCGCGCGGTGTGATGCCATGGCTGCAAATGGTGGTCACCCGAACGGCGCTGGTACGGCCCCGGCGCGCGGTGTGCGTCAGAGACCTTGCTTGCCGGGGAGGTCTTCGGCGAGGTCTTTCAGGACCCGGTCGGCCACCGCGAAGGCCGAGTTGGCGGCCGGCACGCCGCAGTACACGGCCGACTGGAGCAGTACCTCGCCGATCTCCTCAGGCGTGAGGCCATTGCGTACGGCGGCCCGTACATGCATGGCGAGTTCGTCCCGGTGGCCGCCCGCGACCAGTGCGGTGAGGGTGATACAGCTCCGGGTACGGCGGTCCAGGGTGCCGCCGGTCCAGATCTCGCCCCAGGCGTAGCGGGTGATGAAGTCCTGGAAACGGGCGGTGAAGGGCGTGGTGGCGGCGATCGCCCGGTCGACGTGCGCGTCGCCGAGGACCTCCCGGCGTACGGCCGTGCCCGCCGCGTACCGGTCCTGCCGGCCCGTGGCCGACTGCCGCAGATGGGACAGCAGCGCGTCGAGTACGGCACCGGGCCGCTCGACGCTCGCGAGGTGCGCGGCGCGGGGCAGCTCGACCAGCGTGGCGTCCCGGATGCCGTCGGCGAGTTCGCGGGCGTGGGCGGGCGGGGTGGCCGGATCGTCACGGCCGGCCACGACCAGGGCGGGCGCGTCGATCCGGGCGAGGTCGTCGCGCAGATCGAGCCCGGCGAGGATCTCGCAGCAGACGGCGTACGCCTCGGGGTCGACGGCCCGCAGATCGGCCACGAGCGCTGCCACGGCCGCGTGGCCGCTCGTGGCGAACCCGGGGGTGAACCAGCGCCCGGGAGCGGAGTCGGCCAGCGATTCGGTGCCTCCGGTACGAACCAGCTCCGCGCGCTCATGCCACGGCCCGGCCCCGCCGAAGTGCGCCGAGGAGCACACCAGCGCGAGCGAAGAAACCCGCCGGGGACGACGCGCCGCCAGCCAGCCCCCGACGGCCCCGCCCAACGAGATCCCCGCGTACGCGAAGCTGTCCACCCCCAGCGAGTCGGCCAGGCCGAGCACAAGCTGTCCGAGGTCGGCCATGCTGCTTCCGGCGGGAAGGAGCGACGCGGGGGAGCGGCCGTGCCCGGGCAGATCCCACCGTACGACCCGATATCGCGCGGCCAGAGCGGCCATCTGGGGCTCCCAGACGCCGAGCGAGGTGCCGAGGGAGGGCCCGAGGACGAGCACGGGGGCGTCGGCGGGGCCGTCGACGCGGTGGTGAAGGAGAGGAGTCATGGGAGGTCCTGGCCGGAGGTCGGGTGGGGACGACGACTGCCGTCGGGGCCGGGGTTCTGGTCGGGCGCCCGGTCTCGGTCGGGCGCCCGGTCGGAGGCCAGGCCAGGGCCCCGGCGGGGATCCTGACGGGCGTTCCGGTCGGGGTCCGGGTCGGCGTCCTGGCCGGAGTGCGGCGTACGGGCTTGACCGCGGCCAGCACGCGTTGGGCGGCTGAGTGCCTCGTCGGTCAGGGCTAGAGCTGCGCCCAGGTAGGTGTCCGGGGTGGTCAGCTCTCGTAGCCTCTCCGGGGGGAGCGCGGCGCTCACCCGGGGGTCCTCCGCCAGCACTTCCGCCAACGCCTTGCCCTCGTTTGCCGCCCGGCGGGACGCCGCTGTCAGCAGGTCTCTCGCCGTGGCGCGGCCCAGTAGGGGGGTGAGGCGGGCCGTCAGACGTTCGGTGAGCAACTGGCCGCCCGTCAGGGACAGGTTCGTGCGCATGCGGGCGGGGAAGATCCGCAGGCCGCCGACGAGTTCCGCCGCTGTCTCGGCCGCGGCTCCGGTCAGGCGCAGTGCGTCGAGCAGGGGCTGCCACTCGGCGTGCCAGGCGCCCGCCGGGCGTTCGTCCTCGGCGGCCAGAGAGGCGAAGAGTACGGCCGCGAGGGCGGGGACCTGGCGTGCGGTGGACGCGATCAGGATTGCCCGTACGGGGTTGTGCTTGTGCGGCATCGCTGAAGACCCGCCGCCCGTCCCCTCGGCGACCTCGCCGATTTCCGTACGGGACAGCACCAGCACATCCGCCGCGATCTTCCCCAGCGCGCCCGCGCAGAAGGCGAGCGCCCCGCCGAGGTCGGCGACCGGGGTACGCAGCACATGCCAGGGCAGCGGCGGCGAGGCGAGGCCCGTCTCACGCGCGAACGCGGCCGTCAGCGCCCGCCCCGCGTCCGGGTCCCCGTCGGCGGCGGCCCCGAACGCCGCCAGTGTGCCCGCCGCGCCGCCGAGCTGCGCCGGCAGAGATGCCCGTACCACCGCGAGCCGGTCACGGGCGTCCAGCACCAGCGACCGCCACCCCGCCGCCTTCAGCCCGAAGGTGGTGGGCACCGCGTGCTGGGTGAGGGTGCGGCCCGGCATCACGGTGTCGCGGTGTTCGGCCGCCAGCGCGCCGAGCGCGTCGGCGGTGCGCTCCAGATCGGCCGTGATCAGGTCGAGCGTACGTGCCGCGACCAGCATGAGCGCCGTGTCCACGATGTCCTGGCTGGTCGCACCCCGATGGACGAACTCGGCGTCGTCCGGCTCCAGTTCGGCCACCGCGCGGGTGAGATCGGCGACCAGCGGGATGACCGGGTTGCCGCCGGCCCGGCCGCGCAGGGCGAGCGACCGTACGTCGAACCGTTCGGCGCGGGCCGCCGCCGTGACCGTACGCGCCGCACGCTCCGGGGCGAGTCCGGCCGCGGCCTGGGCGCGGGTCAACGCGGCCTCGGCGTCGAGCATCGCCTGAAGGACCGCCCGGTCGCCGGTGGCCGCCTCGGCCGCGCGGCCGGCCCACACCGGCCCGAGCAGCCCGGCGCCGTCCGCGCCGCCCCGCTCACCGACCGGAGCCACGCCGCTAGTCGGAGGTGTCGGAGGTGGTGAAATCAAGGAAGACCGTCTCCTTCTCCCCTTGCAGCCGGATGTCGAAGCGGTGGACCCGCTCGCGTTCCTGACGGGCCATCAGCGTGGCACGGCGCTCCTCGGGCAGCCCCGACAGCAGCGCGTCCGATGACGCCGGAGCCCCCACGTAGGCCCGGGTGAACAGATGGTGCGACAGCCCGCGCGCGAACACGCACACCGCCAGATACGGCCGCCCGCCCGGCGGTTCGAGCGTCCGTACCGCCCAGTGCCCGTCCGCGTCCGTGGCCACCCGCGCGAAACCGGTGAAGTCCAGGCCGTTGCGCCCCAGAAAGCCACCGGTCACCGGGTCGCGGCGAAGCGATCCGGGGCGCCCGGCCAGCGAGCCGTCCGGCGTCGCCTGCCAGGTCTCCACCAGCGCGTCGGGCACCGGGGCGCCCTCGCCGTCGTACACATATCCGTGCACGGTGAGCGCCTCCGGATGCCCGGCGGGCACCACCTCACCGCCGCCCGGGAAGGGCAGGGCATATCCGTAGAACGGGCCGACGGTCTGGGAGGGAGTGGGGCCCGGTGTCACAGGTCCAGTCGGGCGCGGCATCAGCGGTCCTCCCCGGATCCGGGCACCTGTGCTACAGCCTCCGGCAACGCCGTTTCCGGCAGCGTCGCGGCCGGACCGTCGAGCACGATGTCCCACCGGTAACCGAGCGAGAACTCGGGGCTGGACAGCTCGTGTTCGTACACCGCGACCAGTCGCTCCCGCGCCGCCGGATCGGTCACCGACTGGAGGATCGGGTCGTACGGGAAGAGCGGATCGCCCGGGAAGTACATCTGGGTCACCAGCCGCTGGGTGAAGGCCGTGCCGAAGAGCGAGAAGTGGATGTGCGCGGGCCGCCAGGCGTTGAGATGGTTGCGCCAGGGGTACGCGCCGGGCTTGACCGTGGTGAACCGATAGCGTCCCTGATCATCCGTCAGACACCGTCCCACACCGGTGAAATGGGGATCCAGCGGCGCCGGATGCTGGTCGCGCTGATGCGCGTACCGCCCCGAGGCGTTGGCCTGCCAGATCTCCACGAGCTGGTGGCGTACGGGCCGTCCCGCCCGGTCGAGCACCCGCCCGGTGACGGTGATCCGCTCCCCGAGCGGTTCGCCGTGGTGCTGCCGGGTCAGGTCCGCGTCGAGTTCCGTCACATCGGTCACGCCGAACACCGGTCCGTACAGCTCCGCGGCCTCCGGGTCCCCGCCCATCGGGACCAGCGGCCGCTTCGGATGGCGCAGCACGCTGCTGCGGTACGGGGCGAAGTCCCGGCCGGGATGTGCCGGCCGGTCCGCGCCGCCGGTCACGGCATCGGCCGCCGCCCGGTGCGCCTCGGCTATCTCCGCACTGATCCGGTGCTGCGTGAGGGGTTCGGAAGGGGCGAGTGGTTCCGAGGGGGCGAGGGGTTCGGGAGGCGGCACGGGATCACCTTTCGAGTACGAGGGCCAGGCCCTGTCCGACACCGATGCACAGCGCGGCGATGCCGGTGCCCGAGCCCGCGGCGGCGAGCTGATGGGCGACGGCCCCGGTGATCCGGGCACCGGAGGCACCGAGCGGATGGCCGAGGGCCAGCGCGCCGCCGCGCGGATTGACGACCGCCGGATCGATCCCCGGCCACTGGCCCAGACAGGCGAGCGCCTGGGCGGCGAACGCCTCGTTGAGTTCGAGGACATCCACCTCGGTGAGTTCCCGGCCCGCCTTCTTCAGCGCGCGCTCCACCGCCTCCACCGGTCCCGCGCCGAAGTACTGCGGCTCGATCCCGGTGACGGCCGAGGCGCCGATACGGGCCAGCGGCTCGCGCCCCGTCGCCCGCAGACCGTCCTCGTCGGTGAGCAGGAGCGCCGCCGCGCCGTCGTTGAGCGGCGAGGAGTTCCCGGCGGTGACCGTGCCGCCCTCGCTGAACACCGGCTTCAGCCGGGCCAGCGCCGCCGCCGAGGTGTTGTCGCGGATGGACTCGTCACGCCCGAGGTCCACCCCCTCGACGGGTACGGTCTCCGTGTCGTACCGCCCCTCCCGCCAGGCCCGCGCCGCCTTCTGGTGGCAGGCCAGCGCGAACTCGTCCTGTTCGGCGCGGCCGATGCCGTACCGGTCGGCGACCAGTTCCGCGCCCTCACCGAGCGGAACCGTCCACTCCGCGGGCATCCGGGGATTGACCAGCCGCCAGCCGAGGGTCGTCGAGTACATCTGCTGGTGTCCGGCGGGCAGGGCGCGCTCCGGTTTCGGTACCACCCACGGCGCGCGGCTCATCGACTCGACACCGCCCGCCACCGCGACCGAGGCATCGCCGACGGCGATGGCGCGCGCCGCCTGGATCACGGCCTCCATGCCGGAACCGCACAGCCGGTTGACGGTCGTGCCGGGCACGGTGACCGGCAGTCCGGCGAGCAGAACCGCCATCCGGGCGACGTTACGGTTCTCCTCCCCGGCGCCGTTGGCGTTGCCGAGGAAGACGTCGTCGATACGGGCGGGGTCCAGGGCGGGCGTACGGGCGAGCAGGGCGCGCAGCACCCCGGCGGCCAGATCGTCAGGGCGCACCCCGCTCAGCGCGCCCCCGTACGCGCCGAAAGGGGTCCGTACGGCGTCGACGACATACACCTCACGCAGTCGGCCGGACATGCCTACTCCTCGGTCTCGTCGGTCTCGTCGGAAGCCGGTGTGCGCAGGGGCGCGGCCGTCCTGGCCCGTACCTCCTCGGGCGTGACATCCGGCGCGGTCTCGACGAGGACCAGCCCCCGGCCGGTGATGTCGATGACGGCCAGATCGGTGATGATCCGGTGGACGCACGCCTTGCCGGTGAGCGGCAGGGTGCACTCCTCGACGATCTTCGGGGAACCGTCCCGCGCCGTATGGTCCATCAGCACGATCACCCGGCGGGCGCCGTGGACCAGGTCCATCGCCCCGCCCATCCCCTTGATCATCCGCCCGGGGACCGACCAGTTGGCGAGATCGCCGCCCGCCGACACCTGCATGGCGCCCAGCACGGCGGTGTCGATATGGCCGCCGCGGATCATCCCGAAGGAGAGCGCGGAGTCGAAGTACGCGGCGCCGGGCAGCACCGTGACCGTCTCCTTTCCCGCGTTGATCAGATCCGGGTCGACCGTCTCGTCCGTCGGGTACGGGCCGACGCCCAGCACCCCGTTCTCGGAGTGCAGGACCACATCGACCCCCTCGGGGAGGAAGCCGGGGATCAGGGTGGGCAGCCCGATCCCGAGGTTCACATACGAGCCGTCGGCCAGTTCGGCCGCCGCCCGGGCGGCCATCTCGTCGCGCGTACGGGCCATCAGGACCTCACCGTCCTCTTCTCCACCCGCTTGGCACCGGCCTGTTCGGGCGTGAGCGGCACCACGCGCTGCACGAACACCCCCGGGACATGGACCGAGTCGGGGTCCAGCGCCCCCGGTTCGACCAGCTCCTCCACCTCGGCGACGGTCACCCGCCCGGCCATCGCCGCCAGCGGGTTGAAGTTGCGGGCGGCCTTGGCGAACACGAGATTGCCGTGCCGGTCGCCCCTGGCCGCCCGTACCAGCGCGAAATCGGTGGTGATGCCGGACTCCAGGACATGGTCGCGCCCGCCGAACACCCGGACCTCCTTGGCCGGTGAGTGCACCGCCACCGAGCCGTCCCGCGCATAGCGCCAGGGCAGTCCGCCGTCGGCGACCTGGGTGCCGACACCGGCCGGGGTGTAGAAGGCGGGGATGCCGCAGCCGCCGGCGCGCAGCCGCTCGGCGAGGGTGCCCTGCGGGACCAGCTCGACCTCCAGTTCGCCGCCGAGGTACTGGCGGGCGAACTCCTTGTTCTCGCCGATGTACGAACCGGTGACCCGTGAGATCCGGCCTTCTGCCAGCAGCAGCCCGAGCCCTTCGCCGTCCACCCCGCAGTTGTTGGAGACCACACTCAGCCCGCGTACGCCCCGGGCGCGCACCGCCTCGATCAGGACGGCGGGCACCCCGCTCAGACCGAAGCCGCCGACGGCGAGCGACGCGTGGTCCGCGATGTCACGGACCGCCTCGGCCGCGGACTGTGTGACCTTGTCCATGGAAGGACTCCCCGCGGTTCTCTTTGTTCGCAGAATGAACTAGAGTTCACTCACTTGCTGTCCCCGAGTGTGCGTGCACCCGGCACGCGTGTCAACGCCCTGCACCGGAGAGCCGATGACCGCCCTGCGTCCCGCCGCCACGACCCACGCCGGTCCGGCGGCACCCGCCGAGCCCGTGCCCCCCGAGGCCGTCGGCCCGCTGATGCGCGGGATCGCCGTCCTGCGGGCGATCAGCGACGCCGGAGGCAGGGCGGCCCTGAGCGATCTGGTCCGTACGACCGGCCTCGCCCGCTCCACCGCCGACCGGATCGCCGCGACCCTCGCGCGGATGGGATACCTCCGCCTGGACGGCCACTCCGCCGCCCTCACCCCCCGCCTGATGGAGCTGGGCAACGCTTATCTGGGCGCCCGCCGGTTCCCCGCCCTTCTCGCCCCGCTCGCCGAGCGGCTCGCCGAGGAACTCGACGAGTCGGTCTCGCTGGCCGTGCCCGACGCCGACGGCATCCGCTTCGTGCACCAGACCACCCGGCGCCGCGCGATGTCGCTCACCTTCCGCATCGGCGATCTGCTGCCCGCCGAACGCACCGCGCCAGGACCGCTGTTCGCCGCGGACTGGGACGAGACGGAGTGGGCACGGTGGCGGGAGCGCCGGGCGGCCGACCCAGAGGACCGCGGCTTCCCCGCCGTACCGCCGCGCGGCCCGGACTCCGGCGGGCCCGGCTTCGAGGAGCGTACGGCGAGCGCGGCCGAGCGCGCCTGGGGCCTGGACGACCAGCTCATCGAGCCGGGGCTGATCGCCCTGGCCGTCCCCGTACGGGACGCGGACGGGCGTACCGTCTGCGCGGTGAGCGCGGTCAGCCACACCAGCAGGCACAGCGCCGACTCACTGCGCCACTCGCTGCTGCCACGGGTAAGGGAAGCCGTGGCCAGCATGGAACGTACGCTACGGACGGCCGGCCCGGCACCCGACGTCCCGCCCGCGGGACTCGCCGACTGGACCAGCGCCTCCAAGCAGCAGCTCGGCGCGGAGTTCCTGGAGTCCCTGGCCCGCGGCCTGACCGTGGTGACGGCCTTCGGCGAGGGATGCCCCGAACTGACACTCACCGCCGTCGCCGAGGCCACCGGGCTGGCCAGGGCCACCGCCCGGCGCGCCCTGATCACCCTCGAACACCTCGGCCTCGTCGTCGCGGAGGACCGGACCTTCCGGCTCACCCCGCGGGTGCTCGCGCTCGGCTATCCGACGCTCTCCCGCACCACACTGCCCGAGATCGCCACCCCGCATCTGACCGCGCTCGTCAAGAAGGTGCACGATTCGGCGTCCCTGGCGGTGCTCACCGGCGACGACATCCAGTACACGGCACGGGTCGCCACCGGCCGCATCATGAGTGTCAACATCACCCTCGGCACCCGCTTTCCGGCGTACGCGGCCTCGATGGGCCGGGTGCTGCTGGCCGCGCTGCCGCCCGAGGAGCGGGCCGCCCGGCTCGCCCGCACCGAACCACGCGCGCTGACCCCGCGCACGGTCACCGGCCGGGCGGAGCTGGCCGCGCTTCTGGAGCGGGTGGAGCACGACGGATACGCCCTGGTCGATGAAGAGTTGGAGGAGGGCCTGCGCTCCCTCGCCGTACCGGTGCGCGACCGGACAGGGCGCGCGGTGGCGGCCGTGAATGTCGCCATGCACAGCAGCCGTCGCTCCGTCGAGCGGTGCCTGGCCGAAGTGCTGCCCGAACTCCGCGCCACGGCAGGGGGTATCGAGGCGGATCTCCGTATCGCCGGGCGGTTCAGCCGTATCCCCGCGGCCTGACCGGGCCGGGCTGCGGGCTGGGGGCCGGGCAGGGGCGATGCAGGGGCTCGCGTCCGCCGTACCGCCGCCGTACCGGATCCGTACGTACATACGCGCGGACGCACGGCAGCGGTACGGCGGGCCGACGGGCCCCGCACCCTCAGACGTTGGGCACCTTCAGCTTGTCCCAGCTCGTCTTGCCCGGGATGCCGTCCGCGTCGCTGCCCGAGTAGCCGAGCTTGCGCTGCCAGGCGGCATACGACTTCTTGTCGGCGTCCGACCAGTCGGGGCTCGGCCCGACCGCGTAGCGCCCGCAGCCCTCCGCCACCAGCCGCTTGCCCATCGCCGTGATGATGGCGCTGCGCCGGCCGGGCGCGAAGAAGGCGGCTCCGGGGAACGGCTCGTACTTCTTCGCCGGGGGCTTGGGCGGAGGTGGCGCGGACGGTCCGTCCGGCTTGCCGCCGAGCCGTGCTCTGATGCGCTCGCGCATCGAGTCCATGGTGAAGCCGCGCGGGTCGATCTTGCCGGGCTGCCACTCCTTGTGCCCTATCACCGAGCGGTGGGTCCAGCCGTGCGCACGGCAGATCGCGGCCGCGGCCTTCTCGATCGCCTCCAACTGGGCGGCCGGCCAAGGGTCCGTGCCATTGCCCAGGTTGACGCACTCGAAGCCGTAGAAATAGCGGTTGCCATCGGTGTTGGCCTCGTTGTCGGCGGGCAGCGCCGACTCGTTGATCACCGCCCGCAGGACCTCGTCGTCCCCCGAACCGGCGTGATTGGCCCGGCCGTTGCCGACCAGATAGACCGTGCCGTCCTTGGCGATCACACCGTGGCACAGCGGACCCGGCAGGCTCGAATGGCCGTTGTAGCAGAGCTCCACCGAACTCTGGGTGCCCGAGGTGACGGTGTGATGGATCATCACCCCGTGCAGCGGCCCCCACGGGCCCTTGTGATTGCGGTTGTGTGTGCGCCAGCTCCGGTGCTCGACCACGGTGAGGCCCTCGTCCTTCAGGGCTTTGAGTAGTTTCGCGGCGGTCAGAGGAGTTGCCATCGTGGTGCTCCTTCCCAAGTGCGATGTATCAATTCTCAGGCCCCTACTGCCCGTTCCGCTCGTCCGTTCCGGTCACGTGGCTGTCGGAAGCGGCCAGTTCGGCGGCCAAAGCCTCCTCCTCGGCGGCGGCCTCCGCCGCGAGTTCGCCCTCGTCCGCCGCGGGGACCGGGGTCGCCAGCGGGCCGAAGGACAGCCGCAGATCCACCGGGGAGCCCTCGCCGGGCACCCAGGCCAGTGGCGCGTAGTGGACCTCGATCCCGTCCGGCGACCGCAGCAGCGGACGGCGTGCCGCGTCCGTCGGCCACTCCACATCGCCCGTGGCGGTACGGGCCGGTACGGTCCAGAAGTCACCGGAGCGATAGGTCTTCCCCGGCTCGAAATAGACGAGAACCCCGTCCTCCAGCGGCAGCCAGCCGCCCTCCTCGATCCGCAGCGCGCCATGGTGCAGTTTCGGGGCACCCCGTCCCGTACGGCCCGACGGCCCGTGGCCGCCGGTGTGCCGGGCCCCCGACGGGTGGTCCCAGCGCCGCAGATACGGATGGAGTCCGGGGCGCCGCCCCACCGACGGATCGGGCTCGCCGGAGAGCCGTACCCGCCGTCCCGGCAGATCGACCTCCTCCACCCGCAGCAGCGGCAGCGGCTCGCCCCTGCTGATGTAGGCGGTGTCGACCAGCTCGACCCAGTCGCCGACGTTCAGATCGAGCTTGTCGTCACCGCCGAGCGAGGCCAACTCGGCCCAGGTGCCGTCGAGTCCGTCGACGACGAAGGTCACCGAGCCGTTCTCGCGCGACCACTTGAACGTCGCGTCCTTGGCCGTGCCGCCGTCATGGATCTCCACCCGGTACATCTGGTTCTCCGGGCCCCGGTACTGCGCGTCCGGCGGCACCGGACACGGGTCCTCGTCGGTGTGCTCGGGCCGTCGGCTGCGCGCCGCCATCCGGGCCGTCGGCGCCTGCGCCCGCGCCCACTTGTCGAACGCCGCGCGCACCTCGTCCCTGGACGCCCCGTCCGCCAGCTCCAGTTGCCCGGCGGCCAGCGGCAGCACCTGCCAGACGACCTTCAGCCGGGCCGCGGTGTCGGGCATCGCCGAGCCCAGCGCCACCTCGCGCAGCAGCGGATCCTCGGCCGCGGTGACCGAACGCTCCCACACCTTCAGATGGACCAGATAGGGGAACTGCGCGGGCAGCCGGTCGCCGGGGCGCTCCGGGTCCCGGTACGCGTCCGGCTGGTCCCAGTACGTCCAGGTGGCCGGCGGCTCCGGAGCCGCCTCGCCGTCCTCGGCCTGCTGCCCGTCCTCCACCACCGGAACGCCGGGCAGCGGGCGCGTCGCGTCCAGCGGGATGCCGTCGACGTAGTAGCGGCCCCCGCCGATCGACAGATCGTCCAGCTCCCGGCCGCCGCGTACGGAACCCACCCTGAAGCCGGTGGCACCGCGCGGGCCGCCGTGCTGCCCGATCAGATCGGCGGCGACGGTACGGGCCTGGAGAAGCTGGATCGCGGCCTGCTCATTGGCGTCCGCGTCGAGCTGGACCCGGCCCTGCTGGGCGATCACCGCCGAGTAGTGCCGGTCGGGGCGGAAGGTGAGCCGGGAGATGTCTGCGTGCATGGGAAGGGGTCCCCCTCGGAAGTTCTGCGTCCGTCGGTCCGGTGCGGGCGGGTGGTGCGCGGGTGCTGGGGTCGTACGGGGCGCTCGGTGGCTTACGGGTCGTACGTGCGGTCCGGAGCGTGCTCGGCGGATCGGTGCCCGGTGGCGGGCTTCGGCGCTCGGCCCCGGGCGGTCAGGTGACGTGGAAGATCCCGGCGTCGGTGCCGGCCGGGGTGTACTCGGCCAGCCGGGCCCGCAGACTGTCCAGGCGCTGCGGCTGGTACAGATCGTGGAAGGCGCCCATCTCGGAGCCGTCCTCCGCGCCCCGCTTGATCTCCTCGGCGCAGCCGGCGGCGAGCTGCCCGTAAGCCGGCGTGCCGTACCGCTCGCCGGTGAACAGCGGCCGTACCCGCTCCGCGTCCTCGCTCCCCACCAGATCCGGCTGGCAGCGATGGCGGCGCGGGGTGCGCGAGCCGGGCGGTACGTACGAGAAGCGCAGCCGGCCGGTGCCGCGCCTGGCCACCCGGATCCGCCCGGTGAAGACACTGTCCTCGGCGATCTCCACCGCGTGGGTGTGGATCTCGCCGATGACGGTGGTGCGATAGGCGTGCAGGACGGCATGGGCGTGACGGCAGTCCGGGGCGGACAGCGCCGCCCGGTCATGGCCGGTGGCGTCCAGGATGCTGTCACGGACATGGATCGGCAGCGGGTCGTCGCCCACCTCGTCGCCGATCACCTCGATCGTGCCGAGGACGCTCCGCTCGATCGCGACGCAGGCGGTGGTCCTGTCCAGGACCAGGCTCGGTTCCTCGGGGGAGTGCGGGGTGCACTCGGGCTCCAGCGACCAGCCGGGGACGAGCGTGCAGTGCCGCAGCACCACCGCGCCGACGGGTCCGCTGACATGGAGGCCGCGCCCGGTGACCAGCAGTCCGTCCAGCACGATCCGCGGAGCCCGAGCCCGAGCCCGAGCCGAAGCCGCCTCGCTCCCGCTCCTGCTTCCGTCGTCCTCCTGCGCGCGGATGTTCAGCGCGTCCGGGCGGTTGCTGTACCAGTCGAGCAGCCGGATCACCGGGCGGGTGCCCTCGGCCGCTCTCAGCTCCAGCCGGTCGCCGGGTTCGAGATCGAAGTCGAGCTGCTCCTGATAGGCGCTGCTGTGCGTGATCTCGATGACTCCGTCCGGACCGCAGCGCCCGGCCCGCCGGTCGTCACGCCACTCGCCGTACGCGTCCATGATCCGCCGGTGGGCCTGGCCGGGCCCGACCCGGTAGACGGCCGCCGTCGGCGGTGTCTCCCGGTCACGCGGATACTCGCCGCCGCCCGTGTCGTCCGAGAACGCGTAGTGGTAGCTGACCCAGACACCCTGGCGCGGCGCGGAGCGTGAGCCGAACGCGATCCGGCCGAGCACCGGGTCCACGGCCACCTGCCCGCGTTTGGGCCGGTAGCGCCAGTCCGTCAGATCCGCCACCACAAGGTCCGACAGCGGCACCGGTTCCTCACGGCCGTCGCACCGGATGGTGAAGCTCTTGCCAGGCCCGTAGTAGTCGGCGAGCCGGTCGGCCAACTGCCTGCGGCGGATGTAAGCGGGTACGTTGTCGATCGTCGCGACATGCGTGGCCGACGGTTCGGGCACCGGCCTTGTCACCAGCGGAGTGTCATTGCCCAGGATCGAGAAGGTGTAGAGGTTACGGGCCCGGTCGACGCAGTACGCGGGCGCCCCGGTCACGTGGTACGGCTTCAGCCGCCACACGAACAGGCCCACGCCCGCGGGGGAGTTGCCCCCTTGGGTACGGGACGAGCCGGCCCGCCGTACATCCACCGACCGGGCGGTCGTACCGAAAGGACCGCCCGCCAGATCCAGCGCCGCGCCCTCCCGAACGTCCGCGAGCCGGCCGCGCCCCAGCCGCCGCGCGTTCACGGCCGCCGTCCCGGACCCGTACAGTCCGACCGGCTGCTGATGCGAGACCAGCCGGGAGAACTCCACGGCCCGTGACGGCCACCCGGCGACTCCGTCGGCCAGCTCCTCCAGCAGGGCCAGGGTGCCCTTGCGCCGCCGGTTGGCGACGGTCGCGGCGACATCGCGGCGTGGTGCCAGCGCCTCGGCGAGCAGCTCGCGCGAACCACCCGCGCCCGTACCGCCGTTGAGGCCCTTCGCCTGGACCCGCTCATAGCCGGGCAGCGGGGTGTAACCGACCAGATCGCCGAGGTACGGCAGCACCCAGGGCGCCGCGGTCTCCACGAACCAGTCCTCGTAACCCTGCTCGACCCCGTCCCGTACCCGGTCCACCTGCTCGGCGATCACCGCGAGCAGCGCCCGCAGCGGCTCGCCGCCCCCGCCCGCTCCGCCGCCGGTCCGGGCGTCGCGCAGCCGGTGCCACTGCGGCAGCAGCTCCGCGAGCCCGTCCGGTTCCCTGCTCATACGGTGACCTCCGTCAGAATCAGTGTGTCCGCGACCCGCGGTGAGAGCAGGGCCAGTTGGGCCGGCCTGATGCCACGGAAGACACACACCGCGCGGCCCTTCGCGAGCCGCCGGGTGTCGGTGATGTCCGGGTTCAGGCGCAGCAGCTCGGCCAGGGAGATGCCGTACCGGACGGCGACCCGCGTCAGCGTCTCGCCCTCCTCGGCCGTCACCCGGTGGACGGTCTCGTCGTACGAGGCGAGCCGCGCCGGGACCGCCGTGCGCGGCTCGCCGAGCCGGCCCGCGAGCCCGCTCAGCTCGTCCGGCGTGACGGACGCGGGGACCCCGGTGAAGACGTCCACATCGATGTAGTCGACCCCCGGGACCCGGTGCGCGGTCGCGAGCACGTCCGACAGCACCGCCGGACGGCCCAACTCCCGGCGCCCGCTGCCGAATTCATGGAGCAGTGCCTGCCGCAGCCGTGGCTCGACCACCGTCCAGGTGTGGTCGCGGGCCACCTTCACCCGCGCGGCGAGCAGCAGCAGGACCAGCTCGCGCACATCCACCCGTACCGGAAGGCGCGCGTCGCCGTACCGGGCGAGCGAGGCGCGCAGCGCGCGCAGCACCTCGGAGTCCTCGGCGATGGGGATGTCGTCGACTCCGGCGACCGTGAGATGCAGCACCCGGCGCCGCCCGTCGAAGAGTTCACGGGCCGAGGCGCGGCCTATGCCCGCCCGCGAGCGCGCGAAGTCCTCGTAGTCCGCCACCGACACCAGCCGGTCGAGCGCCGAGACCGCGAGCGGGATGGTGCGCCGTGTCAGCCCGGGGCCGTCGGCGTCCGAACCGCCCGTCGCGGGCAGCGGGTTGGTGACCGCGGTGACCCCCAGCGGCCGGGTCACCGCCTGGGTGATCCGGTCCGCCGGCAGATTGGCGGCCCGGCCGGTGCCGAAGCGGTAGCGGGCCCGGACGTTCTCGTGCCCGGTGGGCAGCCGCGCGCCGAACACACCGTCGCCGAAGGTCACCGTTGTCCGCCCGTCCGCGGCCGTCCCCGTGACATACACGCGGTCGCGCGGACCGCGTCCCGCCAGACTGTCCACCTCGTGCCAGAGCAGACCGTCGACGCGCACCTCCAGCGTCGGCCGGGCGCCCAGCGGACTGTCCGCGGGCAGCCAGGTCAGCGGCGACTGCCACAGGGTGAACGTCTGATTGGTCCGGTCGGCGTCACCGCTGCCGACCGGCTCGTCGCGGCTCTCACCGTGCGTGGCGGGCACCACATTGCCCTGAACACGGACCGTGTCCCGGCGGTAGCGGTGGACCAGATCCGCGGTGAGCACCAGCCTTGTGTGGACATGGTCGCCGGGCAGCAGCGGATCGATCTCCTGCTCCACCGCCGCGACGACGGCGAGTTCGGTGCCGCGCACCCCCGCGGTCCCGGGGATGTCGGTGCGTTCGCCGGAGACCGCGAGATGGCGCCCCGGCCGCAACCCCTCGTACAGCTCCGCCAGTTCGAGTTCATTGCCGTGCACATCCTCGCCCAGCGGCTCGCCCGCGAGGCGCAGCGACTGGCCGCCGGCGTGCACGGTGGTGTCCCGGATCATCGAGAGCAGCACATCGTGCTTGTCCAGCCATGGGTCGGCGAGCGTCAGTTCGGTGCCCCGGCCGGTGATGCCGTAGTTCGTGTACGCGGCGGTGCGCACAGCGGTCACCCGGGTCGTCACCGACGCCAGCTTCCTGTCGCCCGGAATGCCGTCGGGCCCCTCGGCTCCCTTGCGGGGCCGCTCGACGGCCACCCAGCTCCCCACCGTGATCCCGTCCTGCACCGAGTCGAGGGGCAGGACATGGAGATCGGCGCGCTCGGGCACGGTCACGATGCCGACCTCGACATTCGGCGGCTCACCGCCGACGGTGTAGCGCGCGTGCACCTCGAATCCGCCGTGGGCGGCCCGCTTGTACTCGCCGGGGGACAGATACCAGTCCAGCGGGTCCCCGTTCTGTACGCCGACATGGACCCGCCCGTCCTCGCCGGGCCGGGACACGAACAGCTTCAGCTCCGGCAGACCGGGCTCCAACTGGGCTGTCACGCCCGGCTCCTGGGAGTCGGCCGGGCGCCGCGCCAGCCAGCTCAGATCCCGGTCCTGGGCGGAGCGGGTCATCAGCGTGACCCGTCCCGGCGGCAGCTCGAAGCTGGTCTCCGCGGGCAGATTCTCCGAACGCTGCGCCGAGGAACCCAGCTCCGTGTGCTGGAACTCCGCGCGTACGGGGACCCGGCCGGCCGTGTCGTACACCACGCGCATGGTGGTGAGTGCTGAGCCGTTGAGCGGCCAGTCCGTCTGCCGGATCACCCGGCCCCGTTCGTCCTGGACCGGCTTGAGGGGAGCGGTCGCGCCGAACGGCGCGGCGGTCACCCGCAGGGCCTGGAGTTCACGAAGCAGGCCGGGCAAGGGAGTTGGGGCGGCGGCCCTGGCCCTGGCAGGCGAGGTGGCGCTGCGCCACGCCGCGTACAGTCCGTCCGCGACCCGGGGATCCAGCGCGGCGAGCATCTGCGCACCGAGGTCCGAGCCGGGTGCGAAGAGCGCCCCGGGATCGTACGCCCGTGCCCGGGATCCCGGCGGCGCGCCCGCCGTACGACCGCGCAGGGCGGGCAGTACGGCGCCGAGCGCCAGCATGGCGGCCGAACTGTCCGGCGAGGCGGGCGAGTCCGGCTCCACCGGCTGGGAGGGCGCCAATTCCCCCGCGCGCTCGATCAGTTCACCGATCACCGCCTCCAACCGCTCGAACCAGGCGCTGACTTCCTCGTACGGGGCGGCCACCGCCTGTGCCTCGGCGAGCCGTTCGTACGGATCAGCGAGCCGCCGGGCGAACTGCGCCGGGGTGGTGATCCCGTCCAGATCCGCGCGCAGGGGCGCCAGCACCTGCGCGTCGAACTCCTCGATGATCAGGCTGACCGGCCGGGGATGGGGACGGTCCGGGGTGGGCTCCCCGCCCTCGCCCTCCCGCTCGTCCTCGGCGATCCACTTCCGCACCTCCGCCACCAGCTCGCTCAGCGTCGGCGGGGCGGACTCCGGCAGCCCGATCGCCGTCACATCGCCCTCGCGGTCGATCCGGATCCGCGCCACCGGAAGCAGCAGCCGCTGCCCGCCGGCGTCCGGCTCCTCCCCGCCGAAGACGAACAGCAGCTTGTCCCCGGTCTGGAGAGAGGTGCCGGTCCCCGAGATGTCGATCTCCGAGCGGCGGCGCAGATCGTCGGGGGTGAGCCGGGCCGGGCGGCGCCTGCGGACCGCCAGCTCGTTCCAGGCCCAGCGGGCCGTCAGGTCCTCGCTCGTCTCGAAGGCCTGCGACTCCTCGGTCGCGGAGGCGGGCACACTGTTGCTGCGCGCCCCGCGCGGGATCAGCACCGGCAGGTCCTCCGCACGCGGATCCCGGTCCAGTGTGTACGCCACATAGGTGTCCGCCGCGATCCCGGGCCGCGGCCGGTGCCCGACCAGGCGCCCCAGCAGCACCAGCGAGCGGTGGTCGCCGGCGGTGCGCAGATACCCCTCGTCGGCGATCCGCTCGGAGTGGAAGGTCAGCAGATCGCCCACCACCGCCCACGCGTCCAGCAGCCCGATCGCCGGGTCGTCGGGGGTACGGACGGTCAGCCCGCGCAGCGCCGGATACGCGGGGGAGGCGAGCCGGTCGAGCATCGCCGCCAGGAACGAGCCGTACTCACCGACCCGGTAGTCGAGAGCCGAACGGCCCGGCGGGTTGTAGAGGGGCGCCGGCGCGTGCCGCTCGTCGTGCCCGCCGCAGCCGCAGCCGGCGTGTGTGCAGGTCATCGCGGACCTCCGCCCAGTTCGATCGTCAGCCGGCCGTTCTCCGGCCGGTCCGGGTCGTTGTCGCAGCGCGCGACCTCCAGCGGGCCGAGCCGCAGCACACCCGCCTCCAGCGCGGTGTCGTCGAGCGGATCGGCGTCGAAGAGCCGGCTCAGCCGGGTCACCCGTACGCTCTCCACGCCCTGGACGGCGGCGGCCACGGCCACCAGACGGCTGAGCCGCACCGGTTCGCCGAAGGTCAGCGCGTCGGGATGGAAGAAGCCGGGCCGCCCGCCGGACAGCCGCCCGCTGCCCAGCAGCCCGTACAACTCCGCCAGGATCTGCCCGTGCTGCCGGCCGGGCGCGGCACACACCGCGAGGACGATGTCCAGCGGTACGGCACGGGCTGGGGCGACCACCAGATCGTGGCCGATCCTGCGGTAGCTCTCCAGGGCGTACGACACCGAGTCGAGCAGCGCGGGGGAGGGCTCGCCGGAGCCCAGCGCGTCCACGGCGACATGCGCCTCCCGCACACTGCCGGTCCAGCGGATCTCCGCCGCGGCCCGCGCCACCCCCGGGAGCTTCGACGCCAGCGCCGCGTAGTCCTCGGCGGTGACGGCCCGCAGCCGCGAGCGCTTCAGATCGAGCGGGGCCAACTGCCGTACCTGCTCGACGGGTTCGGGCTCGGTGCCGCCGACGGCGGGAAGCGGATTGCGTACCCCCGCCACCGGCATCGGCTCCCCGGCGTCGGTCGCGTCGGGGTCACGGGCCAGTACGAGATGGTTGATGGCCTCGGCGCCGACATTGCCCGCCGTGCCGCCGCCGAGGCGGTAGCGCACATCCAGCAGGGTGCCGGGCCTCGGCCGCGCGCCGTGCCGTCCGTCGCCGAAGCGCAGCGCGATCCTGCCGTCGTCCTCCAGCTCACCGACGAAGTGGCGGTCGCGGGGGCCGCTGGTGAGCAGATCGCGCCGGGGAGTCCAGCGCTCGTCGCCGTCCGCCACGGTCACCGCGGGCAGCGCGGCCCCGGGGTCCTGGACGAGCGCGGCGGCGGGGCCGCGCAGCACCGGCTCACCGGGGTGCAGCCCGGCCGCGTACGCACCGCCCCATGTGTGCGCGATCTCCCAGGCGATCCCGCCGTCCAGCACCGTGCCCGCGCGGGCACGCGCCGTCAGCACCTCAAGGCGGCGCAGCTTCGCGGCCAGCAGCCGCTCGCTCCGGTGCAGCAGCTCGCGCAGCGCACGGACCGGATGGCGGCGCAGTTCGAGCCGCTCCAGCAGCCGTAACCCGAACAGCACTGTCAGCTCGGCGACTTCGGGCTCGGTGAGGCCGTCGCGGTCGCGGGCGCTGCGCCACAGCTCCACCAGCCGCTGCCGCACACGGCCCGGGATCGCCGCGAGCCGGTCGGCCTGCCCGGCCGAGACCTGGCGGGGCTCGGGGAACGGTACGGCCTGGACCACCGGCGAGCGGCCCAGCACCGGCCTGAAGCGCGGCCGGATCCCGGGATAGGTCACCTGCGCCAGCAGGGTGGCGAGGGCCTCCGCCTGGGCGTAGGTGGTGCCGGGGACGACCTTCTCGGTCCGCCGGCCCGCGCGCTCAAGCCCGAGACCGGCCCGTACGGTCGCGTCCTCGCCGACGACAGTGAACAGTTCCCGGATCTGATGTGCTGTCAGCGCACGTGCGTGACGGGTCTGCTCCAGAAGGGAGTTGATGAGCGCGGCCGTCGCGTTTCCCGCGTTCCGGTCCCAGCAGTCGAAGCTCGGCGGATCGCAGGAGCCGGGTACGGCGGGCGCGGGCGGCACCGTGACCGTCTCGGCTCCGCTTCCGTGTGTGTCGGATTCGCCTCCCTGGAAGGCCGTCGACCGGCCGTGGTCGACGAGCACCACATTGCCGCGCGCCACACTCACATCACCGACCGGCTCACAGTCCGTTCCACCGCGTGTGGACAGACAGAAGGGGAAGGCGAGCGCGTCCTCCCGCGCCCAGGTGACCTCCAGGACCGGCTGGTCCGCCAGCCGGTCCACCAGCGGGGTGACCGAGGTGAGGCGTACGGCCTGCCGGTGCGCCGGATCGGCGTCACCGGGCGTACCGGAGCGCGGCCCCCGTACCTCCTCGAACAGCAGCAGATCACCTGGCGCCAGATCCAGTGCGCGGTCTTCGCACTTCTCGTCCGTCCACGCGTCTCTCAGTGTCGCGGCGGTGGCACCGGCGGGCAGCGAACACACGTCGTTGCCCCAGGTCCAGAAGCGGATGGTGTTGTGCGCGGGGCGCAGCACCAGCGGCTCCTCGGCCATCAGCGGTTCGAACACCTCCACCGAACCGCGCTCCTCCAGCGCCGCCAGATCCCGGTCGTCGATGACGGTGCCGATCTCGGGCCGGTCGCGCGGGCCCAGCGTACGGACGTCGACCGCGGCGAAGCGGAACGTACCGGCCGGCAGGGTCAGTTGACGTACCGTCTCGACCGCGACGAACGCGCGGGCGTTGCATCCGTCGTGCATCGGATAGTCGATGAGCCGCACATGGCGGCGTACGGAGACGCGGCGGCGGGCCGTGTCGAGATACGCCTCGGTGGCGACCGCGTCCTGCTGGTAGCTGATCCGGTCGGCGGTGTGGGCGAGGAGTTCGACCAGTGTGATGCCGAGGTCGGCGGCATTGCGCTCGGTCCACGCGGGGGTGGTGAGCGCCAGCCGGTCCAGGATCAGCCGTCGGATCGTGTCGTAGTCGCGCGCGGTGTAGTCGATGACCGGTGCGGGCGGGTACGGGCGGTGGGGGCCGGGCTCGTGGTCCGCGCGGTCGAAGGGGACGACGGGACCGGGGGAGTCCGGGCGGAAGGTGAACTCGGCCTGGAAATACCGCTGGTCGAAGCCGGGGAACGGCTCGGTGCCCGGCCGACCGTACGGATCGGTGTCGACGAGGGAGAGCCGGTAGCGGGAGCTGTCGCCGGTACGGTCGAGCGTGACGAACAGCCGGTCGTCCAGCTCCGGGTCCTCCTCGCGCTCGACGGCCACGTCGACGGCCTCGATACCGGTGATCCGGCGGCCGCCGTCGATCCGTACATTCTCCGGGGACACACCGTGGGGCGCCTTGCCGAGAAAGGTGACGGTGAGGGTCAGCCCGTCGTCACCGGCCTCGACCGCGTCGACACCGCCGAGCCGCGCGGCCCGTACCCGCGCGCGCCGCCCGCCCGTACGGCACTCCACCTGTCCTCCGGGCCCGCTCATGCCGGACCACTCCCCTCGAACACCTCGTCGCGCCGGCTCGCGGTGGAGCGCACCATGTACCGCAGATACACCCGCACCACGTTCTCCTCACTCACCACGTCCAGCGCCTCCACCTCGATGAGTTCACCCAGCCAGCGCTGGAGCGAGGCTTGTACGGACAGCTCCAGGGCGGATGCCAGCTCCGGGCTGTTCGGGGTGAAGACAAGATCGAGCAGACCGCACCCGAAGTCGGGCCGCATCACACGCTCGCCGGGCGAGGTGAAGAGCAACTGCTCGATCAGATCGCGCACATGGGCGTCGTACGCGGCGTGCGCGGTGCGGCCGCGCCGGTCGGTACGGAAGGGGAAGGCGATGTCGCTCCGCACCCTCGTCATCGTGAGGACACCTCCCGCGACGCCGCGTGGCCGACGACCGGCGGACCCTGCGGCACCAGCGCGGCGCTGAAGCAGAGCGCGCTCGTGGTGTGCAGCAGTACGGGCGCGCCGTCGATCAGCACACTGTCGCGGTCCGGCGTCCAGCGCACGGAGACGCATGGGTGCGGTACGCCGTCGACGGTGTGCCGGCAGCCGCTGACGGTGAAGACATCGGTCGCGGTGGGCACGGGCCGGCCGTCGATCCGTACCGCGGACGACGGGGCGGAGGGGGGTGAAACCCGGCCGCCGTGCGGGCAGTTGATGGCAGACCCGCCGTTCACGAGATTGCCGTTGCCGGACAAGACTCTGCTCCCCGTTCTGTTGGTCCTCATCGCTGTCGCTATCGCTTCTTCGGCACGATCAGCCGGCCCTCGTTGATGTTGACCTCGTCGCCGATCAGCACGATCGACGCGCCCTTGCCGTTGCCGACCGTCACGCCCTTCTCGTCGATCTGGATGTACGCCCCGCCCTTGGCCTCCAGCAGAATCCCCGTACCGCCCGGCACGTCCGACATGACCAGCTTGTGATCGCCGGGCGTCTGGATCACCACCGGCTGGGACGCGGGCAGTTCGGCGCTCGCCCGGGGCGGCAGCTCGGAGGCGTCCCCGTACCAGCAACCGGTCCAGACCGGGAAGCTGGCGTCGCCCTGCTCGAACTCCATCCACACGCCCGCGCCGATCTCCGGCACGGCGTACTGGCCCGACCGGCGCCCGGTGAACGGCAGGCAGGGCAGCGCCCAGGTGGACGCCTCGTCGCCGAGCACGTCCGGGACCTGGGCGGTGATACGCCCGAGCTTGAGCGGGTCCTTGTTGTCGATGACCCGGCCCCGGAACTTGCCGAGGAAGCGGTTGCTGTTCGGTGCCGCCATGGGGCGTTGTCTCCTGGTCTGTGCTGTTTCTCGGGTGTGGGGTCCTTACGGGCGCACGGTTCTGCCGCGGGCGATCAGGCCCTCGCGGGAGAGCGTGAAGTTCTGCTGGTACGAGCCGGGCCTGAGGTTGTGCGTGACGGACTTGACGTAGTAGTCGCCGTCGTACGTCAACCCGGCGCCCCGCACCCCGACCAGCTCGCGCGGGCGCAGCACGTACCCGTGCCGGTTGACGTCCAGCGATCCGGAGCCGGAGATCGCGTCGGCGGAGGTGGCGGCCCTGGCGAGCGCGGTGGCCTCAGCCTGCCCCTGGTCCATCTTGGCGGTGCCGGAGAGCGTTCTGCGCTTGAGCGCCGGGGTGGCGCGCAGTCCGAGCGGGGGCCGCAGCGGGCTGATGTCGGGCTGGGCGAGCAGGGTGGAATCGCGCGACTTGGGGTCCTGCACGCGCGCCTGCGGTTCCTCGCGGGCGGTTCCGTCGTACGCGAAGGTGAGCTGGTCGACGGTGGAGTTGTTGTCCATGTTGACGTTGAGCGCGTGCTGGCGCTGCCCGAGGCGCTGTTCGGGCCCCCAGAACGCGGTGGAACGGCCGGGAACGGGCCCGGGATCGAGATAGAACGTGAACCCGTTGGCCTTGGCCAGCTCATTCACGTACTGGAGGTCCGTCCCGGTCTGATAGTCCACGCGGCGCTGCTCGTTGGGCGGCTGCTGGATCTGCTCGCGGATGATGCGCGTGTCGATCCCGTAGTCGGCGTACCTGGCGAGGATCCGCTCGACGCGCTGCGAGGGCGCGAGATTGGGATACCGGTCGGTCCGCTCTTCGAGGTCCAGCAGCAGGGTGAGGTCCTCGCCCGTGACCGTGAGGGTGGTCTGCCCCGGCTGGTTGCTGGCGCCGACCTCCTGCCGCACGATCAGCCCGTCGAGCAGCACGGTGGGCGTCCCTTTGACGGTGGCCGTGACAATCACCCGCGTCCGGGGATCGAAGAACCCCTCGGGCAGCAGCCGCCGCGTGATCAGGCCTTTCTTGGTCAGATCGAACGCGATCTGAAATCCGCTCCGTTCCCCGGCGGTTGTGGTGATCTGCGCGGAGAGCAGCGCCTCGGTCACCTCGGCGGGAACGGGGCGGGTGAGCTTGGGGCCCATGTGGAGGGTGAGGTGTACGGGACCGTTCCCGATGGGTTCGTCAGCCACGGAACCCACCCGGCAGCGGAATGTCGATCGTGCGTCCGGGCTCGTCGGTCAACTCACCGGGATCGAGAACCGGATTGGCATCGGCGATCTGCCACCACTGCCCGGGATCGCCGAAGTACCGCTGCCCGAGTTGATCGGGCCGCTCGCCACTGCTGACGGTGTGCGGCGCGGTCTCCGTTTCATTCAGGGCCGGGAGCAACCGCCGCTTGGCGTACCGCACCTCGGTCCCGTCCGGCTGCCGGTGGACCCCGATCTCGGCATCGTGATACCGGCTGGAGCGAGGGTACGGATGGGCCCCGGGTATCCCGTCCCAGGCACTCTCATACGGCTCGACCACGGTGTCCGCTACCTCCCCGTCCCGATTCCGCCACTGAGCCCGAGCGCCCCGATCCCCCCGCCGACAACGGCCCCGGCGAGCCGTTCCTTCTGCGCGAGATGCGCGAGATAGAACTCGGCCCCCGGATGCCCGGCGGGCAGATCACTGACCGTCAGCACCTTCAGCCCGATACTGAGCGAGGCCCGAATCGGATTCAGCCGCACATCAAAGGCCGACTCATTCACCGACAGTTCCGTGAGCCGCACGGGCATCACCCGCTTGCTGCCCCAGGTGAACAGCGTCAGTGGCGTCTCAATGGGACTGATCTCAATGGACCCGTTCTGCGCCAACCGGGAGGCGGCGCGGAGCTGAGCGGTGGTGGGCTGCACCAGCATCTCCAGCACGGCAAGCTGAGGATGAATCCCATCGGGAGCGGCGACATCGAGCTGATCGGTGGCATCGATCTCGGCGGTGAACTTCCAGGTCTCCTGAGCAGGCCCTTTGAGCCGCAGGGCCTCGTTTCTGTCCCCTCCACTACCACCGCCCCCGGCATCACCTCCACCGCCGGCGGCCTGGGGCGCGACGGAGCGTTCGAGGGTGTCGGGGTTGAACTGGAGCACGATGATGCGCTGGGGGGTGCCGCGCTCGGGGTCGACGATGACGATCCCTGACCGGATGGGCTTGGGAATATCCGCGTAGCGAGTCATTGGCCACCTTTGTCTTGCGATTCCTGGTTGGCTTGCCTAGCAGCATTCAGCTGAGTGGACATTACGTCGAAAATCGTCTCTGCCTGTGCACGTACAGATTCGACCGAATCGTGCTTTCTGATGTAGTCGAGCAACGGAATAAATTCGTTCCAATTGGTAAGTGAAACCATGAGAAGCGCCACGCGGCGCACGAGGGGGTCCGGGTCGTGCATAGACCAGCGGAATAGCGCGAAGAGATCCGGCTCGAATGGTCCGGAACAATGCACACCTAGCACGTGCAGGGCATCCATCACGGCAGAACCGTCGCGCGTTCCGTCGAACAAATCCTGCAGCGATTCGGAGCTGTGAAGATCTAGTCGTGATTCCAGCTCCCCGAGCGTTGGGTCGACATCAGGCCCCTGGATCAGCAGGTAATCGACACGAATCAGATGGTCCTCGATCCAATGGATCGCAGCGCCACGATCGGTAGAGAGCCAGATGATTTCAAATGGAGTCTGTTCCCCCTTCGGTGTTTTCTGGTGATAGGTCCAGTCCAGTTGCTCGGCCAAGTGCTCGATATCCGTGCGACCTGTCCCGGATTTAGGAACCAAGCGGATCTTCTTTGACATGAATGCTCTTCCTTCAGGGCAAATTGTTCGATGCATCGGCATACTACTAGTTTCAGGTTACGGCACCCATATACCGCCGGGCGAGAGATAGCGCGCTGCGTTGTGCTTTGCCCATTCCGGGAACTTTTTGATGAGTTGCTCTTCGTCCAGATAGAGCGCTCCGGACATATTGCTGGCGAACGCCCGTGTCAGGAGTAGACGCGCATTCGCGCGCATGGCGGTCACCGCATCCATGTCTTCTTGACCCTCGACTGTCAGGCCACCTGTCTTTGAATTGGTCTTATCGCGTGCGATTCCGCTTGGATCGACCAGATATGCGGAGGCGCGTACCGCGTGCGGCGGCGACATGGTGTTGGTGTGGGCGGCGACGTCCTCCCATGTGGAGCCGGGGAAGTCGGCCAGCTGCATGGCCATCACGTTCATCAATGCGGCGGCAGGGTAACGGGCACCCTCGACTGTTCCCATGAGACGCACTGCAGCCGCGATGGTTTCGGCTGCCTGCACATTGTCGCGGAAGAAGGGGTCGTTGGGGATCTGTCGATTGAGGATAGCGAAGTATGCGGCTTTCATGCGGCGACGCGCTGTGACGGTGGGATTCGGGCCACCGAGGTTGTGCTTGCGGAGATAGTGTTCGAGTTGCTCCTGGACCAGATTGAGTTTGTCTACAACTGATCCCCCGCTTTCCTCGCCGAGTGGTGTGACATAGTGCCCGCCCCTTCCGAATCCGCTCTTCACCTTGATCAACCCGGGGCTTGCCTTTCCACGCATGGGATGTTCCTTCGCCCGGAAGGAACCTTGCTGCTCACTGACCTGTACGTTCCAGTCCTCGTTGCCCGCCATGGTGATCCGCTCGTGTGCGGGAATAAATCCCTGTCCAGCCGGACGAAGTCCTTCACGCACGGCGAACATCTCCACCGCCGCCTCGCGGGCTTCACGCGTTACTTTCGCCGGGTTCTTGTTCTCGTCCTTGGCCTTCTTTCGGAGTTGCTGATACTGTCTCTGTTCTTCAGAGAGGCTCTTAGCGAGCAAGGGAAGGCGACTGTCGGCTAGAAGATGCTCCCCTTGGCTTTCCAGTTCCGCGAGCAGCGGCGCTTCGTGTTTGCGCGCCAACTCCTCGCCCTCTTCGATGTTCTTGAGGGCATTCCCTTCAGGGTTGAGAACCGCCTTGATGGAGCGCTCATCAGCGCCCTTCTGAATGGAAAGATCGGTGAGCCGGTACCAGCTCTTCATGCTGACAAGCAGCACTCGCATCGCGAGCTCTGGTATTCCGCGCTGGACGGTACCGGAGAGCTTGGGACGTATCCGGGCGATGATCTTTCGGAGACGGTCTGCCTTTGACTCCGGTGAGTTCTCCGTCCTGCTGCGTTGGTCGCGCTGGCGGCGGCGTTGCTGCTCGCGGGTCCTCCGCTGCTCCTGGAGCTGGTCCCTTCGCCGTCGGTACGCGTCGCGCATCCGGCGGTCGTTGTTGTCCAGGTCGCGGCGCCGCCTGTTGTCCCCGTCGTTGTTGCGATTCTGGGCGCGTTGGGCCCTGCGGGTGCGGGTGGTGGCTGCTTGGACCGTCCGCCTCGCGCGGTTGGCGGCTCGGGTTTCCGGTGAAGGCTCGCGGCGGCGGGGGGTTGGCTTGGTGCCCTCCGTTTCGGGGCGCTGGCGAGGGCGGTCCTGGGGCGGTTCGGGCTCGCGCTCGCGCGCATCGGGACGGCGGGTGTCCGGACCTGCGGAGGTGTCGCGGCGTTGGGTCGGGGGAGCCGGGGGGCGTGGACGGGTTGGCCTCGGCGGCCTGGCCGGCCGCGCAGGTCGCGCCGGCCGCACAGGTCGAGGCGGGCGTGCTGGGTTCTTCAGCGTGTCGTTCGCGCGCTTCGCGCTTCGCCTCGCCTCCTCCGCCTCCCGGTCACGGCCCGTGTTCGGCCTCCGCCTTTCCGTCGCCTGTGGCCTGTCCGGGGGGTTGGGGCGGGTTGGGTCCCGGGGGGCGTTGGGGGTGTTCGGGGTGGTGCGTTGGGACGGGGCCTGTTCCCCGGGGGCCCTCTCGCCGGGCTTCCTCAGGCCCGCTGCCACCCCGCGCAGCCGGTCGCCGACGCGCTTCACGTACTTTCCGATGCCGCTGAGCAGCGCCTCGTACGCCAGCTCCAGCAGCGCCACCACACCCGAGGCCACCGCCTTGGCGAAGAGCACGCCCGCGTTGCCGCCCTTGACCGCCTTCAGGTAGTCCATGAACGCGCCGAAGGCCTTGAGGATTTCGCTCAGCGCACCCCACGCGGACTTGAGCGCGTCGATGACGGCCATGACCCATCCCGCGCCCGGGATCAGCTTGGCGATGATCTTTGTGACGACGATCTCGCCGATGATGACGGGGAGTTGTGGAAGCGCCGCGTCCCACGCCTCCTTCGCCATCTGCTCCTTGCTCACCCCTCCGTTGATCAGGGCGTCGAAGATCTGCCTGGGGAGGCCGAGGACTTCCTGGATCTTCTCGTTGAGCCAGTTCCTGATCGCCGAAGTGACCTCGCGGAACAGGTGGTTCTTCGCGCCGTCCTCCGCCGAGGCCGCGGCACCGCTGAGCCAGGCGCCCGGGTCCACGATGATGTCGGCCGCGATCATCGCCCACTCGCCCAGCGCGTTCAGCAGCCCCAGGGCGAAGTCCATGACGGCCTTGACGGCGGTCATCACGGCCGCGACCGCCAGGCGGAGCCCCTCCTTGAGGGCGTTGAGGATGTCGCTCAGGATCCTCGCGATCCTGTTGAGCAGATCGGTGATCATCCGCCGGAGTTCCTGGGCGATGCGCTGCACCAGGGCGATCGCCGCGTCACGGATACGGATGATGAGAGCGCGGATACGGTTCGCGATCTCGACGATCGCGTCGAGGAGATCCTTGGCGAGCTGGATCAGGGCCTCGGTGAACTCCCGGAATTTCCGGACGATGAAGTCCCGGGCCTCATTGATCCAGCGGACCACCGTGTTCTTGAAATCGGTGATCAGCGCGACGACCGCGTCGCGGGCCTCGCGGAAGAATCTGACGATCGCGTTCTTGAGCTCGATGAGCTTGTCGCGGATCCAGTCGAACGCCCTGGAGAGCCAGTTTCCCGAGTCGCTCCTGGCTGTCTCGCGCTCCCTGACCGCGTTGTCCTGCGCGGTCCTGGCCTCGGTCCCGATGCCTTCCTCGTCGGTCTTCCGGCGATCCTCGACGTTCCGGTCGGTCTGCCTCTCCCGCTCCTCGACGTCCCGCCGGATCTGCTGGATCTTCCCGGACTTCTTCGTACCGAGGCTGTCCAGCTCCCCGTCCTGCTCGGTCCGCCACTCCGCGCGCTGCCGGTCGACCTCGGACTTCGTCCTCTCGCGCTCCGTGGCCTGCGCCCTGGTATTGGCGTCGATCTCGCTCCGTACCTGCTGATCGTGCTGTTCCCGCGAAGCCCTGGTGTCCCGCTCCTTGACCTGCCGCTTGTCGGACATGGACTTCCGGCCGTCGCCGAACGCGGCCTGGATCTGCGGCCCGCGCTCGTGCTCCGCCACCTCGGACACGGCCTCCGGGGGGATGCGGCCCGCCGCCGGAGCGCCGCCCCCGGCCCCGCCGCCCTGCCCTTGCCGGCCGGGGACCTTCGAGGTCAGGGTCTCCCTGGGCACATCCGGGTAGATCTGATCCTCACCCAGGGGACGTGCGGCGTCGTCCTGCCCCGCCGCGTGCAGTTCACTGCCCTTGGCGTCGACTTCGCCGCCCTGCTCGTCGGCGCGGCCGCCGGTCTCCCCCTCCAGCCCCACCCCGGGCGCCGTGCCCACGGACGCCTGGGCGAGCATCTCGTCCTCGGTCGGCAGGTCCAGAATCCACTGGACCACGGCGTCCGAGTCGATGACATCCTCATCGGCACCGAACCACCCGGCGACCGAGTTCACCGCGCCCACCACAAGCTGGGCGCCGCCCGCCAGCAGCCCTTCGAGCGTGCTCGGCTCCTCGATGTCCATCCCCGGGATCTCGCCCTCCGGGGTCTGGTCGCCCTCGACCTGGGCGTTCTCCTTCTCGGGGGCGTCGATCCGGGCGGCCGGATCGCTGGAGTACTGTCCCGGGGCCGAGGTCGCCGGTGCGCCGTGCAGGGTCTGGGGCGCGCCCGACGGGCGCTCCATGGCGGGCGGCGCGCTCTGCAGCGCCTGGTGTTCATCGCCCACGGACCGGTCGACCGCGCCGTTCACCCCGCCCAGCGCCTCAAGGGCCCGATGCGGCTTCAGTCTCGCGGCGCTGCTCAGCCCCGCTTCCGGTGCCACCGACGACAGATCCGGAGCGGCGGGGTCCTGCTTCGGGCGTACGGCCGCCGCGGCACGTGAGCCGCCACCGCCGCCCCCGCCCGAGGCGCTACGGGTACCTCCGCCGCCGCTCCTGGTGCGGGGCGCCGGACCGGAGGACCGGGGACGGGCGGGCGCCGGGGACGGTGCGGGTGCAGGCGCTGGTACGGGGTCGGAAGCCGCAGTGGGGGCCGCGCTCGGCGCCTCCGTACCGGCGTCCGGTGAGGAAGTGGGCGCATCGCCGGGGGAGTTGGCGCCACGACTCGCGTCGCCGCCTCCGTCGCCGCCCGCGTTCGTGCCCGGAGCACGGCTGTCGGCGGCGGACGAATTGCCGGAGGAGGAGTCGCTCTCCCGCGCGGCGGCCCCGCCCTGTCCGGCCGAACCGGTGCCACCGCCGGGCCGGGACACCCCCGAGTCCGCTACGGAAGCGGGCGTCCCGGAAGAGGGCGTTCCGCCTCCGGCGGCCGGCCCCGCCGATCCGGACGCCGAAGTCTGCTCCGAACTCCCGCTGGACGCCGCCGCCCGCTCCGACTGCTGCCGTTCGGCGGCGGGCCCGCTCTCCTCCCGTGCCTGCTCCGGCTCGGCCCGCCCGGTGGCCTCGGCCCCAGCGGGCCCGCGGTCGTCCTCGCCGGCCTCCGGCTTGGGCTCCCTCGCCACGGGCGCGGCGGCGTCCGGCGCCGAGGAACGCCCCGTACCGGCCGCCGGACCGACCTCCTGCTCGACGGAGTTCCCCGCCTGGGTGAGCGAGGCTCCCCGGTTCCCGGCCGGGGCAGCGGGCGAGTCCGTACGACTGTCAGAGACAGCGGCGGCGGACGACGCGGACTCCTCACCGTCCGGCGCGCCCTCCTCCGCGTCCTCCTCCGCACGCCGCGCCTGGACCTGTTCGGCCTTGGTGGCCGGTGGCTCGGGGAAGGAGGGCAACTGCTGGGTAGCGTCCGAACCAGGAGCGATCCGGTCCGCTGTCGGTACGCCGGAGACGTCCAGGTCGGTTTCGGGTACGAAGTCCTCGGGCTTGAGCTCGATGTCCCAGGCACTGTCCTCGCGCTCGGCCTCGTCCCCGCCGAGACCGCCGAGACCGCCCTCGATACCCGTCTCCAGGCTGAACGGATCCTCGTCCGTTTCCTCCTCGTCCTGAAGGCGCTTCCCGGCCAAGGTGCTCCTGGCCCCGGGGTCGGCCGTCTTCAGCAACGCTCCGGGTTCGACTCCGGCGCCGTTCTCGCGCTTGTTCTCCGCGGCCGACTGCCGCTCGGAGTCCGCCGATTCACCGGCTTCCGGCCGGCTCCCGGCGGCCGACTCCGCCGTGGACGTGCCGGACGCCGGTGCTTCGGCCTGCTTCCCGCCGGCCTCCTTCCCACCGGTCTGCTCGTCGCCCTTCTTCTGACCGCTCCGGGATGCCGAGCTGCCACCGGCCGCGCCCGCCGTACCGGACGTGGTCCGGCTGCCGCCGCTCTGCGCGGACGTTTGCGGAGCGGCCCCCCGAGCCCCTGCCGAGGCCGTCGCTCCGCCACCGGACGGGGACCCCTGCTGTCCTTCCGGACCAGGAGCGCTCTTACCGTCCCGGCGCGCTTCCTCGTCGCGCCGTGTATCCGTACCTCTCCCGCTCTCCGCGCCGGGCGCAGCAGTTGCCCCCGCCTCGCTGTTCCCCTGCTCGCTGTCCCCCTGCGCCCGCGCCCGGTCCCGATCCGCTTCCAGCCCCTCGATGGCATCAGGCAGGGCCGCAGGAGCGTCCAGCGTGTTCTGACCCTGAAGGCCGGATTCCTGGACTTCGTCGACCAGGTCGACCAGGCGCTCGTGCTCCGGGCTGAGCAGCCTGCTCTCCAGCCGTTCCAGGACGGCGTCCTGCATCATGTCCGGCAGCCGCGCCAGTTGCGTACGGGCGCGCCTCGACCGGTCCTCCGGGTCGCCCCGCAACGAGCGCAGCACCCCGTTCGCCAGCCGGTCGACCAGTGTCGCGGGGTCCAGTTCCTCCATGCGGCGGCGGTCGGCGTCGACGGTCGCGTAGCGGAGCCAGCCGGGTGTCGCCTGCCCTTCTTCGACCGCCGTCGGCTCCTCGTCCCGGGTGCGTAAGCCGTCGCGTACGAGGTCGCGCGCCGTCGATTCCGCCTCCTGCTCGATCGCCTGTTGCGGCAGGCTCACCGCGCCCAGGTCGCGGCCCGCGCGGAGGGTGCCCAGGCCGTGCGGGTTCTGGACCGTGTGGAGCAGTTCGTGGGCGAGCAGGCGTTGGCCGTCCGCCGTGCCCGATACGTACGCGCCCTCGCGGAAGAAGATGTCCTGGCCGACCGCGACCGCGTCCGCGCCCAGCAGTTCCGTGAGGGCGCCCGCGTCGCGGTCGGTGTGGAGGCGTACGCGGCTGAAGTCGTGGCCGAGCCGTTCCTCCAGCTCCCGCCGTACGCTCAGGTCCAGCGGCTGGCCCGCGCCGCTGACGATGTTCTTCGGCTCGGGCGTGGCGGACCTGGCGCGCTCCTTGCGCTTGCGCCGCCGTTCGGTACGGGCGGCCTCGGCGTCCTGGGACGCGCTACGGGACGACGTACTCATCGCGGTTCACCCCGCCCCGACAGACCCGCGTGCACCGCGCGCGCCAGCGCCTCGCCCAGCCGGCCCGGCGAAGTGGTCGCGGGCAGCGGCGGCAGTCCGGACAGGGCGTCCAGGGCCCGGCCGCCGTCGGCCGCCAGGGGTACGCCCCGTTCCCGTACGAGCCGGGCCAGTTCGGCCTGGAACGCCGCCGACACCCGGTCCGGGTCGAGCCGTTCGAAGCCGTCCAGTACCAGTTCGCCGATGTCCACCCGTACCTCGGACGGTGTACGCCGTACCTCGTTCAGACCCATCCGTGGACCTCCGAGGGCGTCAAGGAGCGGTCCAGCTTGAGGTATTCGGTACGCGCGGCCTCCAGCATGTGCCGCATCTGGAGCCGGCCGCCCTCCTCCGCCGCGAGGAACGCGCCCGACAGCGCGATATTGCGGATCGAGCCGCCCGCCACGGTCAGCCGGGCGAGCCGCTCCGGATCGATGTCCTTCAGCGGGGCCCGCGCGGGCAGTACGCGCCGCCAGATCTCGGCGCGTTCGCTCTCACCCGGGAACGGGAAGTCCACGACAAAACGGATCCGGCGCATGAACGCCGTGTCCAGCGCCTGCTTCATGTTCGTGGTCAGGATCGCCAGCCCCCGGTACGCCTCCATCCGCATCAGCAGATAGCTGACTTCGAGATTGGCGTACCGGTCGTGGCTGTCCTTGACCTCGCTGCGCTTGCCGAAGAGCGCGTCCGCCTCGTCGAACAGCAGCAGCGCGCCGCCGCGTTCGGCCGCGTCGAACACCCGGCGCAGATTCTTCTCGGTCTCGCCGATGTACTTGCTGACCACCTGCGACAGATCGATGACGAACAGATCCAGGCCCAGTTCGCCCGCCATCACCTCGGCGGCCAGGGTCTTTCCGGTGCCGGAGCCGCCCGCGAACAGCGCGGTGACACCGAGGCCCCGGCGCAGTGTCGCCGCGAAGCCCCACTCCTGGTAGACGGTGGCGCGCTGCCGTACATGCGCGACGATCTCCCGCAGGATCCTCGACTGCCGCTCCGCGAGCACCAAGTCGTCCCAACCGGCCCGTGGTTCGATACGGCGGCCCAGCTCGTCCATGCCCATCCGGGCCTCGGCCAGCCCGGCCTGCCAGGCCAGCGCGGCGGCGTTCGGCTCGTCCTCGGCGTCGGCCGCGCCCGGCAGGTCCCGTACGACGGCCGCGCCGGCGGAGCGGATGAGATGCGGCGGGAGCGCGAACTGCTCGACCAGATCACGGAGTTCGTCCTCCGACACCTCCGGTACGCCGGCGAACGCGTCCGCCCACACACCGAGCTGCTCATCGGTACCGAGCGCCGGTACGGAGACCCGCTCGCCGCGCGGTCCGGTGCCGGGCCGGGGGTCGGTGCTGGAGACAACGAGCGGTACGGCCGCGCTCTCGATGAACGCGTCGGTGGCGGCGGCCTGTTCACGGTCCAGCTCACCGGTCTCCAGCAGCAGCGCGGCGGGCAGCAGGACCGCCTCGCGCTGCCAGAGCCGGGCAAGCCGGTCGCGCCGGGCCGGATCTGACGGTACATCAGCAGCGGCCATCGCGTACAGACCGAGCCCCGAACGACGGGCCGCCGCTGCCGCTATCTCGGCGCGGGAGCGCGGATCGCCGCCGACCAGTTCGACGCGGCGCGGGCTGTACGGTCCGGTGCCCACCCACCCCGAGGCGACCCGGGCCGCCGCCAGGTCGTACGAAGGGGGGAGGGCGTCCGGCGCGGATGTACGGCGCAGCAGGCCGTGCAGCCGGGCGTCCAAGTACGGCGACCCGACGAGGAAATGCAGGATGCGCTCGTCGAGGCGGAGCCGCGAGGCCGTCAGTCGGGACTCGTTGTCCAGCTCGACGATCCGCCACCGGCGCAGCGGCGCGACCGGCGTGAGCGCGCTCCAGTGCGGCTCGCCGAGCGCGGCGAGGGCGAGTGAGAAGGTGGGGTACGCCCGCTCCGGATCGTTACTCGCGGCGGCGCAACGGCTGCCCGTGGTGGGCTCCAACTCGGCGGCGGCGGTGAGCAGGACGACATCCCGCTCGAACGGACTGAGCCCGAAGCAGGCGACAAGCGCGTCGAGGGGGGCGGGCCCGGGGGGCAGGTCCACCGGCGGGGCGGGCGCCTCTCCGTCGCCGGCCGCGCGCCCGGCGTGTGCGTCGACGCGGGACAGGACCGAACGTATCGCCGCAGCCAGCGCCTCGCCCTCCGTGCCCGCCTCGTTGTTGGTGCTCATGCCCTCACCCGCCCCCGTGTCGCGCACCGTGCCTCAGCTCTCCTTGCCGTCTTCGCCCGAGCCTGAGCCCGACCCAGAGCCCGGCCCGGAACCCGACCCCGACCCCGAACTCGGCCCGGACCGGGTGCTCTTCCGGGTACGAGCAGCCGGCGCCGCCCGCTTGGCCGCCGCCGGCTTGCGTGCGGCGCGTTTCTTCGGCGGCGCGGCAGCCGCAGACCCCGGCTCCCCGACCGGCTCCTCCGCCGAAGGCACCTGTAGCGGCACCGGCACCGGTGCCGCCGCCGAAGGCCGTCCCGGTGCCCCCTCCGACCCCAGTGGCACCACCCGTACCGTCCGCTCCTCCACCGGCTTCGCCGGCACCGGCCGTTCGCGGCCCTCGATCAGTACCAGCGACGCCTGATACGCCACCGACAGCGAGTACGGCGTCTGGTGGAGCATCCCCCAGAGCTTGGACGTCTCGTCGATGTCCATCACCGTCGGTGTGAACCGCACCCGCTGCGCCGACGCCGCCAGATCGCTGCCCGCCAGATGCGGACGCTCCGCCGCCAGCTCGATCAACTCGCGTGGCAAAACCGGGAATTCGTGCAGCGTACGGACCACGCACCCGATCAGCCGCTGGCCGACCAGCTCGGCCTCCTCGCCGTACGCGCTGATCAGGTAGTGCAGATCCAGCGGCGCGGCCGGCCGGTTGAGCAGGGTGCCGTCCGAGGCGCGCGTCGGCAGGTCGGTGTGACGCATCGAGGCGTTCGGTGTGACCTGGTACAGGAAGACATTGATCGTCGGCTCGGCCGGCGGCTCGGCGGGTGGCTTACGGGTCTCCACCTTGACCGCGATGTCCATCTCGGGACCGAGGTTGCTCGCGATCAGCAGAGCCAGTGCCTGGGTGACCGTCGCGAGGGCAAGTGCGTTGCTCATGGCCTCAGTTCCCCGTCTCCCCGCGCCGCCAGATAGGCGTCCAGCGTGAGCGCGGGCGCCGCCCGCCCCGCTGCCCGCCCGGCCGCCGTGCGTGCGGAAGCTCCAGGCGCGGGTGCCGCGCTCACCTCCAGCCGGCCGATCTGTACATGGACCACCCGTTCCGGCGTCCGCGAAGCCCGCCGCCCCACCCCGTTCGCCGCCGCGCCCCGCGCCACCACGGTGTCGGCGTCGCGCGGCCGGGCCCGTACCGGAGCGTCGGCCGCCGGAGCGATCGGGGCACGCGGTACGGATCCGGCCCCGGGTGCCCGTACCGGACCGGACACCGGGGGCACCGGCCCCCGCCCGGCCGTACGCGGCCCCTCCGCCACCGGCGGTCGCGGTCCCGGGACCACGGCGGCCGACGGCCGCAGCACCGGCCCGGCGCTCGGCGGAGGCACCACCGCCGGCCGCTCGGACTCGCCGGGCCGCGCGGGCTCCGTCCGTACGACCGTCTGTCGGTCCGTCAGCACCTCGCGCTCCAGACGGACCGACTCCACCGGACCGAAGGCGGGTTGAGGCGCGGCCGGGAGCAGCGCGGCCGGTTCGTCCGGCTCCGGCCGGCCTGTCCGTACCGCCTCGGGCCGCTCGTACGGTCCCGGCAGCCGGGGCCGTACCCGCACCGCGCCGCCCGCGGCGGACACCGGCGCGTACCGGGCCAGCAGCCGGTCGAAGTAGTCAGCCATCCGCGCACAGCTCCAGGTAGTAGCGGCGCCGCAGCGGGCTGAGCGCCAGGATCTCCGGTTCGCTCCACCCGTAGGCGGAGGCCAGCAGATGGACGTCGAGCATCAAGTCCCGTGCCCAGCCGTCCAGTTCGGTCCACAGATACGAGGTGATGTCCAGCTCGGCCGGGGTGGCCGCGCCGCACTCGGGGCAGCGGACGTTCAGCGTCACATCGGCCGCCGGGTCGGCGTCCTCCGCCGCCTCGGCGAGGCGCCGCTCGATGTGCTCGGGCAGCAGCCCGGCCAGTCGGTCCGCCGGTACGGCCTCCCCGCCCCGTACGGCCGAGACCGTGCAGCGCGCCACCAGCAGCCGGCGCGCCTCGCCCGGATCCCGTACCGCGCCCGCCGCGGCGACATCCGCGACGGTGGGCAGCCGGAACTCGACCGCCCACTCGCCCTCCGCCACCCGCAGCGGACCGGCCACGGCCGGCGGCCGGGCGGCGGCCAGCCGATCCGCGTCGAGGTCGAACTCCATCGCCTCACCGCACGACGCGCACTCGGTACGGACCTGCATGCGCTCGCCGAACAGCGCCCGGCGCAGCGCGAACAGGTCCGCCTCGCGCGCGCCCACCGGCATCGACAGCAGTTCGTCGGTGCCGGCCCCCGGGCGGGCCGCCCGGTGCAGCAGCAGAGACCTCCCCGGACCGTGCTGGGCCAGGCCGGCCTCCCAGGTGGCGAGCAGCTCGGCCGGCCCGGTCATGCCGGATGGGTGAACGAGGGCTCGGCCGGTTCCTCCACCTCGTAGTCGCGCTCCCAGCCCTCGCATTCGAGCTTGACGCTCTGGATCGCGACCGCGTTGGCGTTGGCGTCCAGCTCGCCGAGGACCTGATACTCGCTCACCCACGCCCGGTACAGCTTGTGCGAGACGGCCACCTGCCCGGCCTCGTTGAGGACCTGGATGATGATGTCCTTGCGGAAGTCCCGCAGCGAGACCTCCGCGCCGAGTCCGGCGCCCACCTGCCAGACCTTGTTGGCCCAGCGGTCGAACTCCGGGTCGTGGGTGACCCCGCGTTCGAGGGTCACTCCTTCGAACTCGGAGCGGCCCGGCGATTTCCGCGGTGAACTCGGATCGCCGCCATGGCGGTGCTTGACCACTTCGGTGGTGCGCTTCAGAGGACTGATCTTGCTGATGCCCGCGACCGTCCGACCGTCCCACAGGACCAGGAACTTGAAATTCTTATAGGGGTCGAAGCGATGGGCATTGACCTGGAACTCAGCCATCGTTTTCCTTCGTGTTCCTTTGCCTTGGTTAAGAGAGGGAGAGTTCTCCGGCCACCTGCTGGATCGTGACGATCACGAACTCCGCGGGCCGCACCGGCGCGATACCGACCACCACATTGACCACGCCACGATCGATATCGGCCTGGGTGGTGGTGTCCTTGTCGCACTTGACGAAGTACGCCTCGCGCGGGGTACCGCCCTGGAAAGCGCCCTGCCGGAAGAGATCGTTGAGGTACGCCGACGCCTTGAGCCGGATCTGGAGCCAGAGCTGCTCGTTGTTGGGCTCGAAGACGACCCACTGGAGGCCGCGGTGGAGGCTCTCCTCGACATGCAGCGCGAGCCGCCGCACCGGTACGTACTTCCACTCGCTGTCGAGCGCGTCCGCGCCCTCCAGGGTGCGGGAGCCCCAGATCAGCGGGCCGACCACCGGGAAGGTGCGCAGGCAGTTCACGCCCAGCGGGTTGAGCAGGCCGTTCTCCCGGTCGGTGAGCTTGACCGTCAGCGACCGCACCCCGGCGAGCCGCGCCTCGGTGCCGGCCGGCGCCTTCCACACCCCGCGCTCCGCGTCCGTACGGGCGATCACGCCGGCGACGGCACCGGACGGCGGGAAGGAGCGCAGCCGCCCGGTGAGCGGGTCGGTGAGCTGGAGGTGCGGGAAGTACAGGCCCGCGTGATTGCTCCGTACGGCGTCGAACGCGCCGATCCCGGCGCGCGCGGCGTCCACCCCGCCCCAGGCCGACGGCGAGTCCACGAGCAGGAAGATCCGCCGCTCGCGGCAGAGCTGTTCGGCCGCGGACAGTACGGTGACCATGTCCTCGGTGGACTCGTACGCCGATAGCTCGGGCAGCGTCAGCAGATTGACGTCGTCCACGTCGCGCAGTGCCTGGAGGCCGGTCTTGGCGGCCTCGCTGCCGATCAGATCGCGCGGTCCCGGCGGGTCGCCGTCCTTGCCGCCCTTCAGCGGGAAGACGGGCGGGTTGACCGAGGCCTCCAGGCCCAGATCGTTGGCGCACTCGCCGATGAAACGCACCACGTCGTCGGGGTCGAGGGACCCGGCGACGACCTGGAGGCGCCGGCCGAAGGCGGTGACCTCGGCGCCCGCGTAGGTGTGTTTGCCCGGCGCGTCGGGCAGTGAGCGCAGCTTGCGCTCCAGCAGCAGCGCCAACTCGGTGACGCTCTCGGGTGCTTCGCCGTCGTGATCGGGCTCGTAGAGGGTGAACTCCCGCTCCACATCGCCGATCTTGACCTTCAGCTCCACATTCAGATCGGGCAGTTCGGCCGAGAAGGGCTTGGAGACGGTCCCGGACGGGTCGGGCCGCCCCTCGTCCAGCGCCTTCACCCGTACGAGAGTGGAGCCGGCGTTGACGACCGTCTCCACGAAACGGCCGTGGCCGGTGCTCATCGACAGTCCGGTGAAGGACTCGCGGGCGCCGCCGCGGGCGTCGAGGATCCGCAGGTTGAAGGTCTTGTCGGGGGTGGGCGTGTCATGGTCGACGGCCACCCGCAGCCGTGAGCCCCAGACACCGGGCTCCTTGGCGCGTACCTCCAGCACCGGGCACTCGCTGTGCCCCTCGGTGGAGTCGAGCGTGACACAGGCCTCCTCGCCGGTGCCGGCCCTGGCCACGCGGACGATCACGGCGACCGTGCCGCCGTTGCCGAAGAACTGGTGCACGGCGTACGAGACCGCGCTCTGCGAGGTGAGTCCGCCGAAGCGGCGCTCGAACTCCGCGAAACTGGTGATCCGGACCGGCTCATTGAGCGGACCCCGGCGGGTGTGCCCCACGAACGCCGTCACCGAGGTGGTGACCGAGGCGATGGTCCGGATGCCGCTGGGAAGCTCTTCGATGTAAACGCCGGGATAGCTCATATGCGTCGGCATTCCCCCTCCATTCCCTTCGCGCACCAAGAGATGAGGAGAGGGGGTGAAGAGAGAGCGTCGATACGGCGAGTTCGCATAAACGTTCTCGGTTTTCCCCCGGTCACACACCCCGTGCGATATCGGTCTCGCACAGCCATCCGTATGCGGTTGCACAGACGAACAGCGCACGCGTTTGTGGTTCCTGATGCATGAGTGCCACTGGCGAGTGTGGTTCCGTCTCAAGGGATGGTCAAGGGACCGATTCAGTCAATGGATGATCATTTGACTGGGACGCTCTTCCGGGCAATGGAGCGTGGTCAGAGCGGTGACCGGGGGCGAATATGGAGAAGGGTTCACGATCGCTTCACAGGAAAATTCGATCACACGCGGCGAACAAGCCGAATAGATTTTCCCCCGGCGCGCCGCCTTGCGAAGCGCCGGTACGTGCCCGGGGCCGTGTCCACTGCCCTTTCCGCCCTGGTCACCGCGTCGACGAGTCACACGGGATCACCGGTCACCGGGTGAGGTACGTGACGGTCGTACACGCGCCGCTCGCCGCGCCCACCGCCACAACTGCCGCCGCCATACAGCGCGTTCGCAGTGTGCGGTAGCGCTCCGCGTACTCGCCGCGCAGTTCGGCGGCGCGCTCCGAGATACGGACGAGCGTCGCCCTGGAGGCCGCCAGCCGGTCCGCGACATAGGCGCGCTCCACATCCTCGCGCTGGGCCGTGGTGAGCCAGGGAAGCTGCTCGCAGAAGCGCGCCGCCCGGCGGCGGGCGTCCTCGATCTCGGCGTTCCACAGGAGATACCCCTCCAGCCGGACAAGCCCGCGGGCGGTGGCGGTGTTCTCGTCACGCTCCACGCGTTCCTCCTCGGCACGCGCTCACTCCGACTCCGGCCTGTCCTCGGGCGGCGCCACGGTCGTGGTGGCGCCGGGGCGGCGGTTCATGGCCTCGTCGAGCGACCGGATGGCCGGGTGGTGCAGATCGAACGCCGGGGACTCCGAACGGATCCTCGGCAGGGTGAGGAAGTTGTGGCGCGGCGGCGGGCAGGGCGTCGCCCACTCCAGGGAGCGCGCGTACCCCCACGGATCGTCCTCCTCGACCTTCTTGCCGTACTTGGCCGTCTTCCAGACGTTGTAGAAGAACGGCAGCATCGACAGCCCCAGCAGGAACGAGGCGATCGTGGACACCGTGTTGAGGGTGGTGAAGCCGTCCGAGGCGAGATAGTCCGCGTACCGGCGCGGCATACCGATGACACCGAGCCAGTGCTGGACCAGGAAGGTGCCGTGGAAGCCGATGAACAGCGTCCAGAAGGTCATCTTCCCGAGCCGCTCGTCCAGCATCTTGCCGGTGAACTTGGGCCACCAGAAGTGGAATCCGGCGAACATCGCGAACACCACGGTGCCGAAGACGACGTAGTGGAAGTGCGCGACGACGAAGTACGAGTCGGAGACATGGAAGTCCATCGGCGGCGAGGCCAGCAGCACGCCCGTGAGTCCGCCGAACAGGAAGGTGACGAGGAAGCCGATCGACCAGAGCATCGGTGTCTCGACCGAGATCGAGCCGTGCCACATCGTGCCGATCCAGTTGAAGAACTTCACCCCGGTCGGCACCGCGATCAGGAACGACATGAACGAGAAGAACGGCAGCAGCACACCGCCGGTCACGAACATATGGTGCGCCCACACCGTGATGGAGAGTCCCGCGATCGCGATCGTCGCGCCCACCAGCCCGATATAGCCAAAGACCGGCTTGCGGCTGAAGACCGGCAGGATCTCGGTCACGATGCCGAAGAACGGCAGCGCGATGATGTACACCTCCGGGTGCCCGAAGAACCAGAAGAGGTGCTGCCACAGCAGCGCGCCCCCGTTGGCCGGGTCGAAGACATGCGCGCCGAATTTACGGTCTGCCTCCAGCGCGAGCAGCGCGGCGGCCAGCACCGGGAAGGCGAACAGCACCAGTACGGCGGTCAGCAGCACGTTCCAGGTGAAGATCGGCATCCGGAACACCGTCATGCCGGGCGCCCGCATACAGATGATCGTGGCGATGAAGTTGACGGAACCGAGGATCGTGCCGAAGCCGGACAGCACCAGCCCCATGATCCACAAGTCCCCGCCCACGCCCGGCGAGTGGACCCCGTCGGTGAGCGGGGAGTACGCGAACCAGCCGAAGTCGGCGGCGCCGCCGGGGGTCAGGAACCCGCTCACCACGATGAGCGAGCCGAAGAGATAGAACCAGTACGCGAGGATGTTCAGCCGGGGAAAGGCCACATCGGGCGCGCCGATCTGGAGCGGCATGATCCAGTTGGTGAATCCCGCGAAGAGCGGTGTCGCGAACATCAGCAGCATGATGGTGCCGTGCACCGTGAACGCCTGGTTGAACTGCTCGTGCGAGATGATCTGGATGCCGGGACGGGCCAGTTCGGCGCGCATGAAGAGCGCCAGCACGCCGCCCATGATGAAGAATCCGAACGAGGTGACCAGATAGAGCGTGCCGATCGTCTTGTGGTCGGTGGTGGTCAGCCATCCGACGATGACACGGCCGGGCTGCTTGCGCCGTACCGGCACCTCGTTCTCATAGGAGTCCTCGGCCTCGGCCGGCTCTTCGGTGCCTGTGGTCGTCACTGCGAACGTTCCTCCGGTCAACGCCTGGGGTGGGGTCGGCAAGCAGCATGGCGCCGCTTTCCCCGGCGTGGCGCGACCGGTTCGTCCCCGGCGCGTCGTGCGGACCGTGCCCGTACGCCTCGGAGGTGCGGTGTTTCCGGGGGCCCGCGGCGGAGCCGGTCACCGGCCCGGGACTCCCCGGCGTCAGCTGCGGCGCGTAACTTTCACCCGATCGAGCGGTGACGCGGGTGCGGCCCGGTCGCGACCGCCAGGGAGTGCCACGGTGTCGGCGACCGCGCCCGCCCGTGTGTCCCCGGTGTCAGTCGATCAGGCTGCCCAGCCGCCCTTCGAGCAGTACGAGCAACTCGCCCAGACCGCCCGCGAGCTGAGCCTGGCTCCGGGCGCCGAGACCTTCCAGCAGGGCCGCCTCGTACCGCAGTTGCTCGGGCAGCAGCCGGTCGAGCAGCGCGCGACCGTCGGCGGTCAGGGAGAGATGCGCGACCCGGCGGTCCCGTTCGTCGAGCCGTCTCGCTATCAGCCCCCGCCCCTCCAACTGCCGCAGGCGCTTGGTCACGGCGGCTCCGGAGGCGAAGGTCTCGCGTGCGATGCGTCCCGGTGTCAGCTCCCGGTCCGTACGCCGCAGGGCGCCCAGGATGTCGAACTCGGGCCTGGTCAGGCCCTCCCGGCGCAGGGGCGCGTCGGCGGCCTGCTGGAGCAGTGCGAAACAGCGGTTGAGCCGCCCGATCACCGCGATCGGTGCCAGGTCGAGTCCGGGCAGTACCTGCTCCCACTGCCGTATCACCCCTGCGACGACATCCTCGGCCACCTGTGCGCTCCTCTGGTCCTGTCAGGGGCATGGTTCCGGTCAGAGGCCGATTCTGCCCAGCCGGAGGCCGGTCCATGGCGCGCCCGGCCAGGCAATACCGGGCTTTGTATACGGTCATCGGGACGGCTGTCGGGACGGCTGTCGGGACGGTTATCAGGGGCCGGAAATGAAGGCCCAAAATTTTACCAGCGAAGTGCATTCCGCGCCCAAGATGCCTGCGCTACACAAAAACCGGCAAAGCGCGCAAAATGGATAGGGCGCGACGCGGTGTCGCGCATCGCGGTCGGACTTGCGCGAGCGAAGGAGGCGAGTCGTATGGCCGACGTCTCACATGCGAGGGGGGACCTTGCCGGTCATCCCGATGTCCCCGAGATGCGGGAGCGTTACGCGCGCCTGCTCGGCGGGCGCGATGTGGCACTTGTGGACGGACCACTGTTCCTCGTGGGTCTGTACTGCGCGCTGTCACCCTGGATCCTGCACTTCTCCCGCACCCAGCCGTCGCTGGCGGCACACAACCTGATCATGGGTATCGCCATCGCCGTGCTGGCGCTCGGATTCACCAACACACCGTCCAGGATGTACGGGCTGAGCGGGGCCCTGTGCCTGATGGGGATCTGGATGATCGTGACCCCGTGGATCGTGGGCAGCGGCGCCGACAAGGGCATCATCTGGAGCAACGTCGTCATCGGTGCGCTCGTCTTCCTGTTCGGTCTCGTGTGCGCGGCCGCGGCGATGAAGAGCGGGGCGATGAAGGGCGGCGGCCGGGGCCGCAGGCTCGGGCCAGCCGAAGGCACCAGGATCGGTGCCACGGAAGGAAAATGAGGTGACCCACCAGCGGACCCCGCAGGCCTGACCCGGGCCGGAGCGGACGCAGGCCTCGGCTTCGCCGGGGCCTGCCGCATGCCCGCGTCCGGGGCGATGCGGCCGTGCGTTCCCGGAACCGGGCCCGGAGTTGAGTGACGTACCCGTGGCCGGCTCCCGTACGAGTGACACGTGCGCCCGGCGGCGACCGGGCCCCGAGCCGTCTGAGGTCACGCCCAACTCCCGCTGTCAGCAGGGAAGTTGGCGCCAGAGGTCCAGACCGGCGGGCGCTTTCTTTCTTTGCCGAGCGGTTCTTGGCAGGGGCCCGGGGGCGGTCCAGCATGGGACGGGCGGCGCTACGCGCGTCATCCCGCCTCCACATTGGGCTACGGAACCAGGGAGACCCCCATGGAAGCCCACGGCCCCACCCCGTCCCGCCGCACGTTATTCCGCTCCGGTGCGTATCTCGGCGCCGCGGCGCTCGGCCTCGCCACCACCGCCTCGGCCGCCCTGACCGCACCGGCCACCGCCCGCGCCGACGAAGGACGGCGGGCCGCTGGCCCTCCTCCCACGCACTGGATCCCGGCCAGCACCTCCAACTACACGGTCTCCAGCCGCCCCACGGCCTACCGGATCGACTTCGTCGTCATCCATGTGACACAGGAGACCTTCCAGAACGCCAGAAAGATCTTCCAGGATCCGGCCAAGAAGGTCTCCGCGCACTACCTGGTCGCCTCGGCCGACGGATACATCGGCCAGTTCGTGCGGGACAAGGACATCGCCTGGCACGCGGGCAACTGGGACTACAACACCCGCAGCATCGGTATCGAACACGAGGGCTGGGTGGACAAGCCCGCGTACTTCACCGAGGCGATGTACCGCGCGTCGGCCGCGCTGACCGCCTCGATCTGCGACCGGTACGGCGTACCGAAGAACCGCGGCCGCATCATCGCGCACAGCGAGGTCCCCGGCGCCACGCACACCGACCCCGGGCGGTACTGGGACTGGGACCGCTATATCGCCCTGGTCAACGGCTGACCTCCCGGGCACCCGCCCCTGAGCGACGGACGACTGATCCGCGGTGGTGCGGCCGGCATTCCGCTCGCGGCCGCACCACCGCGTGCTCGTGGTGTCACGTCAGTCCGAGCGGCTACTCCCACTCGACCGTCAGCGTCGCGTCCGCTCCCGGCCTCAGGAAGACGTACGCCGTCGACGCGGGCGCGTTCACCAGCCGCAGCCGCGCCTGGGTGACGCCCGTACGGTTCACGGTGGTGAAGGCGCCCGACGCCTTCGTCCCCGAGGAGAAGGCGCCGAACTCCGCCGCCTCCGTCACCGAGGCCGCGGCGGCCCAGTCGTCCGCGCCCGTCGCGCACGACGCGCCGAAGCAGCCGGTCCTGATGTCCGCCACCAGCCGGTTGCCGCCCGCCCACGGGTCACCGCTGCCACTGGCGCGGTTCACCGTCAGATACGCGCGGGTCACGGTCGCCCCGTCCGGGATCGACGAGGTGTCGAAGGAGAGCAGGGTCCGGTTGTGCAGCCCGTCCGTGCCCCGGCCGACCGCCAGCCCGAGGCTGCCCTCCAGCGTGCCGACCGCGGGACCGCCGCCGGTCGCCGACGCCTTCACATAACCGTCGTCCGCGGCCAGGCTCGGGAACACCGCGGAGTGCGGATCCTCGCCGGGCGTCCCGCCGTCGCCGCCGCCGTTCCCGTCCAGCCCCCAGAACTGGCCTATGCGGTACGACGCGCACAGATTGACGTCAAGGATGTACGCGCCCGCCGTACCGCACTGCTGCGCCCCCGTTCCCGGGTCGACCGGCTGGCCGTGCCCCATCCCGGTGAGCGCGTACGTCTCCACCACCGCGCGCCCCGCGCCGTCGCGGTACACCGCGTGCGGATAGCCGGCCACGGTGTCGGTGGCGTCGGCCGTGGTGTCCGTGCCATGGACCGCGGTCCACTGCTCCACGGTCTCGGTCATATTGGCGGGGACGACGGTCGTGTCGCCGGTGCCCTGCCAGACGGAGACCGAGGGCCAGGGCCCGGCGTACCCGGGATAGGCGCCACGGACCTTGTCGGCCCAGGCCGCCGCCGACAGATTGGTGCCCGGGTTCATACAGGTGTACGCGGCCAGCACACTGGTCGCACAGGCGTACGGCAGCCCCGCCACCGGCGCTCCGGCGCTGAAGACGTCCGGGTAGGCGGCGAGCATCACATTGGTCATCGCGGCCCCGGCGGAGAGCCCGGTGGCGTACACCCGCGCCGGGTCACTGCCCAGGTCGGTCCTCATCCGGTCGGTCATCTGCTTGATCGACAGGGCCTCGCCCGCGCCCCGCCGGATGTCCCCGGACTCGAACCAGTTGAAGCAGGAATTGAGGTTGTTACCGGACTGCTGCTGCGGCAGCACCAGCGCGAACCCCCACTGGTCGGCCCACTTGGTCCAGCCGGTCTCCGTGTCGTACGCGGCGGCCGACTGCGTACAGCCGTGCATCGCCACGACCAGCGGCCGGCCCGCGGGCAGCCCGTCCGGCACATAGCGGAACATCCGCAGATTGCCGGGGTTCGAACCGAAGCCGGTCACCTCGGTGAGCGAGGCGGCCCGCGCCTCGGGTACGAACCCGGGCCCGCCCGCGCCGAGCAGGGCGACCAGCAGCGCGAGCAGCAGCCCGGCGGTGGACAGTTTTCCCGTACGCGTACGGATGTCTCTCGTACGCGTACGGATACCGGTACGGATCGCATGCATGGCGGCTCCTTGGAGGTGTCCCCCCTCTGTGGGATACGGACAGTAGGGCCGCCTGCACACCACGGAGCACGGGCCGGACCACCATCAATCCAGCGGATCGGTGGGGTCCGGCCATATGGACGTTCAGGGAGCGATACCACCGGTGTCGTGGGAGCGGTACCGCCGCAGGCATGACGGTTCCGCCCAAAGGGAATATCACTGAGAGGTCTAATAGTCCGATATAAGGGAAATGGTAGAATCATCAAAGGGTAGAGATCGGGATGGATGACACGCGTGGTGCGGCCACCTGGGAGGCGCCGGACGGGTCCGGTGCGGGGGTGAGGTGGGCGACAGCGACGATCGACGCCGACGGCATAGTGGCGTGCTGGAGCACGGGGGCCCAGCAGGCGCTGGGCTATCCGCCGGCCGAGATCGTGGGTCACGCGGCCAAGAGACTTCTCCGGGGCTCCCTGCCCGAGTCGGCCCGGCGCTCGCTGGCCGGCCGGGAGCCGTGGAGCGGCGAGATCGCGGCGCGTCACCGGAACGGCGGCCCCGTGGACATGGACCTGCTCGCCTGCCCGCTCACGGACATCGACGGAACGGACGCCGAGGGACCCGGAGCGTGGCTGCTGGCGGCCGTGGCCGGGGCCCGTACCGGCCGTGACAACCCTCCCCGCCATCGCACAGACCGGAGCCACGACACGGACCCGCACGACACAGAGCCGCTCGACACCGACATGATGGAGCACGCGTTCGCCCAGTCGGTGCTTCCGATGGCCATCCATGACACCGACCTCCGGGTGCTCCGCGCCAACCCGGCGATGTGCCGGATCACCGGGCTCACCGAGGACGGGATGCGCGGAAACCGGACCGGATTCCTGACCGGCAACCGTCAGGACGTCAAGGTCTCCGGGCCCATGCGCCGTGTGCTGCGCACCGGCGAGGCCGAGACCGCGATGACCTTCCGTACCGCCGCGGGCGAGGACCGTGAGCGCGCCTGGCTCGTCTCGCTGTCGCCCCTCAAGGGCCAGGACGGCAAGGTCAGGGCCGTCGCCCTGGCCGGCCTTGAGATCAGCGAGGAGTACCGGGCCCGCGAGGGGCTGTCCTTGCTCAGCGAGGCCGGCCTGCGGATCGGTACCACCCTGGATGTGACCCGTACCGCCGAGGAACTGGCGAGCACGCCACTGCCGCAGTTCGCCGACTTCATCAGCGTCGACCTGCTGGACTCCGTACTGCACGGGGACGAGCCCACCCCCGGCCCGCTCTCCGGCGACATACGGCTGCGCCGCGTCGCCCATCGGTCGGCCCACCGCACCGGTGTGCCCGAGGCCGCCGTCGCCATCGGCGAGGTGGACAGCTACCCCGAGTTCTCGCCGCCAGCCCGCTGTCTGGCCACCGGCCGCGCCGTCCTCACCGGGCCCTGGGACGCCGGCTACACCGAGTGGATGGCGCGGGACCCCCGGCGGGCCGCCAACTGCCCGAACTACGGAGTCCAGTCGATCGTGGCCGCGCCGCTGGTCGCGCGCGGGAACGTGCTGGGCGCGGCCCTGTTCTGCCGCAGCCTCAACCCGGAGGCCTTCACCGCGGACGATCTGCTGCTCGCCGAACAGCTCGCCGCCAGGGCCGCCGTCTGCATCGACAACGCACGGCGCTACACCCGCGAGCGCAGCACCGCCGTCGCCCTGCAGCGCAGCCTGCTGCCGAGGGGCCTGGCCCGGCAGTCGGCCGTCGAGGTCGCCACCCGCTACCGGCCCGCCGACTCCCAGTACGGCGTGGGCGGCGACTGGTTCGATGTCATTCCGCTCTCCGGCTCCCGGGTCGCCCTGGTCGTCGGCGATGTCGTCGGGCACGGCATCCATGCCTCGGCCACCATGGGCCGGCTCCGTACCGCCGTACGCACCCTCGCGGACATGGACCTGCCGCCGGACGAACTCTTCACCCATCTCGACGATGTCGTCCTGCGGCTCGCCTCGGAGAACGCCGACCAGTCCGCGGACGACGCCTATCTCGGCGCGAGCTGTCTGTACACCGTGTACGACCCGGTCTCCCGGTACTGCAGCGCGGCCAGGGCAGGCCACCCGCCGCCCATACTCGCCAGGCCGGACGGCACCGTGGAGGTGCTGCGGCTGCCGCCGAGCCCGACCCTGGGGCTGGGCGATCTGCCCTTCGAATCGACCGAGTTCGAGATCCCGGAGGGCAGTCTGCTCGTCCTCTACACCGACGGGCTGATCGAATCCCCCGAGCACGACGTCGGCTCCGGCATCGATGTCCTGTGCGACATCCTGCGTACCGCGTCCGCCTCGTCCACCTCGCCCGAGGCGGTCTGTGACATCGTTCTCCGGGCCCTCCAGTCGACCCGGCCCGTCGACGACGTGGCGCTGCTCGTCGCGCGCACCCGTGCCCTCGACGCCGGCCAGGTCGCCACCTGGGAGCTGCCGGCCGAGCCCGCGCTGGTCGCCGACGCCCGCGAGCGCGCCGCGGACCAGCTCGCCTCGTGGGGCCTTGAGGAACTGACCTTCACCACGGAGATGGTGGTCAGCGAGCTGTTCACCAATGCCATCCTGCACGCCGGCGGGCCCGTCCAGCTCCGGCTGATCCGCGACCGCACGCTGATCTGCGAGGTCTCCGACGGCAGCACCACCGCCCCGCACATGCGGCGGGCCCGGGTCTTCGACGAGGGCGGGCGGGGGCTGCTGCTGGTGGCCCAGCTCACCGAGCGGTGGGGGACCCGGCAGCTTCCGACCGGCAAGGCGATCTGGGCGGAACAGGCGCTTCCGGCGGCCTGATCTCCGTACGGTCCCGCGGCGCGTGAGGGCTGGGGCTGCGCCATTCGGTCGATGGTGCTCAAGCGGTGCGTGTGTCCTGGACGAAGGACGGGTGTTCCTTCCTTGCGTACACCCCCTGTGCGCGAGGGAACCCCGTCCTTCCAAGGAGAACGCATGCGCCTGCGCACGCGCCGGGCACCGGCCGCCCTTCTGCTGCTCGTCCCCCTGCTCGCCCCGCTGTTCGGCAGTAGCGGTGCCATGGCCGGGACCCGCGAGGACCATGTCCCGCTGGAACGTTCCGCCCGGGCGGTCCCGCACCAGTACATCGTCACACTGAAGCCCGCGCTCACACCGGCGCAGGCGACGCGGCAGCTCGGTATCAAGCCCCTCTTCACCTACGACAGCTCCCTGCGCGGATTCGCCGCGGTCCTCACCCCCTCCCAGCTCGGCGCGGTGCGCGCACTCCCGGGGGTCGCCGCGGTCGAGGAGGACGGCCGGGTCTCGGTCAGCCCGCCCGCGTCCGGACAGGATCCCGGACGCGCCCGGGGCGCCGTCGCCAGCTGGGGACTCGACCGGATCGACCAGCAACGTCTGCCGCTGGACAACCGGTTCAGTGTGAGCGGTACGGGCAAGGGCGTCACGGTGTACGTCGTCGACACCGGGATCGAGACCGCCCACCGGGAGTTCGGCGGCCGCGCCACCGCCGGATTCGACTCCGTACCCGACCGGCGCGCCGGCCAGGACTGCAACGGCCACGGCACCCATGTCGCGGGCACCGCGGGCGGCGGAACCCATGGTGTGGCCCGTGAGGCGTCTCTGGTCGGGGTACGTGTGCTCGACTGCCGCGGCAGTGGCACCTGGGCCGGAATCCTGGCGGGCTTCGACTGGATTGCCAAGAACGCCGAGCAGCCCGCGCTCCTCAACGCCTCCCTCGGCGGGCCCTCGTCCAAGGCGGTCGACGACGCCGTGAACGCCATTGCGGCCCGGGGTGTCCTGCCCGTCGTCGCGGCGGGCAACGAAGCGACGGACGCCTGCGCCGTGTCGCCCGCGGGCGCGGCGCAGGCGGTCGCCGTGGGTGCCACCGACGCCGAGGACAGCGAGACCGACTTCAGCAACCACGGGGCGTGCGTATGGACGTACGCGCCCGGCTCCGCCATCGTCTCCGCCGCGCTCGGCGGCGGCTCCGTCGCGCAGAGCGGCACCTCGATGGCGAGCCCGCATGTCGCCGGGGTCGCCGCGCTCTACAAGGAGAAGCACCCGGACGCGAGCCCGAAGGACGTCGCGCTCTGGATCGCCGAGCAGGCCGGCAAGAACCTGGTGTCGCCCATCAGCAAGGGCTCACCCAACCGCCTGCTGTACACCGGCGGGCTCTGACCGGGGCTCCGGCCGTACGGGCTCCGGCCGTACGGAGGCGCTCGCCGCATGTGCCGCTGCCGGCCCCTGATGAGGGGCCGGCAGTTTTTGGTTGGTGCCGCGGGAGACCGGAAGGGGCCCGGCTGTCAGGTCTCTGGTAACTCCCGCCGGGCGACGGGGACTTGTGACAGCCGGGAGTGAGGTGTTCGGAGGAGGGGCAGGGCTGGCTACGGCGGGCGGGGCCGCGGGCTCGGCGGGTCGGTGGGCCGCTCTCGTCCCGATGCGCCGTGCCCGGCACCGTCATACGGCGTACCCCGCACGTAATTCGACCTCCGACCCGCGAAGCCCCAAGGAGCCGTGTCATGACATCCGCCATCCAGCCCGCCCCAGCCAAGCCGTTCGCCCCGGCCCCCGGCGAAGCGACGCTCGACCGTATCTCCGCCGTCCGTCTCTCGCTCGTACGGCTGCCGCTGCGCACCCCGGTCAGCGACGCCAAAGTACTGACCGGACGTCAGAAACCGCTGACCGAGGTCGCGTTCCTCTTCGCGCGGATCAGCACCGAGGGCGGCCACGAAGGCCTCGGCTTCGGCTACTCCAAGCGCGCGGGCGGCCCCGGCCTCTACGCCCATGCCCGGGAGATCGCCTCCGAACTGGTCGGCGAGGATCCCAGCGACACCGGCCGGCTCTGGCAGAAGCTGGTGTGGGCCGGCGCGTCCATGGGGCGCAGCGGGCTGACCACCCAGGCCATCGCCGCCTTCGACATCGCCCTCTGGGACCTCAAGGCCCGCCGGGCCGGGCTGCCGCTGGCCAAACTGCTGGGCGCCCACCGCGACTCCGTGCCCTGTTACAACACCTCCGGCGGATTCCTCTCCGCGCCTATAGAACAGGTCCTGGAGAACACCGGCCTCGCGCTGGCGCGGGGGATCGGCGGTGTCAAGATCAAGGTGGGCCAGCCGGACACCCGCGCCGACCTGCGGCGCGTCGAGGCCGTACGCGAACGGATAGGCGACGACGTGCCGTTGATGGTCGACGCCAACCAGCAGTGGGACCGCGCCACCGCCGCCCGGATGGGCCGGGCCTTGGAGAGCTTCGGCCTCACCTGGATCGAGGAGCCGCTGGACGCGTACGACGCCGAGGGTCACGCGGCCCTGGCCGCGCGCCTGGACACCCCGGTGGCCACCGGAGAGATGCTCACCAGTGTGGCCGAGCACACCGGCCTGATCATGGCCGGAGCCGCCGACTTCATCCAGCCCGACGCCCCGCGCGTCGGTGGAATCACCCCTTTTCTGCAGATCATGGCGCTCGCCGACCACAAGTGCCTCGGTATGGCACCGCACTTCGCGATGGAGATCCATCTCCATCTCGCCGCCGCCTACCCCCGGGCCACCTGGGTCGAGCACTTCGAGTGGCTGGAGCCGCTGTTCAACGAGCGGCTCGATGTGCGCGGGGGGCGGATGACCGTACCGAGCCGCCCCGGACTCGGTCTCTCGCTCAGCGATCAGGCCGCCGCCTGGACCTCTGAGGAGACAACTGTCGGTTCCTGAGGCGTGGTTGCCCGCTGCCGCCCCGGCACTCACAATGCGCATGACAAATCCGAAGCACCTTCGGTCACAAGAGGGGACCCCACATGAAGAAGCCTCTCCTCGGCGCGCTCCTGGCCGTCCTGCTCCTCGGAGCGGGAACGGCGCCCGCCATGGCCACCGGCCATGACACGGGGGCGCAGCGCACGACGGCCGCCACGACCACCGACACCAAGTCCCAAGTCGGTATCCAGGCCGTCGACTTCGCCGGAACGGTGGCACTCAGCAACTGCTCGGGATCCGTAGTACGCACGCCCGCGTCGCTGCCCAGCGACCCCGCCCTGGTCCTGTCCAACGGCCACTGTCTGGAGACCGGCTTCCTCGGCCCCGGCCAGGTCGTCGTCAACCGGGCGTCCACCCGTACCTTCACCCTGCTGAACTCGGCGGGCACCGGCGTCGCGACCCTGCGCGCCAGCAAGATCGCGTACGCGACGATGACCGACACGGACGTCTCGCTGTACCAGCTCACCAGCACCTACGCCCAGATCCAGAGTTCGTACGGGATCAACGCGCTGGAACTGAACACCGTCCGGCCGGTCCAGGGCAGCGCCATCAAGGTGGTCTCCGGCTACTGGAAGCGCATCTACACCTGCAACATCGACGGCTTCGCCTACCAGTTGAAGGAGGGCGACTGGACCTGGAAGGACTCGGTCCGGTACACCTCCGCGTGCAACACCATCGGTGGTACCTCGGGCTCGCCCGTGATCGACAACACCACGGGCAAGGTCGTGGCCGTCAACAACACCGGCAACGAGTCCGGTGGCCGCTGCACCCTCAACAACCCGTGCGAGGTCGACCAGAACGGCACGGTGACGGTGCGTCAGGGCATCAACTACGCCCAGGAGACCTATGGCATCGTGCCCTGCCTCGGCACGGGCAACCAGATCGACCTGAGCCGCGCGGGCTGCGCCCTGCCCAAGCCGTAGCAACAGCCTGAGTACATAGGAACAGTCTGAGTACGACTGACAACGGCGCCGCCGGGACAACCGGTGGCGCCGCTGCCGTTCGTGCATTCGTACGTTCGTACGGCCGCTCCCCGAAGTCGAGGAAATCGCCGGTCGGTGTTCTGGGACAGTTCCCCTGACCTGGGCCGGTGACCGCCTGACGGCCCGGCAGCCCGACCGCCTGACGCCTGACCGAAGAGGGAGCCGTTGTGAGTGTGGAAGCCGATGCCGTGTCAGAGTCCCTCGCCGCGCGGCAGCCGGAGCGGCGGCCCCGGCGGATCGTGGTGGTCGGTGCCTCCGCCGCCGGGCTGGCCGCGGCCGAGACGCTGCGCCGGGAGGGTTTCGACGGCGGTCTGACGCTCATCGGCGACGAGCCCGGGGTTCCGTACGACCGGCCGCCGCTGTCCAAGCAGATCCTGCGGGGCGACTGGCAGCCGGACCGTATCGCACTGCGCACCCCCGAGGCCCTCGACGCCCTCGGTCTCGATCTGCGACTCGGGGTCCGCGCGACCGGGCTCGACCTCGCGGGGCGGACGGTGGCCCTCGCGGACGGCGGTTCGGTCGCGTACGACGGCCTGGTCATCGCCACCGGAGTACGGCCGCGGCGGCTGCCCGGCGACACCGGGGCCCTCGCGGGCGTCCATGTGCTGCGGACCCTGGACGACGCGAAGGCCCTCAGGGACCGGCTGGCGGCTGGGCGTCGCCTGGTCGTGGTGGGCGCCGGGTTCCTGGGGGCGGAGGCCGCCGCCGTGGCCCGGGGCCTGGGCGCGGAGGTCACGCTCGTGGAGCCCGCGCCGGTGCCGCTGGCGCACGCGGTGGGGGAGGAGATCGGGCGGGTGCTGGCGCGTGCCCACCAGGATCATGGCGTCGAGCTGCGCACCGGAACCGCCGTGGCCGGGCTGGTCGCGGACGCCGGCCGGGCCGTCGGCGTACGGCTCGGTGACGGAAGCGTCCTTCCCGCCGACGACATCCTGGTGGCGATCGGCTCACGGCCCAACACCGAGTGGCTCGAAGGCAGCGGACTCACTCTCGGCGACGGGCTGGTCTGCGACCGGTACAGCGCCGCCGCCCCGGGGGTCTACGGCGCCGGGGACGTGGCCCGCTGGTACAACCCGCTGTTCGGCGCCGCGATGCGGATCGAGCACCGTACCAACGCCGCCGAACAGGGCATGGCGGCCGCTCGCAATCTTCTGCGCCCCGACGCGCCCCACCCGTACGCCCCTGTCCCGTACTTCTGGTCCGACCAGTACGACATGAAGGTGCAGGCGTACGGATATCTCCGCGGCCACGAGGAACTGGCGGTCGTCGAGGGCAGCCTCGCGGAGCGCCGTTTCCTCGCCGCCTACCGTACGGGCGACCGGCTCGCCGGGGTGCTCGCCATCGGTATGCCGCCCAGGGCGATCCGCCCCTGGCGCGCGGCGGTCGCGGCCGGGGCGGGGTGGCGGGAGGCCGTGGAGACGGCGGTGGAGAGGGCGCCGGACGTGGTGGATGCCTGAGGTCAGAGGCCGGGGGCGCCCCAGACGGGGAACCAGTGCGCCAGGTCCGGTTCGACCCGCAGATCGCTGCCGAGCACGGCCCTCACCTGGAGTTCGCGCTGATTGTCCCGCTTCTCGCCGCTGCCGGGCAGCGGCGCGAACGGATAGAAGGTGCCGCGTTTGTAGAGATAGACCAGCGCGAGGGGCCGCTGCTCCGCGTCGCGGAAACTCAGCAGCGAGCAGAGGAGCTGAGGGCCGAACCCGCCCTCCTCCAGCAGCGTGTTGACCGCGTGCAGATCGTTGACCAGGGAGGCCGTGTCCTCGGGCGGCTGCCGGACGAGCAGCCAGGTGTAGCCGTACGAGTCCTGGCTGAACTCCACGGGATGCCCGGCCCGGCCGGAGTCCGCGTCGAGCAGCTCCCGTACGTCCTCCCTGACCCGCGCGAAGCCGCCGCCCTCGACCCCCGCGAAACAGACCGAGCCCAGTCCGGTGGGCACGAATCCGGCGCCTGCCTGGAGGGTGAGCGCCGCGGAGGGGAGGGCGAAGAGTGCGTCGAGGTCGGGGCGGACCGGCTTGCTCCGGCCGAGGATGGTGTCGAGAAGACCCACGGGACCAGCTCCTCGATTCGATCGACTCGGGTCACGGACGGGCCAGCTCGGTGGACAGCCGGGCGAGCTGGTCCAGCCGCTGCTCCAGCGTCGGGTGCGAGGAGAACAGCCGGCCCAGGCTCTCCTTCGAGGCGAACGCGGGGACGAAGTAGAAGGCGTTGTACGGCTCCGCCTTCCGCAGGTCCCGTGTCGGAATCCGCGCCATCTGCCCGCTCACCTTGGTCAGGGCCGAGGCGAGCGCCGAGGGGCGCCCGGTGAGCAGCGCGGCCGAGCGGTCCGCGGACAGCTCGCGATAGCGCGAGAGCAGCCGGGTCAGCAGAAAGCCGATCACATACACCACCGTGCTGACCAGCGGAATCACCATGATCATCAGGCCTGCGGGGCCCGCGTTCCTGGCGCTGTTCGACAGCCCGCTGTAGAGCGCGAAGCGGGTCACGAGGCCCGCCATCACCCCGAGGAAGGAGGCGATCGTCATGACCGCCACATCCCGGTGCGCGACATGCGACATCTCGTGCGCCAGGACACCTTCCAGCTCCTCGGGCTCCAGCCTGCGCAGCAGCCCGGTCGTGGCGCAGACCAGGGCGGTGCGCTCGCTCCGCCCGGTGGCGAAGGCGTTCGGTATGTCGCTCTGCGCGATCGCCACCCGTGGTTTGGGCATGTCGGCCAGAGCGCAGATCCGGTCGACGGCGCCATGCAGCTCGGGTGCCTGCTCGGGCGTGACCTCGCGCGCACCCATGCCGAAGGCGGCGATACGGTCGCTGAACCAGAACTGCGCGATGAAAAGCACACCTGCGAAGATCACGATGATGGGCCAGAACTTGCCCAGCACCGCCAGCAACACACCGACCAGGACCACATACAGCAGGCCGATCAGGAACATGGTGGTCACCATGCGGGTGGTCAGCCCGTGGTCCTGGGTGTAGCGGGACTGTGCCATCGCTCGCCTCCATTGACGTCGCTCTCCTGCTATTTTCCTCCTTTCCCGGCGAAACGGAATAAGCGTGAGATATGGAGGGGTGGTGACGGTGCCGGGACCGCACTGAGCCCGCCCATGGGGACTCCCACGCCGTCCCGACGGGCGCGCGCGGTGGCGCACTGCCGCACGCGGGTGCTCGGTGTGCCCCTGGAAGTGCCTCCTTCTCCGGCGCATTCCGCGTTCCTCACCGCTTCGGCCGGGCATTGTGGTGTGGGTGATGCACCCAAGAGGAGGCAGTAGATGATCCGGGTCCATGTCGTGCACCATGTGAGTCTTTTCCGCTCGGCTCTCGTGGCGCTGTTACGGGCCGAAACGACTCTCGATGTGTCATCGGCCCCCGGGTGCACGCCATTCCGCGGGGCATATGTCGTGCCGCCCCAGGTATATGTGGCCGATATCGACTGTCTGAACTCTCCTGGATATATCGACAGGATGGTGTCCGCCTACGGTGACCTGGGCCAGGGGCCCGGTCTGCTCGTTCTTGCCACGGTACGGAAACCGGGAGCTTTGCGTAAGGCTTTTGACGCGGGAGCGCTCGGATATGTGAACAAGGACGGTGAGCCGAGACGATTGGTGGAAGCCATCCACCGGGTCGCCAGAGGGGAGCGATTCATCGACGAATCACTCGCTTTCGATTTTCTCCAGGCCGCGAAGATGCCGATGACACCTCGTGAACTGAGTGTTCTCGCGCTCGCGGCCGAAGGCGCGCCGATCGAGGAAATCGCGCGGTCCCTGCACCTTTCCAAGGGGACGATACGCAACTATCTGGCCGCCGCGATAAGGAAAGTCGGCGGACGCAACCGGCTGGACGCGGTCCGGATATCCCAGGGCGCGGGCTGGCTCTGACCTGCGGCGGGACCGGCCCATTGGATCGGCCACTCAGCCACTCAGCCACATGGCCGGTCAGCCGCCCGGTGGCTCAGCCACTGCGCCAGTGGCCCATCAGATCACGGTAGAGAGCCGACCCGGCCAGCAGTTCCTCATGTGTTCCGAAGGCCGGCCTGGTGCCATCCAGGACAAGGACGCGGTCCGCCCGGCGCGCGGACGACAGCCGGTGTGCGATCACGATCAGGGTGCCGGGACGAGAGGCCAGAGCGCGTTCCGCCCGCTCCTCCGCGACCGGATCGAGATAACAGGTGGCCTCGTCCAGAATCATCAGCGGCGCGGCGGAGAGATAGGCACGGCACAGACAGAGGGACTGGCGCTCGCCCTGGGAGAGCCTCGCGGGTTCGATCAGCGCGTCCAGCCCGCCCAGCCGGCCGATCAGACCGCCCGTACCCAGCGCGTCGACGGCCCGGCTCAGCTCGGTGGACGATGCCCCGGGCCGCAGATGCAGCAGATTGTCGCGGACGGTGCCGGTGAATACGTACGCCTGTTGCGGTATCAGTACGCGGCGCTCCGCCAGCTCCTCCGCCCGCAGCCCCGGTACGGGCTCTCCCGCCAGCAGTACGGTGCCCCGACCGGGAACCAGCAGCCCCGAGACGACGCCCGCCAGGGTCGACTTGCCGATACCGCTGGGCCCGACCACCGCGATGTGCTCGCCCCGCTCCACGGTCAGATCGAGGCCGTCGAGAACGGGCGGTACTCCGGGACCGTACGCCAGGGTCACCGACCGGACCTCGACCGCGGGCGGCGACGGGGACCGCGCCCCGGACAGGACGGCCCGCTGGAACCGGACCGGCCCGGTACTGCCGCTCACCATCGGGGCAATGGGTGCCGCCGCCGGCTCCGCCGTCCGGTCCTCGAACCGTTCCAGCACCACCAGTAGCCGGGTGCCCGCCGCCCCCAGCGCGGTCATCAGGGTATGCAGGGCGGGCAGCAGCGCCTGTACGAGATAGGCGAGCGCCCCCACCAGCGCACCCGCCGTCACCCCTTGGCGCAGCAGCCAGGGAGCGCAGGCCAGCAGCAGGATCACCGGTAGCTGACCGGCCACCCCGAGTGCCAGAGTGCGTACGGCCGCCCAGCGCGCCAGCGCATGCGCCGCGCGCGCCCCCGCGTCGATGAGCCGCTCCGTACGGACCCCTACCTCCGCCCCCGTGCCGCAGGCCGCGATGTCGCGCAGTCCGGCGCCGATCGCGCCGACGCGGTCGGCGAACGCCTCGTCGGCATCCAGGAATGCGCGCTGGGCCGCGGCCATCGGCCGCAGCGTGGCGAGGAAGAGCAGCAGCCCCAGCGCCAGCGGCGGTACGACCACGAGCAGGAACAGCGGCGTAAGCGTCAGCAGCCCGGCCAGCGCGCCCAGCAGTGTGAACACAAAGGACCGGACGGTCAGGACGAGCCCCGCGAAACTGTCCCGCATGATCTCGGTCTGATGGGTGACCCGGGAGACCGCCCCGCCGTCCTCACGCCCCGGTTCCGCGATTGCCCGGCGCAGGGCCTGTGTCACCGCCCGGCGGACCAGACCGTCCCTCAACGGCTCGACGAGCAACGCCAGTTGGGCGAACACTCCCCGTACGAGCGGACCGCCCGCCAGGATCGCCACCGCTGCCACGCCCAGCCACGCCAGGCCGGATCCCGTTCGCCCCGTCAGGAATCCGCGGTCCAGGGCCCGTGCCAGACAGTAGCCGCCGAGAAAGGTCTGCGCGGACTCCAGCAGCGACCAGCCGGCCAGCCTGAGCAGAACTCCCTTTCTGCGCAGCAGAAAGCGGCGGGCCCGGGGGAGGAGGCCGCTCAGCGTCCCCCGGGCCTCGCCTGGAGCCCGGCCGGTCATTTCGGCCGCCGTCACCGGCCGGGCCCTTCCATGGGAGCGTCCGCCGGACGCTCGGTTCCGTACGGTACGAAGCTGGCGTGCGGCCCCGGGTCATCGCGGGTCACCGGCCCGGGCGGGGCGAACACCTCGCGGTAGGCCGGGAGTTGCCACAGCTCCTCATGCGGCCCCACCGCCCGTACCCGGCCCTCCTCCAGCCAGATCACCAGATCGGCGCGGACCGCCGAGGAGAGCCGGTGCGCGACGATCAGCCGGGTGCCTGCCCGCACATCACGGTCGAGGGCCCGTTCCACCTGGCGCTCGGTGACCGTGTCCAGGCTGGAGGTGGCGTCGTCGAGGATCAGCAGCCGTCCCGCGTGCGCGAACGCCCGTGCCAGGCCGAGCCGTTGGAGTTCGCCCCCGGACAGCGGCGCCTCGCCGGGCGGCGTGTCGTACCCGTGCGGGAGCAGCCGTACGAACGCGTCCGCGCTCGCCGCGTGTGCCGCCGCCCGTACCCGCTCCGGTGAGGCCCGCTCGGCGCCGCACGCCAGGGCCTCACCGAGGGTGTCGCCCCACAGGACCGGCCGCTCGAAGGCGTAGCCGGTCTCGCGGCGCAACTCCCCCTGCCCGAGGGCGTGCAGAGGCACACCGTCGAGCAGTACGGAACCCTCGTCCGGATCGGCGAGCCGCCCGGCGACGGCGGCGAGGGTCGACTTGCCCGCCCCCGAACGCCCCACCACCGCCGCCGAGATGCCCCCGGGAATCGTCAGATCCACACCGGAGAGCAGGACGTGGCCGTCGCGCACGACCCGTACTCCGCGAAGTTCGAGCCTGCCGGGCCCGCCCGGCGGCAATGACGCGGCGCCGTAGGCGAGGCGGGGCAGGGCCAGCAGCTCGGCCACTCTGCGGGCCGCGGCCCGGCTCCGCACCAGCGAGCCGAGGAACCCGGCGGCTGCGCCCACCCCGGCCGCCAGCGCCGCGTACCGGGAAGCGGCCAGCAGATCACCGACACTGATCGCGCCGGAGGCCAGCCGTACACCGCCGGCCGCCAGCACACCGGTGGTCAGCAGCGGCATGAGGACACCGGCACGGGCCACGGCCCGGCCGTGCACACTCCACATCCGCCGTCCCTGGACGGCGAGTTCGGGCAGCGGAGCGAGGACACGGGCCCGCTCGCGCTCCGTCGTACCGGCGGCGGCGATGGTCCGCGCCCCGGCCAGTGCCTCGACAAGCCGGGACGCGATGGAGGCCTGCACCCGCTGGTACCGCGCGACACTGTCGGAGGAGCCACGGGTGAAGGCGCGCAGCACCAGGACCAGGACCGGCAGACCGGCGAGGAAGACGACGGCCGTCCAGAGGTCGATCAGGAACAGCGCGGCGATTCCCCCGGCCGGGGCGAGCAGTGACGCCGCGAGGGCCGCGGCGGTCACGGGCGCCGCACCGGCCTCCGTCGCGTTCGCCGAGAGACGGGCCGCGACATCGCCGGGGGAGAGGCGGGCCGCGTGCCCGGGCGGCGCCGCGAGCAGCCGCTCCAGGCCCCTGACCCGCAGGAGCGCGGTCGAGCGGGCCCCGGCCGTACCGCTCAGCAGGGCCACCAGGGCGTCGAGGAGCACCTCTGCGGCGATGGCAGTGGTACAGAGGATGAGCCACTGGGCCACTCGGCCACCCTCCTGGTTCAGCAACAGGTCCAGGGTCCGGCCGATGGCCACGGGCACGGCGAGCGACGCGGCGGCAGAAGCGGCCGAGCAGAGGAACACGGCCACGGTACGGCCCGCGCTGTGCCGGGCCGCGTCGTACAGCGGACGGGGGCCGGACCGCGCCGCCATGAGCGGTGCGCCACAGTCACGGCCCCCTTTGAGCGGGTGGCCTTCCCGGAACGGAGGGGGTTCCCTGCGCGGGACATCCATCGGGGCGGGATCCTCCTCCGGTCCGTAGCCTTCAGGCGGCTGGGGTACCGCCTGGCAGGTCCCGGGCGGCGGACCGCCCGGGACCCGGACGTCAGTTACAGGTGACGACGCTCAGGCTGCTGTCACCGCAGAGCAGCAGGCTCGCGCGGCTGCCCGTGGCGACATCGCCGGTGGCCTCTTCCTTCGGGATCTCCAGCGACTGCAGGTCGAGAAGGGGCATGACAGTTCCTCTCATTCATGGGGACGGTGTGCTCTGTTTCGGCTCCCGACGGGAGCCGGCTCTAGGGCCGCCGGAGCGGCGGGAGGAAGGGCAGCCGTGCCGGGCGGTCGCCCGTCGCGGCGGCCAGTGCCAGCAGACAGCCCGCGGTGCCGGTCGCGAGATCCATCGACAGCCGCATCATCTGCTCGCCGGGAAAGGCCAGTTGGCCGCGGTAGGCCATGGCGTGCCAGGAGAGGGCGTCCATCTGGCGGCGTACGTCGGCCGGTCCGGTGCCGGGGCCCGGGGCGGTCGTACGGCTCAGATACAGCACCATCCCCGCCGCGCCCCGGAAGAGCCCCGGCTGCGCGTAGAAGGTGGCCTGTGCCGCCCGTACGATCTCACCGCGCGCCCGCTCGAAGGCATCGTCGGCGCGGTGCGCGAGATAGTCGTCGAGGACCATGCCGATGCCCACACTGCCCGCGCCCAGATAGGGCATGGTGCGCCAGCCCTCGTCGACCTGGAGCGAGCCGTCCGGGGTCTGCTTGCAGCGGGCCAGATCGCGCCGGAGCGCGTCGGCCGCGAGGTCCAGCAGCGCGGTGTCCTGAGTGCGTTCGTAGAGGCGGATGAAGAGCAGCGCGATACCCGCACCGCCGTACAGCAGCCCCGCGCGGGACAGCCCCGGACCGCCCGACACCGCGGCGGCGGCCGGCTCGGCACAGCGGAGAGCCGCGTCAAGCAGCCCCGTCTCTCCGGACACCGCCGCCAGGTCGTCCAGCGCGAGGCCCAGTCCGGCGGCCCCGCCATGGAGATCGGGCGGCAGGGACCGCCAGGACTGACTGAGTATCAGATCAGCTAATTCCAGGGCGCGTTGCTCATGACCGAGCCGGTTCAGCGTCCAGGCGATCCCGGCCAGACCGTCGTAGAAACCGAGCGGGGTGCCCGAGGCGGGCTCCTTCGTCCGCAGCAGCAGCCACTCCTCCGCCGGAACACACCGTCCCGCGCCGCTCTCCGCCAGCGCGTACAGCACCCCCGCCGTGCCGTAGCCGAACGAGAGACCGCCGCTCGCCGTCGCGAACTGGGCGATGTCACCGGGGAAGAAGCGGTCCTCGCGCTCCGGCGACGCCGAGGCGAGGATGGCGTTCACCATCGAGTCCCGGCTCCTGGGCCAGTCGGCGGGCTCGGCCGGCAGATATGCCCTCGTGGCACGGCCGTCACCGACAGCCCCCGGATGAGCGGGCGACTCCGCGCGGGCGCCCGACGGCTCCCGCAGTATCTCCGCCACGGCCTCGTCGAGAAACGCCCGCTCCACCGGGAACCGCGCCGCCACCACCTCGGCGAGATGCGCGGCCTTGGCCCGGTCGACCGCGAAGAGACTGGTCAGCGGAATGAACAGGGCCAGCCGCAGACAGGCCAGCGCATACCGGTCCACATCGAAGCCACGCCGGCCGGCCGGTGCCACGAACCCCGGATGAGCCACGATCTGGCGGGCGTTGTCATCGGCCGGCGCGGCGGCCTCGAAGTCGAGCAGCACCACGGACGACTCGTCCTCGGAGACCATGATGTTGAACAGATGCAGATCGTTGAAGACCACCCCGCGCCCGTGCACCGCCTCGACGGCCTCCTCCACCAGCCGGTGGATCCGCAGCGCCCAGGCGGTGTACGAGGCGAGCCGCCCGGCGTCGGGAGCGGCCTCGATCAGCGGGTGGCGGCGGGCGAAGAAGGTGTTGAGGGGGCTGCCCTCGATGTACTGGAGCACCAGGAAGTGATGGCCGCCGAGGGTGAAGCTGTCGAGCACCTCCGGAGTGCAGGCCAGCCCCGAAAGCCGTTCCAGCGCCGCCTGTTCGCGCTTCAGCCGGGTGACCGCGTCCGCACCGTCGGCGGCCAGACCGGCGTACGGCCGTGCCTCCTTCAGTACGACCCGCTCACCGGTCCGGTCGTCGCGCCCGGCATAGACCCCGCCGCCGTTGGAGAAGTGCAGGGCCCGCTCGATGGTGTACGGCAGACCGGTGACGGTCATGGCGTCGCGCGCCGCGAGATGCGGCCGCAGGAACGCGGGCGGGGTGACCCACTCGGGTATCCGGAAGACGGGATCCCGCAGGTCCGGTACCAGCCGTCCGTCCAAGTCCTCGACGGCCGGGCGGAGTTCGCCCGCGGCGTCGTAACAGTTCCGCCGGGTGAAGCTGCCGTAGCGGAGATGGACCGGGCCCCGGCCCCAGCGCAGATCGCTCAGGATGTACGGTCCCGGCTCGCCGGCCAGCAGGGCGTCCAGCTCCGCGGCGATCACACCGCACCGCTGGTCGTCGGCCGGATACACCGTGATGAACTTCCCGCTGGCGGCGCGGTCGGCGTACTTGGCGTTGCGGGTGTGCAGCAGATAGCGGCTCGGTACGAACTTGAAGGGGATGGAGCGCGGTACGCAGTAGCCCATGACCCGGTCCAGGACCGATTCGGCGTTGTCCAGAGAGGCCGAGACATGGATCTTCCAGCCCTGGGCGGGCAGTTGGCAGTCGGCCGGGCGCCAGGCCAGCCAGTCGCCGGCGCGGTGCCGCTGCCAGCCGGCCGGTGCCGGCTGCCGGGCGGCCTCGTACAGCGCCTGGTGTCCGGTGCCAGCGACGGCCCCCTCTGCGGCCGACAGCCGGTGCGGTGCGTCGTAGAAATGCCGGTCGGCATCGCAGAATTGGGCGTACCCCTTGTTCACGAGCGCCTCCCCCTCGGCCGATGACCCGCTCACCGTGTCATGGCCGTGGAAAGGGGAGACAGTCGCCGATGTCACGTCCCCGGCATGGACTCCGCACGCACGAAGGGCAGTTGGCTGCCGCACACGGGTCTGCGCACACACGAAGGACCGGCGGACCACTCGGGTCCGCCGGCCCCTGTCCCGTGCTCGTACTACGAGCAACTACCGCGGCAGCAACTACCGCAGCACTACAGCGCCGGGTACGCGTTCCTCATCAGCTCCTGGAACTGCGCGGAGAACCAGTCGCCGGAGAGCGGCGAGTTGGGCAGCGCGCCCGACATGTTGTTGTTGTTCCGCGGGTTGCCGGTGTACGTCGGGTCGCACATCCGGTCGAAGCCCTTGCCCTGGTCGTTCGGGATCTCCTTGCTCGCGCCGTCGGACTCGCCCGGGGGCTTCATCCAGACGTACGCGTCGATCCCGGCCGCGGGCGCCGCCTTCGGCCGCTCACCGAGGCCGGCACCGGACTGGTTGCACCAGTTGCCCAGGTGGATCCTGCGGTCGTACCGCCCGCCGTCCACATAGGTGTCCACACTGGTCTGCGCGCCGGGCCCGGAAGGCCTGGCCGTACCGCCCCAGCCGTTGCGCGAGGTGTCGATCAGCATGCCGACGCCCGAGGGGAAGCCGGCACGGACCGCCTCCTGGCGGAAGGCCTGCGCGAACGACTGCTCGTCGACATAGCGGTTCCAGTCCACCCACTTCGACTCACGGACCGACCTGCCGGCCACATTGTCGTTGATGGTGAAGTTGTTCTCCTTCGTCGCACCGTAGTTGGCGGTGTTGACGATGAAGCCGTGCACCTTGTCGACGGTGCTGCCCTCGGCGGTCGCGGCCTGCTTGAACATCTGTGCCGTGGGGCCGAAGTTGTCGTCCCAGCCGAGCCAGCCGTGGTGGCCCGCGTCCACATAGTTGTAGACGTTGGAGACGGCGCCCAGGTGGTTCAGAGCGTAGCCGACTCCCTTGACATAGTTGCCGTTCGCCTTCATCACATCGCACTGCGGAGTGGCGGTCGGCCGAGGTGTGACATTGGTGACCAGGTTGGGCAGCGAGTCGATCTCGACGGTCGTCACGATCCGCAGACTCGCGTACTTGCTGTCCCCGAGGATGGCGGCGATCGGGTCGATGTACTGCGTCTTGTAGCGGTCGATCTCCGTCGGGCCGAGCTCTCCGTTGGAGGCGAGCGCGGAACAGTCACGGCCCGGCAGGTTGTAGATCACGAGCTGGACCACGAGCGGATTGCCCGCGGCCTGGCGGAGCGCCTCGTCGAGGTGGTCGCGCAGGCCCATGCCGTTGCCGACGCCCTCGATGGCCGCGATCCGGTCCAGCCAGACACCGGTGGGCTGGTTGGAGACCCTGCTGCCGCCCGGCTCGGCGGCCGCCTTGGCGGACCACTCCGGGTTCACATACACACCGGCGCCCGCGTACGGGTTGTCGACCTTGGAGCCGGCCGGCGGCGGGTCGGTCGGCGGGTCCGTGGGCGGGTCGGTGGGCGGCGGGTCCGAGGGGTCGCCACCGCCCGGTGTGTTGCAGGTGACACCGTTGAGCTTGAAGGACGTCGGTACGGCGTTGGTGCCGGTCGCCGAGGCGTTGAAGCCGAAGGACGCCGAAGCGCCGGTGGCCAGAGCGCCGTTCCAGGCGGCGTTGGAGGCGGAGACCGCCGCGCCCGTCTGGGTGATGGTCGAGTTCCAGCCCTGGGTCACCTTCTGGTTGCCGGCGAAATTCCACTCCAGCTTCCAGGAACTGAGCGCGTCACCGGTGTTGGTCACACTGACATTGGCGGTGAAGCCGCTGTCCCAGGAGGTCTGGACGGTGTACGCGACGGTGCAGCCGGCCGCCGCCGCGGAGGCGGGCCCTTCCAGTACGGTCGCGGTGCCCGCCGCGGCGGCCAGCAAGGCGCTCGCGGCGACCAGCGCCGTACGGGCGCGGCGCGGTGGAGAGGTGGTGCGGCTCATGAGAGTCCCTTCAGATGGTCACGGAGTCCCACGCCGAAATTGGTCGGCGTGCCGTTGTAATCGCTGATCAGAGCGGGTCCTGAGGAGCAGTCCCAGGTGTTCCAGGTCCACCCCAGATAGGAGGCGCCACGGCCGTCGAGCCAGGCCATGACCCGGTCGAGATAGCCGTGTGAGCAGGTGTTCTCGCCGATCTCGCCCGCCACGAACGGCACTTGGGCCGCTACCGGGGCGAGCTGTTCGTTCCAGCAGCTCTCGTTGGCGCAGACATTGAAGTTGTACGAGTGCCAGGCGGCGGCGACATTGGACACCGGGTCCGCCGGCCGGTATTTCAGCCACTGGCGCAGGTCGTTGGCGTACGCGACGCCGGGGATCAGCACCAGATTCCGGGCGCCGGTGGCCCGTACCGCGTCGAGCAGCGACTGCATGCCCGCCACCGGGAAGTCGATCCCGGGACAGTTTCCGCCGTCGCGCCAGCAGGTCCACGCGGCGTCGGTGTTGCTGGTGGCGCGGTCCGGGAACGGCTCGTTGAACAGGTCAAAGACCACCGCCTCGTCGTCCTTGAAGGTCTGGGCGACCGAGGTCCAGAACGCCGGTGTGTACTGGGCGTCGGGCATCGGCTTCTGGCAGGTGGCGTACTCGGTGTCAGGGCAGTGGTTGTCATTGCCCGTGTATCTGCCGTGGGACCAGTGCAGTTCGAGGACGGGCGTGATGCCCTGCGCCTCCAGCCGGGTCACGTACTGCTCGACGGCCCGGATGTAATTCGCCCCGGCGTAGGCCGCGTTGATGTGCGGCAGCCCGAGCCAGCACTCCTCGTTCAGCGGTATCCGTACGGTGTTGACCTCCCAGTCCGCGATGGCTCGCACCGAGGCGTCGTCGACCGGGCCGTCGAAGATGCCCCGGCCCTGGACGCACATGAACTCGCCCCCGGAGCGGTTGACACCGAGCATGCGCCGGACCGTTCCGTTCTCGTCCACCAGCCTGTTGCCCGAGGCGCGCAGCTTCGGCGGCGTGTCTCCGGGGCCGGGCGGCGGATCGGTGGGATCGCCGGGACCCGGATCTCCTTCGCACGGAGTCCCGTTGACCCGGAACGCGGTGGGCGGGGGATTGGACCCCGACCAGGACGCGACGAACCCCGCGCTGACCGAGCCGCCGGCCGGGATCGTGCCGTTCCAGCTCTCGTTCACGGCGGTCACGGTCGTACCGGACTGCGACCACTTGCCGTTCCACCCCTGGGTCACCTTCTGGTTCCCCGGGAAGTCGAAGGCAAGAGTCCAGTTGCTGACCGGACCCCCGTGATTGGTCAGCGTGACGCCGCCCTGGAAGCCGGAGTCCCACTGACCGGTGACGCTGTACTCGACGGTGCAGGCGGCCGCGGTTCCCGACGCGGCCGCCGGCCGGACAAGGGTGGTGCCCGCCACGGCCAGGGCCACGGCGCAGAGCAGCGCGCCGAGGCGCGGTGGTGCTCGCATGGAGCGACTCCTCGGTCCGGTACGCCGCCTGACACGGCGTATGACTGATGGAAGCGCTCCCACTGGTTGCGTTTGACGGTAGCGCCGAAGTGGCGTGAGTCAACACCGCGGTTGACTTCTTTTATCGACGGATCCCCCCGGACGTGCGTCTTGTTCAAACTCTTGACACCTTCGCGGTCCCGCTCGACGCTTGGGAGCGCTCCCACTGGTTCGCACTCCCGCCCCACACCCGCACCGGACCGCGAGGAGGACCACCCCATGCTCGGCTTACGAGGTTCACCGCCAGGCGCGCCACCCCCGCTCGGAAGACGCCGCCGGGCCCGTGGCGCCCGCCGGCTGCTGACCGCGCTGGTGGCGGCCCTGTCCCTGCCGCTCGCGCTGACCGCGGCCAACAGCACCCCCGCGCACGCCGCAGCGGTCCAGTGCGGTGTCGACTACAAGACCAATGACTGGGGTTCCGGCTTCACGGCCGATCTCACCATCACCAACCGCGGTACGGACCCGATCGACGGCTGGACGCTGACCTACGCGTACACCGGCAACCAGACGCTCTCCAACGGCTGGAACGGCACCTGGGCCCAGTCCGGCAAGAACGTCACCGTCACCAACGCCGGTCACAACGGCCGCATCGCGCCCGGCGCGGCGGCCACCGCGGGCGCCAACTTCAGCTACAGCGGCACCAATACGGCGCCCACCGTCTTCGCCGTCAACGGTGTGACCTGCACCGGCGCGCACCAGCCGCCCATCGCCGTGCTGACCAGCCCGGCCCCCGGCGCGCTCTTCACCGCGGGCGGCACCATCCCGATGGCCGCCACCGCGGCCGCCGCCGACGGCGCGGGCATCACCAAGGTCGAGTTCTACAGCGACACGACCCTGCTCGGCACCGACACCACCTCGCCCTACACCTTCAACTACACCAATGTGCCCGCCGGTGATCTCTCGCTGTACGCCAAGGCCTATGACGGTCTCGGCGCCGCGGCCGAGTCCACCCCGGTCGGGGTACGGGTCGCCGCCGGCCCCTCCCTCGTCGCGAGCCCCACACAGCTCGGGGTACGGCAGGGCGCGACCGGCACCTTCGGGGTGAAGCTCTCCGCCCGGCCGACGGCCGATGTGCGGGTGACCGTGGCCCGTACCGCGGGCAACACCGGCCTCACCGTCACCGCGGGTTCGAGCCTCACCTTCACCCCCGCCAACTGGGACACCGCCCAGCAGGTGACCGTCGCCGCCGCGGCCACCGGCACCGGCGCCGCCACCTTCACCGCGAGCGCGACCGGCCAGGCCAAGGCCGAGGTCACCGTCACCCAGCTCGCGGCCACCTCCGGCTACGACGCCCGCTTCCTGGAGTTGTACGGCAAGATCACCGATCCGGCCGCCGGCTACTTCTCGCCCGAGGGCATCCCGTACCACTCGGTGGAGACCCTGATCGTCGAGGCGCCCGACCACGGGCACGAGACGACCTCGGAGGCGTACAGCTATCTCATCTGGCTCCAGGCCATGTACGGCAAGGTCACCGGCGACTGGAGCAAGTTCAACGGCGCCTGGGACACCATGGAGCGCTACATGATCCCCACCCACGCCGACCAGTCCACCAACAGCTTCTACACCGCCTCCAAGCCCGCCACCTACGCGCCCGAGTGGGACCTGCCCTCGCAGTACCCCTCGCAGCTCAACGGCGGTGTCCCGGTGGGGAGCGATCCCATCGCGGGCGAGCTGAAGAGCGCCTACGGCACCGACGACATCTACGGCATGCACTGGATCCAGGACGTGGACAACGTCTACGGATACGGCAACGCGCCCGGCAAGTGCGAGGCGGGACCGGCCGACCAGGGCCCCTCGTACATCAACACCTTCCAGCGCGGGCCGCAGGAGTCCGTCTGGGAGACGGTGCCCCAGCCGACCTGTGACGCCTTCAAGTACGGCGGCAAGAACGGCTATCTCGACCTGTTCACCGGTGACGCCTCCTATGCCAAGCAGTGGAAGTTCACCAACGCGCCCGACGCCGACGCCCGTGCTGTCCAGGCCGCCTACTGGGCCTCGGAGTGGGCGAAGGAGCAGGGCAAGGGCGGCGAGGTCGCGGCCAATGTCGCCAAGGCCGCGAAGATGGGCGACTATCTCCGCTACGCCATGTACGACAAGTACTTCAAGCGGGTCGGCAACTGCGCGGGCGAGACCGCCTGCCCGGCCGGCAGCGGCAAGAACAGCTCGCACTATCTGCTCTCCTGGTACTACGCCTGGGGCGGCGCCACCGACACCTCGGCGGGCTGGTCCTGGCGCATCGGCTCCAGCTTCGCCCACGGCGGTTACCAGAACCCGATGGCCGCATGGGCGCTCAGCTCGTACCCGGACCTGAAGCCCAAGTCGGCCACCGGCCAGCAGGACTGGAGCACCAGCCTCAAGCGGCAGGTCGAGTTCTACCGCTGGCTCCAGTCGTCCGAGGGCGCCATCGCGGGCGGTGCCACCAACAGCTGGCAGGGGCGGTACGCGCAGCCCCCGGCCGGGACCCCGACGTTCTACGGCATGTACTACGACGAGGCGCCCGTCTACCACGACCCGCCGTCCAACCAGTGGTTCGGCTTCCAGGCGTGGTCCATGGAGCGTGTCGCGGAGTACTACCACCAGACCGGGGACAGCGCCGCCAAGGCGGTGCTGGACAAGTGGGTCGCGTGGGCGCTGTCCGAGACCACCGTCAACCCGGACGGTACGTACCGGATCCCGTCCACCCTCCAGTGGTCCGGCAAGCCCGACACCTGGAACGCCACCACGCCCGGCGCCAACGCCGGTCTGCATGTCACCGTCGCCGACTACACCAACGATGTCGGTGTGGCCGGTGCGTACGCCAAGACCCTCTCGTACTACGCGGCGAGGTCCGGTGACACCGAGGCCAAGGACACGGCCAAGGCGCTGCTCGACGGGATGTGGGACCACCACCAGGACGCCCTGGGCATCGCGGTCCCGGAAACCCGTACCGACTACAGCCGGTTCGACGACCCGGTCTATGTCCCGAGCGGCTGGACCGGCACCATGCCCAACGGCGACACGATCAACTCGGCTTCCACCTTCGAGTCGATCCGGTCCTTCTACGAGAGCGACCCGGCCTGGTCGAAGGTCGAGGCGTATCTGCAGGGCGGGGCCGCGCCGACCTTCACCTACCACCGGTTCTGGGCACAGGCGGACATCGCGCTGGCTCTGGGCGCGTACTCCGATCTCTTCGAGTAGCGCCGACTGTTACGGCCAACTCACAGTGACGGCACGCGGATTGAGGACCCGCGTGCCGGACCGACCGCGGAGGGTCCCGGCTGTCGCCCGCCCGGGGCCCTCCGCTCCCATCTCCCCCGCCACTACGCCCGTTTGGTGTCCGTATGCCGTGCTGAATTGACAACTCAAGGTCAAATCCTGGTATGCGATCTGTTCTTGCGAGTCCGATCGGTGTCACTCTCTGGACGGCTCAGCGCATCGATCATGCGCATGACCACCCCCACACAAGGACCGCCCTTGTGGCGGCCCGGCACTCTTGGAGACTGAGTGAGACTCGTAGCTTCCACTCCTCGCAGGAACACCGCCCGTCTCGTGGCTCTCGCCGCCTCCGCCGCCATGGTGGTCGTCGGCATCCAGTCGGGCACGGCCAGTGCCCGGCCCGACACCTCGCGCGAGCGGGGCGCCACCGCACTGCTGCTCACCCCCGGCCAGCGCGTCGAGGCCATCCAGGCCGCCCAGGCCGACGCGGCGGGCGAAGCCAGGTCCCTCGGGCTCGGCGCTCAGGAGAAGCTGGTCGTCCGCGATGTGATCGAGGACGCCGACGGCACGGTCCACACCCGGTACGAGCGGACCTACGCGGGACTGCCGGTCCTGGGCGGCGATCTGATCGTCCATCAGGCCCCGGCGGGCGAGCGCAGTGTCACCAAGGCCACCACGGCCCGGATAGCCGTGGCCTCCACCGAGGCCGCGGTCACCCAGGCCACCGCCAAGTCCGGTGCCCTGAAGGCCGCTTCGGCGGAGAAGACTGCCAAGGCCGCCGCGGACACCGCGCCCCGCAAGGTGATCTGGGCGGCCACCGGCGCGCCCGTCCTCGCCTGGGAGACCGTCGTCAAGGGCGTCCAGCCGGACGGCACCCCGAGCGAGCTGCATGTCGTCACCGACGCGGCCACCGGCAAGGAGCTGTCCCGGAACGAGGCCGTTCAGACCGGCACCGGTACGGGCACCTACGGTGGCTCCGTCACGCTCGGCACCACCAAGAGCGGCACCACGTACAACCTCACCGACGGGGCCCGCGGCGGTCACAAGACCTACGACCTGAACCAGGGCACCTCGGGCACCGGCACGCTCTTCACCGACGCCGACGACATCTGGGGCGGGGGCAGGCAGAGCGCCGCCGTCGACGTCCACTACGGCGCCGCGACGACCTGGGACTTCTACAAGAACGTCCTCGGCCGCAACGGCATCAAGAACAACGGCGTCGGCTCGTACTCCCGCGCCCACTACGGCAACAGCTATGTCAACGCCTTCTGGCAGGACAGCTGCTTCTGCATGACCTACGGCGACGGCTCGGGCAACACCCACCCGCTCACCTCGATCGACGTGGCCGCCCACGAGATGAGCCACGGTGTCACCGCCGCCACCGCGGGTCTGGTCTACAGCGGTGAGTCCGGCGGCCTCAACGAGGCGACCTCCGACATCTTCGCCACCGCCGTGGAGTTCTACGCCGCCAACCCGAACGACCCGGGCGACTACCTCATCGGCGAGGAAATCAACATCAACGGCAATGGCACGCCGCTGCGTTACCAGGACCGGCCGAGCAAGGACGGAGCGTCCAAGGACTACTGGTCGTCCACCCTCGGCGGCCTCGACGTCCACTACTCCTCGGGCCCGGCCAACCACTTCTACTACCTGCTCTCCGAGGGCAGCGGCGCCAAGACGATCAACGGCGTGAGCTACAACAGCCCGACGTACGACGGCTCGACGGTGACCGGCATCGGCCGGGACAAGGCCACCAAGATCTGGTACAAGGCGCTCACCACGTACATGACGTCCTCCACCAACTACGCGAAGGCGCGCACCGCGACGCTCAGTGCGGCGGGCGCGCTGTACGGCACGACCAGCGCCGAGTACAAGGCGGTTGGCGCGGCCTGGACGGCCATCAACGTCAAGTGACGCAGCCAGGTTCGGATATGTGAATATCCGTGCATTCCCCGTACTTCCCGGGCGCCGCAGCCGGTCTCTTCCGAGAGGCCGGCTGCGGCGTTCCGCGTACACGGGCCGTTGACGGGCCTTTGGTCCGGACGTCGGTCTCGCCCACGTTCACGGTCCAGGAGCACGGCTGCGGCCAGGCCGACGGGCTGCCCTTCCGGATGACCTTCCACTACTGGCTGCGCGCCTTCCTTGTCCGGCGTCCGCACCCGTCGAGGTCTCGTTGCCGGCGGGCGAGCTGACACCGGAGGACCAGGAGGCCGGCCACGCGTGGCTGTCTCCCCGCAAGGCCCCGGGACGGGCCGCGGCCGGCCATTCCGTACGGGACGGCTCGCCGGCCGCAGCGCCCTCCGGGCTCAAGGCCTAGATCAAGCACGCGAACGGCATCCTCTTCACCCATGGCGCTCGCTCGAACGCGGTACGGCTGACCACCGGCGAGTCCACCGGTCGGCGCGCTCCGGATGAGGGATCGGAGCGGGCGAACTAGGGTCCGAGCATGGCCGGAGACGCAGGGCGGGAGAGCGGAGCCGCGGCGGGTGCGTCCGGCCCGTCCGGCCCGCTCGCCACGGAGGGGGCTCCCGACCCGCGCCGCTGGAAGGCGCTCGCGGTCTGTCTGGTCGCGGGGTTCATGACCCTTCTGGACGTCTCCATCGTCAATGTCGCGCTGCCGTCCATCCGTGAGGGGCTGCGGGCCCCGGTCTCCGACATCCAGTGGGTGCTGTCGGGGTACGCGCTCGCCTTCGGCCTGTTCCTGATCCCGGCGGGGCGGCTCGGCGACGCCCGGGGCCGGCGCCCGGTGTTCATGGTGGGGCTCGCGCTCTTCACCCTGTCGTCCGCGGCCTGCGGAGCGGCCCAGTCCAGCCTCTGGCTGGTGATCGCCCGGCTGGTGCAGGGCTTCGCCGGAGGCACCGTCACCCCGCAGATCTCCGCGCTGATCCAGCAGATGTTCGCGGGCCGGGAACGGGCCAGGGCCTTCGGACTGTTCGGCACGGTGGTCGGTATCTCGATGGCCGTGGGACCGCTGCTGGGCGGCCTGATCATCCAGTTGGCCGGTGCTGACGAGGGCTGGCGGTGGGTCTTCTACGTCAACCTTCCGCTGGGCGTCGTCTGCCTCCTTCTCGCCCGGCGGCTGCTGCCCGACACCCCGTGTGCGGGCCGCGTCAGCCCGCGCGATCTCGACCCGGTCGGGGTGCTGCTCCTGGGCTCCGGTGTGCTGGCCCTGCTGCTGCCGTTCGTCCAGTCGCAGGAGTGGCACGGCAACGAGAAATGGCTGCTGCTGCTCGTGGCGGCGGCGGTGCTGACCGGCTTTGTGAAATGGGAGTCCCGCTGCCGGTCCGGCACCACCCAGCCGGTGCTGAACATGTCGCTCTTCCACGTCCGCTCGTTCTGGCTGGGGTGCCTGCTGATCCTGCTCTACTTCGGCGGGTTCACCGCGATCTTCTTCATCACCACGCTCTATCTGCAGAGCGGACTCCACTACAGCGCCCTGGAGGCCGGGCTCGCCATCACCCCGTTCGCCGTCGGCTCCGGCGGTGCGGCCGGGATCGGCGGCCGGCTGGTGAACCGCTTCGGACGCCCGCTGGTCGTGATCGGGCTGGTCATGGTGACGATCGGTCTCGCGGCCACCGCGCTCGCCGTCCATCTGGTGCCGGGGCACGCCGCGGGCTGGGCGATGGCGGCGCCGCTGCTCCTGGCCGGTCTGGGCAGTGGCCTTGTCATCACGCCCAACCAGACACTGACCCTCGCCGAGGTGCCGGTGCCCATGGCGGGCAGCGCGGGCGGCACTCTCCAGACGGGCCAGCGCGTGGGCTCCGCGATCGGCATCGCGGCGGTGGGCTCGGTGTTCTTCGCACAGGTGGGGCCGGAGGGCTGGCCCACGGCGTACGACCACGGCCTGGTGGTGTCGGTGGCGTTCGTACTGGCGGCGCTGGTGGTGGCCGTGGCGGATGTGATCGCGGGCCACCGGGCGGGTCATCGGAAAACGAGTCCGCCCGGCACCTGAGGACATACCAGGTCACGGTCCGGGTGCCGGCGGGCGCCGCTGGAGATGGAGCCCGACGGCGGCCGTCAGCACCATCACGCAGGCCGTGAACGCCAGCCCCGCCGTGCGCAGCCCCAGCCAGAGCGTCAGCGCCCCGACGCCCACCACCGGCAGCGAGATCCCCGCGTACGCGACGACGAAGAAGGCCGAGATCGTACCGCCCCGGTGCTCCGGCGGCGCCGCCCCGCCGACCGCGGCCATCCCGGCGCGGAACGCCAGCCCCTGGCCGAAGCCCCCGCACACCGCGCCCGCCACGAGCAGCGGCAGCGACTCCACCGCCAGGGACGCGCCCACCAGCAGCAGCCCGATCACCAGAATGTGACAGCCGCCCGGCAGCGCCCTCCGTACCCCCACCCGCCCGAGCAGCGCCTGTCCGGCCGTGGACGCCAGGAACACCGAGAAGACCACCGCGCCCGACAGGGCCAGATCGTGGATCCCGAGCGTCCTGGAGAGAAAGCTCGGCGCCACCGCGGTGAACAGCCCCAGCAGCGCGAACCCCGCGAACGCGGCCAGCGCGGACGGCGCGAACACCCCGCGCACCCGCGGCGGCACCGACAGCCCCTGCGGTCTCGGCCGCGGCCACCGCTTCGGGTGCCGTACGGTCTCCGGCAGCAGCCAGGTCAGTACGCACGCCACCCCCACCAGCGTCAGATGCACCAGAAACGGCAGCCGCAGCGGCCAGGGCGCGTACTGGGCCAGCACACCGGACAGCAGCGGCCCGCAGCCCAGACCGCCCATGTTCGCCGCGGTGGCCGCGAGCCCCGCCCGGGCCTCCCGCCCCGGCGGCGCCAGCTCCAGCACCGTGGCCGTGGCGGTCCCGCTGAACAGCCCGGCGGCGAAGCCCGACAGCAGCCGCCCGGTGAACAGCAGCGGCAGACCGCCCTCGAAGAGAAAGCACAGGGCACTGGCGGCGGAGAACCCCAGAGCGATCAGCAGTACGGGCCGCCGCCCCGCCTCGTCGGAGTAGTTGCCCGCCAGCAGCAGGACGGCGATCACCCCGATGGCGTACACCGCGAACACCAGCGTGACCGTCAGCTCGGAGAAGCCGAGTTCCTCCTGGTAGAGCCCGTACAGCGGGGTGGGCAGGGTCGTACCGGTCATACCGATGGCGAACACCGCGGCGGCGGCCGGATATCCGGGGCGCCGGCTCCCGCCCGTGCGAATGATCATGCAAGCCACCGTACGAGCCGGGCGCCGCGCGTGCCGTGCCCGCGATCGCCGCGTACCGCCCCGTGCGGCCATTCGCCGGACGGCGCCGCCGCCGACCCGGCGTCCGCGTTACGGGCCCTGAGTGCAGTTACGGGGCCGCCATCCCACGCTGCCCGCCCCGCGTGTCAGATCGGCGGGCAGACTGACATCCGGCTGGGGGACCTCCCCGAAGTCCTCGTCCGCGCTGTCCACCCGGAGCCGGTTGATGACCGCCTCCAGCGGAGCCGGCAGCGTGGGATGGCGGCCCCGGTGGCACTGGCTCAGCAGATCGTGCCTGACCGTCTCCGGCAGCAGCGAGGAGAGCGTCGGCGCGGTCTTCGCCCGGCCCGGCCGGGGCAGCCGGCGCGACTGACCGCGCCAGTAGGCCGCGTCCCTGAACTCGGCGCGCTGCTGATGGGCGAGGAAGAGACAGAAGGCAGCGGTCCTGTTGCCGCCGCCGGCCGCGAACTGCCACCAGAACTGCGCCGCGTCCTGATGTCCCGTCAGATGCAGCAGGGCGGCGAAGACGACCGCGCCCTCCGGGTCGATGCTGTCGTGGTCGACGAGCCGCGTCAGACTGGCCGCCGCCTCAGGGGCGTTGAGGATCAGGGCCACGGCGAGATTGAGATCCTGGGCCGCCTGCTCATGGGCGGACGGGCGGCGCGGGGGCGCCATGCCCGTACCCGCGGTTGTACTCGCAGCCGCACCCGCGGCCGTACTCGCGGTGCAAGAAGGTTTCTCCGGCGGGCGGCGGGCGGCAACCCGTCCGCGGGCCGCTTCCGTGTCGTAGTCGTCGTAGGTGTCGGCGAGAACTTCCGCGTTCTCCAGCAGCACCTCGACGGATGCGGAGGGGGGTTCATTGGTACGGCGCACGGGCGTCTACTCTTCCGTCTCGGTCTCTCGTAAGTCGAGTATCTTGGCCAGCCGCCGTCTGGCGTGCCGTATGTGAGAACGGACCGTGGCGACTTCGATGCCCATGTACTCTGCGACCTCCTCGTCCGGGACCTGAAGGACATAGCGCAGCACAATGACGTCGTACTGCCGCTCGGGAAGCCGGGAGATCGCCCCGTACAGGCCCATCTCCCCTTGCAGCACCGCGAATTGATCGAGCGTCTCGTTCAGGAAGAGCTTGCGGACCGCCGCCTGGAACGCGGCCGTGCCGACCAGGGCGGGCTGAGCGCCATGATCGTCCAGCCACCATGCCACCTCCTCCTTCAGGACCGCCCAGGCGTACCGGGACACCGACGCCTGAGAAAGTACATGCTGCCAGTGCTCCAGCAGCCGCGCACAAGCGGCGTCCACCACCTCCTCGGCGGCGGCCCTGCTGCCGACCTGGCTGTGGGCGTAGCGCAGCCAGAGCGTGTGGTGGTGCGAATCGAAAGCGTCGAATGTCAACTCCAGCCGCCGTTGCGGCCGGTGAGGGGTTTGCAGATCGACGTGCACGGACGCCCCGTTCCCTGGGCGCCGCGCCGCTCCAGGGCAGAGGGCGTCGGCGCGAGAGGTGTGGTCCTCTCTCACTGGTCAGCCAACCGGAAGAGTGCCCTCACCGTGCAGAGCACCTCTGGGGCTTTTCGCTGATAGTCATCATATGATTACTCGGCCTCGTAGGTGGATCAGTTCGGCCATTTAGTTTCTCCTCTCCCACCCGGCCCACCCGTAACCGGAGTTGGCGCATCTCGTACGGTTGTCCGTATCGAGTGGTGGGGAGTCAGGGACTGTCGGTACGCGACGGAACCCGACGACGGAACCAACGACGGAAACCAACAGTAACGATGCCAGGGGGAGACACGGTGGGGGACAACGGCGCGGTGGATCTGGAGCTGGACCGGGCGCACTCGGCGCGCATGTACGACTATTACCTGGGCGGTACGACCAACTTCCCCGCCGACCGCGAGGCCGCGGCCCGTGCCATGACGGCCTTCCCCTCGATCCTGGCGACGGCCCGGATAAACCGCCGCTTCATGCACCGTTCCGTACGGTTCCTCGCCAGGAACGGCATGCGCCAGTTCCTCGACATCGGTACGGGCATCCCCACCTCGCCGAACCTCCATGAGGTCGCGCAGGGCGAGGACCCGACCTCCCATGTCGTCTACACGGACAACGATCCGATCGTGCTGGCCCATGCCCGTGCCCTGCTGCACAGCCATCCCGCCGGGCGCACGGCGTATGTGCACGGCGATGTCCGGGCGCCGGAAGCCCTGTTGGCCACCGAGGAGCTGCGCGCGACACTGGACTTCACCCAGCCGATCGCGCTGAGCCTGAACGCGCTGCTCCACTTCGTGACCGACGAGTACGACGCCCATGAGATCGTCGAGTTCCTCAAGGAGGAGCTGCCGTCCGGGAGCACGCTCGCGATCGCCCATGTGACAGCCGAGTGGGACCCCGAGGGCATAGCCCGGCTGACCACCGCGTACCGCGCGTCGGGCACACCGGGACAGGCCCGCACCCGCGAGGAGATCACCCGTTTCTTCAGCGGCTGGGAGCTGCTCGACCCCGGGATCGTCCCCTCGCACGAGTGGCGCCCCGACCCCGAGGACCACGCGGAGACCGTCACCCTCAAGGAAGCGGCCCTCTACGTCGGTGTGGCACGCAAGCCCTGAGGCAGGTGGGCAACGGTACGGGCCACGGCAGGCGTAGGCACGTACGGGCGGGATGAGCGGCCGGTGCTCGGGGCGGAGCACCGGCCGCTCTGTCCGCCGCCCGGCTATGCGGCGGTCGGTGAGCCGGCCGCGGGGCCGACCAGTTCGTCGAGGACGTCCTCCATGGTGACAAAGCCGATGACGGTCTTCTTGTCACCGGTGACGGCCGCGAGATGGGTCCCGGCGGCGCGCATGGCGGTCATGGTGTCGTCCAGCGGGGTGTCGATCTCGACCCTGATCACCGTGTGCAGCGCGGCACGCGGAAAGGGCCGGGTGCGGTCGGCGGCACCGAGCGCGTCCTTGATGTGCAGATAGCCGAGGATCGTGTCGTCGGGCCCGGTGACCGGCAGCCGGGAGAAGCCCGACGCCGCGGCGGCACGCTCCAGTTCACGCGGAGTGATCCGGTGGTCGACGGTGACCGTCCTGCTCAGCGGGACCATCACCTCGCCCGCCGGGCGCGTGCCCAGCTCCAGGGCGTCCCGCAGCCGCTCCCCGTCCGCCGGGTCCAGCAGCCCCGCGGCGCTGGAGTCCTTGACCAGCCGGACGAGTTCGTCGTCGGTGAAGACCGAGCCGATCTCGTCCTTGGGCTCGACCTTCAGCAGCCGCAGGATGGCGTTGGCGAACGCGTTGATCCCGAAGATCACCGGCCGCAGCGCCCGGGTCAGCGCCACCAGCACGGGACCCAGCGCCAGCGCGGTCGGCGCGGGCGCGGCCAGCGCGATGTTCTTCGGCACCATCTCGCCGATCAGCATGTGCAGATACGTCGCCAGGGTCAGCGCGATCACGAACGCGATCGGATGGATCAGTGCCTCCGGCACCCCGGCCGCCTCGAACGGCGGCTCCAGCAGATGCGCGATCGCCGGCTCCGCGACCGCGCCCAGCACCAGCGAGGAGATGGTGATACCGAGCTGCGCGGTGGCCATGGCCGCCGACAGATGCTCCAGACCCCACAGGGTGCTCCTGGCGCGGCGGCTGCCCTTGACCGCCAGGGGCTCGATCTGGCTGCGCCGTACGGAGATGAGCGCGAACTCGGCACCGACGAAGAACGCGTTGGTGAACAGGGTGAGCACGCCGATCGCGAGCTGGAGGGCGGTCATCGGGCGTCTCCTGTCAGCTCGGCGGCCGGGGCGGGCGCGGTGATCAGCACCCGGTCGGCGCGCCGGTGCTCGACGCGCAGCACGGCGAACCGCCAGCCGCCGACCTCCACCGTGTCCGAGACCACAGGCAGCCGCTCCAGTCGGGTCGCGAGCAGGCCCGCGAGCGTTTCATAGGGGCCTTCGGGCGCGCTGAGACCTATCTCTTCGAGCTGGTCGAGCCGTACACCGCCGTCCGCCTCCCAGACCCGGCGCCCGTCCGCGGACGGCTCACCGGGCACCAGGTCGGGGGTCTCGTCCGGGTCGTGCTCGTCCCGTACCTCGCCGACGACCTCCTCGACGATGTCCTCCACCGTCGCGACCCCGGCCGTGCCGCCGTACTCGTCGATGACCACGGCCATCGTCCGCGCCTTCCGCAGCCGCCGCAGCAGCCGGTCGACGGGGAGCGAGTCGGGTACAAGCAGCGGGTCGGTGGCCAGCTCGGTGACCGGCGTACGGTCGCGCCGGTCCTCGTCCAGCGCGAGGACGTCCCGGATATGGACGGTGCCGATGACCTCGTCCAGGCTGTCGCGGTAGACGGGGAAGCGGGACAGCCCGGTGGCCAGGGTCAGCCTGGCCGCGTCACTCGCGGTGGCATGGGCCTCCAGGGCCCGGACGTCCACACGGGGCGTCATCACGTTCTCCGCGGTCAGCTCCGCGAGATGCAGCGTCCTCACGAACAGCTCGGCGGAGTCCGGCTCTATGGCGCCCTCCCGCGCGGAGTGCCGTACCAGCGCCACCAGTTCCTCGGGGGTACGGGCGGAGGCCAGCTCTTCCGCGGGCTCCAGCCCGAACCGCCGCACGAGCCGGTTCGCGGTGTTGTTGAGATGCCGGATCAGCGGGGCGAAGGCCGCGGTGAAGCAGCGCTGCGGTCCCGCGACCACCTTGGCGACGGTCAGCGGACTGGAGATCGCCCAGTTCTTGGGCACCAGCTCGCCGACCACCATCAGCACCACCGTGGACAGGGCGACCCCGAGCAGGGTGGCGACGGTGGAGACCGCGCCCGACGGCAGGCCCAGGGCCTCCAGCGGACCGCTCAGCAGCACGGCCAGCGACGGTTCCGCGAGCATGCCGATGACCAGTGAGGTCACCGTGATGCCGAGCTGGGCGCCGGAGAGCTGGAAGGTCAGCCGCCTGGCCGCCGCCAGCGCGCCCGCGGCGCCCCGCTCGCCCGCCGCCGCGGCACGCTCCAGCTCGCTCCGCTCCACGGTGGTCAGGGAGAACTCGGCCGCGACGAACACCGCGCAGGCGAAGGTGAGCGCGAGGGCGAGAAGCAGCAGAAGCACTTCGGTCACCGTGCCACCTCCGCCCCGGATCTCGGTGGGACGTCGACGGCACGGCTCGTACTGGGAGGCTCACCCATTGCGGGACCGCGGCTCCTTCTGTGATCAGGTGGTCGGGATATCGAAATGTCGAGATACTGCGGGGTCCGAGATACTGCGAGGTCAAGTGGTCGGGGCGTGGCAGGCAGCCACGAGGCGGTGCGAACACCACTCCCGCTATCGTAAAGGAATCGCAAAGCTGCGCAACGTGATGTCCAGCACCCGCCATCCGTCGGCCCGGCCGGCCGGGCCCGTATCCGTACGGATCCATGGATCACCGGATCGACGGCGGATCATCGGGGGTCCTTGAATTCCGTGCCCACGGTCAGCGTGACCACCCCGGGGACGGCCCCCGCGTCCTCGCGCGTGACGCTGCCCGGCAGCCGCGAGGCCAGCACCTCGGCCTGCGCCGCCAGCCCCGGCGGATGGACGACCGTGGTCCCGCGGGTGTGCTCCGGCGCGTTGCCGGTCCTGGTGACCGTGAATCCCGCCGTGCCGAGGGTCTCCGCGACCTCCGCGGCCCGCCCCCGGGTGCCGGTGCCGTTGAGGACCTGGACCCGCACGGTGTGGGCGTAGACCGGATCCCGGGAGTCGGCCGTCAGCCGCTCCTTGTCCACCTCCTCGTCCTTCGTCAGGGCGGTGAACAGATCGGCGGCCTGCGGATACTGCCAGACGACATTGGCCCGGTCCGTCGGCACATCGGCCTCGCGCACATAGTTCGGCACGGTCAGAAAGGTCAGCCGCTCGCGTGGGATGTCCTTGATCTCCGAGGCGAGGGCGGAGAGCGGCGCGAGCCCCGCCAGCTCCTTGTCCGTGGTCAGCGACCGGGTGGCGGAGTCCAGGAACCCGTACAGCGCGCCCGGGCTGGTGAGCTTCGATCGCGCCTTGTCGGCCAGCGCCTCCATGAACTCCTGCTGCCGTCCGATACGCCCCAGGTCGGAGCTGTCCCCGACGCTGTAGCGCGTCCGTACGTACCCCAGGGCCTTCTCGTCCCTGACGGTCTGGCAGCCGGCGGCCAGATCCAGATGAGCCTTTGTGTCATGGATCGGCGCCTCGGGGCAGACCTCTATCCCGTCCAGCGCGTTGACCATGCCCTTGAAGCCCTGGAAGTCGACCGACATGAAGTGGTCGATCCGCAGCCCGGTGTTCCGCTCCACGGTCTTGACGGTGCAGGCGGCCGCGCCCGCGATCTCCCCGCTCGTACCGCCTATGGCGAAGGCCTCGTTGATCTTGAAGTGGTGCGGTGCGGACCGGCTGCCGTCGCCCCGGTCGCAGGCCGGGATGGTCACCCAGGAGTCCCGGGGGAGCGAGACCACGGTGGCCCATTTCCGGTTGGCGGCCACATGCAGGACCATCAGCGTGTCCGACTGCATGGTGGTGAGGTTCCTGCCGTATGCGGCGTTCGCGCCGGCCCGTGAGTCGGAGCCCACGACCAGGATGTTCTTGGAGCCCGGACTCGAATTGACCGGCCGCCCGCCGCCGACCTTGTTGTCGAAGTCGGCGGAGTGGATGTTGCCGTCGAGATTCCGGTAGATCCAGGTGGCGCCGCCCGCCGCGGCGATCAGCCCGACGGCCAGGGTCCCGCAGGACCAGACGGCTATCCGGCCCCTCCTGGTGAGCCTGGCACGGCCCGGGCGGTCCCCGGCGCCCCGGCCGCCGCCCGCCGGGCCGCGTCGTCCACTGGATTCCCTGCCCACACCGTTCCTCCGTCCCCCGTTCCGGCCCGCCGACGCCATTGCCCGTGCGCCGCCATGCCGGTCATCGCCCTGCGCGATGCGTAGACTCTACTTTCTCTACAAGCGTGTAGAGACGGCCGGGGATGGTTTCTACAGTGCTGTAGATTTACGGGCGTACGGACCGGCCCGTAGCGACCGGCCACCGCAAGCGACCAACACTCCCAGGAGACTTCCCGTGGCCCTGTGGGACCGCATCAAGGATTCCGCCTCGTCGATGCAGGCACAGCTCAACTCCAAGAAGAACGACCTCAAGAGCGGCGCCTTCCGCGACGCGAGCATGGCCATGTGCGCCCTGGTCGCCGCCGCCGACGGCTCGATCGACCCGTCCGAGCGGCAGCGCGTCGCCTCGCTGATCATGACGAACGAGGTCCTCCAGAACTTCCCCGCCGACGACCTCAGGGCGCGGTTCGAGGACTACTGCCAGAAGCTGACGCTCGACTTCGAATTCGGCAAGGTCGGTGTCCTCCAGACCATCGCCAAGGTCGCCAAGAAGCCCACCGAGGCGCGCGCGGTCATCCAGATCGGCATCGTCATCGGCGGCGCCGACGGCGACTTCGACCAGACCGAGCGGGCCGTCGTCCGGGAGGCGTGCTTCGCCGTCGGTATCGCGCCGGAGGAGTTCGACCTCTAGAGAGCGTCGTCAGGCGCTTCGGCGTACGGCCGTGATCCGGGGCGTACGTTCATGAGCCGGGGCGTGCCGGCCCCACACGGCACGCCCCCCGGCGCACCTCGCGGAAGCACGAGGACGACGCTGCCGGGGAACGGCCCGCCCGGTACGTCAGATCTCCTCGGCCTCGATCTCCCGCTGGAGGCGCACATGCGTGCGGTGTTCGTGGTACAGCCGACCCACCAGCGCGCTCCCGTACACCACAAAACCGACCCCGACGAGCCAGGACTGGAGCACCAGCACCGTCCCGAACGGGCCGTACGTGACGGCGTTCGCGGCGATCAGGGGCGAGAACACCAGCTTTGAGAACACCCGCAGACCGAGCAGCCCCAGAGCGGTCGCGATGGCACCGGGGATCAGCGCGCGCCACAGGACGCGGCCGGCCAGCAGAAAACGCTGGGACCACCAGAAGAAGAGGAACGTGCCGACCAGATCGCCCACGGTCGACATCACCGTCTCCAACTTGGACTCCGAGGTCACCCCCGTATTGACGAAGACCAGCAGGAAGAAGACCAGCACCGCGAGCCAGACGACATGGCGCCACATCGTGTGCCAGCGGGCCGTCGGCAGCTCCCAGACCTTCTCGTAACCGATCTGCACCGCGGAGCCGAAGGTGAGACCGAACGCGGCGAGCGCCGCGAGACCGAACGCCGTCGTGCGCTGCAACGCCGTCCCCGGTCTGCCGAACAGCTCCTGGATCTCCCGCTGCGCCGTGGGTGACACCCCGAGCCCCTGCCCCAGCCAGCGGGCGAAGCCCTCGCCGCTCGCCGGATCCGCCGCCGCGACCAGCACCAGCAGGGGCACCAGCGTCAGAAAGCCGAGCGCGGCGAAGCTCATGGCCCGGTGCATCAGCTCCATGCCCCGGCCCCGGTTCCAGGCGAGCGCGGCAGGCGAGGCCAGGAACCTGCCGTACACGCGCTGGAACCGGCGCCGGAACGTGGCCGCGCCGAGACGCTTTCTGGTCATGTGTCGTCTACTACCCCGGAGGGCCGGGCGGCCCGGGCACGGCCCCCGGAT